>JBILEB010000018.1:0-73702 GCA_044352295.1 Myxococcaceae bacterium
AGAGATCATGGAGATCACCGAGTTGCCCGAGGGCACGGTGAAGAGCCGGTTGCATCGGGCGCGAGAAAAGCTCGCGGGAATCCTGGGAAGGCTTGAATCTGCCTTCACCAATCGA
This sequence comes from Myxococcaceae bacterium, assembly GCA_044352295.1. Classification (GTDB taxonomy): domain Bacteria; phylum Myxococcota; class Myxococcia; order Myxococcales; family Myxococcaceae; genus Xiheimicrobium. The sequence goes on from JBILEB010000018.1 coordinate 116, forward strand.
GGAGAGTGACGTGGTGCAGCGAGAACTCAACAAAGCCGAAGTCGAACGGCTCTTCCTGGGAGCGGTGGACGGCGCCCTGGAGACGGCCGACGAAGCGGCGTTCCGCGAGGTACTGGCCGCCGACGCGGGGCTCAAGCTGCGCTTCGAGCAGTACACGCTGGCGGTCAAGACGCTGAAGGAACTGCCGCGCGAGAAGGCGCCGGCGGCGCTGGCGTCGATGATCCTGCGGCGGACCAAGCGTCGGCGCTCGTTGCTCAAGAGCCTGGCGACGAACGAGGCGACGTACCGGGTGCCGGTCGAGGTGATTCTCCCGTTGCTGCTGGCCGCAGTGGTGGCTGCGTTCCTCTTGCTCGCCGCGTGGTGACGGGCCAGTTCGGGTACACTCCGAACGAATGGCTGCACCTGCTCAGAAAATGACGGCTGCCGAGTTCCTCGCCTGGGAGCGGAGGCAGGAGGTTCGGCATGAATTCGTGGACGGTGAGGTGTACGCGATGGCGGGCGCATCGCGAGCCCATGTTCGAACCGTCATGAACCTGGGTGCAGCCCTCGGTCGTCACCTCGCGAACACGGCGTGCGAGCCGTTCTCGATGGACATGAAGCTCCTGGTCCAGGCGTTGGGCCGCTACTTCTACCCAGATGTGTTCGTGACCTGCTCGGACAAGGACCGGCGCGCGAACGACGTGATGACGGAGCCAACCGTCATCATCGAAGTCCTCTCCGATTCAACCGCGGCATACGATCGCGGCGATAAGTTCTGGGCCTATCGGCATCTGCCGACGCTCCAGGAGTACGTGCTCGTCGATCCCGAGCGATTGCGAATCGAGATCTTCCGCCGTGGTCCATCTCCCGCAGAGTGGAGCTACGAGAGCCTGAGTGACGGACAGGCGCTGGTGCTCAAGAGCCTCGACGTCAGCCTCGAGCCTCGCGTGGTGTTCGAGAACGTCGTTCAGCCAGCCGCGAGCTGAGTCGTCGAGCTCGAGACGATGCACTCGATCGAAGCAGAGTGGCTGGACGTCTGTCGTGCCATCGAGGTGCTGCGGCGAGAAGGTCGGCCAGCGGATCGCGCCGCGCTCGCGACCTTGATGGATCGGGAAGCGTCACTCCGCGCGATCCTGGAGCGCGGTGGCCGGCTCGAGGTTCTGTCGTCTCGACCGCCCGGCCCCTGGCAGCCGCTTCCTCTTCACGAGCCGATGCGACCAGTCGAGCCAACCGTTCGACCACAGCCCGCGTCACCCGAGCCCTCACTCGTCTTTCGATCGACCGTTCAAAGCACTTGCCTGCCCGACACCCCTCGTGTGATGCGCCCAGCCATGTCGGATGAGAGTGACGTCGAAAAGAAGCTGAAGGACGAGCGATTCGCGAAGGGCGAGAAGCTCAAGGCGCTGGGGCTCAACCCCTACGGCAACGGATTCCGCCCGGCCCACCTCGCCGCCGACGTGCTCGCCAAGCACGCCAACGACACCGCGGAGCAGCTCGAGGCCTCGAAGCCGGGGCCGTATTCCGTCGCCGGACGCGTGGTGAGCGTGCGCGACTTCGGCAAGGCCGGCTTCGTGGTGATCCAGGACCGCTCGGGCGCGATCCAGGTGCACGTCAAGCGCGACGCCCTCGGGGAGCAGGCGTTCGCCCCGTACAAGCTGCTCGACGTGGGTGACTTCGTCGGCGTCTCTGGCACGGCGTTTCGCTCCAAGACGGGCGAGCTCACGCTGGCCGCGACGGAGTATCGGCCGCTGACCAAGACGCTCCGTCCGTTGCCGGGCAAGTTCACCAAGGGGGATGACGCCGAGGCGAAGGCGTGGGCCGAGAAGCAGGCGCTCGCGGACGTCGAGGAGCGCTACCGCCGCCGCTACGTCGATCTCCTCTCGAACCCCGGCGTGAAGGACACCTTCGTCAAGCGCACGAAGCTGGTGCAGTTCATCCGCTCGTTCCTCGATCAGCGCGGCTACCTCGAGGTCGAGACGCCGATGATGCACCCGCTCATCTCGGGCGCAGCCGCTCGGCCCTTCGTCACGCACCACAACGTGTACGACGTCGACCTCTTCATGCGCATCGCGCCGGAGCTGTACCTCAAGCGCCTCGTGGTCGGCGGCTTCGACCGGGTCTACGAGATCAACCGCAATTTCCGGAACGAGGGCGTGTCGACGAAGCACAACCCCGAGTTCACGATGCTCGAGTTCTACGAGGCGTACGCGACGTACCACGACCTCATGGACCTCACCGAAGAGATGATCTCCGCCGCCGCCGTGCACGTCACCGGCGCGACGAAGGTCACCTACGGCGAGCAGGTGATCGACTTCGGCAAGGGCTGGCCGCGCATTCCGATGCGCCAGGCGATCCTCGATCGCGTGAAGGACGTGTCGGCGAACGACTTCTCGGATGTCGAGAAACTGCGCGCCGTCGCCCTCCGACGCGCCGAGACGCCGGGCGACAAGGCTGCGGTGGCGACGATGAACGTGGGTGAGGTGACGGCGCTCCTCTTCGAGCAGTACGTCGAAGGCGAGCTCATCAACCCCACCTTCATCACCGAGTTCCCGGTCGAGAGCAGCCCGCTCGCCCGACGCAACGACGCCAACCCGGCCATCACCGATCGGTTCGAGCTCTTCTGCATGGGCCGGGAGATCGCCAACGCGTTCTCGGAGCTCAACGACCCCATCGACCAGGAGCAGCGCTTCAAGGGGCAGGTCGAGGCCAAGGCGCGCGGGCAGCAGGAGACGATGGACTACGACGCCGACTACATCCGGGCGCTCGAGCACGGCATGCCACCCACCGCTGGAGAGGGCATTGGAATCGATCGCCTCGCCATGCTGTTGACGAACGCGCAGTCCATTCGCGACGTCATCCTCTTCCCGCTGCTCCGCCCGCAGACCTCGAAGTGAAACGCCCCCAGCTCACCGCGCTCGGCGTCGCCCTCGCCCTGGTGGGCATGGCGGCGTTCGTGTGGGCGTTCGCAACCTCGGGCGTGTTGCCGGTGATGCTGGGCGAGCTGGGCGTGGGCGCGATCGGCTTCGGCTCGTTCCTTGGCGGCCTCAGCGCCCTGGGCTCCGTGGTGGTCGCCGAACAACAGCGTCAGGCCGCGGCCCTCATGGTCGATCCATCGGCCGTCGAGGCGGCGCGCGTGGCCGTCGGGGTCGGCATTGGAAGCTGGGTCGCGGGGTGGGCCCTCTTGAGCCGGGGCTTGACGCCTGAGGTGGCCTCCGCTGTGGTGGATTCTCCGGCCAAGGGGAAGCCGCTCTTTCCCCGGCTGGCAAACTCCCGAGACTTCCACTGGGGCACGCTGGCGGCGTACGGGTTCGGGCTGTTCCTCGCGGAAGTGGGCTTCGTGTTGCTCTACCTGCTCCTGGTGGGCAAGTCGGCCCCGGGCGGAGCCGTCACCGGAGGTCTCGCGCCGGTGTACGCGTTTCTCTGGGCGCTCCTCGTCGCCCTCGTCGCCGCGTTTGGCGCGGGCTTCACCGGCGCCGCGAACTCGAAGCGCCTCTCGATCCCCGAATTCACGATCGCGCTGCTGTACTTCGGGCTGCCGGTGCCGATCTTCCTCACGGCGATGCACCACGTCGGCTGGTTGATGCTCAACATCGGCTACCGGCTGCGTGAGGTGGTCTACCTGTCGTCGCTCCTCGGCGAGACACGGCCAGAGCTCGGCTACTGGTTGGTCTTCGCGGGCCTGCTGCTCGCCACCTTTCTCGGAATCAACCTGGGGTTCGTCGCGACGGCGTCGGGCCGGTTCGACCTGCGGACCTCGTACGAGTCGTTCATCGCGTCACGGCACGTCTCGGTCTTCCGACCCCGGCTCGTCATCGGCGTCTTCCTGGTGCTCATTCTGGGCATCGTGCCCCCGCTGATCCTCCTTGCCATCGTGAGCGCCGCCGAGGCCGCAGTGAGCCGGACGCGGATCAAGAAGCTGGGTTTGTCGGATCCGCTCCTGGCGGCCGAGGCGCTCAACCAGCAGCGGCTCTCGGCGCAGACGCCCACCGCGATGATGACGGCGCTCTCGGTCGGCGGCGTGGGGGTGGGCGTGATGGCGCTCATCATCGTGCTGTCCGTGATGAGCGGCTTCGAGGCCGATCTGCAGAAGAAGATCCTCGGCACCAACAGCCACGGCGTCGTCATGAAGTACACGCCGGAGATGCCGGAGTACGCCGAGGTGGTGGAGAAGATCCACCAGGTGCGCGGCATCACCGGCGCGACGCCGTTCATCCTCAACGAGGTGATGGTCTCGTCCGAGGGGAATATCTCAGGGTCGATGATCAAGGGCATCGACCCGAACACCGTCGGCTCGGTGACCGATCTCCCGTCGTCGCTCGGGTGTACGCCGGGCAAGCCTTGTCAGCCGATGGAGGCGCTCGACGACCCCACGAAGATCCGCGTGCGGCGCCTGGAGCCCCTGCCCGGTGCCGGTGCGCTCGATGAACGACCCGCCACGCCCGAGTCGCCGATCATTCGCGACCCGATGATCGATCTGCCGGCCAACACACCGGACGAGTCGGTGCTCCCGGGCATCATCGTCGGCAAGGAGTTGGCCGCGTCGCTCAAGGTCGTCATCGGCGATCGGATCAACGTCGTCTCGCCGCTCGGTGGAGAGCTGGGCCCCAATGGTCCGGTGCCGAAGAGCCGCCCGTTCCGCGTCGCCGGGATCTTCTACTCGGGCATGTTCGAGTACGACTCCAAGTTCGTCTACATCCACCTGCGCGAGGCACAGACCTTCTTCGGCATCAAGGGCGCCAGCGGGGTCGAGATCAAGGTGGACGACGTCGACGACGCGCGCGGCATCATGAAGCGCATCTACGACGCGCTCGATGGCTACCCGTACCGCACGAAGGACTGGGGTGAGATGAACCGCAACCTCTTCGCGGCGCTCCGCCTCGAGAAGCTGGTGATGGCCATCATCCTCACCATCATCGTGATCGTCGCCGCGGGCCTCATCGTCGCGACCGTGATCATGCTCGTGCTCGAGAAGCGAAAGGAGATCGCGGTGCTCAAGGCCCTCGGCGTCCCGGACGGGGGCATCGTGAAGATCTTCCTCTCCGAGGGCCTGCAGATCGGCGTGGTGGGCAGCGCGCTCGGGCTCGTGTCAGGGCTCGCCTGGTGCCTCTTCATCGAGAAGGTGGGCATCAAGCTCGACCCGCAGGTCTATTACATCCCCGCGTTGCCGGTGCGCATCGTGCCGCTGCAGACGATGCTCGCGGTGGTGATCGCGATCCTCGTCACGTTCCTCGCGAGCGTGTACCCGGCGCTCAAGGCCTCGCAGGTCGAGCCCGTCGAAGGGCTCAAGTCCGAGTGACGCGATGACGGCTCCCTTCCTCGAGGTCGTGGACGTCTACAAGTCGTACTTCCTCAACGGGAAGCGCATCGACGTGCTGCGCGGCGTGTCCGTTCGCATCGAGCAGGGCGAGCTGGTCTCGCTCATCGGGGCGTCAGGTTCGGGCAAGTCGACGTTCCTTCACGTCGCGGGCACGCTCGATGCGCCAGCCGCTGGCCAGATGCGCTTCAAGGGCACCAGCGTGTTTGATCTCAACGACGCGCAGGTCGCCGAGTTCCGCAACACGAAGATCGGGTTCGTCTTCCAATCACACTTCCTGCTGCCCGAGTTCACCGCCGCCGAGAACGTGGCCATGCCCGCCCTCATCCACCGGCGCGACCGCAGGACGACGATGACCGCGGCGCGCGAGCTGCTCGACCGCGTGGGCCTGGGACACCGCGCCGATCACCGCCCGGGTGAGCTCTCGGGCGGAGAGTCACAACGGGTGGCGCTGGCCCGTGCGCTCATCATGAAGCCCGATCTGCTGCTCGCCGACGAGCCGACGGGCAACCTCGATCCCGAGACCGGCGAGGGCATTCACGCGTTGCTCCGGACGATGAACAAAGACCTTGGAATCACGGCGATCGTCGTGACCCACAACGAGGTCCTGGCGCGGTCGCTGCCCCGGCGGCTGCGCTTGAAAGACGGGCTGGTCGTCGACGCCGATCTCACCTGACGTCCATTCGCGCATCGGACGGCAATCACACAGGTTTTCGCTCGTTTGGCCGGGACCTTTCCCCTATATCCGCGCTCCTCTTCCGCTCGTGTTGCTGCGTCGATTCGCCCTCGTTGTGAGCGTCACCCTGGCCCCTTTGGCGGCCACGCCGGCGTTCGCGCAGACGGGGATCACCGAGTCGAGCGACGCCCCGCTGGACGAATCACCCGACCGCATCATCGAGATCCGCGTCGAGGGAAACCGCCGCGTCGAACAGCCGGCCATCGCGCGCGCCCTCAAGCAGAAGGTCGGCGAGGCCTTCGATGCCGCGAAGACCTCGGACGACCTCCGCGCGCTGTGGGCGCTCAAGTACTTCAACGACGTGCAGTTGCTGGTGCAGCGCTCACCGGCCGGCATCGCCTACGTGATTCGGGTCGAAGAGAAGCCCGCGGTGCGCGCCGTCACGCTCTCGGGCAACGACGAGCTGTCGAAGGACGATCTCAAGGACACCATCGACATCAAGGCGAACAGCATTCTCGACATGGCCGCCGTGAAGCGGAACGTCAAGAAGGTCTCCGACAAGTACGTCGAGAAGGGCTACTTCCTGGCCGAGGTGACCTCCGAGCTGCGGCCCGTCGAGGGCGCGCCCGAGGTCGACGTCGTCATCGTCGTCAAAGAGAACGCCAAGGTTCAGGTTCGCGAGATCAACCTGCTCGGCGTGCAGAAGGTGCCGGTCGCCGAGCTCAAGGGCGTGATGGCGACGAAAGAGGGCGGGTACCTCTCGTTCCTCACCTCCGAGGGCACCTACCGCGAGGAGCTCTTCCAGCGCGATCTCCAGGTGATCCAGGCCGCCTACTACGACCGCGGCTTCATCAACGTGCGCGTCGACAAGCCGGTGGTGAGCCTCTCGCCCGACAAGCGCTTCATCAGCATCACGCTCCGGGTCGAAGAGGGTGAGCCGTACCGCATCGGCAAGCTCGACTTCTCGGGCGACCTCATCGTCGGCAAGGACGAACTCAAGGGGAAGATGACCTCGAAGGAGGGCGAGATCTTCAACCGCTCGCTCCTGGCGCGCGACATCCAGGCGATCACCGACGTGTATTACGACTCGGGGTTTGCGTACGCGAACCCGGTGCCAGTGACGGCGGTGAACGGCGAGGCGCGCACCATCGACCTCACCTTCGACGTCAACAAGGGCAAGCAGGTCACGATCGAGCGCATCGACATCATCGGGAACACCAAGACGCGCGACAAGGTGATCCGCCGGCAGCTTCGGGTGTACGAGGGCGAGCTCTTCTCGGGCAGCGGCATGCGGCGCTCGAAGGAAAAGGTGACCGCGCTCGGCTTCTTCGAGACCGTCGAGGTGACGCACAAGCCGGGCCGCGACGACGAGCACGTGCTCGTGACGGTCGAGGTCAAGGAGAAGTCGACCGGCACCTTCCAGGTGGGCCTGGGTTTCTCCAACATCGAGAGCTTCATCTTCACCGCGCAGATCGCGCAGCAGAACTTCCTCGGGTGGGGCCAGGCCGCGTCGTTCTCGGCGCAGCTGTCGGGCCTGCGCCAGTTCTTCCAGCTGTCGTACTTCGACCCCTATTTCCTCGACACGAACTTCATCTTCTCGATCGACGCCTACCGCACGCAGCTCGACTTTTTCGGCTTCATTCGAGACGCCTACGGCGGCACCGCGAGCCTTGGGTACTACGTGGTGGCCGACGAGATGTCGTTCAACCTCGGGTACACGCGCGAGTTCGTACGCGTCGAGCCGAGCCGGCAGTCGTTGTTGCTCGCCGATCAGTTCCGCAGCGGCAACACGAGCGCCATTCGCGCTGGCTGGCTGTGGGACAAGCGCAACAACCGGCTCTTCCCGTCGCAGGGCTGGTTCATGAACGTGACGGCTGAGTTCGCGCCGCGCGCCTTCGGGGGCAGCTACCTCTTCAACCGCTACACCGGGAACTTCCGCGGCTACATCCCCCTCCCGTTCGGTGCGGTGCTCAAAGGCCAGCTCCAGCTCGGCATCATTCAGCAGCTCGAGGCCGCGAATGGCCTGCCGGCCTCCGAGCTCTACTACCTGGGCGGCATCTTCACGGTGCGCGGCTATCCCATTCGCACCATCTCACCCGCGGAGCTCGCCGCGGCGACGCCCGATGGACCGACGTCTTCCATCAACGTCGGCGGCGACCGGCAGATCTTCGTCAACATCGAGCTCGAGTTCCCCATCTTCGAGAAGGTCGGCATTCGCGGCGTGGTCTTCTACGACGCAGGCAACGCGTTCGCGCGCGGCGTCCCGTTCTTCAACGACCGCACGTTTCCGAATCTTCCGCTGGGGCTCTTCCACTCGGTGGGCTTTGGCTTCCGCTGGTTCTCGCCAATCGGGCCGCTCCGCTTCGAGTGGGGCATTCCGCTGAACCGCCGCCTCGGCATCGATCTGCAGCCAGTGCAGTTCGAGTTCACGATCGGTCAGAGCTTCTAGCCGCGCCAGAAGAACGCGGCGGTCGACAGCCCCGACAGCATCAACATCAAGCCCAGCACGATGATCACGATGTCGGCCCGGGCGAAGCGCTTGCGCTGCGGGAGCTTGTTGGTCGTCGAACCACCGCCCAGCAGTCCGGGCATCGGAGGCGTCGAGGCGGGGGCAGGGAGGGCGAGTTCGGCGGCGACCTGCACGTTGGACGGCGGCTCGGCCGGCGCGGGCGTGGGGAGCGGTGGCTCGGGCATCTTCTGGATGACGGTGCGCTCTTCGGGCGCGCGTTCGCCTTCTTCGAAGCGCAACATGGTGTGGCCCAACTCGATGACGTCGCCCGTCGACAGCTGCCGGGCGCTCTTGAGCTTCTGGCCGTTGACGAAGATGGCGTTCGTCGTGCCGAGGTCCTCCACGAAGTACGAAAGCCCGCGGTGGATCACCCGTGCGTGGCGCCGTGACACCGATCGATCGTGCAGGCGAATGTCGACGTCGTCCGCGCGGCCGATGGACGTGTCCAGAAATGCGATGGGGTAGACGTGGCCTTCGTTCGCGCCGGCGACGCAGGTGAGCGTCGCGGCCCGGCTCTCGAGCGCCGAGAGATCGCCCGACAACAGCTCGCGCGCGAGGAAGTCGGTGCTCTTGTTCTTGCGGCGCTCCTTCGAGGCCTCATCCTCGGGGCGGCGCACCACCACGTCGTTCGGGAGCGTCATCGCTTCCCCGGGCATCACCAGCCGAGGAACGTGCGCCGGGAAGAGCTGGTTGCCCACGCGCAGGGGCCGAATGCTCTTGATCGACAACCGCGGGCCGTCGACCTCGAGCGTCAGCAGCTTCACCGGCAGCCCCTCGAGCTTGATGTCGTCCTTTGCCCCGCCACCCACCGTCGCCGCGCCATCGATGAGGTCGACGGGAGTCGTCTCGCCGTTCCAGATGATGTCGAGGATCATGACGACGGTGCAGGTGCGGGGTCTCAGCCAGTCCAAGCGCATGAATTGGCTTGGGTCCTCGGCGAGCTCATCCCGACGGAGGGACCTTCGAGACAGGCGCGACAGGGCGCATGGCGTGCGGCATGGTGCGCGCCGATGCGCTTCTCGAACGTGATGATCGCCGCCGTGTTGCTGCTGTCTGGCTGTCGGGACGAGCAGGCGGGGCCGAAGCCAAAGGGGTCTCGGGCGCCGGCGGCCCGCGCGGCACCGACCGTCGACGCCATGCCGGCGGTGAACTTCCCGGCGAATGCGAGCTGGAACCAGGGCGCGATTCGGTACCTCGGCAGTCAGGTCGACCCGAAGAACCCGCAGCCCGGTCAACGGCTGGTGATGAAGCACTACTTCCGGGCCGACGGCGCGCAGCCACAGGGCTACCAGTGGTTCCTCCACTTCGTCGACAACGCCAGCGGCCAGATGCTGGGCAACCTCGACCAGGAGATGCAGGCCTCGGCGCCGTCGCTCGGCACCTGGCCCGAGGGCAAGGTCGTCGAGATCGTCCAGCAGCTCCAGATGCCGAACTACGCCGGCGCCATTCGTCTGCTGTTCGGTTTCTGGAACGACCAGGGGCGGCTCCAGCTGGACGCGCCCGCGACCCACGACGGCTCCCACCGCGCGTTCGGTCCCGTGCTCGAAGGCGCCCAGAAGCCGCTCCCCGAGTACCGCATGCCGCGCGCCGCGAAGGCACCGGCCATCGACGGAGCGCTGGATGATGACGCGTGGAAGACGGCGCCCGAGGTGATCCTCGGTGGGAGCCTCGACGGGCATGAGATCGCCGAGCGGCGCACCCGCGTGCGACTCACCTGGGACGACACGAACGTCTACGTCGCCTTCGATTGCGAGGATCCCGACGTGTGGGGCTCGCTCAAGAACAAGGACGATCCCATCTACAACGAGGACGTGGCCGAGGTGTTCTTCGACGCGGATGGCGATGGCGCGACCTACAATGAACTCCAGGTCTCGCCGCACAACGTGAACTTCGATGCCTCCTTCGTGGCGCGGCGCAGCGATCTGCCCACGGCCATGAAGTGGGAGTCGGGCATGAAGACGGCGGTGAAGGTGCGCGGCACCATCGACGACGACTCCGACAAGGACCAGGGGTGGAGCGCCGAGATGGCGATCCCCATCGCGTCGCTCAACCAGGTGCCGCGCGTGCCCCCGCAGAAGGGTGACGTGTGGCGCTTCAACGCGTACCGGCTCGAGCACTACGTGCGACGGCAGCAGATCGACGGACAGTCGTTCTCACCCCTCTTCGTGGGCGACTTTCACGCGCTGCCGCGCTTCGGGAAGCTGATCTTCGACTGAAACGAAAAAGGTCAGCTCATCTCGACGCGGACGAGCTGGCGGCCGATGAGGAACTGGTCGCCGTTGTCGACGAAGGCCGGCGCGGCGAGCCGCAAGAAGGTGCCGTTCGACGAGCCGAGGTCGCGCATCACCGCGCGGTCCGGAGCGACGTGCAGCACCGCGTGCCGGCCCGAGACGAAGCCGTCGGTGGGGAAGGTGATGTCGCCGATCTCCCGGCCGATCTGGTTGTCGCCTTCTTTCAGCGGGAAGGCCGCGCCTCGCAGGCCGCCCTCCATCAACTGGACGAGCCGGAAGCGGAAGCCGGCGTCGGGCGAACCCCAGGCCGTCGCCCCATCCTCTCCGGGGGAGAGCGCCGGCACGGGCTCGATGACCAGGCGCTGTCGACCCAGCCGCACTTCACCGCCGGTCGCCACCTCGCGCTCGGTCCGCAGCCGCGTGAAGACGCCGTTGCCGCCGCCCACGTCTTCGACGGCCAGTCGCTGGCCCGAGAAGAACAGCCGCATCTGGGTGTCGGCGACGAACGGATCATCGGGGATCGAGAGGTCGCCGTTCCGCCCACACAGCATCACGTCGCCGCGCATGGGAATGACCGACTCGGGTCCACCGTCGGCCCGCACCACCCGTACCGCCACTCGAGGACGATTCGCCATTCGGTCCCATGCGTAGCACGCCGGTTCCACGCCTGTGAATCTGTCTGGCGAAGGGGGGCGGAAGCTGGAAACATGTCACTCGCCCGTGCCCTCCGTCGACGACACCATCGGCAAGACGTTCGCCGGGAAGTACCGCGTCGAGCAGATGATCGGCGAAGGCGGCATGGGCAAGGTCTACAAGGCCACCCAACTCGCGCTCGACAAGCCCGTCGTACTCAAGGTGCTGCGGCAGGCGTTGCTGGGCGACGAGCGCACGGTGGCCCGCTTCCAGCGTGAGGCGAAGGCCGCCAGCCGCCTCAACCACCCCAACTCCATATCGGTGCTCGACTTCGGGCAGGCCGACGACGGCGCGATGTACATCGCCATGGAGTACGTGCAGGGCAAGGACCTGCACCAGATCCTCTCGCGCGAATGGCCGCTCCCCGAGTCCCGCGTGATGCGGGTGATGAGCCAGGTCCTCTCGGCGCTGGCCGACGCCCACTCGGTTGGCGTCATCCACCGCGATCTGAAGCCTGAGAACATCATGGTGTCGCAGGGCCGCAGCGAGCCCGACTTCGTCAAGGTGCTCGACTTCGGCATCGCCAAGATCATCGACGGGAGCGACGACGAGGGCCCCGCACTCACCCGCGCGGGCTTCGTGTGTGGCACTCCGGAGTACATGTCGCCCGAGCAGGCGCGTGGCGCGAAGCTCGATCATCGCTCCGACCTCTACGCGGTGGGGGTGATCCTCTATCAGCTCGTGACGGGGCTGCTGCCGTTCGACTCGGACACGGCGGTGGGCTTCGCCACCAAACACCTCACCGAGATTCCGCCGCCGCCCACCAAGCGCCGCCCCGAGGCGCGTGTGAGCCCCGCGATGGAGCGCCTCATCATGAAGGCGCTCTCCAAGAACCCAGACGAGCGTCCCCAGACGGCCGAGCAGTTCCGCGCCGAGCTGCTCGCCATCGACAAGGAGCGCCGCGCCGCAGTGGGCCGTCGCTCTGGGCCGCACTCGGCGTCGTCGCTGGCGCCCGTGCCGCAACGCAAGGTGACGCCGCTCGATCAGCAGGAGACGAAGGTCTCGGGCCCGCCGCCCCACATGGGTTCGCCGTGGTCGCAGCGCGAAGACACCGTCAAGCACGCGCCTGACGAGCCGCAGACCTCGCCCAGCCAGCTCACCGCGCCGCCGCCCGGCGCCGTGCGTGGTGCCCGGACGACCGTCGAGGGCACCGGGGCCATGGCGTTCAAGATCGCCACCGGCATTCTGGTGCTCCTCGCGCTGCTGCTTGCCGGCGCCTATGTGTTGCAGCTCGTCAACCAGTCCAAGGATCACTTCACGCCCGTCGACGAGGCGCTGCCCGACAACGCGCCGGTTCCCAAAACTGGCAACGAGCCCCAGCGTCGAACGTGGGAGCTCGTGACGCCCAGGAACGAGCGCCGCCCGACCGACGCCGACAAGGCGCTCATGGCGGGTGACGCCGAGTTCACGAGGCGGAACTTCGCTCCGGCGGCGCGCAGTTGGGAAGAGGCGTGGCTCAGCGACCCACGCCCTGAGACCGCGTACCGCCTGGCGGAGGTCGCGCGCCTCGACGGCCGGACCGAAGACATGAAGCGCTGGTACAACGCGCTGCTGCGCCTCGATGGAGCGACCGTGGCGAAGTGGTACCTCGAAGAGCGCTCGGGTCACTGAGCTCGGTCCGATGAGGCGTGGCGACCAGTGCCTCCAGGCTCATGGCGTGCGTGCTGATTTCGGCGTCCGGCAGCCCGGTCTCACGAGGACAACAGCTCGACCTGGAGCGTCTGCTGGCCCACGCGAACGCGGTCGCCCGCCTTGAGCGCGCGCTCATCGCTGACGCGGGTGAACGTGCCGAGGCCGCCCGAGAGATCGCGAATCATCGCCCCGGTCGGCAAGGGGGCCACTTCACAGTGCCGCGGCGCCAGGCCCTCGTCATTGGGGAAGCTGAAGTCGCAACGTCCCTGGCCGATCGTGAGCACCGGGCCCGGCGTGAGAATGCAGCGCCCCGCGCGATCGCCCAGCAACACCTCTTCGATGGCGTAGTGCACCACGCCGTTCGGCACGGACGCGCCGTAGACGAGCACGTCGACGCGGTTCCAAGCGGGGGAGGGCTCGATGGCGCCGACATAGCGGAACAGCCGCAAGCCGGTGCTGAAGAGGCCGCCGTCGCCGATGGTCTCCTGGCCTGCCACCGACGCGTACACGCCCGAAGTGCTGCGCTCGTCGCGCACGATGAGCTTGCCGTCACGGATCGACAACGTCGCGTGCAGCGGTGAGACGAAGGGATCTTCCGGAAAAAGAATGACGCCCTTTGAGCGGCCGATCTGGGCCCCATTGGCACCGAGCCGGAAGCGTTGGCCACGCGCCGGGCCGGCCATGACGGTGAGCCCGAACTTCGGGCCGGCTTGCTGCGCCGGGGCAGGGGTGGCAGACGACTGGAACGTCGGGCGGGCGGGCACGCCTCGACCAGACGAGGGCGACGCAGGCGTCGCGGCCAGCTCGGCCGGCACGGCGGTGACGGCGCTGCGGCGCAGGCCCGGTGGCGCTTCGCCTGGGTGCGACGGCGAGGCCGAGGGCAACAGAGCCATCGAAACCGTCTTCTCGCTCGTCTCCTGTGGGATCCCCTGGGGCTGCTGGGGAACGAGCCTGGGCGTCTGCTCCGTCTTCGCCGTCCCATCCGTCGCTGCACCGCAGGACATGCACCGCACCGCGCCAACGACGTTGAGGAAGTCGCACCTCGGGCAGACGACCTGGAGCGATTTGGTGAGGAACGCCATCATGATGAGGGTAGGATATTGAGACTTTCCGCCAGCTTGCGCAACAGATTCATCGGTGCTGACGCGTTGCAGCACTCCGGCTGGGTGGTAGCATCGTATCGTTTGATTCGGCTGAACGACATTTTGACGCGGGTCTCCTCGTACCACCCGTCACCTGACCTCGACATCATCAAGAAGGCCTACGTCTATTCGGCGAAGGTCCATCAGGGGCAGGTCCGGAAATCAGGGGAGCCCTACCTCATCCACCCGCTCGAGGTGGCCGGCATTCTCGCGCAGCTGCGCCTCGACGAGGCGTCGATCGTCGCGGGCCTGCTCCACGACACCGTCGAAGACACGCTCGCGACGACCGACGAGATCCGTGAGCTGTTCGGCGACGAGGTGGCGCTCATCGTCGACGGCGTGACGAAGCTGTCGAAGTTCTCGGCCAGCCAGCAGCTGTCGCAGGAAGAGAAGCAGGCCGAGAACTTCCGCAAGATGCTGGTCGCCATGGCGCAGGACATTCGCGTCATCCTCGTGAAGCTGGCCGACCGCACCCACAACATGCGGACGCTCGAGCACATGAGCGAGGAGAAGCAGGCCCGCATCGCCCAGGAGACGCTCGACATCTACGCGCCGCTGGCCAATCGGCTCGGCATCTCGTGGATCAAGACCGAGCTCGAAGATCTCTCGTTCCGCTACACCCGGCCGAAGGACTTCCACGAGCTCAACGAGCAGATCAACCAGAAGCGCAACGACCGCGAGAAGTACATCGAGGACGTGTGCGCGCTCATCTCGAGCAAGCTGAAGGACTCGGGCATTCCGTCGCAGGTGACGGGGCGCTTCAAGCACATGTATTCGATCCACAAGAAGATGCGCTCGCAGGGCATCGACTTCGATCAGGTGCCCGACGTGATCGCCTTCCGGGTGATCACGAAGGACGTCGGCCACTGCTACGCCGCGCTCGGGCTCATGCACCAGCAGTGGAAGCCGGTGCCCGGCCGCTTCAAGGACTTCATCGCCATCCCCAAGGCGAACATGTACCAGTCGCTCCACACGACGGTGATCGGCCCGTTGTCGGAGCGCATCGAGATCCAGATCCGCACCGAGGAGATGCACCGCGTGGCCGAAGAAGGCATCGCGGCGCACTGGGCGTACAAGGAAGGCAAGAACTCGGTCGCCTCGCGCGACGACGAGAAGTTCGCGTGGCTGCGGCAGCTGCTCGAGTGGCAGCAGGATCTGAAGGACCCCAAGGAGTTCATCGACACGGTGAAGGTCGACCTCTTCACCGACGAGGTCTTCGTGTTCACGCCGCGCGGTGACGTGAAGAGCCTGCCCCGCGACGCGACGCCGGTGGACTTCGCCTTCGCGGTGCACTCGGCGGTCGGCGAGAAGTGCGTCGGCGCCAAGGTGAACGGGAAGATCGTTCCGCTGCGGTACAAGCTGAAGAACGGCGATCAGGTCGAGGTGCTCACCAGCCCCCAGGCCCACCCGTCGAAAGACTGGCTCACCTTCGTCAAGACGAGCCGGGCGCAGCAGAAGATCCGCTCGTTCATCAAGGAGCAGCAGCGCGAGAAGTCGATGGCGCTGGGCCGCGAGCTGGTCGAGCGCGAGTTCAAGCGCTTCGGCCTCAACCTGAACAAGGTGATCAAGTCGGGCGAGCTCAAGCCGCACCTCGAGGGGTACGGGCTCAAGACCGAGGAGGACGTGCTCGTCGCCGTCGGGTACGGGAAGATCCAGCCGACCCAGCTCGTCGAGCTGCTCCTGCCGGCCGAGAAGGTCGCCGAGGTGAAGGAGGCTCCGCCGCCCAGCTCGTCGTCGGGCCTCTTCCACGGCCTGACGGAGATGGCCAAGAAGGTGGTGGGCCGGAAGTCGAAGTCCGGCGTCACCATCGGAGGCATCGACGACGTGCTGGTGCACTTCGCGCGCTGCTGCAACCCGGTGCCCGGAGATGCCATCGTCGGCTTCATCACCCGTGGACGCGGCGTGTCCGTGCACCAGTCGGGCTGCGACAAGGCGCTGGCGACCGACCCCGAGCGCCGTGTGGACGTGGCGTGGGACGTCAAGGGCGAGTTCAAGCGGGCGGTGACGCTGCGGGTGATGACCGCCGATCGACCCGGCCTGCTCGCCGACATGTCGCAGATCTTCTCGAAGAAGGGCGTCAACATCTCGCAGGCGAACTGCCGGGTGACGGGAGACGACCGCGCGGTGAACACCTTCGAGTGCACCATCACCGACTTGAAGCAGCTCAATGATCTGATGCGCAGCATCGAGAAGCTGACCGGCGTGTACTCGGTCGAGCGCGTCTGAGCGGTTTTCTCCGAGGAGGGACGATGGGGCGTGAGGTGATTTTGACGAGCGGGGCGCCGGCGGCAATCGGGCCGTACTCGCAGGCGATCGCGGTGCCGGCCGGACGCATGGTGTTCCTGTCGGGGCAGATCCCGCTGGACCCTTCGACTGGCCAGCTGGTCGACGGGGACGTCTCGGCGCAGACCGAGCGGGTGATGAAGAACCTCGAGGCGGTGTTGACGCAAGCGGGCGCGTCGTTCGGAGACGTCGTGCGCTGCGGCATCTTCCTCACCGACCTGGGAGACTTCGCGAAGGTGAACGAGGTGTACGCGAGGTCGTTTCCGACGAACCCGCCAGCCCGGGCGACCGTGCAGGTGAGCGCCTTGCCGCGAGGGGCCAAAGTGGAGATTGATGCGATCGCGGTGATTGCCCGATAGCTCACCCCTTCGCCGGCCGGACGGCGCTCGACGGAGTCCACCCATGCGGTTCCTCACCTACGTCCTGGTCGCCCTGTTGGTGCCGTCGCTCGCGCGCGCCCAGTCCGGGTGGTCGCCGCCGCCGCTCATCGAGGCGCCTCCGCCAGATCCGACGATCGCTCCGCCGCCACCACCGTTGACCCCGCAGGGCACTCCGGCGCCTCCAGGGGCTCCGCCGGGGCAGGCGAGGCCCCAGTACCTCCCGTATGGTCCGCAGCAGCCCAAAGAGCCGCCAGGGCCCGAGGTGGGCCTCATGGTGAGCGAGTCGCTGTTCGGCATGCTGACCGCGGCAGGGATTGTCATTCTGCCATTCTTCCTCTTCGGGTTTTCGAGCGGCGGGCTCCTCTCTGGAGACCCCGTCATCGGGACCATTCTGGCCGCGCTCTTGTTCGGGAGCGCCCCACTGGCCGTGGCACAGACACAGGTCTCGATCGCGAACGGCAGCCGCTACTACGCGTCCGACACCTGGCCGGCGCTGCTCGCTGGCCTGGCGGCGCAGGCTGCGGTGCTGGGTCTCACGTACCTGACCGGTGGCGGCGCGATCGTTCGCAACACCGTCACCTGTCCGGTGGGGTCGATGCCGGCGGTTCCGACAGGCTGCGGCAACGACGTCTTGCTGCTGGTGGGGTCGATCGTCGCCGTGCCGCTGATTCAGATGGTGGTGATCAACCTCTTCAAGCAGCCGCGATTCAAACCCGCGGTGGCCAGCCGTGACGCGAGGACCGGAGCGCTCTCCTTCGGAGTGCCGACACCGACTCCGATTCTGGGTCAGACCGCGAGCGGCTTCGCGATCGGCGCGAATGTCTCGCTGATCGATCTCCGCTTCTGAGTTCAGTCGAAGCCATCGTGTTTGCGCGTGTCGTACCGATGCTCGTGCGCCACCAGCGCAGCCAACTCCTCGAGAGAGAGTTGACCCGCGGAGCCGCCGAAGCAGGAGGGAGTCGCTTCGTCGAGTCCCTCACCACACGCGTGACGGCCCAGCGCGGTCGCGAGGACGAGCGGGCCGCGACGGCTCACGCCCGGCCCGGCTTCACCTTCCACTGCTTCTGCGTCGCGCGCACGTAGCCGGCCTTGTGGGTCCACCGCAGGTCGTTCACCTGCCCGACCCCATGCGTGCCCTCGACGCGGACCGCCGGCATGTCCTGCACCGGGGCCATGTCGAGCGTCATGACCCACTCGTCTCCCTCGGGCTTGAGCGTCATCACCGAGTGCAACGACTGGGTCGACACATCCACCGCGCACTCGAGGGGCACCGGGAGCGGTGGGGGCTGCGGCGACGGGCGGGCGCGATGAGGTGGCAGACAGAACGACACGGGCGGCCCCTCGATGACCAGCGGCGCGCGATCTTCGCTCACGAAGAACAGCAGCGACGCCACGAGGGTGAGGCCGCTCGACGCGAGAACCAGGAGGACATCAGGCGGCATGAGGAGCCCTTCGGCAGGTGCGGGAACGTCGGCTCTGACAGCCCGGCGCTGGTGGTGGTTCCACCAGGCCCCGTCTCCGAAAAGACACGGACCGAGGGGTGATGGCCACACGTGGTGGTCGACTTCCCCGGGGGTTCGTGGGGACAATGCCAACGGCATGCCGCGGGTGAAGCTGGTCCTCGAGTACGACGGGAGCAACTACGTCGGCTGGCAGATCCAGCAGAATGGCCCATCGGTGCAGGGCCGGCTGCAGCGCGCGTTGCACGAGCTCCTCGAGCTGCCCGTGTCGGTGTCGGCGGCGGGCCGAACCGACGCCGGGGTGCACGCGACGGGGCAGGTGGTGGCCTTCGACTCGCCGAAGAATCTTCCCTCCAAGGCGTACTGGATGGGCCTCAACGGGCTGCTTCCCGACGACATCGCCGTGGTGAGCGCCGAGGAGGTCGATCCGGCCTTCGATCCCCGCCGCTGGGCCCGGGGCAAGCGGTACCGGTACCGGCTGAGCAACCGGCGCTCCCGCTCGCCCATGCGCCGCCAGACCCACTGGGAGATCTTCCAGCCCCTCAACCTCTCCGCGATGCAGGACGCCGTCGGCGTGCTCGTCGGCACCCACGACTTCTCGGGCTTCCGCGCCTCGGACTGTCAGGCGATGCACGCGGTGCGCAAGGTGACGAAGGCGGAGCTGGCGGGAACGCCGGGTGACGAGGTGCGCTTCGTGATCGAAGGCACCGCGTTCCTCAAACACATGGTGCGCAACATCATGGGGAGCCTCGCCGAGGTCGGACGCGGCAAGGAGCCGCCCGGATACCTCGCGGACATTCTGAAGCACGGCGATCGCACGCGCGCGGGGCAGACGGCGCCGCCGCAGGGGCTGACGCTCGAGGCCGTCTTCTACGGCGAAGGCCCGCGGGAGGACTCCGATGACGACGAGTGAGCCGCCGCGCCCGGCAGAGCCGACGCCAACCCGAGTGCCCTCGGCCTTCGCGCGGGCGGAGAACACGAGCCGACGGATTCTCCTCGTCATCTGCGCGGGAACGCTGGCGTGGGGCGTGGGCTCGTTGCTGCGCGTCGACCTGCAGGAGCGCTTCGCCGAGTCCCTCGACGGCCTTCAGACCGGCCTCGCCGTGCTGGTGACCTACTGGGGCCTGCACCGGCTGTGGTTCGTGGTGACGCTCGGGCCCGTCAGCTGGCTGGGCGGCCGGTTCATCGGCGGCAGCGCGCTGGGCTTCGTGCTGCCGGCGATCTTCACCGGTGAGGCGCTCGACCTCGCGGTGGCGTTTCTGCGTGACGGCTACCCGTTCGAGTCGGCCGATGACTTCGTCGCCTGGGGCCTGAGTCTGGTGGTGTTCGCCGTCGTTCCCGTGCTTTCGCACGGAGCGGGTGTGCGCGCGTTCGAGAAGGCGCAGCAGCGGTCGTTGTCAGACGCCGCCACGCGCAAGGCCGAGTACGACGCATTCATCGCGAGAGCCCAGGCGGGCGGTGCGGCGCCAGCGTCACCCGCCGCTCCCGAAGCTTCGACCGTCAGGCCCGAGCCGCCACCGTAAAGCGGAGCCCATCGCCCGCGACCTCGGCCCGAATGGCGTCGCCGGGGACGAACTCACCGCCGAGGATCTTGAGCGCCAGCGGATCCTGCAGGTGCCGCTGGATCGCGCGCTTGAGCGGCCGGGCGCCGTACACGGGATCGTAGCCTTCCTTCGCGAGGAAGGTGCGTGCGCCATCCGACAGCTCGAGGGTCAGCCGCCGATCTGCGAGCAGGGTGCGCAGGCGGGCGAGCTGCAGGTCGACCACCGAGGTGATGTGCGCCTGGCTGAGCGGCTCGAAGAGGACGATCTCGTCGATGCGGTTGAGGAACTCGGGCCGGAAGTTGGCGCGGAGCTGGTTCATCACTTCGCTCCGCGTGGCGGTGTCGAGTCCGCTCTTCCCGGCGAGGCCCTCTTGAATGGTCTGGGCGCCGATGTTCGAGGTCATGATCAACACCGAGTTCTTGAAGTCGACGGTGCGGCCCTGGCTGTCCGTGAGCCGCCCTTCGTCGAGGATCTGCAGGAGCACGTTGAAGACGTCGGGGTGGGCCTTCTCGATCTCGTCGAAGAGCACCACCGCGTAGGGCCGGCGCCGGATGGCCTCGGTGAGCTGGCCGCCCTCGTCGTAGCCGACGTACCCCGGGGGCGCGCCGATGAGCCGGGCCACGGCGTGCTTCTCCATGTACTCGCTCATGTCGATGCGAACGATGGCCTGGTCGGAGTCGAACAGGAACTCGGCGAGCGCCTTGGCCGTCTCGGTCTTGCCGACGCCGGTCGGGCCGAGGAACACGAAGGAGCCGATGGGCCGGTTGGGATCCTGGAGGCCCGAGCGCGCACGCCGCACGGCGTTGGAGACCGCTTCGATGGCCTTCGGCTGGCCGATGACGCGCTCGGCGAGGCGGTGCTCCATCTTGACGAGCTTCTGCAGCTCACCCTCGAGCAGCCTGGAGACGGGAATCCCGGTCCACTTGCCGACGACCTCGGCGATGTCTTCGCTGTCGACCTCTTCTTTCAGGAACTTCTGCTTCTTCTGCAGCTCGACGAGCCGCGCGTTCTGCTGGCCGAGCTCCTTCTCGAGGGAAGGCAGGACCCCGAACTTGATCTCGGCGGCCTTGTTGAGGTCGCCGCGTCGCTCGGCGCCGGCCTGATCGGTTCGCGCCTGTTCGACCTTCTCCTTCACGCCGCGGATGGCAGAGATGACGGCCTTCTCGGCTTCCCAATGCGCCTTGAGCGCGGCGAAGGTCTCGGTGAGCCCTGCGATCTCCTTCTCCAGGGTCTCGAGGCGCTCCTTCGAGTGCACGTCGGTCTCCTTCTTGAGGCCTTCACGTTCGATCTCGAGCTGCACGAGCTTGCGGCGCACATCGTCGACCTCGGTGGGCATGGAGTCGATCTCGATGCGCAGTCGGGACGCGGCCTCGTCGACGAGATCGATCGCCTTGTCGGGCAGGAACCGGTCGGAGATGTAGCGGTTCGAGAGGGTGGCGGCGGCGACGAGGGCAGTGTCCTGAATGTGCACGCCGTGATGCACCTCGTAGCGCTCCTTGAGGCCGCGCAGGATCGAGATGGTGTCCTGCACCGAGGGCTCGCCGACGAAGACGGGCTGGAAGCGGCGCTCGAGGGCGGCGTCCTTCTCGATGTGCTTGCGGTATTCGTCGAGGGTGGTGGCGCCGATGCAGTGCAGCTCGCCACGCGCCAGCGCGGGCTTGAGCATGTTGCCGGCGTCCATCGCGCCCTCGGCCTTCCCGGCGCCCACCAGCGTGTGCAGTTCGTCGATGAAGAGGATGATGTCGCCGTTGGCGCTCGAGACTTCCTTGAGGACGGCCTTGAGGCGCTCCTCGAACTCGCCGCGGAACTTGGCGCCGGCCACCATCGCGCTCAAGTCGAGGGTGATGAGGCGCTTGCGCTTGAGGCTCTCGGGCACGTCGCCGTCGACGATGCGCCGCGCGAGGCCCTCGGCGATGGCGGTCTTGCCCACGCCGGGCTCGCCGATCAGCACCGGGTTGTTCTTGGTGCGCCGCGACAGCACCTGGATGGAGCGGCGGATCTCTTCGTCGCGGCCGATCACCGGGTCGAGCTTGCCGGCACGGGCGCTCTCGGTGAGGTCGCGGCCGTACTTCTCGAGGGCGCGGTAGGTGCCCTCGGGGTCCTGGCTGGTGACACGCCCGGTGCCGCGAAGCTCCTTGAGCACGGTGGTGACGCGTTCCTTCTTCACGCCCGACGAGGCGAGCACCTCACCGGCGGCGCCCTTGTCCTGCGCGAGCGCCAGGAGCAGGTGCTCGGACGAGGTGAACTCGTCCTTCATCGCCTTGGCCTCGTCTTCGGCCTTGTCGAACAACGACATGAGGCGGTTGGAGATCGACGTCTGGCCACCCTTGATGGTGGGCATGCGCGAGAGCGCGTCGTCGACCCGGCCGCCGACGAGCTTGAGGTCTGCGCCGATCTTCTGGAGCATCGGCACCACCACGCCGTCCTGCTGGTCGAGCAGCGCGCGGAGCAGGTGCTCTGGCTCGTAGTTGGGGTGGTTCGCGCGGCGGGCCAACGACTGGCCCTCCTGAATCGCTTCCTGCGCCTTGACCGTGAATTTGTCGATTCGCATGCGTAAACCGTAAGGGTCGATCGACCTTGCGCAAGAGCCGTGCCGGGCGCGGCTGGCCGAATGGTGACAGTCGGCAGCGCCGTCCCGTGGCCGAGGGCCAAGGATGTGTGACGGACGGGCGGAATCTGCGACGCCTCGCGTTAAACCCCCGGAAAAGACTGCAAAGGCCCCCGAAGCCTCACTTGTCGGGACTGGTATATTCAAGTAGGCGCGCGGCCGCGTTCAGGCTCGCACGTGGGGGACTCTCGGTTGGAATCGCACGGTGGGTATTTGTGCCGGTTCGAGGACGTGGACGTCGCCTGGCTGGCGCAGGTGGCGAGGTTCGCGCTCGAGGAAGACGGCCAGTCGCCCGTCGACGTGGCGCTCCAGGTGACGGTGTTGGGCGGGCCCGGGCTGGTGCGCTTCGCGTGGGACGCGCCGTTCACCTATGGCCGCGGGGGCGCGCGATGGTACCTCTCGCATCACGGGCTGGCGCGACGGCTCTCCGAGCACCTCAAGACCGCGCTCCATGTCTACGTCTTCGATCCCGACGAGCTCGAGCAGGTGATGGCGTACGGGAACGGCCGGCGGGTCGGTGGCGAGACGCTTCGGTACGTCGACGTGGAGCTGCCGGACGAAGACGACGACGAAGCAGCCTTCGAGCGCCTCAAGGACAAGTGGCCGCTGGGCCATCTCGCGCGGGTGTTGGGCGTCGCACGGGAAGAGCTCATCCGCTTGCCGCGTCAGCCAACAGCCCTCATCGAGCTCGGCCGGGAGTATTCGCCTCAGCCGTTGTGGAAGCTCTTCCCCGAGTCGTTGCTGCGGGGCCGTCCGGCGACCCTGGCCCGCGCGGGGTAGCCGTCACTGCTCTTCGGGCACGTTGCGATCGAGCAGCTCGAACGTCTGGAGAATGCGCTCCGAGCGGAAGTAGTTCGCGGCAAGCAGGAACAGTCCGGTGATGAGCGCGGTGGTGACGATGCTGGCGCCCGAGAAGAGGGGCATGGTGGCGCCGGCGTTCGCGAGCGCCACGCCCTTCTCGAGGAGCACCTTCTCGTAGGCCTCCACCGAGGCGCGGACGATCACCAGATCCTGCGCGCCGTCGAGGGTTCGCAGCACCGCGGCCACCACGGCGGCCCGACCGAGCAGCGAGGCCAGGCCTGTCCGTCTCACGCCCGAGGGCCACCGCAGCCGGAGCGCCGAGACGAACACGAGCGCGGCGGCAGAGGACAACCCGAAGAGGATCGCCACCCGCGGCCACCGCATGCCGGTGATGGCCGAGCGCATCGCCGCGCCCTGGGCCCGTTGAGCGGCCGAGAAGGCCTCTGGGTTCGGCGTCAGCTTGTTGAGGAGCGGCGTCTCACCGGCCGACGACTCCAGCTCTTCGGCGAAGAAGGCCAGCCGCATGCCCTGAATCGCGCCGAACGACACCATGACCCCGAGCGTGAGGGTGGCCAACGTCGCGTAGCGCAGAGGGTTGGGCAGCACGGCCAGAGGGAAGGGGTCAGGGCGCGCGCTGCTTGTCGATGTACCGCAGCCGCAGATCGGTCAGGAGCGAGGCGAACAGCTGCTCCTCGTCGCCCGACAGGTTGCCCTTCGTCTTCTGGCGGAGCAGCTCGATCAGATCGAGCGTCTGGCGCGCCAGCACCAGGTTCACCGTGGGAGCCCCCGTCTCCGGATTGGGCGCGTCACCGAGGTGGATGAGGACCGTCGAGGCCAGCCCCAGCACGAACGTGCTGAAGGACACCGCCTCGGCGTCCCCGTGATCCATCACGAACGTCTCACCGCGACGCTCGACCATGCGACGTCACTCCTCCACGTCGTCGTCGTCGATCGGATCGTCTTCGGACACGGTCTCGACCCGAATGGCCTTGTCCGCGATGTCCGTGAGGCTCTTGATGTGCTTCTCGAACGCCTTCTCGTCGACGAGGCCCTGGGTGATGTAGCGCTGCACGGTGCGCTTATCGAGGTAGCGGGGATCCAGCTCGGTCTTCTCGCTCATGGTCGGTGGCGTCTATAGCAGCCCGCCATGCCGCTCAAGCTCCCCCGCGGGCTGTATGCCCTGGTCGACGATGGCGTTCGTCCAGAGGTGCCCGTGCCCCAGAAGGCGCGCTGGGCGATGGAGGGCGGGGCGAAGGCGCTGCAGCTGCGGCTCGAGCAGACGCCGGATCGCCAGGCGCTGGAGTGGATTGGTGAGGTCATGGCCGTGGCGAGGCCGCTGGGCGTGGTGGTGATCGTCAACGATCGGGTCGATCTCTGTCTGGTGGGCGAGGCGAGTGGGGTGCACCTGGGAGATGACGATCTCCCCGTCGAGGTGGCGCGACGGGTGCTGGGGCCCGAGGCGGTGATCGGTCGCACCACGCGAACCGCGCAGGACATCGAGCGAGCCCGAGTCGCCGGGGCGGATCACGTCGGCCTGGGACCGATCTTCGTCAGCAGCACCAAGCAGGTCGAAGCGCCGAGCCTGGGCGTCGCGGGCTTCGAGGCGATCTGCCGAACCAGTCCACTGCCGGTGGTGGGCATCGCCGGGATCAGCCTCGACACCATCGCCGACGTGGCGCGGGCAGGAGCGCATGCCGCGGCCGTCGCGTCGGACTGGCTCCGTTCGGGGGACCCGGTTTCTCGCGTGGCAGCCCTGCAACGGGCATTCTCTGCGACATGAAGGCTCATCACGGCCACCCCCGTCGGCCGAACATCGCGATCACGCCCGATCTCGCCCTCGCCACCGCCGACACGCCGACGCCGAGGTACGAGATCAAGACGACGTACGCCGACGCGGTGCTGCGGGCCGGCGGGTTGCCGTTCATCGTGCCGTACACCGACGACGCGCAGGTCATCGACAGCTACCTGGACCGCGTGTCGGGCCTGGTGATCTCTGGCGGCGCCTTCGACGTGCCCCCCGAGCTCTACGGAGAGATGGCCCGCGACGGGATGGGTCCGACCAAACCGGCGCGCACGGCGTTCGAGCTGGCGGTGCTGAAGGCGGCGCTTCAGCGGAAGATGCCGGTGCTGGGGATCTGCGGCGGCATGCAGCTCCTCAACGTGGCCTTTGGGGGCTCGCTCGTGCAGGATCTCAAGCTCGAGCTGCCGACCGCGGCCAACCACCAGCAGCACCACGACCGCTCCCAGCCGCTCCATCCCGTGGAGGTGCGCGACGGCTCGGTGCTCGCGGACTGCGTCGGCAAGGGGCAGTTGATGGTGAACTCGACCCACCACCAGGCGGTGAAGACCATCGGCCAGGGCCTCCATCCGTGTGCGGTCGCGCCCGACGGGGTGATCGAGGGCATCGAGACGAAGGACGGCTTCGTGGTGGGCGTGCAGTGGCACCCGGAGCAGATGATCGACACCGTCCCGCCCCACCTCGGCGTCTACCGCTCGTTGGTGAACCGGGCTCGCGATCGACGCACCTACGGGTGAGCGTTCGGTTCCGTTGTGGGTGGAAGTGCGAGCCGGGAAATCCACCTCGGGGAGAAGCACCCCTATACTGTTCCCTCTCTGGCCGGCTCGTCGTCGAGGCGTCAAGACGCTCATGCGAACTCACTTCTTCGTTCAGGTCCTCGCGGCCGCAGTGCTCGTGTCCGCGTGCAATTGCGACAACAGGCCCCCCGTGGTGGACGGCGGCGCTGGCGGCATGGCGGGTGGCAACGCCGGTGCAGGCGGAGGTGATGGAGCGGGCGGCGCGACGGGCGGCGGCTCGGGCGGCGACGGCGGCGCGCTGATCGACCCGAACGACCCGCGGAATGATCAACGCGACTCGGACTGCGACGGGCTCTCCGATGCGGAGGAGTTCGGGAACACGTACCCCGGCGGGGCTCGGACCAGCCCGGGCAACCCGGATACCGATGGAGACGGCCTCCTCGACGGCCTGGAAGCAGGCCGCATGTCGTCGGTGGACATGGCGTGCAGCTTCATGGGCGACGCCGACCCGATGTCGCGCACCAACCCCACGGTGGCTGACAGCGATGGTGATGGGCTCTCCGATGGACAGGAGGACGCGAACCGCAACGGCCGAACCGAGCCAACCGAGACGGACCCCTCCACGGGAGATACCGATCAAGACACGCTGGCCGATGGCGCTGAGGACGCGAACCGCAACGGCACGGTGGACATGGGCGAGACCGATCCGCGGCTGCGTGACACCGACATGGATCGCATCGCCGACGGCATCGAACGGTCGGTGACGATGACCGACCCGACGCGCGCCGACACCGATGGAGACGGCTGCCAGGACGGCGCTGAGGACTTCAATCAGAACGGGATGGTCGACGTGGGCGAGACGAGCCCGACCAACGGGATGGACTGCGGGCCGGTGAACAACCCCGACAGCGACAACGACGGGCTGCCGAACTCCATCGAAGACCGCAACGGCAACATGATGGTCGACCCGGGAGAGACGAACCCGAACGTCGCCGACACCGACGGCGATGGCATCAACGACGGCGTCGAAGACACCAACCGCAACGGGTTCTTCGAGGCGGGTGAGACGAACCCGCTGCGCGTCGACACCGACTGCGACGGCCTCTCTGACGGGCCCAACCGCACGCGCGGCGATGGCGGCGCGATCCTCGGAGAAGACGCGAACGCCAATGGCACGGTCGACATGGGCGAGACCGATCCACGGCGCCGTGACACCGATGGCGATGGGCTCACCGATGGCGTCGAGCGCGGCATCACCCCGGGGACGCTGGCGGACGGGACGAACTGCACCAGCGTGCCAGTAGATCTCGATCCCTCGACCACGACCAACCCCACCAACCGTGACTCCGACGGGGACGGCATCGACGATGGCGCCGAGGACACGAACCAGAACGGCCGCGTCGATCCAGGCGAGCTGAACCCCAACGACATGGCTGACGGCGCAGGGCCTGCCGGTCAGGCGTGTGCGCGTAACAACCTGCGGCCCGTGCTGTTCCGTTCCGAGGCGGACCCGGATCTGCAGCTCGGCCTGCCCGCGTCGTTCACCGAGCTCACCACCATCACCGTCATGGGCCAGAACCGGGGCGTGATGGGCTTTGATCCCACCAACCAGGTGGCCTTCCTCGTCTGGCGGGAAGCCGCGCGCGGAGGCGCCACCACGCCCGTGGCCGATGAGACGGCGCTGCGGCCGCTCTTCAACGGGGTCGGGGCGGTCAGCAACGCCACCACGCAGCAGTTCACCAGCTGGGACGGCATTCCGGCGCTCCAGGCGTTCTACGACCAGGCCGGCACCACGGACGTGAAGACTCGGGCGAACGCGCTCGCCAACGCGCTGGTGGGGATGAACGCCGGTTCGCTCGTCGGGGCGGGCACCGGCATGGGCCCGTTCCGCCTTCAGGTCCAGGTGCTCCACCGCACCAACCAGGCCGTGGTCGTGATGGCGGCGCTGACGCCCATCGCGAACTTCACGGGCGCGCCGCTCTTCACCATCTCGGACACCGCGGGTGGCTCGGCCATCGCGCAGTTCGGTGATGACAACGCCTCGCAGTGCGAGGTCTTCACGCCCGGAAACGCGCGGGTCGACTTCCTCTTCGTGGTCGATGACTCGTGCTCGATGGCGGCGTCTCAGAACGCCCTGGCGGCTGCGGGGACCCAGATGGCGCAGCGGCTCGCCAACTCGTCGCTCGACTGGCGCGTAGGCCTGGTGACGAGCTCGTACTACCTGGGCGGGACTGCCGGGAACAACAACAGCCTCCGGGGCTTCACGCGCAACGTCGATCAGTTTCGTGCCTGGCTCACACAGAACAGCGCGTGCGGCATGATGCGCTGTTCGAACGTGATGCCGACCCCGCCCGCGACGATGGGGCCCGCGTGCAATCCGTCGGGTGCGAACGGCGGCTGCTGGATTGGAACGGGAGGCGGCGGCACCGAGCGGGTCCTCGAGTCCACCGCGCGCGCGATTCAGAACCTCACGCCGTCGACCATGGCGGAGCAGGCCGACCGGCTCCGGGTTGGCTCGCAGCTCGTGGTGGTCCTCCTCGGGGACGCTGACGATCAGTCGGCGCGCAACGCGATGGAGTTCACGACCTTCTTCACCACCGCCAACGCCACTCTTCAGTTCGGTGGGAACACCTACACGAACCGCACGGGCGGACGCGTGGTGGTGAGCGGCATCGTCTGTCCCGCCGGGAGCACGTGCAACGGTGAGGGCGCCGGCACCAAGAACGGCACGGTCGTCAGTGCGACCGGTGGTGTGCGCGGAGACATCTGCAACCCGCGCATGGGCAACACGGCGGCCGACTGCTCGCAGTTCCCGTCGATCCCCGTCGCGGTGCAGAACATCGTCACCAGCGCGATCGCCGCGGCCGGCTACCGCATGCAGAAGCCGCCCATCGGCGCCTCGGTGAAGGTGGCGATGGCGAACGTGATCGACATGGCGAACTGCAACCCGAACGATCTGCCGCGCAGTCGCGCCAACGGCTTCGACTTCGACGGCGTCAACCGCACCCTCTCGTTCTTCGGGGCCTGCCGCCCGGCTGGGGCGATGAACCGCGCCGCCGTCTCGTACCGCTATTGGATTGACACCACGCCACAGCGCGGAGGCAACCCGCCGCCGTGCGTGAACGACCCGTACTACGACTCGATGGATCCCGACTTCTGCCGGGGCCGGCTGTCGTGCAACCGGACGACCCAGCGGTGTGAGTGCCCGCAGGACTGTGGCGGCAACGGACCGCCGGGCACCATCTGCAACACCAACCCGCAGGTCTGCAATTTCGTCTGCACCGTCGACTGCGGCGGCACCTGCTCCGCCTTCCAGCAGTGCAACACCACGAGCTGCGGGTGTGAGTGCCGGCAGATGTTCACCTGTCCGGCGGGCTTCCGCTTTGCGAACGGCAACGGCCAGTGCGGGTGCGTGTGTGACACGGCGGCGCTCAACTGTGGCCCGACGTACCAGGCCGATCCGTTGACCTGCGCGTGTGCGTGCAAGAGCGACTGCGGTGGGTGTGCCGAGGGCACGACGTGCAACCGATCGGTGTGTACGTGTTCCGGCGGCATCAACTGAGCGGACGCAGCCTCGCGCCGCTCCTGCTGGTGGTGTGGGCGATTGGCTGCGGTCGGTCCGAGGTCGTTCGTTTCGAGGACGTCGTTCGGTCCCTGCCAGATGCCCCGCTCCCCGTGATGGACTCCGGGCGTGCGGATGGCGGGTTGCGCGACGCAGGGCCGATGGACAGCGGCACGCCTGACGCCGGCCCGTGTCTGCCGGGCTACGCGCGCGTGGGAGACACTTGCGTCGAAGTCGCTGTGTCGCTCGATCAACTTCGATGGGAGCTGCCCTGCTTCACGGTCGACCCGGCGTACCCGCAGATCATCTGCTTCACTCACGCCATCCAACGCACCTTCACGACGCTCAAGGGCGTCCCTGGCCGCGACTACGACGTGCGCGTTCGGGTGCGGGGCGTCATCGAGACGCGGGCGTACCGGGGCGGACGGGGGGTGGCGCCGTTCGTTCGCGAGGGCGCCCAGAGCGCGGCGGTGCCGGCGGACTCGGATCCGTGGAACATCTACCGGCTCGAGGTCTCCTCGCCGCCCCAGGCGTTCGTGCTCAACGCGGGCGCGAGCGGCGAGTACTGGTGCCACGTCGTGGACGCGACGTTCTCGTTCCGGGCGTCGTCGGGCGCGGTGGTCACCTTGTTTGCGTCGTCGGTGGATCTCAACCGCTCGCAGATTCGGAACATCGACGATGCCGGGGCGCCGCTCGCGGTGTCGGGCGTGCCGCCGGCGCCGAGGCCCTTCGACGGGCAGTTCCTGCAGGTCGATGTGCTCGGCGTGTCGCCTGCGTCGCCGTGAGCGAGGAGGTCCTCGATCTCCCGAAGCGCCAACCGTTGCTGCACGTCAGCGTCGGCGCTCTCGGCAGCCTGATCGGCGTCGGCATCGGCGGCGGAGGGGCCAGGCGCCCAGGGGAGACGCGCTTTTCCGAGGACGTGTGAGCGGGCGAGGACTGTGGGAGGCGCCCCCCTTGCTGCAAGCCTCGCAGTTCTGCGTGGGAGACACGCGTCAGGGGCGCTCGAAGCAGGCCGCGATGCCCTGGCCGACACCGATGCACATCGTCGCGAGTCCCCGCTTCGCGCTCCGCGCCGCCATCGCGTGGAGCAGCGTGGCGGTGATGCGGGTCCCGGAGCTGCCGAGCGGGTGCCCCAGCGCAATGCCACCGCCGTGGACGTTCACCCGCGCGGTGTCGAGGGAGAGGTCGCGAATGCACGCCAGCGCCTGCGCCGCGAAGGCCTCATTGATCTCGATCAGGTCGACCTGGTCGGCCGGCCAACCGGCCTTCGCGAGCGCCTTCTGGGAAGCCGGCACCGGCCCGATGCCCATGGTGCGGGGGTCGACGCCCGCCGTCGCGCTCGAGACGAAGCGTGCGAGCGGGCTCCGTCCCTCCAGCGCGCGCTCGCTCATCAACAGCACCGCCGAGGCGCCGTCGTTGAGCGTCGAGGAGTTCCCCGCCGTCACGGTCCCTCCGTCACGGAAAGCGGCCTTCAGGCTCGAGAGCTTCTCGAGGGTCGAGTCAGCGCGGGGCTGCTCATCGTGCTCGATGCGAGTGGGCGCGCTCTTCTTCTGAGGGATCTCGACGTGAACGAGCTCGCGGGTGAACCGGCCCTCTCGCTGGGCGGCGACGCCCTTCTCGTGTGAGGCGAGGGCGAAGCGGTCCTGGTCTTCCCGGCTGATGCGCCAGCGCTCGGCGACGTTCTCGGCGGTCTCTCCCATCTGCTCCAGGGGGAACATCGCCGCGAGCTTCGGGTTCGGGTACCGCCACCCGAGCGAGGTGTCGTAGCCCTCGAGTTTGCCTCCCGGGAAGCCGTCTGACGGCTTGGGGACGGACCAGGGCGCGCGGGTCATCGACTCCACGCCGCCGGCCAGCACCACGTCGGCCTCACCGAGCTGAATCATCCGCGCGCCCTGAATCAGCGCCTCCAGGCCCGAGCCACACAGGCGGTTCACCGTCGCCGCCGGGACCGACTGCGGCAGTCCCGCGAGGAGCGTCGCCATGCGCGCGACGTTGCGGTTGTCCTCGCCTGCCTGGTTCGCGCAGCCCAGGTACACCTCGTCGACCCTCGCGCCGTCGAGCTGCTGTCGCTCCAACAGCGCCCGGAGCACCACCGCCGCGAGATCGTCTGGCCGCACGTCCTTGAGTACGCCGCGCAGCTTGCCGATGGGCGTTCGCACCGCGTCGACGACGAAGCAGGCGCTCATGGCGTCAGCACTACGTTCCCGAAGGACTTCCGGTCGGACAACAGGCCATGCGCCTCGGCCGCCTTCTCGAGCGGCAGCACGCGATCGAGCACCGGCTGGAAGACGCCCTCATCGACCAACTGCAACACGCGGAAGAGGTCGCCCTTGGAGCCCATCGTGGACCCGAGCAGCGAGATGCGCTTGTAGAAGAGGACGCGCAGGTCGAGCTTCACCTCGCTCCCGGCGGTGGCGCCACACGTCACCAGGCGGCCGCCATACGGCAGACAGGCGATCGACTTGTCCCAGGTCGATGCGCCGGTGTGCTCGAACACCACGTCGACGAGCTTCTTGTTCGTCAGCCGCTTCACCTCGGTGACGAAGTCGTGCGTCGCGTAGTTGATGACGTGGTGCGCGCCGAGCTGGAGCGCCTTCTGGGCCTTCTCGTCGGTCGAGGTGGTGGCGATCACCGTCGCGCCGAGGCGCCGGGCGATCTGAATGCCTGCGGAGCCCACGCCCGAGCCCGCCGCGTGGATGAGGACGGTTTCTCCCGCCGAGAGCTGCGCGCGACGGACCAGCATCGTCCACGCGGTGAGGAACGTGAGCGGCAGACAGGCCGCCTCTTCGAACGACAGCCGCTTCGGCTTGGGGAGGATGTTCTGCCGCGGGACGCAGACGTACTCGGCGTAACCGCCGCGAATGTGTTCGCCGAGGATCGTGTACTGCCGGCACAGGTGGTCGGCGCCGAGCAGGCACTTGTCGCAGACGCCGCAGGAGAGGCCCGGGTTGACGCACACCTCGGCGCCCGGCTCGAGGTCGCCGACCTCCGCGCCCACCGCGTCCACCACGCCGGCGACGTCAGCGCCCAGCACGTGCGGCAGCTGCAGCTTCAGCCCCGGCCACCCTTTGCGAACCCAGACATCGAGGTGGTTGAGCGCCACCGCCTTCACCTTCACTCGCACCTCCCGGGCCCTGGGCGCTGGCGTCGGAAGGTCAATGACTTCGAGGACTTCAGGGCCGCCGTGGCGGGTGAAACCGACTGCGCGCATGTCATCGCTCCGTGGCTTGCTGGCGTGAGGGGCCTCGTGTACAGGCGCCGCGCTTCAGCAGTCCCAAGTCGCGAAATCAACCGGGTTGGCAGGCCGCGTCGACCCAGCAAGGCCTTCAGGTTTCCAAATGATGCTTCGTTCGCTCCTCATCGGTTCGGTCGTTCTCGCCTTCTTGTCCGCGTGCCCGGTGCGGCCGTCGCGTCCTGACGCAGGTCCTACGGGTGGTGGCGGGTTGCTGACGGGTGGTGGCTCCGCGGCGGGTGGTTCGGGCGCGGGCGGCGGCGTGGCCGGTGGCCGGGCGGGTGGAACGGCCGGCGGTGTTGGTGGCGGCATGGGCGGTGGCATGGCGGTCGGCGGTGGGTCGGGCGGCGGCAGCGGCGGTGGCGCCGGTGGCGGCATGGGCAACGCACAGTGCCCCAACGGCTTCGGTTGGAACGGCACCGATTTCTCCATCGCGGCCGCCAAGTGCGCCAACATCTGCGGCGAGAACCTGCAGGTGCGGAACGTCGTCGTCACCGCCGTCGAAGAGAGCTTCCTCGGGTCGCAGGGCGACTCGCAGGCGAAGTTCTGGGTGCAGGACACGACGGACAACCGCCAGGGCCTGTGGATCTCCAAGTCCTTCACGGACATTCCGCGCACGTACCAGCCTCGCGTCGGCGAGCTGCTCAACATTCGCGGCTTCTACAAGTCGCAGTTCAGCACCTGGGATCGGTTCGGCTACCGCCGTCAGCTCGGCAACGGCTGCAGCGCGGCGGTGCGCAACGACGGCGGCGTGCTCCTCATCGATGTGCTCGACGCCGGCGTGATGAGCATGCCGGTGACCGCGATGATGGGCTTTGGCAACTCGATGAACGGCAACAGCCGGCCCAACCCGGAGCTCGCCTCGACGCGGGTCTTCATCCCCGGTCCGGTGAGCCTCACCAGCGCCACGCCGCTGCCGCTCACGCGGATCGCCTCCGACGGTGGCGTCGCGGGCTACAACGGGTTCGAGATCACCGGGGGCATCCTGGTGAACAATGCGTTCACCTTCGGCGAGGCGCGTGACGGCGGCACGGTGCGCTGTGACTGGCGGGCGATCGCGGCGGACGGCGGCACGGTGACGTTCCCCAACGGCCTCGCGGGAATCTGGGAGACCTACACGCACGCGCCCTGTATCGGGAACCCGAGCTGCGGCAGCGATCGCGACGCCGGCTACGTGCCGGGCACCACGCCCACCAACTCGTTCACCTACGTGCTGTACCCGTTCGACTGCGCGGAGCTCCAGGGCCAGGTGCAGTGACGTCATGGGGGTGCTCAACGCCTCCATCGACGACGGAATCGGACACCTCGAGCTGAATCGGCCCGAG
The DNA here is from genome assembly GCA_044352295.1 of Myxococcaceae bacterium. Lineage (GTDB taxonomy): Bacteria > Myxococcota > Myxococcia > Myxococcales > Myxococcaceae > Xiheimicrobium. Next base: position 34,022 of record JBILEB010000018.1, read on the forward strand.
GTGCGCAACGCCATCAACCGCGAGTTGATCGACGCGCTTCACGCCACGCTCGACACGTGGCGCGAGGACGACACGCTGCGCGCGGTGATCGTCTCGGGCGCGGGTGGCAAGGCGTTCGCGGGCGGCGCCGACATCGCCGAGCTCAAGGAGCGCACCCACCGCGAGGCCTTCTTCGGCCTCAACCAGGCGCTCTTCCAGAAGCTCGAGGATTTTCCCCGGCCGACGATCGCCGCCATCGACGGCTTCGCGTTGGGCGGCGGGCTCGAGCTGGCGCTCTCGTGCGATCTCCGGGTGGCCTCGGCGGGCGCGAAGGTGGGGCTCCCCGAGGTGTCGTTGGGCCTCTTGCCGGGCGCTGGCGGGACGTGGCGGCTGCCCCGCGTCATCGGCCTGGGCCGCGCGAAGGAGCTCATCTTCACAGGCCGCCTGGTGGACGCGGACGAAGCGTACGCCCTGGGGATCTTCGAGCGGCTCGTCCAGAGCGACGCGGTGGCCGAGGCGAAGCATTTGGCGCGGCAGATCGCCCAGCACTCGCCGCTCGCGGTGCAGGTGGCCAAGGTGTCCCTCAACGCGCACGCGCGGCCGACGACGCCGGATTCGTTGGACAGGCTCGCACAGGGGCTCTTGTTCGACTCACCCGACAAGCACGCGCGCATGGCGGCCTTCCTCGAGAAGAGACGGAAGTGACGGCGACGTTCGGCTAAGTGCCGACGGCATGAGCTTCGACACCGTTGGCGTCATCGGCGCTGGGACGATGGGACATGGCATCGCGCAGGTGTGCGCCCAGGCGGGCCACCGGGTGGTGCTCTACGACGTGACGCGCGCGTTGGCCGAGGCGGGCCGGGCGAAGATCGAGAAGACGCTCTCGATCGGCGTCGAGAAGAAGAAGGTGACGCCCGAGGCGAAGGAGGCCGCGCTCTCGAAGCTGTCCCTCTCCGAGGCGCTCTCGGATCTCGCGCCCTGCCAGCTCGTCATCGAAGCGGCGCCCGAGAAGCTGGCGCTCAAGCAGGACCTGTTCAAGGCGCTCTCCCAGACGTGCGCGAGCGACGCGGTGCTGGCGACGAACACCAGCTCGTTGAGCCTCACGGAGATCGCCGCGGCCGCGACGAACCCCGCGCGCGTGGTGGGCCTGCACTTCTTCAACCCCGTGCACCTCATGAAGCTGCTCGAGGTCGTGCGGGCGCTTCAAACGAGCGACGAGACGGTGGCGCGCGTGCGCACCTTCGGCGCCGGTATCGGCAAGGAGCTGATCGTCGTGAATGACTCGCCGGGCTTCGCCTCGTCGCGGCTCGGTATCGCCCTGGGGCTCGAGGCCACCCGTATGCTGGAGGAGGGCGTCGCCTCGGCCGAGGACATCGATCGCGCCATGAAGCTCGGGTACGGGCACCCGATGGGGCCGCTGGAGCTGGGCGATCTCGTGGGCCTCGACGTGCGCCTGGCCATCGCCGAGTACCTCTTCGCCGAGACGGGGAGCGCCACCTTCCGGCCCCCGCAGCTGCTCAAGAAGCTCGTGCGCGCCGGCAAGCTGGGGAAGAAGGCGGGCGAAGGCTTCTATCGGTACTAGGCTTCCTGGTTCCGTCGAGGGACGAGCCCATCGCGAACGAAGGCCCCCAGAATGCCGTGCCGTACGGCCCCTACCTGCTGCTGAAGCGGCTCGCGGTGGGCGGCATGGCCGAGCTGTACCTCGCGAAGGATACGCGGGTGAACCGGATGATGGTGCTCAAGCGCATCCTTCCGTACCTCGCCGAGGAGGTGGAGTTCCTCAAGATGTTCCTCGACGAAGCGCGGATCGCCGCGCAGCTCCACCACCCCAACATCGTCGAGGTGTTCGAGCTCGGTCGCCTCGATGCCACCACCTTCATCGCGATGGAGTGGGTCGACGGCATCGACCTGCGCAAGGTGCTGCAGAAGGAGCAGGAGCGCGGTGCCCCCATTCCGCCGGGTGTCGGCGCCTGGGTCATCGCGCGGTTGTGTGAGGGGCTCTTCCACGCGCATGAGCGCACGGCCGACGGGAAGCCCCTGGGCATCATCCACCGCGACGTCAGCCCGCAGAACGTGATGGTGAGCTACCGCGGCGACGTGAAGCTGGTCGACTTCGGCATCGCCAAGGCCACCGCTTGGATGAGCCGCTCCAAGCCGGGCGTCATCAAGGGCAAGTTCCTTTACCTGGCGCCCGAGCAGCTCACCCAGGACCGGCTCGATCACCGCGCCGATCTCTTCGCTCTCGGCACGCTGCTGTACGAGCTCACCGTGGGGAAGAGCCCGTTCTACCGGAACACCACCGAGGCGGTGATCTACTCCATCCGCATGGAGGACCCGCCGCCGCCCACCGAGGTGGTGCCGGGCTACCCGCTGCGGCTGTCGCGCATCGTCATGCGGTGCCTCGAAAAGGACCGCGACAAGCGCTACCAGACGGCCGACGAAGTGCGGGTCGATCTCGACGCCTTCATCGCGTCATCGGCACCCACCACGAAGGATGATGTCGGTCATTACATGGCCGAGCTCTTCGGCGACGACGATGAGCGCACCAGCATGTACGTGCCCCCCAACGCCCAGACGCGTGGTGAAGGCGTGGTGCCGCCAGTGCTGAAGAAGGCTCCCTTCGCGGATCTGGCCGAGGAGCGGACCGCCTCGATGCCCGGCGCGCCGCGGCCCGACAAGCCCACCGTACCCGTAGGGAGGGCGGTGACGCGCGACGTCCGCCTGGCGCCGCCCGTGAGCGATCCCGCGACCACCGAGCCGATCCGCGCGAAGGGCCGAGACGTGATGGCGACCGCGCCCTTCGAGGTGCCGGTGCCCTCGTCGCCGACCTTGCCGCCCGTCGAGCGCGCCACCGACACCGGCACCAGCGAGCCGACGTTGTCGATCGTCGAGCCCGCCGAGGTGATCGAGGTCGCCCCGACCGCCATGCGCACCACCGGACCGACGGAGCTGAAGACCGGTGACCTGGCCTCGTGGCTCGAGCCGACGCGGGAGCTGAGCGCGCACGATCCCGCCCCGAGCGATCCGTCGATCTCCACGGCGCCGAACTCGCCGGCGAAGCTGCTCGTGCCACCGCCCCGGCCGCCGCCGCGCCCGGGTCCGCCCATTCCGGACGACGTCACCGGCCCGGCGCGGGATGAGCGCAGACTCTTCGTGCCCGAGAAGACGAAGACCGAGGCGCCGCCACCCGTTCCCGCGCCGCCTCAGCCGCAGAGCCCCCAGCGCCCCTCGCGGAACCGGCGGCCGGCTCCCGAGGCGCGGCGAAAGGTGCCGCCAGCGGTCGATCCCGACGACGTCATCGCCACCGTCGACATGGCGGAGTTCGAGGACAGCCAGGTCGGCGTGGCTGGTCGGCGTACGGCGATCGTGGTCATCGCGGTGATCGCGTTGTTCGCGGTCGCGTTGCTGGTCTGGGCGCTCTGGCCGTCGTCACCACCACCCGCTCGCCGTCCCGAGCCGAAGCCTCCGCCCGTGGTCGAGGCGCCCTCGACGCCAGTGGCTCCGGCGCTGGTGAAGGTGCGCTTCAAGGCGCCGAAGGGAACGAAGATCTCCATCGGGGGCACCGACCTCGGGCAGGGGCAGGAGATCGAAGTGCCGCCCGGTGATCTGCGCGTCACCTACGTGTGCCCAGGCGGGAAGAAGCAGAAGCCCCGGACCCACAACGTCACCCAGGCGGTGCCAGCGCAAGGCCCGTACGAGATGCCGTTGCAGTGCCTGTAGAGAATCCGCTTCGCCTCAGGGCACCGGGCGATCCGCGCCGAGGCGCTCTTCCGGTGGAGCGGTCAGCCGGTCCTGCCGCATCGTCTCGAGCATCGCCTTCACCTTGTCCTGCGCGCTCAGCGTGAACGAGCGGGTGAAGAGGCTGGTGAGGAACGGCAGGTGGGCCTCGTGGTGGTACAGCGCGCGAGCGGTCGCGCGGGCGAGCGCGGTGGGCTGGGCACGGCCCTGCTGCTCGTACACCTCGGCGGTGAGCCACAGCCGCCGGGCAAAGATGCGTCGCAGGGGCGTGGTGAAGAAGGCCTTCGACATCGTCTCGGCGAGCGCGGCGCGCTGCTGCTCGAACGCCTTCATGTCGCTCGTCGCGGCCTTGAACTCGGCGCTCTTCGTCGACAGCTCAGCGAGCTGGGTCTCGGGCGGGAGCCACTCGGCGATCTCCTTCTCGTTGAACAGCGCGGCGCTGCTCTCGGCATGGCCCGCATCGGCGGCGTCGGCCGAGGGCACGGCCCACTCGGGATCGAGCGGAACGACGCCGAGCTCCCGCAGCCCGTCGGACATGTCCTGGCTCAGCGCGGTGCTGCTCTTCTCGTTCATCGACAGGCCACGGCCGAGCTCCTCGAGGATCCGCGGCAGCGGGCAATACAGCAGCGAGATCTCGGACTGGGCGCGCAGCTCACGCATGCGGGTGCGGTAGACCGCGCGGTTCGACTGCACTCGCGCGAACTGCACGATGCCGAACGCGTCGCTCACGATGGCCTGGTACAGCTCGAGGCCACCGCCGCGGATGGGGCGGCAGAAGAACAGGGCCCGATCGCCCGTCCCGAGCACCGTCGACATGGTGCCGTAGAGCTCGGTGTCTTCCTTCGTCGGCAGCGGCGCGACCGCGTCGGTGAAGGCGGGCTTCGGCTCGGCCACCGCAACGCCGCCGGACTTGAGCTGGTAGAGCGCCTTCTTCGCGAGCTTCGCGTGGGGCTTCGAGGCCGACTTCGCCAGGCCTTCTGGCAGCTCCGCCCGTTTCGCCTTGACCCACGCCGCCAGGACCTCGGCCGTCTTCGCTTCGTCGAGCGCCTCGACCTGCGCCACCGTCATCGCCAGGGGATCACTCATGGTCGACGGAATCTGCCACGAGGCGCGCTGCCCGCCATGCGCTTTTCAGCGACGGCGCACGAGGAAGAAGTCGCCCCGCTGGCCCGCGATGAAGAAGGTCTGATCGAGCTGGGCCCCGAAGAGCTGAGAGGGGTGAACGCCGCGCACGACGAAGTGATCGTACGCGTGGGCGTACTGGGCCCAGGGCCGGGGATCCCACTCCGAGGGGAAGGTGGGTGGCGGCTCGCCCCGGTACTTGAGCGGCGAGTGCGGGGTCAGCGCGAAGCTGAAGTTGGTGAGGCCGCCACGCTCCCGCGCCACCACCGTCGAGGCGTGCAGGTACACCGGGTGCGTCATCACGCGCGAGCCGGGATCCGCGATGATCCCCATCACGCGGGCCTTGTCCGCCCCATCGGCGGCGAGCTCGACGAGTGGCCGCGATTCGCCATCGAAGGCCGAGAAGCCGCGCCACAACGGCCAGGCCGTCAGCGCCGCGACCACGGCCCCGAGCCACACGAGCTGCGCGGTCCGCTCGGCCTTCATGGGCGGCACGCACACCACCAGCAGCGCGGCGGCGAGGTGCGCGTAGCGCGTGTTCAGGTAGTACATGTACCCGCGGATATCGAAGGGCAGGGCGAAGTAGAGCAGCACGCCGAGGCCCGCGAGGCCGACGATGCGCCAGCGCGCGACGGGCCCTTCTTTCGGATCGCGCCCGAACACGAACGAGAGGACGACCGCCAGGGCCGCGAGGCCCAGGGCCACCTTCGGGGCGAGCGCATCGGAGCCATCACGCAGCAGGTTGCCCAGCGTCGGGAGGAACTCGTCGCGGTTCTGCTCGAAGGTCTTCCAGGCGAGGTTCTCCTCCGAGAGCATCGGGCCCCAGGACTTCCACGGCTGGCCTGGCGCGATCTCCGAGGGCTCTCCGACGCGCAGGCCGATCCACGCGATGAAGAGGGCGACTCCGGGCACGACGCCGAGGAGCGCTGGGAGCCTCGCCTGGAGCACCTTCGGCCCCTCGGGCGCGGGCGTCGTCAGCAACAGGAAGGGCAGCGCCACGCCCAGCCACGCGAAGACCTGCACGTGGAAGAGCAGCACCGCGACGAGCGCGGCCCCCAGGGCTCCGGCCCAGGTTCGACGTCTCGGCGCGTCTTCGATGGCCCGCACGAAGAAGCCACACGTGAGGAACGCGAGCGGCAGCGCCGTGCAGTAGTTGAGAAAGCCCCACCCGAAGCTGTCGCCGTACGCGAAGGGCAGGGACAACAGCGCCGGCCAGGTCGGCCGCTTGAGGCTCTGGAGCAGAAACGCGAGCGACAGCGGCAGGCCCACCACGTAGGCGGCGAGGAAGAGCCGGTTGGCGGTCTCCAGCGGTAGCAGCCAGGAGAGCCACGAGACGAGGTAGTAGTAGCCAAGGTACGGCGTGAGCTGGACGCGGCGTTCGAAGACCTCGGGAAACAGGGTCGAGGCGTCGTCGAGCCGGTGCAGGACGCTGATCAGGTGCAGGTGCTGGGGCAGGTCGACCAGCGGCAGCATCTGGCTCGCGAACAGCGGCGCAACCCCGCAGCAACAGGCCACAATCCAGGCCAGCTGGGTCGGCGTCGGGCGGGGCAGGGCGGGCGTCACGAAGGCGGCGCACCTTCTGTGCTTTGGCTGCACTTGGCAAGGGTGTCGGGGGTGATGTAGGTCGCAGTCGTTCTTTCGAAAGGGCCCCTCATGCGCGCGGGATCGTTCATCAAGGTTGCTGCGATGTCCGTGGGGTTCACCGCGTTCGCGGCGCCGTTCGATCGACCGGTCCTGGGAACGCGGCCCGGCGCAACCTGCAACTGCAAGAGCGCCTCGGACTGCACGTGCCCGCGCGGCCAGTGCAAGTGCAAGAACTGCGGAGCCCACCACAAGGCGACGATGCTCGAGTCGCTCAAGGGCTCCAGCGAGAAGACGCGTCTGCCGGACACCGCCCGCCTCGACGCGCGCGGCGGCGTCTTCATCTGACGCTCACGGCAGCTCCGCACTCCACACGAGCACCGGCCCGATGCGGATGCGCTCGAAGCGGATGAACCCCGCGCGCTCGGTGGTGGACTGGAGCGCCTCTTCGCTGCGTGGATGAAGCCCGACGCGCTCGTGCAGGCGTTTGAGGCCCGTGGTGGCGTCGTAGGTGCTGGCCACGAAGCGTCCGCGCGGCTTGAGCGTTCGGCGCGCTTCGACGAGGAGCGCCTGGAGATCGGCCACGAAGTGCACCATGCCGCTCGCGAGGATCCCCCCGAGGCTCGCGTTCAAGAACGGGAGCGGTGGCACCTCGGCCCGGACGAAGTCGGCCGACAGCTGGAGCTCGCGGAACTGCGCCATCGCCTCTTCGATCATCGGCCGGGACACATCGACGCCGATGACGTTCACCCCGGGCAGATCGCGCCCCAGGCGTTTGAGGAAGAGGCCGGGCCCGCAGCCGAGATCGATGACGGTGCCCGGAGGCGTGCCCAGCATCGCGCGCATCGCCACGTACTCGCTGTCGCGATCGAGCTGGCCCCGGGTGAGCACCGCGTCGACCGCCGGCCGCACGTAGCGCTCCCAGGAACGGGCAACCCAGGGCAGCTCCATGGCCTGCTGAAGCCCCTTCGCCTGGGCCCGCTCCGGCGCGAGATCGATGAGGCCTTCGTGCACGGGCCAGGTGCGCCGGCAGCCCAGACACCGCACGGGCCCGAAGATGAGCGCGGGCTCGGCGACGTCGGCATCGGGCACGAGGCTGCTCGCTGCGCACGCCGGGCAGCGCAGGAGTTCGAGGGTGCTGCGACGCATCAACCCGCCTGGTCGACCTTCACCACGAGCACCGGCCAGCCGCGCGCCATCGCCTCGCGGAACAGATCGGACACCGTCTTCCGATACTCGTTGACCTCGGCCATCACTGGGTCGGCGAGGTGTGACTGCTCCACCGCGCGCAGGGGATCGAGCTCGAGCGTGTGCCCGCAGCGCTCGCAGCGGATGCTCACCGGCCGCATGAGGGACACGGGCACGGCGTAGCGGGTGCCACACTGGCAGCGCCACACGCTGGCGCGCTCACCGGCCTCCTGGCGCGAGAAGGTGAGGATCTGATCGGCCGTGCGCAACAGCGCGGGCAGGTCGTTCGGCGGCCGGGCGATCACGGCTTCGGTCTTCCCGGGCTCCAGCGCGTTCTCGACCCGCGCCAGCAGCGACAACGTTCGGTACTCGATGCGGGCCAGCGCGCGAGCGACGATCTCCGAGGATTTCACCGGGCTGGTGAGCGCCTCGTACGCCTCGCCGGGCGCCTCGCCCTTCTTGAGCTCCACCAGGGTCCACGCGGGCTTCGAGATGAATCGGTACATGGGTCAGCTCCACTCCAACATGCGCTTGAGCGGGGCATAGGCGGCGTGCCGCAGCTCCGGATGCAGATCGAGGCGCGGGGTCTTGTCGCGCATGCAGCGGTACAGTTTCTCCATCGTGTTGAGCCGCATGTGCGGGCACTCGTTGCAGGCGCACCCGTTGTCCGGCGGCGCGGGGATGAAGGTCTTGCCGGGGCTCTTCAGCTGCATCTGGTGAATGATGCCGGCCTCGGTCACCACGATGAAGGCCTGCTTCGGGCTCGACACCGTGTACTCGAGGAGCTGTTTGGTCGAGCCGATGTAGTGCGCATGGGCCAGCACCGGCGCCTCGCACTCGGGGTGCGCGATGACGTCGGCCTCGGGGTGCTCGACCTTGAGCTGCACGAGGCGCTTCTCGCTGAAGATCTCGTGCACCATGCAGGCGCCCGGCCACAGCACCATGTCGCGACCCGTCTGCTTCATCACGTAGCGGCCGAGGTGCTGATCGGGCGCGAAGAGGATCTTCCGATCGGCGGGGATCTTCGAGACGATCTTCACCGCGTTCGAGCTGGTGACGATCACGTCCGAGAGCGCCTTCACCGCCGCCGACGAGTTCACGTAGGTGACGACGAAGTGATCGGGGTGCTTGTCCTTGAAGGCCTTGAAGGGGCCGGGCGGGCAGCGGTCGGACAAGGAGCAGCCAGCGTCGAGATCGGGCAGCAGCACCAGCTTGTTCGGATTCAGGATCTTCGCCGTCTCGGCCATGAAGTGCACGCCGCAGAAGACGATCACGTCAGCGGTGGCCTTCTCGGCCTGCTGGGCCAGCGCGAGCGAGTCGCCCACGATGTCGGCGACGTCCTGGATCTCCGACTCCTGGTAATAGTGCGCGAGGATGACGGCGTTGAGGTCCTTCTTGAGCTGCGCAATCCCGGCCTCGAGGTCCATGGCCGACTCGTAGCGCAAACCAGTGCGGCTCGCAGTGACGACCTCCGCGGGCGGTCAGTCGCCCTCGTCGACGGTGAGCTGGTAGCTGTCCTGAAAGTTCGATTCCCGGTTCTTCACGTCTCGCACCTCGAAGACGTAGAGCCCCGGGTCAACGGAAAAACGAATCGACTCGGGCTTGTCGCCCTTCGCGGAGTCACTCGTCTGCACCAGCGTCAGCTTCCCATCGGCCTCGACGCGATGGAGGTACAACCCGACGTCCACCTTCAGCACCCCGATGAGCTGGGCCGACAGCGGTGTCTTCACCTGGCGGTCGCGCAGGTCGAGCGCGAAGTAGTCGACGTCCTTCTTCGGGTAGACGGTGCCGCGCACGGCCTTCCCGAAGGCGAGCGGGGTGCCTTGATCGGCGGTGTTGTTGGGCTCGCGCTCCTCGGAGCCGTCGTCCGGCGTCACCTGCGTCGTCAGCCGGTAGGACTGATCGGCGTTCTCGTCTTCCTTGACCCATTTCCCGTCCACTTTGCGGGCCACGCCCTCGACGCGGAACCAGCACACGCCGTCGCAGCGCACGTTGTTGAGCTGCTCGGGCTCCTTCGCAGCGCCCTCGTTCGCTCTGAGCAGGACCTCGTCGGGCTTGCCCTCGACCGGTTTGACGACCGAGAGCTGCAGATCGACCTTCTCCACGCCGGTGACGGTGGCCTTCACGATCGACGGACCGTCGGTGGTCAGCTTGAAGTAATCGACGTCGGCGCGCGGGTTGATGAAGCCCTCGCGGTAGGAGTTCGGTGGCAGGTCGGTCGCCCTGGCGAGCTCGTCGTTGGGTTCGTATTCCGCAGATGCCCCAGCCTCTTCGGGAACGACGGTGAGGGTGTAGCTGCGATCGATCGTGAAGCCGCGCCTGGCGTCCTTCGCTGGGGAGAGCGGTGCGCTGCGGAGCGCCACGTACAGCACCCGATCGGACTGGCGGACTCCGACGTTGCGCAGCGAGAGCCCCGAGGACTCGCGCGAGCGCGCCTGGAAGAGCACCGCCTCGGCCTCGGTGAGGATCTGCAGGTCGAGCGAGACCCCCGGGAGTGCGCTCACGTCGACCCGAAGCGCCATGCGAGGTTCCGGAGCGGTGCCGGCCTCGACCGGGATTCCTGCATCAGGCGAAAGCTCGGTCCCGGCGTCCATGTCACCGGCGTCGATGGGCTCCACCGGGATTGGCTCGGGGTCGGCCGGCGCAGGCAGCTCGAAGCGGAAGAGATCGACGTCGCCAGGGTGCGCGAGGAAGCCTGAGACCGCCTGGCCGAGCGGCACCTGGGTCGCGTCGACGCGCCGCTCGTTGGGCTCGAGCTCGTAGCCGGGCTGGCGCTCCCGGAAGAGGGCCGTCACGCTGTACGCGCCGCCGACGCCCTTCTTCATCGTCACCACGCGAACGAGCACGGTGCCCGAGACGTCGAGGTTGGGGAGCCGCTCGGCTCCGCCGGGTCCCTGCGCGTTGATGGTCGCCAGCGTGGCCTTCGTCGCGTCCATCACCTCCACGGCGACGTCTCCGCCCATGGGCGTGGTGACGGTGAGATCGACGGTGCGGGGCACGCCGGCCTTGAGCGCGTACCAGTCTTCGTCGGGCTTCTGCGCGTCAGCGCCGAGCGCGGCCTCGACCACGCTCGACCGATCGATCACCAGCGCGGACTCGGGGCCGTCGTTGGGCTCCTTCTCGAGCAGTGTCTGCGGCCCGGCGTCGACCGGCCCCGCGTCGACGGCGCTCGCGGCGTCATCGCACTTCGAGCACGAGAGCGCGAAGGTGACGACGAGGAGCCAGGACAGTCGAAGGCGATGCATGGGCGGGGTTCTGCCACAAAGCCGGTGGGCGGCCTCGTGAATGACAACCCCCGTGCCCGCGTTCGTCTTCCCATGCACGGAAGGTGGATTGTCGCAGTGGAAGGCGAGAGAGTGACTCCCATGCGACGCGCACTCTCGGGGATCGTGCTGCTGCTCGCGCTGCCCACACTCGCGGGTGGCGTGGGGTACGCGCAGGCGACTGGCTATTTCAAGAAGGACACGCGGCCGACGCTGTACCAACCGCTCAACCTGCTCGACGCGCGGGACGTGACGGCCTGGTGCAGCACCAGCGCCGACCCGCTCAACGAGTTGCTCACCTTCGGCTTCACCACGCCGACGAAGATCGACGAGATCCGCATCTCGACCGGCAACAACTTCAGCGAGTCGACCTGGGGCGAGTTCGCGCGGGCCCACAAGCTGCTCTTCGTCGCCGGCAAGCAGCGTCAGGCGATCGAGCTCAAGGACGAGCGCGGCCTGCAGTCCTTCACCTTCGACAAGCCCTTCACCACCACGCGGCTGACCCTCGAGGTACGCGACCAGTTCCCCGCGGAGGATCCCGATCAGCCGGTGTGCATCACCGACATCGTGTTCGTCTCCGATGGCAAGCCGATCAACGGCGCGTGGCTGACCAACAAGCTCAAATACGACAAGAGCGTGCAGGGGCTCATGGGCACCTGGTTCGCTGGCTACGAGGGCGGGCCCGAACGGTTCCTCGCGCTCCACTACGATGGCACCTTCCGCGCGTCGTTCGAGCCCTACGACACCACCAGGGCCCAGCCGAAGGTCGTCGAGGGCCGGTGGGACGTGCAGGGGAGCAAGCTCATGTTCGAGATCGGCGGCAAGAAGTTCGCGCCGAAGTTCTCGAAGGATCCCGCCAGGAAGGGCTCGGGCTTCGTGCTCACCCTCGATGGCGAGGTGCCCGAGGACCTCAAGGGTCCGTTCCGCTCGATGCCGTGAGGCTTCAGGCCGCGCCGGTGATGCCGCGGGCGAGCTGCGCGAGACCCTTCACGTCTTCGATGGCCTCGCCGAGGTAGGGCGTGGCGATGGCGAAGGCGGTCGCCGGGACTTCGGCGGCGAGCTGCTGGAGGAGGGCTGCGTCCCGCTTCACCCGCTCGAGCTCGACGGCCGCGAGCACCTTGAGCTTCTCGAGGCCGCTCCGCGCACCCGGCAACTCGGACGCCGGCGACCGTTCCAACGACTCAGGCGCCAGCAGCCCGTCGGTGCGCACCCACGAGCGGTTCAAGATGAAGCCCGCGAAGGGCAGCTTCATGGCGAGGATCCGGTCGCGGAAATAGCGCGCGTCTTCCAGCGCCGCCTGATCGGGGCTCGTCACCAGGAGGAACGCCGCGTCGTCCGAGGTGAGCAGCTTGCGCACGCCCTCGGCGTGGGCCCGCATCGGCCCGAACATGCCCGAGAACGCGGCGAGGAAGTCCTGCAGCTCGGCGAAGAACTCGGCGCCGAAGACGCGGCTGAAGACGGAGCCGATGAGCTCCTGCGCCTTGCGGAAGAAGCCTTTGGAGGTCGAAGGCAGGAACAGGCTGATGATGCGCTCGTCGAGGAAGCGGGCGAGCTTCCCCGGGGCTTCGAGGAAGTCGAGCGCGTTGCGGGCTGGCGGCGTGTCGAGCACCACGAGATCGTATTTGCCGCTCGTCGACAGCTCGTAGAGCGCCTCCGCGGCCGTGTATTCCTGCATGCCGGCGACGAGCTCGGAGAGGAGCCGGAACAGGCGGCTGTCGAGCACCCGCTGGGCCTGCGCCTTCGACGGCGCCATGCGGTGGACGAGGCTCTCGAACACGACGTCGGGGTTGAGCATCCACGCATCCAGGGTGCCCGTGGTGACTCCCGCTTCGGCGAGGGTCTCCTTCGACAGCGGCGTGGGGTGTCGCATCTGCTCCCGAATCCCCAGCGCCTGGGCAAGCCGCTTGGCGGGATCGATCGTCAAGACAAGCACCCGGCGTCCTGCACGGGCTCCAGCGAGCGCCAGGGCCGCGGCGGTCGTCGTCTTGCCCACCCCACCGGCCCCACACGCGACGATCACCTTCTTCGTCATCACCAGGGTGTGCAGGTCGGCCGGCCGCATCGTGAAGTGATGTTAACGGCGCGGCGGCAGCGTTGCGACCGCCATCGTCGACTCGTACATCGACCCGACCAACGACAGGAGTTCGGGATGGGATCGATGACGGGCAAGCGGGTGCTGGTGACGGGGGCGACGGCGGGCATCGGGCTCGAGACCGCGCGAGCGCTCGCGAAGGAGGGCGCCGAGCTGTTCATCGTGGGGCGCAACGCGGAGAAGACGAAGGCCGTGGTGGCGGAGCTTCAGGCCACGACGGGGAACCAGACGGTCTCGTCGTTCCTGGCCGATCTGTCGTCGATGGCCGCGGTGAAGCAGCTGGGCGCCGAGGTGCTGGCGCGGGTCGATCGCCTGGACGTGCTCGTCAACAACGCCGGCGCGGTGAACCCGAAGCGGGTGCTGACGGTCGACGGCTCCGAACTCACCTTCGCGACGAACCACCTTGGGTACTTCGCGTTGACCCTGTCGCTGCTCCCAGCGCTCAGACGATCGCCGGCCGCGCGGATCGTCAGCGTGGCGAGCGAGGCCCATCGCGGCGCGCAGCTCGACTTCAGCGATCTGATGACCGAGCCCTACGCCGCCTTCAAGGCCTACAGCCGCTCGAAGCTCGCCAACATTCTCTTCACCCGGGAGCTTGCTCGACGGCTCGCCGGAACCGCTGTGACCGCGAATTCGCTGCACCCGGGCGTGGTGCGGTCCAACTTCCTCGCCAAGCCGGGCCTGTGGGGGGTGGTGGGGAAGGTCGCGGGCCTGTTCATGATCTCGAACGAAGAAGGCGCCCGGACGAGCAGCTTCCTCGCGAGCTCGAAGGACGTCGAAGGCGTCACCGGCCAGTACTTCGACCAGTGCAAGGCGCGCACGCCGAGCCCGGAAGCGCAGGACGACGAAGCGGCGCGGCGGCTGTGGGCCGAGAGTGAGAAGCTCTCCGGCGTGTCGTGGCTCGCCTGAGCGTCACAGGGCGGCGACGAGGTTGTCGGTCGCGAGGCTGCCCACCCCGGCCACTTCATGGAGCACCACGTGATCCGCGGGCGCCCGTTCCTTGAGCAGCGCGAGCGCGCTCTCGGCCCGCTCGATGCGCCGCAGCTCGCGCGACCCGAGGACCTGCGCCGGTTGTGCGCTCAACATCGAGGTGACCGCCGAGCGCTCCTCCTTCGAGAAGGGGTCGGCCGGCACGCGGTTCACCACGATGGCCGTGACGGGCAGCCGATGTTTGCCCAGGCCCGCCTGCAGCTCGATCGCCTCGGTGACGGGCAACGTCTCGGGCAGCGTGACGATGACGGTCCCGGTGACGCGCGGATCGGTGAGCACCGCGAGGCCCTCTTCGGCGACGCGGCGAATCGGTCCACCGGGCACGACGCGCAAGAGGAACTCGGGGATCTGCGCGAGCGCGAGCGCGTGGCCGGTGGCCGGTGAATCGAGCAGCACGATCTCGTACGCATGGCCGCCGGCGTCGTGCGCCCGCTTCATGAGGTCGAGCATGCGGTACATGACGCCCATGTCGCTGAAGCCGGGCGCCGCCGAGAGGAACTTCTTGAGCGCCTGCGACCGCATCGCCGCGTCGGCGAGCATCTTGAGCGGCAGGCTCTCTTGCAGGAAGCGGTGGTGGCCCGAGGTCGGCGTCACCAGCACGGCCCAGAGGTTGGGCGCGACGATCGCCGGCTCTTCGGTTGGCCGCTTCACGCCGAGCGCGAGCGCCAACTGGGACGGCGTCTCGGCGTTGGGGACGATCTCTGCGGCGAGCACCCGCCGACCTTCGTTCGCGTAGCGCCGCGCCAGCGCCGCGGTGAGCGTGGTCTTCCCCACGCCGCCCTTGCCGGTGACGATGATGAGGCGACGCTGGACGAGTCGGGCGAGGGCCATCGGAACTCCTCAGCCTTTACGCTACAGCCACCGTCGGCGCATGAAGATCACCATCAGGGCGAGCGACAGGAGGGTCTGTTCGAGAAGGCTCTTCGGAACCCCGGCCCGCACGAGCAGCTCGAGCTCGGCGGGTGATGGCTGTGTCAGGTGGACCCAACCTACCGTCGGGCAGGACGGATGACGGCGTCAGGGCGTGGGTGGTGGCGTCCCAGGTTGAGATCACGGGGTTCGTCTTACGCCGATTGCCGTGCCCTGTGGGCTGTGGCAGGTCGCTCCCATGAACGTGCTGTTGTGCCGTCACGGTGAAACGCCGTGGAACCGCGAGGGCCGCTACCAGGGCCACACCGACATTCCGCTGGCCGAGAGTGGTGAAGGGCAGGCGCGCGCGCTGGGCCAACGCCTGTCCGAGGTGCGAATCGCCAGAGCGGTCGCCTCTCCGTTGTCGCGCGCCCGGAAGACAGCCGAGCTGATCCTCGGCAGCCCCCGCGCGTCGATGCTCTCGTTCGACGATGGTCTCAAGGAGATCTCCCACGGCGGCTGGGAAGGAAAACTCGTCACCGAGATCGCCGCCTCGCACCCGGAGCTCCTCGACGCGTGGAAGCACCGGCCCACGCCGACGCTCCCGGCTGGACCGAACGCCGAGTCACTGCAGGCGGTGCTCGAGCGCGCCTGGGTCTCTCTGGGACGCGCGGTCGCGGGCCTGGGGACGAACGACACCGTGCTGGTGGTGGCGCACGACGCGGTGAATCGCGTGTTGCTGTGCCGCATCCTCGGGCTGCCGCTCGAGCGCGTGTGGGCCTTCCGTCAAGCGCCCGCCACGCTCAACGTGCTCTCCGGCGACTCGCTCGACACCCTCCAGGTGGTGCGGCTCAACGACGCCGATCACGTGGCCCCGTTGTTTCAGGAAGCCGTCCACAAGGCGGTCTGAGGACTCCACCATGCGCGTCATCAACTTCAATCCCGGTCCTGCCGCTCTCCCACTTCCCGCCCTCGAGCGCATGCGTGACGAACTCCTCGAGTTCGAGGGCTCCGGCATGTCGATCATGGAGCACTCGCACCGCGGGAAGGTCTACGAGGCGGTGCACCACGAGGCGCAGGAGCGGCTCAAGCGGCTGCTCCGAATCCCTGCGTCCCACTCGGTGCTCTTCTCGACCGGCGGCGCGTCGATGCAGTTCGCCCTGGTTCCGATGAACTTCCTGCCCACGGGCAAGACGGCCGACTACGTGTTGACGGGCGGCTGGTCAGAGAAGGCGCTCGATGAGGCGAAGCTCGTGGGCCAGACGCGCATCGCTGGCAGCACCCGGCTCCCCGACGGGCGCTACGTGCGGGTGCCGACGCAAGCCGAGGTGCAGCTCGCGCCTGACGCGGCCTACGTGCACACCACCTCGAACAACACGCTCTACGGCACGCAGTTCCACACGTTCCTCGACACCGGCGCGGTGCCACACGTGTGCGACATGAGCTCGGACTTTCTCTGGCGTCCGATGGATGTCTCGAGGTTCGCGCTCACCTACGCCGGCGCGCAGAAGAACCTGGGCCCGTCAGGCGTGGTGGTGGTGGTGGCGAACACCGACTTCCTGAAGAGCGGCCGCAAGGACATTCCGAAGATCCTCCGGTACCAGACGCAGGCCGACAACGACTCGATGTACAATACGCCGCCAACGCTCGCGATTTACCTCGTGCGCAACGTGCTCGCGTGGATCGAGTCGCTCGGGGGGCTCGAGGCGATGGAGCGACGCAACCGCGCGAAGGCCGACGCGCTCTACGGTGTCCTCGACGCGCTCGCTGGCTTCTACGCCGCGCCCGTCGAGAAGGCGTCCCGGTCGGTGATGAACATCGTCTTCCGCCTGCCGACCGAGGCGCTCGAGGAGCAGTTCGTCGCCGAGGCGAAGAAGGCCGGCATGGTGGGGCTCAAGGGCCACCGGCTGACGGGTGGCATTCGGGTGTCGGCGTACAACGCGATCTCGGAGCAGGACGTCGCGACGCTGGTCGACTTCATGAAGGCCTTCGCGAAGGCCAGGGGCTGAACGCGGCGCGTCGAACGAGGCGCTCGGATGCGGCTCGCCGGAGCAGGTAGCATGCGCGCCTCTCCATCGGGGGTCGTGCCCATGAAGCGTCTCGTCCTGCTGCTCTGTTTCTGTGCCGTTCCGTCCCTTGCAGGAGAGCTCGAGGGCGTGAAGATGCCCGACGACGTCCTGGTCGAGGGCCATGCGCTCAAGCTCAACGGCATGGGCCTGCGGAAGAAGTTCATCATCAACGTCTACGTCGCCGGGCTCTACGTCGAGCACCCGAACAAGGACGCGTCGGCCATTCTCGGCACCGACGAGACGCGCAGGGTCGACATGGTGATGCTGCGCGATCTCGACGCCGCCACCATCGTCGAGGCCATTCGCACCGGCTTCGACAAGAACGCGAAGGCGCAGCTGCCAGGGCTCCAGGAGCGGCTCGACGCGTTCTGCAAGATCGTCCCGAACGTGAAGAAGGGCCAGACGCTCACCATCTCGTACGTGCCGGGCAAGGGGACGTCGATCGCCGGCGCTGGCGGGGCCACGATGATCACCGGCAAGGACTTCGCCGACGCGCTCTTCTCGGTGTGGATCGGCAAGGTGCCGGTCGACGACACGCTCAAGAAGGGCATGCTTGGGGCCTCATAAGGCGTTGAGGTTCCTGGGATATGTGACTGGGTAGATCCGTCGCGCTCGGCGTCCGTTGAAGGGTCCACACCCTCACCGGAGCCACCCGAATGAAGCGCTTCTCCCTGCTCGCCGCGTGCTGCGCGGCATTGATGGCTGTTCCATGCCTCGCGACCGAGTCGAAGCCCGCGTCGGCCGAGCCGAAGATCCAGATCGCCATCCTCATCGACACCTCGAGCTCGATGGACGGCCTCATCAACCAGACGCGCGAGCAGTTGTGGAAGATCGTCAACACCTTCGCGACCGCCAAGCGGGACGGCAGGCGCGCGAAGCTCGAGTTGGCGCTGTACCAGTACGGGAACGACGGCCTCTCGGCGTCGAACCACTACGTGAAGAAAATGTCGGACCTCACCTCGAACCTGGACAAGGTGTCGGAGCAGCTCTTCGCGCTGCGCACCAACGGCGGCGAGGAGTGGTGCGGCGCGGTGATTCAGCACGCGATGAAGGAGCTCGAGTGGAGCGGCAACCCCAGCGACCTGAAGCTCATCTACGTCGCCGGCAACGAGCCGTTCGATCAGGGCCCGGTGGCGTACCGCGAGGTGGTGAAGCAGGCGATCTCGCGCGGCATCGTCGTGAACACGATCCACGCGGGCGACGAGCCCTCGGGCATCAGCGGTCACTGGAAGGACGCGGCGACGCTGGCCGATGGTGCGTTCCTCACCATCGATCAGAACCGCGCCGTGGTGCGCATCGACGCCCCGCAGGATCAGGAGCTCGCGAAGCTCAACGAGCAGCTGAACCAGACCTACATCGGCTACGGCCCGCGCGGTGAGGAGTCGCAGGCGCGCCAGGTCATGCAGGACAAGAACGCGATGGGCATGTCGGCTGGCTCGATGGCCACCCGCGCCGCGGCGAAGGCGTCGGTCGCCTACAAGAACGACGACTGGGATCTCGTCGATGCGCTGGAGTCCGGGAGGAAGGCGTCGGACATGCCCGCGGCGGCGTTGCCAGCGCCGATGAAGGCGATGAAGCCCGCCGAGCGTGATGCCTTCGTCGCGCAGAAGGCGAAGGAGCGCACGGAGCTGCAGGCGAAGATCGCGAAGCTCGCGAAGGACCGCGAACAGTACGTGTCGGCCGAGATGAAGAAGAAGTCCGAGTCGGGCGGCAAGGCGATGGACGAGGCGGTGATCGAGTCCGCCACCAGGAAGGCCAAGGCCGCGGCCTTCGCGTTCGAGTGACGGAAACGGCGTTGGGTCGAATCGGGCGGGCGCTCCAGCAGTCAGGGAGCGCCCGTCGTTTTCATGTGTGAGGCCTGCGCGAGGAGCGAGGCCCACCACGGCAGGTCGGTTGCCGTGGCATCGACTCCGTCTCTCCGGACGAGGAGCCCGGTCGGTGAAAGCACGGCCCAGGCGAGTCGCTTGCCGAGCGCCGCTTCCACCGCTGCCATCGTCGACTCGTCCTCGGCGCTGAACGCGTGCGGTCCAAGTGGATGACTGTGGACGATGAGCTCGAGCTCCTCGCGATGGCGCCACAGCGCTTCCCACCGTGCGCGGGAGTCCGGCAGCGCCATCGGCGAGGTCGAGGCATCACTCCAGAGCACCGCGTCTTTGCGACCGATGAGCAGGAAGACCTCGCGTGCGCTCATGGCCACCTCAAGATGACGAGAGCTCCGGTGTCCATCGCTTCCTGAATCACCCCCGGGAGTGAGTCGAGGGTGACGAGATCGTCGCGCGGGGGATGCCCCAGGCAGATGCCGGAGTCGATCACCTGCAGCGTGGCCGCGTCGACGATCGAGATGAACCGCTCCCCGGCGTAGCGAAAGACGACCTCGAGCTGGTCGTTCGCGAGGCGCCGCACGGTCTCGAGTCTCGCGCCCGCCGCACGCAGGGCGTCTTCGGCGCGCGCTTCCTCCTGACGAAGGACCCCGCGCGGCACGGCATGCGGCTCGGGCCTCAACCGGCGCTGTTGCAGCTGGCGCCGAACCGCTTCGATCTCGAGCCGCGCCTGCTCCGCTTCTTCCGCGCGCTGGGCCCGCAAGGCCTGACGCTGGAGCTCCAGCTCGAGCCGCGCGAGCTCCTCCTGACGACGACGCTCCAGCTCGGCGAGCTCTCGTCGCGCCAGCTCGCGCTCCGCCTCGAGTCCGCGCAGCACCGCCTCTGCCTTCCCCACGCCGTCTTCCGCGATGTCGCCGAGGTGGAGCCGGACCTCCTGGGGCGAAAAGCGGATCTGCAGATCGCGCGAGACGAGCTCCAGAAGACCCAGGCCCCAGGCCGCTCGTAACGGCGCCGACACGCCCTTCACGTTCTTCAACGCCCGCCGCTCTCCCAGCGCTTCGCGGCACGCGCCCTCGGCTTCGCTCTCGAACTCGATCGTGTCGAACACCAGGACGCCCGGGCTCCACCGACGCGCCAGCACGGGGCTGAACGCAGGTGGCTCCTCCTCCGGCATGAGGTTGACAGGCTCCGTCACGCCGCCCTCTCGGAATAGCCGCTCACGGAAGAGCCAGCCCCGCACCTTCGGCAACGCGGAAAGGTCCGGAACGCTGGCTGGCCCAGTCATCGTCGCCTGACGGCCCTTCACCTCGAACGCGTACCAGCCCGGCCGAGGTGGGCGCGGCCCGCTCAGCCGGAAGCTCCGGTCAGACGAGTCGATGGTGTCACCGCCGAGGAACGGCAGCACCACCGACTCCGTCTTCCCCAGGAACTTCCGGTAGTCGACCATTGCGCCTCGCTCACTTCAGCTCGAGGAGCGGTGTGCGCATCACGCGCTCCACCCAGCCCTGCTGCGGCGCTGCGCCCACCGCGACCGGCGCGTCGAGGAACGCCTTGAGCACCCGGGTCACCTGGTACGGATCGTCGAACGAGCTCGCCTGCACCTCGCTGAACGGCACCTTGAGCTGTGTCGCCGCCGTCCGCACTGTGTTGCCGCGCGCGCCGTGGCCTGCCACCGACACCATCATCGCCATCGCGGCCGGCGCGTAGCCGACTTCACGGAAGACCCGCGCGAACTGATCGCCCGCCTCGCCGGCCTCGTCTCCCACGACGATCACCACCAGCCGCGCCGTGTCGGGGAAACGCACACCCGCGCCGTGCAGCGCCCGCACCGCCGCTGCGTGCACCGTACCGCCGCTCGCCCGGATGCTCTGGAGCATGTGCTTCACCGCCGCGCCCGACGCCGCCTTCGGCACCAACACCGTCCCCACCGTGTCGAACGTCGCGATGTGCACCTTCTCGACCGGGAAGCCGGCGAGGATCTTCGTGAGCGCGTCCTTCGACTGCTCGATGGCACCCTCCATCGAGCCGGACTTGTCGATGAGGAACATCACGCGCACGTCGACGTCCTTCGTCGCCTCGGTGACGGCCTTCTTCACTGCCACGTCAGCGGCCTCGGCGAGCTTCTCCTTGAGCTCCTTCGAGCGGACGTTCCTCGCCACGTTCAGCGAGCGCTGATCGGTCGACTCGGCGATGGCCTTCTCCCAGCGCGCCCGAATGTCGGCGTCGGCCATGAGGCCCAGCGTCTCGAGCGTCGGGGTCAGGATGCGCAGGTCGCGATCCGAGAGCGAGGGCACCAGCGCCGCCATGATCGCCGGCGTCAGGCCCACGTCCTTCGGGAGCCGGCCCACCACGTCCTTGTAGGCGAGCCGCTGCGTCTCGATGGCCTCGCAGATCTCGACCTCCGAGAGCCCGTCGAAGCGGTCCTTCTTCTCGAGCTTGAGCGCGCCGAGGCCCACGGTGCGGTGTCCGCCTTCGGCCTGCTTCTGCTTCCAGCCGAGCACCTCGAAGAAGCGCTGCGACTTCGGCTTGTAGCCAGCCTTGCGCGCGATGGCCTTGATGGTCTCCTTGAAGCCGGCCTTCACCAGGCCCTCGAGGAGCTGCGGGTTCGCCTCGCGGTACTCGAGCCACTTCTGCGCGGCGCGCTTCCAGCGGCCAAGGGGCGGCTTCTTCGAGGCAGGGTCTCCGAAGCCGGCCCTCCGGTTGAGCTTCGCGATCTCGTCGGTCTCGAGCAGCTCCGCGACGCGCAGGACGGCCTTGGGTGTCATCATGCGCTGCGACTTCTTCTCGTAGAACAGGAGCATCGCCTCGCCGATGCGGCGGAAGTCGTCGTCGTAGAAGGCCACCTCGCCGTCGTCCTCCTTCACGGGCTGACCCGAGCGGCTCTGCACCAGCATCAGCGCGGCGCAGGCCACCTTGAGATCGCGCCAGTCGGTCTCCTTGAGCGCGTAGCTCGCGAAGTGCGCGAAGAGATCCTGGTTGAGGGCGTAGATCTCCAGCAGGCGCGTGTAGAGGCGCTCGGCCGCGGTGACGTGAAGGCCCGGGCGGACCTCCTTCGCCCCGCGCGGCAGCGGGGTGCCCTTCTTCGGCTTCATCTGCCAGGTGCCGGCGACCTCGAGGCCAGGGCGGTTGTGCCAGAGATGCGCGGAGCTCGAGAGGATGAGATCGAGCAACTTCTCAGCAGGCCCGAGCTGGGCCTCGGGAATCGGGGGACGGGCAGTGGCCATGGCGGAATCCTCGCTTTCGGAGCGGTCAACGCCATGACTTTCGAGCGCCCCGTCACTGACGAGGTGCAGCGCGAAGCCCGCGGGGAACGACGGCCCGCGTCACCAGCTCGAGCGCGCCGTTCACCACCAGGGCCATGACCGCCGCCGGCGCCGCGCCCGCCATCACGAGCGACAGATCGTTCAACGAGAGGCCCGTGATGATGAGCGAGCCGTACCCGCCCGCGCCGATGAGCGCTGCGATGGTCGCCGTGCCGACGCTGGTGACCGCGGACAACTGAATTCCGTTGAGGATGGCGATGGACGCCAGCGGCAGCTCGACGACCAGCAGCCGCCGAGCCCACGGGAGGCCGAGCACGGTCGCGACCTCGAGCAGCGCCGGATCGATGGACTCGAGGCCGGTGACGACGCCACGGACGATCGGCAGCAGCCCGTAGAGGAACAACGCCGCCAGCGCCGCCCCGCGACCGACGCCGAAGAGGGGAATGAGGAAGCACAGGAGCGCCAGCGCGGGGATCGTCTGCACCACGCCGGCGAGCCCGACGACGAGCTGCCGAAGCACCCGTCGCCGCGCCGCCAGCACTCCAAGCGGCAGCCCCACCAGCAGCGAGGCGAGGAGCGAGAGCCCCACCAGCGACAGGTGCTCGACGGTGATCCGGAGCCACCGACGCTCCGGGGGCGGCGGCGGAGCTTGTCCAATGCCCAGCGAGAACCCCACGAGGACGTCCCGGGCGATGACGGCGATGGGCTCCCGTCGCAGCTGGGCACGGCCGTTGAGCTCGATCATCCGCTCGTCGGAGAGCCGGCCCGCCAGCCGTTGCAGCGCCGCCCAGCTCTTCGGGAAGCGCTCTTGAAAACCCTGTCTCGCGAGCGCGAGCCCCTCGTACCGCGAGAACACGCCGAGGTCGTCCTCGAGCACCAGCAGCCCCTGCTGCGCGATGATCGCGTCGGTCGTGTACACGTCGGTGACGTCGATCTCGCCTTCGGCCATCGCGGTGTAGGCGATGACGTGATCCATCGGCCTCGCGCTCGCCGAGGAAAGGCCGTAGCGCCGCTGCACGGCGGGCCAGCCGAAGTTGCCCGCGAAGAACTCCGGAGAGAACCCCGCGCGCAAGCCCGGGTGTCGCGACAGCTCCGAGATCCGCGTCACACCGAGCCGCGCCGCCGTCTCGCGCTTGAGCCCCAGGCCGTAGGTGTTGTTGAAGCCGAGCGGCGGTCCCACCAGGTAGCCCCTGCCCTCGGTGCGCCGTCGCACGTCCTCGAAGTCGGTCGCCGTGGGATCCTTCAGGATCACGTGCGCGAGTGTGCCGCTGTACTCGGGGAAGAGGTCGATCGCTCCGGAGTCGAGCGCCGAGAAGACGATCGCCGTTCCACCCATCGCGAAGCGGCGCTCCACCGTCGCTTCGCCCGTCGCCTCGATCACCTGGGCGAAGAGCTCCCCGAGGATCTGCCCCTCGACGTCCATCTTCGAGCCGATGACGACGGTCGAGGCGAGGCAGGTGGTGAGGGCGAAGGTGCCCAGCATCACGGACAGTGGAGCATGCGGAGCCGATCGATCTCGGCGAGCAGGGTCGGGGTCTCGACGAGCGTTCGTAGCTGGGCGTCGCTGATGCCGAGGTTCGAGGCGAACGGCGCCGAGGCCTGCAGATAGAACCAGCCGCGGTCCCAGATCGACAGGATCGCCTCGCGCCAACACGCCGTCTGGCTCAGGTGCGCATAGGCCTGCGGGTAGCTCGTGCGCGCGAGGAGCAGATAGCGCTCGAGGTACCACATGAAGGTGAGGATCCCGTCTCGCTCACTGACCCGGGTGTTCTGGAACGAATCGCGGAAGGCGAGCGCCGAGGCGAGCGAGTTGACGTACTGGTTCATCTCTTCGAGCAACGAGTTGAAGCCCTGATCGCCGCTCTCGAAGGTGGCGTTGGTCGGGCTGCCGTCGAGGTAGATCGTCGCGTAGAAGTCGCAGTTCGTCGAGCTCGAGTTCATGCACGGCGCTCGCATCGGCCCGAACGCGTCCATCGTGATGAGGCTGCGCGCGAAGGTGTTTCCACCGCGGCTCGTCGTGTCCCCCCGCGGGCAGGCACGGGTGATGTCCGGCGAGATGACGTAGTTCGAGTTGCCGCTGCGTGACGTGCCGAGATCCAGGAAGTGCCCGCACTCGTGCACCACCGTCGACGCTTGCCGGAGTACGGCCTGGGCGGTCGACGTGTCCCGGAGGAACGAGGTCACGCAGTTCGACTGGGCCGGCGAGATCGGGTTCGCCAGGCCGCCTTCGACGATGACCCTGCCGTGCGGGTAGCGCAGCTGCAGCGCCGAGATCAGATAGCTCTGCGCCATCGGCGACGAGTAGGACAGCCCGCCGAGGTTCGCCGTCGTCGGGAGCGGCTCCGTGAAGGTCATTCCGGCGCAGCCCACTCGCGTCGAGGTGCCGCCCGCTGAACCGCCAGCCGTCGCACCGCCCGCGGCGCCGCCGGCTGTGGCCATGCCTCCGGCGCTCGCTCCGCCTCCGGCACCTGCGAAGCCACCACCGGCGCCACTCGAAGCCATGCAGCCTCCGGACAGACATCGCTGCCCGAGCCCACAGCTCATGCACATGGCGCCTGCGCTGCCACAGGCGGTGTCATCGATGCCTGACGAACAGCGGCCGTCGGCGGTACAGCAGCCGCTCGAACAGCTCGTTCGATCGCAGGGCCTCCCGGCAGGACTGCCACACGCCACGACGAGCACACTGAAGACAACGATAACAGCTCCACGCATGAGTCACCTCGGCGTCGACGGTTAGCGGAAAGCAGCCGAGGGATGCAAATCACGCGCTTTTTCAGTTCGACTCCGGCTTCGCTGACCCCGGTCGTGATGGCCTGACGGCGACGTGGGCCAGCAGAGGCCATCCCGCCCGCGGGTTCGCTTTCGCCTCCGTCTCACGGGCCAACCCGGTGCAACGAGCGCTGAGACGCCAGGAATCGGGTGACGAAGGGCGTCGCTGGGGTGGAGATCACCGCCTCGGGCGCCCCGTGCTGTTCGATGCGGCCCGCGTTCAAGATCGTCAGTGTGTCGCCGAAGAAGGCGGCTTCCGCGAGATCATGGGTGACGAAGAGCACGGTCCGGGCCGTGCGGCGGAACAACGCTCGCAGTTCATCCTGGAGCTCTGAGCGCAACAGCGGGTCCACGGCACCCAGCGGCTCGTCCAGGAGCAGAACGGGGGCGTCGAGGGCCAGGGCTCGGGCGAGCGCGACGCGTTGCCGCTGACCGCCGCTGAGCTCCGAGGGCAGACGAGCCTGGAGCGCTGGTTCGAGCCCCGCCTGGCGAAACAGCGCCTCGACGGACGAGGACAGCGCGCGGCCCACGGCCCGGCCAGCGAGCTCGACGTTCGCTGCGGCCGACAGGTGGGGGAACAGGCCTCCGGACTGCACCACGGAGCCGACCCGCGCTGCGAGCTGCGCGCGAGGGAGCGTCACCACGTCGTCGCCCAACAGCCGCACCACGCCCCGCGTCGCTGTCACCAGGCCCAGCGCCAGGCGAAGCATCGTCGACTTCCCACACCCGCTCGGGCCGAGGAGCACGTGGGTCTTCCCGGCCTCGAGCGACAAAGACACGTCCGAGAGCACGTCGGTCGCGTCGAGCCGAACGCTCACCTGCTCGAACTCGACCCCGCCGGACGCCATGGAGCCGTCTCCACCACGATGGGGCAGGGCGCTCAACCGCCTTCGGGAGTACACAGCGCCGCCATGAACGCTCCGATTCCCCGGTTGACCCAGCTCTCCAACTGCGCCGGCTGCGCCGCGAAGCTGAGGCCCGACGTCCTGCACGAGGTGTTGCAGGGGCTCCCCAGCGGGGTGAAGTCGAAGGACGCGCTGGTTGGCTTCGAGACGAGCGACGACGCCGCGGTGTACCGGCTTCGTCCGGATCTCGCCGTGGTCGAGACCGTCGACTTCTTCCCGCCCGTGCTGGACGATCCCTTCGCGTACGGCCAGATCGCCGCCGCCAACGCGATGAGTGACATCTGGGCGATGGGGGCCAAAGCGCTGTTCGCGCTCAACCTTGTCGCGTTTCCGAAGGAGCTGCCGATCTCGATCCTCCGCGAGATCCTCGCGGGCGGCGCCTCGAAGGCGAAGGAGGCCGGCATTCCGATCCTCGGCGGCCACTCCGTGCAGTCGCCTGAACCGAAGTACGGCATGGCCGTCACCGGCGTCGTGCACCCGAAGAAGATCCTCACCAACGCGGGCGGCCGCGCGGGCGACGTGTTGATTCTCACCAAGCCCATCGGCACCGGCATCGCGACCACGGCGCTCAAGCGCGGGCTGGCCTCGAAGGCGCTCGTCCGCCGCGTCACGAAGCAGATGGCCACCCTCAACCGCGCCGCGGGCGAGGTGTTCGCGAACGGCCGCTTCCGCGTCAACGCCCTCACCGACGTCACCGGCTTCGGCCTGCTGGGTCACGGCCTCGAAGTGGCGCGGGGCGCGAAGCTGCGTGCGGTGATCGAGCTCGAGCGGGTGCCGCTGTTGCCCGAGATCGCCTCGCTCGCCGAGCAGGGCGTCGTACCCGGCGGCACGAAGACCAACCTCGAGCACGCCTCCAGGGGCGTCACGTTCCCCGACGGGCTCCCCGACGCCATCAAGCACGTGCTCGCCGACGCGCAGACGAACGGGGGCCTGCTCGCCGCCGTACCCGCGAAGGACGTGCCGAAAGCCCTGCGCGCCCTCGAGGCGAAGAAGGTCGAGGCCTGGGCGATCGGTTGGCTCGAAAAGGGCAAGGCCGGCCTGACCGTGCAGTGACGTCCGTTGACGACGCGCGGGGCTGCTCTACCCGTGGAGCATGATCCGCTGCGCGTCCTGTGGTGCGTTCAATCGAGTCCAGGCCGGTCACGCTGGCGTTCCCACCTGTGGCCGCTGCAAGCGTGATCTCGATCGCTCTGGAGCGCCGCAAGCGGTCGATGCCGAAGGGTTCTCCCGCGCGGTCGCCAGCTCGCCGGTGCCGGTGCTCGTCGACTTCTGGGCGCCCTGGTGCGGCCCGTGCCGAATGGCCGCGCCGATCCTCGATCAGCTCGGCCGTGAACAGGCCGGGCGCGTCGTGGTGTTGAAGGTGAACACCGACGATCACCCGCAGCCGTCGGCCCAGCTCGGCATCCGCGGAATTCCGACCTTCATCGTCTTCAAGGGTGGCCAGGAAGCGGCCCGGCAGTCGGGCGTGTTGCCGCTGGAGACCTTCCGACGGTGGCTCCAGCAGTCCAGCGCGGGGTGACGTCGCCTCAGGCGGCCTTGATGGTGTCCGTCACCGCTCGAAGCCCTCTCCGTTCCGTGGGAGACGGCACCGGCGTCGTCCCGGTGATCAACCGCGCGCCGCGGCCGAATGTCGCCCAGGCCCACGCCCACTGGATCATCACCAGCACGCGGTTGCGGAAGCCGATGAGGAAGACGATGTGAATGAAGAGCCACGCGAGCCAGCCGAGCATGCCGGTCAGCTTGAAGCGCCCCTTCTGCGCGATGCCGAACGCCCGGCCCACCGTGGCCATGATGCCCTTGTCGAGGTACCGGAACGGCTTGACCTCCTTGCCAGCCCGGCGGGTGACGATGGCCTTCGCCACGTACTCGCCCTGCTGGAGCGCGACCGGCGCCAGACCGGGGAGCATCGTCCCATCCGAGGCCTTGAAGCTGGCCAGGTCGCCGATCACGAAGGCCTCCGGGTGGCCGGGGATCGAGCAGTCTTCGTTCACGGTGATGCGGCCGCTGCGATCGGTCTCGATGCCCATCGTCTTCGACAGGTCCGGCGCCTCGACGCCAGCGGCCCACAGGACGGTTCGCGAGGCGAGGAAGCCGTTCTCGAGCTTGACGCCGTCGGTCGTGACTTCGACGACGCGCGTGTTGAGGCGCACGTCGACGTGGTGCTCGCGCAGGGTCTCGAGCGCTTTGGCCGAGAGGTCCTTGTCGAAGGCCGAGAGGATGCGGTCGCCGGCCTCGAGGAGGATCACCCGGGTGGTGCGTGGGTTGTACTTCCGGAACTCGTCCGCCACCGTGAACCGGGCCAGTTCGCTGATCGCTCCCGCGAGCTCGACCCCCGTCGGGCCCGCGCCGACGATCACGAACGTGAGATCCGCGGCCTGCTTGGCGGGATCGGTCTCACGTTCGGCGTTCTCGAACGCCAGCAACACGCGGCGACGAATCTCGAGCGCATCGTCGAGCGTCTTGAGGCCCGGCGCGTCACCTTCCCACTGCGGCTTGCCGAAGTACGAGTGCCGCACGCCCGCGGCCAGCACCAGGGTGTCGTAGGCCAGGTCGCCGTCGGGCAGCTTCACGCACTTGTTCGCGAGATCGACCGAGGTCACCTCGCCCATTCGCACTTCGACGTTGGGCCGGCCGGCCACGAGGTGCCGAATCGGTGTCGCGATGTCGCTGGGCGACAGGCCCGCCGTGGCCACCTGGTACAGCAGCGGCTGGAACAGGTGGTAGTTCTGCCGGTCCACCAGCGTGATGCGAACGTCGCGCTCCCGGGACAGCTTTCGAGCCGCAGTGAGCCCGCCGAAACCACCGCCAACGATTACGACGTGCTGTGTCATGTGCCTTTAACCTCCGGGGTTGGCTGATGATTTACGGGATCGAGTCCTGTCGGCAGCCCCGTCGGTGAATTTGTAAACGAGTCAATGAATGGTTAACAGTAGATTGGCTCATTCCATGAGGTGAGTCAACGGGTTGCGGGCGGTCTGGGCGACCCCAGTGGTTGGCTGGAGCGACCGCCACGATGCTCTACGCTCTCATGGTGCTGACGCTCCTCGTCTCGGCGGTCCTCACGCAGGGGCCGGTCATCGTCCTCGACCCCGGGCACGGTGGCTCTCAGGAGGGCGCGACTTCCGGCAACGGACTGGTCGAGAAGCAGCTCGCGCTGACACTGGCGAAGAAGCTCAAGGCGCGGCTCGAGGCGGACCTGTCGGCGAAGGTGGTGTTGACGCGCGAGGGCGACACCCGACTCCACCTCGACGAGCGCGTGCTGGTCGCGAACAAGCGCCGGCCGGATCTCTTCGTCTCGATCCACGCCAACTCGATGCCGACCGCGAGCCAGCGCCGCGTGAACGAGGGCATCGAGACGTATTTCCTCTCGGCGGCGGCGAGCGGTGAAGACGCGAAGAAGGTGGCGGCGCGCGAGAACGCGGAAGGTCGTCAACAGGCCAAGGGGCCGTCGGGTGATACCCTCGCCTTCATCCTCGCAGACCTCCAGAAGGCCGAGACGCACCACGACTCCTCGCGGCTCGCCTACGCCGTCCATGAGGCGCTCATCGACTCCACGGGCGCGCAGGACCGTGGCGTGCAGCAAGCGCCGTTCTACGTGCTCATGGGCCTCGAGGCGCCGGCCGTGCTCGTCGAGGTCGGGTTCGTCTCGCACCCACGAGAAGGAGAACGCCTGGCCGACGCGAAGTACCAGCAGCAGCTCGCCGATGGGCTCGCGCGCGGCATCGCGAAATTCCTGGCGCAGGTGACGACGCGAGATGCGAAGAAGGTGACCGGGGGCGTCATCCCGCCGCCCTCGACGAAGTGAGGGGCCGCACATGGGGCAGGCGTGGTCGTTCGCTGACAAGCGCGTGGAGTTTCGCGCGGCCTTTCCCGCTGGAAAGCTCGTGGTGGTGTCTCCCCCGTCCAGCGAGGTCGAGGCAGAGCTGAAGCTCGCGCAGAAGGGTGAGTGGGCGCTCCCGGTGGCGGGGCAGACGCTGAAGGTGGTGCGGACCCAGCAGTTCCTGGCGCCGAAGCTGGAGCTGTTCTCGCCCGAAGGCACCCTCCTGCCGTTCTCGCCGAAGCACCTCGCGCCGTCCGCTGCGCCGGCCGGGAGTCTGTGCGCGCCGCACCAGGCCGCCGCGACCTTCGCCTGCGCGCGCTGCGGGTCGTTCGTCTGTGCGACGTGTCGAGGCGCTGACCGCACGCACTGCGCCACCTGTTTCCAGGCCCTCCACACCGCCGCGCAGAAGAACGCCGCCGCCATGGTGTTCTTCGCACCCGCCGCTCTGTTCGCCGTCTTCGGTGGGCTGATCGGCGGCGTGCTCGGCTTCGCGGCAGGAGGCGCAGCGGTCGCCATCGCCAAACGCACCGAGAACCGCGCCGTGCAGGTGCTGGCCGCCGTCGGGCTCTACGGGCTGGCAGCCATTCTCTTCCTGGTGTTCGTGGTGCTCGTCTCGCGCTGAAGCCACACTGGCGCCAGGGGCTTTCGGTGTAAGGGGCACGCCATGCGCTCCTTCAATCGCGGCTTCCTCGAGACCCGCCCCATCGTGCTGACGCCCCACGTGAACAAGCACGCTGAGGGCTCCTGCCAGGTCGAGTTCGGTGACACGAAGGTGCTGGTGACGTGTTCGATCGAAGAGAAGGTGCCGCCGCACGTGTTTGGCACCGGCTCCGGCTGGGTCACGGCTGAGTACGGCATGCTCCCGCGCTCGACCCATGAGCGCAGTGGTCGCGAGGCAGCCCGGGGCAAGCAGGGCGGACGGACGCTGGAGATCCAGCGGCTCATCGGGCGCTCGTTGCGGGCGTGTGTGGACTTGAAGACGCTCGGCGTTCGCACCTTCACGCTCGACTGCGACGTCATTCAGGCCGACGGCGGCACGCGCACCGCGTCGATCACCGGCGCCTACGTCGCCTTCGCGCTGGCCCTCAAGAAGCTCCAGGGCAAGGGCAAGCTGGCGAAGTGGCCGGCGCTCACGCCCGTCGCTGCCATCAGCGTCGGCGTGGTGAAGGGCCAGGTCTCGGTCGACCTCGACTACGACGAAGACAGCACCGCCGAGGTGGACTTGAACCTCGTGGGCCTCGAAGGCGGAGGCCTCGTCGAGGTGCAGGGGACCGCGGAGCACGGCACGTTCGACCGGCAGAAGCTCGACGCGATGCTCGACGCCGGCACGGCCTCCATCGCCAAGCTCATCGAGATGCAGAAGCACGTCCTGGGATGAACGAACTCGTCTTCGCCACCTCCAATCGCGGCAAGCTGGTCGAGCTCGAAGGCCTCGTCGGCGCGCGGCTCGCGGTCCGCTCCCTGAAGGACTTTCCAGAGATCGGCGAGATCGCCGAGACGGCCGACACCTTCGAAGGGAACGCCGAGCTCAAGGCGGTCGCGGTCGCGAAGGCCACGGACACGTGGGCGCTGGCGGATGACTCCGGGTTGGTGGTCGACGCGCTGGGCGGCCGGCCGGGGGTCCATTCGGCCCGGTACGCGCCGACGGACGCGGAGCGAATCGCGAAGCTGCTGGCGGAGCTCAACGACGTGCCGGCGCCGGCGCGGACCGCTCGGTTCGTGTGTGCGTTGTGTCTGGCGAGCCCGAGCGGTGCGGTCGTGTTTCGACGGGGCACGTGTGAGGGCTCCATCGGCTTTGCGCCGAAGGGCAGCCACGGCTTTGGGTACGATCCCATCTTCGTGCTGCCCGACGGCCGAACTCTGGCGGAACTCACCCACGAGCAGAAGTCGGGCCTCTCGCACCGTGGTCAGGCGTTCCGTCTGATGGTTCCGGCGCTCGAGCAGTCGCTCGGCTGAGGAACGGCTGAAAAGGACGACAGACCCGAGTGGCGAAGCCGCAATGGGATTTCTCCCTGCCCGGCGCTCTTCCAACTGAGCTACGGCCGCGCGAGCGCAACCGGCAGGACTCGAACCTGCGACCTCCGGATTCAAGTGTGCGTGTGGGGCCTCATCGGCCGGGTCCATCTGGAATCCCAGACGGACCCGACGACCGAAGCCTGACCTGGTTCACTTGATGAACTTGGTCACGGCCACCGGCTTCGAGGTGTCGACCTCGACGGTGTTGTGCGGCAGCTTGAGCGCGACCAGGCCCTCGCCGATGCGCGTGTGCTTTTCCATCGGCTGGTGATCGGGCTCCGACGACGAGCCGCGCTTGAACCACGGATCCGACGGGTGCGTCACGGCGGGCCCGACGAGCAGCTTGGGGATGTCGTAGACGAAGCCCTGGCGCGTGTACTCGCTGGGCGTGTGCACGTACGTGTCCATGCGAATGGCGTCCTTTGGGCACGCATCCACGCACAGGCCACAGACGATGCAGCGCAGCTCGTCGATGACGAACTGCTTGGGGAACTTCTCGATGACGCGAGACTCGGCGGCGTCGTCGGCGGGATCGTACTCAGCGGCCTCGATGTAGATGCACTGCGCCGGGCAGATCGTCGCGCACATGTAGCAGGCCACGCAGCGCGGCTTGCCGTCCTCGCGGGGCACCAGCCGGTGCAGGCCGCGGTACCCGGGCGGGTAGGGGACCTTCTCTTCCGGGTACTGGACCGTGGTGATCTGCGCCAGGCCCTGCCGGTCGAGGATCTCCGGGTTCGGGTCGCGCTCGCCGAAGAGGTTCTTGAGGAAGTGCTTCGTGGTGATCGCCAGGCCCTTGAGCAGCTCGGGGACGTAGGCGCGCTCCCGAATGTCCTGCTCGATGAGCTCGCGCTTGGCCTCGACGGCGCTGGCGGCGTGTCCGTGCGTGATGTTCGCCATGTCGATGTCCTTGGGCCGTCAGTGGCCAGCGTGTCCGGCGGGCAGGGCAGGGGCCGGCACCGCGTGTCCGTGATCCGGTGCCCCATGCGAATC
The DNA here is from genome assembly GCA_044352295.1 of Myxococcaceae bacterium. Lineage (GTDB taxonomy): Bacteria > Myxococcota > Myxococcia > Myxococcales > Myxococcaceae > Xiheimicrobium. The sequence continues at coordinate 66,476 of JBILEB010000018.1, forward strand.
GTGCCCGTGACCGCCGCCGTGGCTGGCGGCGTCCTGCTCGCGTCGAACCTGCCGGGGCGGGGTCAGCGTCAGCATGGCGATGGCGATCATCTCGAGGAAGCCGGCGATGGCCAGCGCCCGGAGCGTCGGATCCCAGAGGATCAGCGCGCACGAGACGAACAGGTTCACCAGGCCGAGCGGGAGGAGGATCTTCCACCCCAGCGTCTGGATCTGGTCGTAGCGGAAGCGCGGGAACGTCCACCGGATGGCGAGCTGCAGGTAGCAGAGCAGGACGACCTTCAGCCAGAAGATGGTCCCGAACGTCGCCCCCAGCAGAATCGGGTACTGCTTCATGAACGAGAGGTTGGTGAGCCACTCGTTGCCGAACGGGAGCGACCAGCCGCCAAAGAAGATGGCCGTCAGCACGCCCGAGAGCACGACGACCTCGACGAACTCCGAGATCATGAAGAGGCCGAACTGCATGCCGGAGTACTCGAGGAAGTAGCCGACGATCTCCGACTCACCTTCCGGCGTGTCGAAGGGCGCGCGCTTGGTCTCGGCGAAGGCGGCCGCGAAGAAGAGGAGGAAGCCGATCGGCTGCAGGAAGATGCCCCAGGCTGGCAGCCCGAGGTCGAACCCGCCGGCGTTGAACGACCACAGATAGCGGCTCTGCATCACCGCCATGCCGTCGTCGCCCGCGAGCTTCACGGTCGAGAACGCCGCCATCATGCCGACGAGTGAGAGACCGAGCGCCACCTCGTAGCTCACCATCTGAGACGAGGCGCGAACGCCGCCGAGGAGCGCGAACTTGTTGTTCGACGACCAGCCGGCCAGCGAGGTGCCGTACACGGCGATCGAGGCGATCGCGAACATGAGCAGCAGGCCCGCGTCGGGGTTGGTCGGCGACATGACGACGCGCGACGTGTAGCCGGCGAGCGAGATGTCGAGCGTCGGCCCGCTGGGGACGATGGCGAACAGCGCGAAGGCCGGCGCGAAGGCCAGCATGGGCGCGAGGTTGAACAGCCACTTGTTCGCGGTGGCCGGGCGGAAGGCTTCCTTGGTCAGCATCTTGAGCACGTCGGTGACGATGTGCGGGATGCCGGCCAGCGACATGTTCTTGATGATGGGCAGGTCGATGCGCGCGCGGTTGGGGCCCATGCGGTCCTGCATGAAGGCCGACCACTTGCGCTCCGCGAGCGTGAGGAGCGTGGCGATGACCATCACCACCACCAGCATCATGAGGACGACCTGCACGATGTGACCGCCGCCGTGGACGCCGGCCTTCTCGAAGAGGAAGCCCTCCGCGAGGGCGCCGAGCGCGTAGGCGGCGAGCATGACGCCGAAGAAGGCGCCGACGATGAGTCCGATACCAGTGAAGACGACGCCGAGACGCATGGGTCAGGTCCCCTTGGGAAGCGTGAGGCCGCGAATGCTGGGTACACCCTGTTCGCGCCAGCCGGGAGGCCGGCCGTCGGCTCCCGAAGCCATGGTGGAGATGCCGGGGCGCGCCTGGTTCATCGGCGCGTTCTTGTCCCAGGCGTAGTCCTTGAGCTCCGGCACGGCGGCCGCGAGCGAGCGGAACACCTCGCGCGACGAGGCGGCCTTCAGCTCGAGGCCCATCGCCTTCGCGAGCTCGACGCAGAGCTTCCAGGCCGGGTGCGAGTCACCCTTGGGCGGGTAGGCGCGGCGGACGCGCTGGGTGATGCCGCCCTCCTGCGTGAAGGTGCCCTCGTCTTCCACGTGTGACGACGCACCGAGCACGAAGGAGGCGGCGTTGGTGAGGGCGGACTCGTTGGTGGCGACGACCGCGACCGTCTTCACGCCCGACAGACGCTTGACGAAGGCCTCGCCGTCTTCCGGCACCTCTGCGCCGAACGCGAGGAGCGTCGAGACCTGGCCTTTGTCGAGCGCGGCCGTCAGCTCCGAGAAGGCCTTGAGCTCGACGCCGAAGCCCCTGGCGATCCACTCGAGGCCCTTGCGGTTGGGGTTCTTGTCGGCAGTGACGAGGAAGTGGTCGGCCTTCCCGGCCTCGCGGCCAGTCACATAGACCTGCTTCACCGACAGCCCGTCGCGAACGAAGGCGAGCACGGCCATCAGATCTTCATTCGAGAACGTGGGCGAGACGGCGACCGTCACCTGGGCGCCCTTGAGCGCAGTGCCGAGCTGGCTGATGGCGGCGAGGGTGGGGGTCTCCTTCGCGTCCTGGCCCGTGCCGACGAGCGACTGGAGGATCCGCTTCTGGTTGAGCTGCTTGTACGAGAGGCGGCCCTGGTCGCACATCCACGACTTGTTGATGGCCTCGTTCTCACGGGGGCGGAACCGGTAGGTGTCCTGGCCCATGAAGTCGACGTTGATGGAGCAGCCGCGCGAGCAGCCGGTGCACACGCTGGGCGCTGCCGAGAGGAACCAGGCGCGGGCGCGGAAGCGGAAGTCGCGGTTGAGCAACGCGCCGACCGGGCAGAGATCGACGATGTTGCCCGAGTAGTTCGAATCGAGCTTGCCGTAGTGGGGCGCGACGTCGACGACCTCGTGGGAGCCGCGGCCGAAGACGCCGAGCTGGGGCTCTTTTGCCACCTCGTCCATGAAGCGCACGCAGCGGGTGCAGAGCACGCAGCGCTCCTGATCGAGCACCACGAGATCGCCGAGCACCTTGCGCTTGTTGCGCAAGATCTTCGTGCCCTCGAGCCGGGAGGGCTTGAAGTCGTACCGCATGTAGTAGTCCTGCAGCTTGCACTCACCGGCCTGGTCGCAGATGGAGCAGTCGACCGGGTGGTTGAGGAGCAGGAACTCCATCACCGACTTTTGCTGCGACTTCACCTTGTCGGTGTTCGTCTTGACGACCATGCCCTCGGTGATGCCCTGCTGGCAGGCAGGCACGAGCTTGGGCGCGTTCGACGTCTCGACGAGGCACATGCGGCAGTTGGCCGCGATCGAGAGGCGCGGGTGGTAGCAGTAGTACGGGATCTCGGAGCCGACCGTCTTGGCGGCCTCGATGAGGTTGGTGCCTGGCTTGACGACGACCTCGCGGCCATCGACCGTGAGCGTGATGAAGCCCGGGTTCTTCGGGGGTGGCGGGCCCGGAGGCGGCGCAGGCTTCGGGGCTTCCGTCTTCTTGTCGTCGCTCACTGCTCGACCTCCCCGCCGATCATGTTGATGGTGTCAAAGGTGGGAATGAGGTCCGCCAGCATGCGGCCCTCGCACATGCGCGGGAGCGCGCTCAGGATCTGGAACCCCGGCGCCCGCACGTGGCACTTGTAGGGCCGGCCGGAGCCGTCGGACTTGAGGTACCAGCCGAGCTCGCCGTTGGCGGCCTCGGTGCAGTGGTAGACCTCGCCGACGGGCACGGGGACGCCTTCCATCACGAGCTTGAAGTGGGCGATGACGCCTTCGATGGTGCTGTACACCTGCTCCTTGGGCGGGAGCGCGATGCGCCAGTCGTCCACCATCACCGGGCCCTCCGGGAGCTCCTCGAGCGCCTGGCGGATGATGCGGATCGACTGCTTGGTCTCGAGGATGCGCAGGTAGTAGCGGTCGAAGTTGTCGCCGTTGTGGCCGAGCGGCACCTCGAAGTTCATGCGGTCGTACACCCAGTACGGCATGGCCTTGCGCACGTCGTAGTTGACGCCGTTGGCGCGCAGGCATGGGCCGGTGAAGCCGAAGTCGAGCGCGTCGTCCTTCGTGATGATGCCGGTGCCGCGGAGGCGGTCGGTGAAGATGCGGTTTCGCGTGAGGAGTCGGTCGGCCTCGTCGAGGTGCTCCTCGATCTTCACGAGGCTCTTGAGCACCTTGTCGATCCACCCGGCCGGGAGGTCGCGGTTGAGGCCGCCGACGCGCCCGTAGCTGGTGGTGAGGCGCGCGCCGGTGAGCTCGGTGACGCGGTCGGTGATCAGCTCGCGGCCCTCGATGCAGTAGAGGAAGGGCGCAAAGCCACCGAGCTCGAGGCCGACGGCGCCCACGGTGGTGAGGTGGCTGGCGATGCGGTGCAGCTCGGCGCCGATGACGCGGATGTACTTGGCGCGCTCGGGGATCTCGACGCCCATCAAGGCCTCGACCGCCGAGAGGAAGCCGAAGTTGTTGGTGAGCGCGGCGACGTAGTCGAGGCGGTCGGTGTACGGCAGGCACTGCGTCCAGGTGACGTTCTCGCAGCTCTTCTGGAAGCCGCGGTGAAGGAACCCGACCTCGGGGTCCATCTTGACGATGGTCTCACCGTCGAGCTCGATGCGCAGGCGCACGGTGCCGTGGGTGGCGGGGTGCGAGGGACCGAGGTTGACCACCATGTTCCGCGTCTGCAGGTGGGCTTCGAGCTCGTCGTCGCTGGGAGTCGGGTCGTACTGGTCGTCGGCCATCATGGGGCGTTGCGTCCTCAGGTGACGTGAAAGGGTCGGTTACTCGGCGACGCCGTTGGTGCCGGGGCCGCGGAAGATGTCCTTCAGGGGGCGCTCGGGGATGAGGCCCTGGCGGCCACGGAGCGGGTAGTCCTTGCGCAGCGCGTGGCCCTGGAACTCCTCGTACATGAGGATTCGGCGCAGATCGCCGTGGCCCTTGAAGGGCACGCCGTAGAAGTCCCACACGAAGCGCTCGCCCCAGTTGGCTCCCTGGTACACTGAGCGAATCGAGTGCACTTCTTCGCCCTCGTTGACGCGCACCTTGAGCCGCGCGAGCTCGCCGCGCTCGATGTTGCGCAGGAAGTAGACGACCTCGAAGCGGGGGTCCTGCTCCTCGGGCGGCAGGTGGAGGCGATCGACCGCGTCCATCGAGATGAAGAGACGGAAGCCCAGGCGCTCCTTGAGGAGCTTGGCCACTTGCGGAATCTGATCGGGCTTCACCACGCCCCAGGCGTCGCCGGCGCGATCGACGTAGCGTTCGACGAGGGCCTCAGGCAGTTGCGCGTGAATCTGATCCAGCGCGAAGGTGCTCACGATCGGGACTCCGGGGCGGGGGAAACGCCGGTCTGTATAGGGACCCCCACCGCGACGGGTCAACGTCGTTTTCTTCGATGAAACGGAGACTTAGCCGGGCTGATGGCCGGGTCTGCCGGGGCTACTCCGCCCCGAAGTCGACCGTGCCGATGAAGGTGGGCCAGCCGAAGTCGGGGCCGTCACCGCCGCGGACGCCGATGTCGAGTCGGTAGGGCGGGGGCGGGAAGTTAGAGGGGACCGTGTCGATGGTCATCCGGAAGCGTCGATCGGAGAGGGCCTTGACGGTCTTTCCCAGGTTGGTCGGGTCGAAGAACGCCTTCGTCCAGATGATGGCGCTCCGGCCGGTTGCGACGTCGCTGATGAACACGCTGCCGATCTCGTCTTCCATGAAGGGCTCGCGGAAGACGGAGCGGTTGGTGATGAACGTCGCGTCGACGACGCCAGCGTCACCCGGGGGCAGACGCCACTCGAGCACGACGAGCGGCGGGCGCTCCTCGCAGCCAAGAAAGAGCAGGAGGAGGCCAAGCGCCGGCTGAAGTCTCAGCACACGCTGGGCCGCTGTGCGTCGTGTCCAGGCGTCGGGCCGTTCAGTCGTAGCCATAGTAACTCCTCGGCGAAGCCATCTCCGGCGACGGGGCTTCACATTCCAAGGCCGACTCAGACCCGCCCTTGTGTGGTTCCTCCTCAGGCACCAGCACCCAGTCTCCGGTTGGGAGTGCAGCATCGCCGTCACCGCTCAGGCGTCGGAGCCGAACCTGCTGACAGTCCAGAAATGGCTCGAAGACAGCCAACCCTCCCAACTCAACGACCTCAAGGCGGTCCGTTGATTTCTCGCTTTGCCACAGCGAGCCGACTGGAAGTTGGACCTGCTTCTCAACGAAGAACCACATGGTTGCCGGGTCGGTTCCCATCGTTCCGCGAATGAAGAAGCGGTTGGTTCCGGCTGGGACGGTCTCGGCCGGTCTGCCGCGACTGCTGTCAAAGAACCGCTCCGCCGTCCAGACATCCGCCTCGTGCTCGCTGGTATCCACGAAGTCGACAACGTTGAACTCGGTCTTCTGGGCAGCTTCGTCGCGACGAGAACCACGCCCGATCATCTGTGAGTAGAGGATCTCGCTGGTTGTAGGCCGGGCCAGGAACACCGTTCGGACCATCGGAAGGTCGATTCCGTGGGTCAACTTCGCGACGTTGACGAGGACGTCCCTTTCGCGACGCCGGAACAACTCGATGATCTCGTCGTTCACCTCATCCTCGAATCGCGAATGAACCGCCTCTGCTCGAACGCCTTCCTCTTGGAAGAGCCGCGCGAGTTGGTTCGCGTGCTTGATCGAGCAGGCGAAGACGACGGTCTGCCCGTACGCGTGTCGATTTTCCCGATAGGTCTCAACGATGAGGCGGTTGCGCTGGCCGATTGCCCCCAGGGCTTCGAGAGAGTCGCCCGTGAAGTCGAATCGGTCGGTGGTGCGCCGCGACTCCCACCGTATGTTCGTTCGAAAGGGATCGTGCACGACGGGCCTTGAAAGATGACCTTCGGCGACCAGGGAAGCGAAGTCCCTTGAGAACCTTGTCACGAAGAACGAGTCCGCACGGGGCGTCGCAGTCAGACCAAGCATGGGTATCTTCGCCGCCAGGGCCCAGTTGATGAGTGTCCGACCCAGCTTTCCGTTCTCTCCCCAGTGGCATTCATCCCAGATAATCCGTGCTGGCGGACCAGCTCTCACCGTTACCTCGTCGAGCCGACTCGCGATCGAGTGAATGGTTGAAAAGGCGACCCCTGTCGGGGCTCCGGTCGCCAATGGCCAGAGAATCGAGTCATTGCCCCCAATTCGCGTCAGCCTTTCTCGCGTGAGAACGCCATCCGAAACCATCGAGAAGGCAGCTTGTCGAAGCAGCTGCCAGTCTTTGCTGACCCAAAGCACCCAGCCCTTGGCGTTGACATCGTGCTTCGCGACTTCGCAAGCGACTCTTGTCTTCCCACCGCCGGTGGCAATGTGGATCAGTCCTGGAGGATTCACAGTCCGGGAATCGATTCCAGCCTCAATGGCTGCTTCCTGGTACTTTCGCAGTATTGGCGGCGCTATTGACGGGGCTTGGAGCTTGGCGTTGAACCAGTCGGCATACGCTGCGTCAGTGGTGTCTCGATCTGCATCACCATCCTCTGACTCGTCATCGAAAACGAACGTCGTCGTACATTGAGGAAAGGGCCTCGACGTCGTTGAAGTCGGTACCCAGCCCTCGACCAGAATCGCACGGGCGAGCCGTGCCAGGGCATCTGCACTCTCCTTGCCAGCTCTGAGGACTCCGAAGCCGTTGTTGCTGCCGTTCGAAA
>JBILEB010000098.1:0-26413 GCA_044352295.1 Myxococcaceae bacterium
CGTGCGGTTGGAGCGGTCGAGGGAGCTGCTGAAGGACGATGGGAGGCCCATCAGCGACGTGGCGCTGGCCTGCGGGTTCGCCTCGCAGTCGCACTTCGCGACGGCGTTTCGCATCGAGTACGGGGTGTCACCCAGCCGCTCGAGGCGCCCGTCGCGCCGGCGAAAGTCCGTGTCGCGCGGGTGAAAGCGCCGCGCGACGGCTTGCATAGCGTGCGGGCATGAACCCCATCTCCCGCCCCCGCTCACTCAAGCCCGGTCACCCAAGCACCCCACGGCCCGCTGCCGCGGGCGCTTCGGCACCACGCCGTGCCGACGCAAAACCCCGGGGGTGGACGCCGGGCGCTTCGGCTGCCGGGCGCCGGGGCGCCGCACCGGGCAGCCAGCCGAAGCTCAAGCCCGCGTCAGCGCCGGTGTCGACGCCGGCGAGCGCGGGGCGCCTCGCGTCGACGTCCGACGGCGCCCGGCGCGGCCTCGCCACCCTGGGCTTGACGCCCGACGACGTGCGGGCTGCGGGGAAGGAGGCCGCGCCGCGCCTGCTCCTCGCCGCCGAGGCCGCCGCCCTGGGGCTGCCCGACAAGGCCACGGCGCAACTCCTCGCAGCCGGCCCCTCGGCGCTGCCCCTCGTGACGAAGGCCGCCGGCAGGCTCGCCCAGAAGCTCCCTGACGGCGCCGGCAAGTCGCTCCTGTCCAACCAGGCCTTCCTCACGGCCGTGGTGCGCGACCCGTCCCTTCACGCCGCGACGGCGGGGCTGGTGCGGCCCCAGACGCGCCTTGCTGCCGCTCGTTCGCTCCTCGCCCATGACGTGGCCCGCGACGCGACGCTGCGGGCCATCGGCAGCGACCCCGCAGTGACGTCGGCACTCGAGCGCGTTGGCCTGGCGCCCGCGGATCTGGCCGAGGCCGGCCGCGCCGCGGTGCCCCTGTGGGACGCCGCCGACGCCTTCAAGGCTGGGAAGGTTCGTGAGGGCCTCGCCTCGCTCTCGAGGGGCGTCGAGGCTGCGCCCGAGGTTTCCACGCGGCTCGCCCAGAAGGCCCAGCGCGGCCTCGTCGGCAAGCTGCCCGAGGGCCCTGCGAAGTCGGTGCTGTCGAGCCCCGATGTGCTGGCCGCGGTGGTGTCCGACCCTGCGCTGCACGGGGCCGTGGGCGAGCTCTTCGCTGGCGCAACTCGCAGCGAGGGCCTGCGAGCCCTCATTTCTCACGACGCCTCGCGAGAGGCCGTGCTGGGCGCCCTTTCACGCGACGCGTCCGTGCAGGCCTCGTTGTCGAAGCTGGGGCTCACGCCTGCCGAATTGCCGCAGCTGGGCCGCGCCGCGCCGGCAGCATGGAACGTCTCCGAGGCGGTCCAGCGCGGTGACTTCGAGGCGGCGGCGCGCGGGCTGGTCGAGCTCAAAGGCAGCGCCCCGGCGCTGGCTGCGCGCGTTGGCAGGGGCCTCGCGCAGGTGATGCCTCCGGCCATGCAGAAGGGCCTCGGGCGTCTGGGGCTCACCGGCGACAATCTCGTGGAGGCCGGCGTGGCGCTGCCCTCGCTCCTTTCGGCGGCGAAGCTGGCCGGTGCTGGCGACGGCAAGGGCGCCCTGGCGGCCCTCGGAGGGGCGGCGCTGGCCGCGCCTGACACCATGACGAAGGCCATCACCGAGCTGGCGAGGACCCTGCCGGGCGACGGCCTCGTCAAGTCGATGCTCACCGACCCGGTCATCGTGCGGCAGATGGCCTCGAACCAGGCGTTTCACGGCTCGCTCCGGGGTCTCCTCAAGGGCGACGCGTCGGCGCTGCGTGCGCTGTCGGCGAATGCGGCGCTTGGTGGCCCGGTGGCCGAGCGGCTGTGGGCCAAAGAGGGCCTCAGGGCGCGGCTGTCGAAGCTGGGCTTCGAGTCGGCGCAGGATGTCGCCCAGGGGTTCGGCGGGCTCGCGGCCGCCATGTCGGTCGGAGACTTCGCGAGGGCGAACGACCCCCGCGCCGCCATCGAGGGGCTGGGCGCCGTGGCCGCGTCGCTGCCAGACGGCCTGCGTCGGCGGGTCACCGCGCGCCTCACGCAGACGATGAAGCTGCCACCCGGGTTGTCGAATGTCCTCATCGAGGGCGGCCTCGCGCTGACCGACCCCGCCGTGCGCCGGTCGCTGGCCGACGCGGCGGCGAAGGTGCGGGGCGGCGACGTGCAGGGCTTCTTGAAGGCCCTCTCGTCGGCGGGCGGGCTCCTGGCGAAGGACCACCCCGCCGCGGCTGCTGGCTTCCTCGACTCGCTCCAGCACCTGCCAGGCAGCATGGGGCGCCTCTTCAAGGACGCCGAGCTGAACCGCCTGTTGGTGTCCACCGGGACCGCGGGGCAGCTCTTCGGCGCGGCCGCGCACCTCGCCAACGGAGATCCGGCGGCCGCGGTCGGCGACGTGGGGCAGGCAGTCGCGGGCCTGGTGGGCGCGGGGCCCCGCTTCGTCGTGAATGGCCAGGAGCTGCCCGTGCTGGGCCAGGACGGCGCGAAGGCCATGGGGAAGCTGTTCGAGCGCGTGGTGGATGCGCTGCCGCCGCAGGCGAAGGCGAAGGTGCTCCAGAAGGTCGCCGACATCAGCGCGAAGGCGGGCAAGAACGTCGTGCCCGTCATCGGCCCGGCTCTGGGCATCATCGGCGAGGCGCAGGAGCTCCACGCTGGCCTCCAGCGCAAGCCGCCCGATTACCTCTCCACCGCCGTGGACGGTTCGCAGCTGGTGTTGCACGTGGCGAGCCTCTTCCCGGCGGCGCAGCCCTTCGCGCAGCCCATCAACGTGGGTCTGGGCTTCATCGAGGCGGCGGCCGATGCGCGGCTGCTCATCGAGGACCTTCAGGCCTTCAAACGCGAGTTCACTGGCCTTGCCGGGGGTGCGAGCTGAGCGATGGCCGCGCCCGTCTCTTCGGTTGATGGCGGGCGTCCTGCACTTCTGCGGACTCGACTCGTCGTCCTCGGGGAGACGGCGAGGGCGCAGCGCTCTGACCGGTGATGGAGGAACATGACGACGAGAGGTGGAGACGCTCCGTGGGCCCGTGAGGTGCCGGCCGGAGTGACGGAGGTCGAGACGGACGGCGACGAGCTGCTCATGGTGGATGCGTGGCCGCGAGAGGTGTTCGCGCCGCACATGCACGTGGAGTTCAACTGGCTGGTGCCGATGAAGAGTGGGCGGCTCGTCATCGAGGTCGAGGGGCGAGAGCACACCATCGACGCGAACCACTGGATTTGCGTGTTGCCGTGGACCGCGCACGCGGTGAGGCACGTGTCGGAGGACACGGAGGTGGCGAGCCTCTTCGTGCCGTCGGAGCTGATGCACGAGGCGTGGCGCGCCCTGCCGAACCCCCCGGGCATCGGCGAGCGCTGCATCATCGGCGGTGCCGGAACCGTCGCGCAGGGCCTGGCGCTGGCGTGGGCCGAGCTCCGGTTCTCCGGGAGGCGCGTGGACGAGGCGGACAAGGCGCTGGGGAGGTACCTGTCGGGCTGGCTGTGGCGAGCCTACCGGGCGGAGCTGGACGAGGCGGAGACGTGGAGGCTGCGGTTGAGGCTGAAACTCGGAGACGAGGGAGAGGCGCTGCACGAGCAGCTCGCGCGGCGCCTGGGTGACACGCCGTTCCCCTGGGACGAGGTGGCCAGGCAGCTGGGCTGGTCGAGGAGGAAGCTGCAGCGACGGCTGGGAGAGAAGCTCGGGGTGGGCCCGCGAGCGGTGCTGAACGGCGTGCGGTTGGAGCGGTCGAGGGAGCTGCTGAAGGACGATGGGAGGCCCATCAGCGACGTGGCGCTGGCCTGCGGGTTCGCCTCGCAGTCGCACTTCGCGACGGCGTTTCGCATCGAGTACGGGGTGCCGCCCAGCCGGCTGCGTCGTCCGTCGCGCTGGTGAGAACCGCTGGCGCCCCGCAGAAAGCAACTGGCTGCTGGGTGCGTCTCGTTCGCGCTGTGTCCAGGGCGCATCAGCGAGCAGTCAGCAGCGACTTCTGTCGGAGCGAAAAGCTCGCCGCGCCGGCGCAGGCCAGCGACGTCGCGCCGACGACCCCCAGCGTCGTGCAGGTGAACGCGACGCGCATCGGTTTGCGTACAAGAGTCCCTTCTCATGCGCCTCGTGTTCTTCGCCGTGCTGTCCATCTCCTGCGTGTCCCGCGTCCCGCCGCCCTCGAGCGCCGCGGCGCGCCCCGAGCTCGTGTTCGCGTGGGCGTCGATGCCTTTTGACTTCCGCACCCCCGACGAGGCGAAGGCGTACCGAGACGCGCAGGTCTTCACCCGGGCGCCGCTGGCCGGCGTCGAGGTCGACCACGGCGGGAATGTCTACGTCACCACGCCCAGATGGCTCGACGCCCGCGTGCCGTCGACGCTGAGCCGGGTGGTGACGATGAACGGGCAGCCGGTGCTGCGGCCGTTCCCCAGCTGGGAGCACCACGCGCTCGGCCGCCCCGAGGCCTTCCAGAACGTGTTGGGCGTCGAGATCGACAGCCAGGACCGCATGTGGGTGCTGGACATGGGTTGGGTGGCAGGCGTCGACTCGGTCGCCGACGGGGCGCAGAAGCTCGTGGTCATCGACCTGCGCACTGGTGAGGAGCTGCGTCGCTACGTCATCCCCGACTCGGTGGCCGACCGGCGCATGTCGTTCCTGAACGACCTCGCCGTCGACGAGGCGCGTGAGCTCGCCTACCTCTCCGACAGCGGCAACCGGGCGGGGTCCCCGACGGCGAGCGGCATCATCGTGTACGACTTCCGGGCCAACAGCGCGCGCCGTGTGCTCGACCGCGACCCGCGCGTCACCGACGACCCCGCACGCACGCTCACCGTCGACGGAGAGCCCGTCTTCGCCTCGGGCCGCCTCGCGGTGGGGCTCAACGGCATCGCGCTCTCTCCCGACGGCGAGACGCTGTGGTGGAGCATCACCACCGGTGACGCGCTGTACCGGGCGCCCGCAGCCGTCCTCCGCGACCCCTCGGCGTCGCCGCAGCGCCTCGCGGCCGCCGTCGTTGGCCCTCGCCGCATCGGGGGCGGGTCTGATGGGATCACCGTCGATGCCCGGGGGCGCGTGTACGTCACCAACCTCGCGCGCAACGCCGTCGAGGTGCTCGACCCGAAGGCCGACACGCTCACCACCCTCGCTTCGGGGTCGGACTTCGTGTGGCCCGACTCGCTCAGCTGGGACGACCGGGGCGGGCTCTACGTGAGCACCAACCGCCTCCACCACGCCTTCTCGGGCCGGCTCTCGTACGAGGGGGCGGCCCCGAACTTCCGGATCTTCCGGATCCCCACGGACTCCACCAAGGGGTTCGTTTTCCCGCAGTCTGCCGTCACGACAGGGACCCGATGACGCCCGTCGTCGCAGTCCTCCTCGCCGTCGCCTCCGAGGCCTCGTACCGAACGGAGTCCCTGTCGCGGCCCCGCCCGGGCTGCTTCCCGGGGCGAGCTGATGGCGGGAAGCAGACCCGCGACGCGCCCAGCTCGCCAGACCGGGGCTACATCATGTCGGCTCGCTCGACTTTCGCGATGCGACCGAAGCGTTTGCCTCGCGAGCTGACCTGGGCCGATGCGTTCCGGTTCCCGGTCTCTACGCAGCAGGCCCGTCGAGACCTCATCGCTGGCGGCCTCATCGTCGTGGTCTTCCTGCTCGTGGTTGAGGGCCACCAGCGTCGACTCGGCGTGCTGGAGCATCCTCGCCTCGAGCACGCGCGCCGGTGTCCGTAGGCACCGCGAGTCGAGGTACACTGCCGCTTCGTGAGGCATGGGCTCGACATCCCGACGCTGCTGCGGAGTTCGCGTCAGAGACGAGTGATTCAAACCGCGAAACCGAGAGCGAACCGGCGTATCGACTCCTGAAGTCATAAATGTGCTCCGCTCACATCAGCCGAGTTTGAGGTCGCTGTCAGGCAACACGGCTTCGACTTTTTCCTTCACGGGCTGCTCCCAACCGATGCCGAGTACGACCGTGGGCTCGATTCCAGCGCCATCATTGCCAACCTCGACAGAGAGTCGCGGCTGCCTGTGTTCGAGGCGAAAAGATGACGCGGTCACGCTGGATGCAGCGGTCGCACCCTGGGCCACGACTTCGATTCTTCTATGGTGAACAACACTCGCTGCAGTTGTGTGGAACCGCGCCATCGAGCGACACTGGCCTTGGTTCATTTCTCTGCGCAAGACGTGCTCCTTGGTACCCGGCGTGGGCATGTTCCCGTTGCGGCGTCCGCTGCCTGACCCTCGGTACCGAAGCGGGTACGACATGTTCCGGCTGCCTACTTCGACTGGGCCTGGCCCACTCGCATCGACAGGCCTGCCGTCGAGTCGGCGCTCAAGCTGGACTTGCTCACCGAGCGCCGCAACCTCGTCCTCGTCGCGCCGCAGAGCCTGGGCAAGACGATGATTGCGCAGAACATCGCCCAGCAGGCAGTCGTCGAAGGCCACACCGCGCCTTCACGACGGCGTCTCAGTTGCTGCTCGACCTCGGCGCGCAGGACTCGCCTCGAGCGCTCGACCGCCGGCTCAAGCACTACGCCCGCGCTTCGTTGCTCGTCGTCGACGAGGTCGGCTACCTCTCATGCGACGCGCGCAACGCCGACCTGCTCTTCCAGGGGTCAGGGGAAGAGACCCAAAACGTGTGCGCAGGCTGTGGAGAACTCCTTCCCGGCGCGGGCGAGCCACGAAGACGATGGGCCCCGCAGGTGCCGCTGGAGAGCCCCTCTGGACGACGCGCCCGTGTGCCAGGGAGCGCCCGCGGTGAGCGCGAGGGAGCGCAGTCAAGGGGGCGGTGGCCAGGGGCTTGACGGGTCTCGCTTTCATGTCCTACCATTGGACACGAAATGACGAAGCGGACCACGGCCAAACGAAAGCGCCTCTACCTGCAGGTCGCGCGCGCCCACGCCGCAGCCGAGACCGAGCAACGCATTCTGCTCGCCGCCACGCAGCTGTTCGCAGAGGCCGCCATCGACGAGGTGCGGCTGGAAGACGTGGCCCGGCTCGCCGGGGTCTCGACCAAGACCGTCAAGCGGCGCTTCGGCACGCGTGACGAGCTGGCGCGGGTCTTCATCGAGGCGGCCGCGAAGCAGAACCTCGAGGCGCGCAACGCGGTGCAGCCGGGCGACGTGCGCGGCGGCGTCACGATGATTCTCGAGATGTACGAGCTGGTCGGCGACGTGGTGATGCGCATCATCGCGCTCGAGGGTCGCATCGAGGTCGTCACCGAGATGGCAGCGAAGGGCCGCGAGCTCCACGCGGCCTGGCTGGAGCGGGTCTTCGGGCCCTGCTGCGCCACCGACCCTGCACGGCGCGCGCACCAGCTGTCGTTGTTGTTGATCGCCACCGACGTCTTCACGTGGAAGCTGCTGCGACGAGATCGCCGGCTGTCCCTCGAGCACACCCGCGCCGTGGTCGATGACCTCGTCGCTGCCGCCCTTCCCCGCAGACCCTGAGGCCCTGATGCGCGTCGTCTTCTTCAGTTACGGCACCCGAGGTGACACCCAACCGCAGGTCGCGATGGCCGAAGGCCTGAAGCAGCGCGGCTTCGACGTTCGTGTCGCTGCTCCCGAGAACCACCAGCGCTTCGTCGAGAAGGCCGGCCTCGAGTTCGCGCCGCTGTTCGGCAACTCGCAGGACATTCTCGAGTCCGAGGAAGGGCAGCGCTGGCTGCGCACGGGCAACGTCAACGCCTTCATGAAAGAGGTGACCAACATCTCCGCAAAGATTGACGCGCAGGTCTTCGCCAACGGGCTTCAGGCCACCGACGGGGCCGACCTCATCGTCGGCGGCACGCTGGCCGAGGAGATGTCGAACACCCTGGCGGAATACCGCAAGGTGCCGCTGGTCTACGGCCACACCATGCCGGTCGAGGCCACGGGCGCGCACCCCGCGCCGTTCGTCACCAGCAAGCCGCTGCCCCTGGGCGTGCTCAACCGCGCGACGTGGGCCCTGTACCGAATGGCCGCCAAGCCGGTGCATGGCAAGTCGTTGGCAGCCTTCCGCGCGCGTCTTGGCCTCCCTCCGCGCGACTCGGGCTACGGGCTGGCCGCCGACTTCAACGTGCCGGTGCTGCAGCTGTGGAGCCCCCACGTGCTCGCCCACCCCCACGACGCCGGCCCGCTCACCCAGACGACCGGCTACGTGAAGCTGCAGGCCTCGGTACGGCAGCGCCTGGGTGAAGCGACGCCCGCGCCGGAGTTGGTGAAGTGGTTGGGCGAAGGACCAGCGCCCGTCTACGTCGGCTTCGGGAGCATGCCGATGCCCACGCTCGAGCAGTTCGCGCAGGAGCTGGCCGGCATCGGCCGCGAGTTGAAGGTGCGCTTCGTGCTCTGCGGCGGGTGGAACGACGCGAGCGTGGCCGAGCGCTTCGCCGGCGCCGAGCTGTTCATCCTGAAGGCCGTCGACCACTCGTGGCTCTTCCCGCGGTGCGCGGCGGTGGTGCACCACGGAGGTGCAGGCTCGACGGCGGCCAGCCTCGACGCGGGTGTGCCGACCGTCATCTGCTCCTACTTCGCCGACCAGCCGTTCTGGGGCGATCGTGTGAAGCGGCTCGGCGTGGGCACCTCGTTCCCCGCAGTCCGTCTCACGCCACAGCGCCTCACCGCTGCGCTGCGCGAAGTGCTCGTGCCCGAGGTGAAGGCGCGCGCCGCGGCGCTCGGTGAGCGCCTGCGTGCAGAAGACGGAACGCGCACGGCCGTCGACACGCTCGAGCGCCTCGCACAGGGCGACCGACGCGCGGTGAGCGCTCAACGACGGCGGGAGGAAGCCGGGAGCGCGGCGTGATTGGTGAGCCGCGACGACGTGTCAGCCGAGCGTCTTCTTGAGATCGGCCGGGGTGATGGCCTCGACCGGGAGCTTGAAGACGTCACGGTGAGTGCCGAGGCGCTCGAAGGCCCACGAGAGAGAGGCCTGCACGGGGACGCCGACGGTTCGACAGGTGGCGACGATGCCGAGCAGGACGTACGCACGGTGGGCGCCCTCGGTGCTGCCGGCGAAGAGGACGTTGAGGCGCAGTCAACGCGTGTTCAGCGTGTTCAAGCTGACCTTCCTCTGCGAGCTCGTCGGCGGAGCGGCGAAGACGAGTCACGAGACCAGCGAGGTCGCTTTCTTCTCCCGTGACGCGCTGCCGCCGTTGTCGATGAACCGAACGCACCCAAGCCAGCTCGAGCAGAGCTTCCTGCGGCTCGATGACCCGACGTTGCCCGCGTACCTGGAGTGACGTTCAGCGGGTGCCGTCCCACACCCAGGTGCCGAAGCTCGCCGGGCCCGTTGAGGTCTGCCCACCGAAGAGCACCACCTTGCGACGAACCGTATCGCCCGCGAGCCCGAGGGAAGCGCTGGGGGGCGGAGGGTTGAGCGGCATTCGCTGCAGCCACGTCGTGCCGTCCCACTCCCACGTATCGGCGAGTGAGTTGGGGGAGCCGCCGAACACGATCACCCGCTGGCGGCCCTCGTCCCACGCCATCGCGTGTGCCCGCCGGGCGGGAGGTGACGTGGCGGGGGTACGTTGGGTCCACGTCGTTCCGTCCCATTCCCACGTATCGGCCAACACCCCGGCCTGACCGGAGCCGCCGAAGAGCACGACGCGCTGCCGAACGGGGTCAAAGGCCATGGCGTGTTCACTCCGCGCGGGAGGCGAGGTCGTCGGGAACGCCTGGGTCCAGCTGCTACCGTTCCACAGCCAGGTATCGAACCGGTTGCCGCTCGTCGCGCCCGTGCCGCCGAACAAGACGACGCGCTGGCGGGTGGCATCGCCGACCATGGCCGCCGCGCTCCGAGCAGGAGGCGTCACCGTCGTGCTGGGCCTCGACCACGTGGTGCCGTTCCACAGCCAGGTCTCGAGAAAGAGAGAGCCTCCGAACAGGACGATCTGCTGCGCCGTGGAGTCCCACGCCATGGAGTGGCCGAAGCTCGCGCTGGGAGAGAGCGAAGGCGTTCGGAGAGTCCAGTTGCGACCGTCCCAGGTCCAGGTGTCATTGACGCCGCCACCCGCGAGCAGCTCGCCACCAAAGAGCACGACCTGTTGGCGCGTGGAATCGAAGGCCATGGCGGGTCGGACCCGCGCGCTCGGTGTGATACCGCCAGCGAGCACCCACGTCGTGCCGTCCCACAGCCAGGTGTCGCCGCGGAGCACGCTCGCGCCGAAGCCTCCGAACAAGACGACCCGCTGAATCGTCGGGTCCCACGCCATCGAGGCCCAACTGCGCGGAGGCGGCGACGTCGTGAGCGTTCGCTGAGACCAGTTGGTGCCGTTCCATTCCCAGGTGTCGTTGGTCTGGGCGCCGGGCATGCCGCCGAAGAGCAAGACGCGCTGACGCACCGGGTCCCACGTCATGACGTGGCCGGAGCGGGCAGCAGGAGCGGCGGTTGGCATTCGCCGCGTCCACGTCGTGCCGTCGAACTCCCAGGTCTCGTTGCCGCCGCTGGTGCCTCCAAAGAGGACCATGCGGTTGCGTACGGTGTCGAACGCCATGGCCGGTCCTTCGCGTGCTGAAGGCGACGTGGCCGGTGTGCGTTGCGTCCAGTTGGAGCCGTCCCATTCCCAGGTATCGCCGAGCTGCCCAGAGAGGCCCGCGCCGCCGAACATCACGACGCGCTGACGCGTCGAGTCCCACGCCATGCCGTGACGCTCGCGGCCGGGTGGAGAACGGGACGGAAAGAGCTGCGTCCAGATGATCCCGTTCCATGCCCACGTCTCTGCGCTCGCCCCGATGCCACCGAACAAGATGACGCGCTGACCGTCCCACGCCATCGCATGGCCGGTGCGGGCAGACGGTGCGGCTCCGGAAATGCTCTCGGACCAACGAGTGCCGTCCCATTCCCACGTGTCGGCGAGGTCTCCGCCGAACATCACGAGTCGCTGGCGGATGAGATCAGCAGCCATTGCGTGGTTGAAGCGGGCAGGAGGAGGAGCGCGTGTCCACACGCCGTTCGGTGTTCCGCCACCGGGCGCAGAGCCTCCAGCGGTGCCGCCTGCCGTCGCGGTGCCGCCTGCCGTCGCGGTGCCGCCTGCCGTCGCGGTGCCGCCTGCCGTCGCGGTGCCGCCTGCCGTCGCGGTGCCGCCTGCCGTCGCGGTGCCGCCTGCCGTCGCCGTCCCGCCTGCTGAGGCAGTGCCGCCTGAGGTCGCCGTGCCGCCGGCCGTCGAACCTCCGCCCTCGCCCGAACGGAACGAGCACGCGCCCAGGATGCACTGCTCGGCACCACTGCATGAGATGCACGCCGCCCCACGTTCACCGCACACGCTCGCGGTGACACCCGCCTGGCAGGCTCCCAAACTGTCACAACACCCTGAACAGTTCAGGCTCGAGCAGACCTGCATCTGAGGCGGCTGACCACAAGCGCCAACACCAAGCAGGAGAAGGAACAGGACCCATCGCATGAGACACTCCCGGAGAAACGACGCTTCGAGGCGTCCTCACTTTGCGTGAGGGCACTTTCGCATGAATCGCCGGTTGGCGCGGTGCCTCACCGGTTCCTCGGCGCGCGGTGGTGTCGAAGACGGATGCGCGGGCGCCCTACGCCTTGATGCGCTCGACGATGGAATCGATGAGCTTCACCGAGGTGAGCCCCTCGGACTCGGCGGTGAAGTTCGGCAGCACGCGGTGACGCAGCACGGGCCGGGCGAGGGCTCTGACGTCCTCCACCGAGGCGGCGAAGCGGCCGGACAGCACCGCGCGGGCCTTGGCGCCGACGACGAGGTACTGGCTGGCGCGCGGGCCGGCCCCCCACGAGACGTTGCGGGCCACGAAGTCGAAGGCACCGGGCTCTTTCGGGCGCGTCGCGCGCACGAGGTCGACCGCGTACTTCACGACATGGTCCGGCACCGGCACCCGGCGCACGAGGTCCTGCAGCGAGAGGATGTCCTGCGGCGAGAGCACCTTCGACAGCGTCGAGGTCAGCCCGCTCGTCGTCTGCTTGACGATGCGCACCTCTTCCTCGGCCGAGGGGTAGCCCACGTCGACGTAGAACATGAAGCGGTCGAGCTGGGCCTCGGGCAGCGGGTAGGTGCCCTCCTGCTCGATGGGGTTCTGCGTGGCGAAGACGAGGAACGGCGGGTCGAGCGGCCAGGTGCGGCCCGACGCGGTGACGCGGTACTCCTGCATCGCCTGGAGCAGCGCGGCCTGCGTCTTGGGCGGCGTGCGGTTCACCTCATCGGCCAGCACGATGTTGGCGAAGATGGGGCCCTTCATGAAGCGCAGCTCGCGCCGGCCGGTGGCGCGGTCTTCTTCGAGAATGTCGGTGCCGGTGATGTCGCTCGGCATGAGGTCGGGCGTGAACTGCACCCGGTTGAACGACAGCGCGAGCACCTCGGCCAGCGTCGAGATGAGGAGCGTCTTCGCCAGCCCCGGCACCCCCACGAAGAGGCAGTGGCCGCGCGAGAAGAGCGCGATGAGGAGGTGGTCGACGACCTCCCGCTGGCCGACGACGCGCTTGTCGATTTGTTCGAGCACGGCGGTGCGCGCTCGGGCGAGGGCTTCGACGGCTTTGAGGTCGTCCTGCGGGATGGCGGCGTCCACCAGTTCACTCATGGGTGGCGGGTTGTAACCGGGCAGGGCCAGCGACGCACCCAGCCGATGAAGCGGGGCGCTCCGCCCTTCAGGGCGTCAACACGACCGCGAACGGGCTGAAGAACGAGTTGTCGCTGGTCGAGCCACGCGTGAAGTTGACGACGGTGTTGCCCGCTCCGTCAGCCGTGTAGGTGATTCGCGCAAGGAGCGTCCCCAGGTCGTCGTTGTTGCTGGCGCGAGCGGACTCTCCTCCGGCCTGCCCACCGGCCCCCTGCCCACCGATGAAGGTCCAGGTTCGATCCAGTGGCAGGGGGCGGCCAACGGCCCACGTCCCGACCGACTGTCCGCCCGGAATCGAAATGGGATTCAGCGGCTCCGAGACCACTGCAACGGTTGGGGGAAAGCTGAGTCGCGACCACACCGTTTCTCCGATCGCGGTGTCCACACAATGCCCCATCGCACCCGCGCCTCGGCTGAAGGTGGGGACCCCGGCGACGACACGACCTCGGAGCCGATAGCGACACATCGAGAGTGGATTCGAGCCAGGGGTCGATGCAATTCGGGCCGTATACAGGAGCGCCTGTGTCTCGGTCGAAGCAGGCGCGGTGCCTTTGAAGCTGGCCCCGGTGCTCGGTCCAAAGAAGCTACTGACCACCGTGGCCCCCGTCCATGTGACGACCTGTGCATTGAGTTCGAGCGGCTGCTGGAAGTCGAATGACCCGTTTCGAATCTCGAGATTCGAGACCGTTCCAGCCATTGAGCCCGTGAGGTCGCTCACCGGAAAGTCGTCCCAATCGAGTCCCCCGCTGCTGTTCTTGTGACTCACGAGCAGAAAGGTGTTGTTCGCAGGAAGGTGAGCGCCAAGGGAAACTGTGACCGACCGCGGCATCGCCGACGTGATGTTGGTCTTGATGTGACGAACGGCAAGCCCTGAAGCGAAAGAAACCACCTGCCACTCGATATTGAATGTCTGGCTCGACGAGGCATGTCGACTGCATTCAAGCGCAGTCACCCCTGCATTCAATTCACAGGTAACGTTCTGCTGGCTCGCCCCGTCGAGATTCGGCAGGGTCGTCTGGAAGGTAAAGAACGTTCGACCGCGAACACCGGTGGTCGTGGGCAGCGGCGGCGAGATCGTGCAGGCGACGCTGGAGCCCGCGGTGCTACTGGTCTGGCCGTTCGCAATGGTGCAACTGCCGCGGCGAACGGCGGGGTGTACGTTGAAGTCTTCGAAGTCCATTCCAAACCCACTGGCGAACCGGTCGACGCCGGTCACCCTCGAGGTGGCCACGGTGAAGGGCGCGGCGCCCTGCCGTTCAGCCGAGCGGCCTGCAGCGTAGACGACGACGCTGCTCAGGCCCGCGGGAATCGTCGCGGTCGTTGCCTCCACACCGCTGCAGTCAGGCACGCTGTGCAGGGTCAGCCCTGCACTGCCGGTCCCCATCTTCGACAGGTCGACCGCCGTGGCAAAGGTGCCGCTGAAGGCCGAACCCATCACACGCCGCTCGACGGTGACGGAGGTGCAGGCCTTGAACTCGAGCGCAGCGCTCGGCGCCGAGACCGACAGCGTCAGCAACCCCGGGTTGGCGACGACGGTGACGTTCGCGCTGGCCGTGGTGAGCGCGGGCGTCGCCGTTCCCGTGAGGGTGGCGGAGGGCGTGCCTGCGAAGACCACGAAGTAGAACTGGGCTGTCTGTGACTCCATCGAGCCCAGCGCGATGGTCGTGATGGGTGTACTGCAGGCGCCATCCGAGAAGAACTGCACACCGGCCCCGGCGAGGGCGATGGTGCGATTGTCGCCCGAGGGGACCGCGTTGGTGCCGTCGGTGCTCTCGAATCGATACGGCCCGATGCATGCCAGGCGCGTCACGCTTGCCGGGGCAGGTGCCTGGAACCGCAACGTTGTCACCGGAGCCGACACGAACGTCCACGTCTGCGTGGCTGGCGTCGCGCTGGGGGTCGCGCTGAGGGTCTGGTTCACGCCCGCCGCGCTCGGCCTCAGGTAGAAGTCCGTCGTCAGGTTCGCCGACCCGAGGATGGTTGGGTTTGCGGGGTCATTGCAGTTATTCTGCCGATGGAAGGTCGCATTATTTCCCGTCATCCCCAGGATGATATCTGCGCTGAGCGCCGTCGCGTTGCCGAAGGTGTCGCGGCCGGCGAGGGTGACGAGGGTGCAGCTCCCGACCGCCACCGACCCGGGCGGTGCCCTGGTGAAGACCAGCGAGTCGACCGCGGCCGGAGTCACGGTGGTGCTGGTATCGGCCGGGTCTGTCAGTGCAGACGCGAGGTTCATCGTGAGCGGGCCAATCACCCGCGGCCGCACGCTGAACGTCACCGAGGACATGGTGTCGGGAATCGTCACCATCCCCATGGGGCTGGTCCCCGTGCCCATGCAGTCGGGGGTCGAGAACACCTCGGCCGCCTCAAGCCCGGTGCTCGCCGCGCCCGACAACGTCACGGTCACCGTCAAATCGCCTTGCGTCGTCAGGTTCCCCACGGTGTCCCGGCGGTGGAGGGTGAAGGGCACACAGCTCCCCGCGGTGGTGTTGGTCATGAACGCCTGCATGCGCTCGAGCGTCGTCGCCGCGCCGGGGTTGACCTGGAACGTCGCGGTGTCTCCGGTGGGCGCTCCGGCCGGGTCGGCCGTCACCGTGTGCATGCCTGTCATCGTCGGCCGGAAGTAGAACGTCACGGTGCCGCTCGCTGGCACCGTCACCGTCGTCACCGGCGGGGCCATGCACGTCGCCGTGGCGTGGAAGGTGCCTCCGGGCATCGTCGTCAGCGGCACCATCGTCGCGGTGGTGACGCGGTTCATCCCCACGTCGAGCGCCTCGAGCTCGAAGGGAATGCAGGTGCCTGCCTGCTGCGGCGAGCTGGGCTCCACCACGAATTGCACCCGGTCGACGGCTCCCGCGCTCACCGTCGTCATGCCCGTCGCGGGGGTTGTGATGCTGAGCTCCGAGGCCGTGAAGTTCAACACCCCCGGCGTGAGCGGCTGGAACCCAAAGGTGCCCGAAGGGGACGTGCCCAGGTTCACCGACGTTGTGGTGCCTGCGGGCGGCATCGGACAGCTCGCGCCCAGCCGCAGGTTCGCCGCCGCCGGACCCATGGCCGAGACGTCTGCGGTGAGCCCCGTGGGACGCGTCGTCAGGTTGTTCTCGCTGTCGCGGCGGCGCACCGTCACCTGGCTGCACGTGCCGACGGACGTCGAGGCGGGGAGCCCATCGTACTCGAGCCGCCGCGCCACGCCTGCCGTCACCGACACCATCGACGTGGTGGCCATCGCGCTCCCGCTCGTCACCAAGACCGCCGTCACGCCGACCGTACGCGCCCGCACGAAGAACGTCGCGGTCGTGGCGGCGTTGGCGAACTGAAGCCCGCTTGCCATCACCCCCGCCATACACGTGGCCATGTCGGCGTGCACCGAGAGGACACCGGACACCGTCGGGCTCGGCGTGTACGCCTGCGCGGCTCCCGGCGCCGGGTTGCCGAACGCGTCACGCCGCTCGACGGTGATGGAACGGCACTCGCCCGCCTCCATCGACGCGGGCGGCTGAGCGGTCACGGCCACCGTCGAAGGCACGGCGGGCCCCACCGTCAGTGTCGCCGCGCCGCTGCCGCCATCGAGCAGCTGCGTGCTGGCGCTCGGTGACGACGACTGCGCATTGAGCGTGTACGCGGTGGCGACGCGCGCCTGGACCCAGAAGGTGACGCCGCCATCGTTCATCGCGAGCGTGGTGGTGGGGGTGGTGCAGTTGGCGGCAGAGAAGAACACCACACCGCCATCACTGAGCGTCGGCGCGACCGAGGGCGTCACGGCGGCAATCGTCGCGAACGTCGGGTTGTCGAACGCGTCGAGCGCGCGCAGGCCAAAGCCCGGCGCACACGGGCCAGCCGTCGCGGACACGGCCAGCGGTGTGGTGAAGGCGAAGCGGCGGGTCTGTCCCGGAGTGACGGCGGCTGGCTGGCCGGGGTTCGGCTCGGCCAACAGACGCGACGGAACGGTCGCGGCGTCGAAGGTGACGGTGTCGGCCCGGGTGCCGCGGAAATAGAACGACACCTCGCTCTGTCCCGCCAGGAAGGTGAGCCGATTTCCCGAGGGCAGCGGCATCATGCAGCCCATGTCCAAGAAGAGCTCCACGCGACCGGCTGGCGTTCCCTGCACCGTGACGTCGGTGTTCATCCGCACCGCCGACAACAGGTCCGTCATCATCGGGCCCTCGCGCGTCTGCAGCCGAACGGCGCGGCTGCAGGTGCCCGCTTGCGTGGTGATGGGCGCTCCGGCGTTGGGGAAGACGAGGGCCGTCGGCGGCATCGCGCTCACCGAGACCTCCATCAGCGCCATCTCCGCGCCGAGCGAGGCGGTGAGCTGGTAGCGGCCGTTGGTGGTGGCGTTCAAGTACAGGCGCACGGCGCTCTGGCCGGCGGGAATCGTGACCGACGACGTCACCTGGCCGCTCCCACACCCCATGGCGGTGAAGAAGCTCATGGTGCCCCCACCGGTGGGTGGCGCGACGGCGAGGTTCACGGTGGTGCCTCCCGTGGGCGCCTGGGTGCGGTTGCCCTGTGCGTCGAGGAGCCGCACCTCGATGTCCTGCATGCTGCACATCGCGCGCTCGATGGAGACCCCCATGTCGCGGAACTCGAGCCGGGTGGGGGCTCCGGCGGCGACGGTGAGCGAGAGGGAGGCCGGGTTCGGTACGGCGGGCGTCGACCAGCGGACGGTGACCGGCATGCCGGCGGGTGTCGTCCGCGTTGCCTTGACGTAGACCGTGACCCTCGAGGCGCCGACCGCGATGGTGGGCATCCCCATCGTTTGACAGGCCGAGTCGGTGAAGACGTCGACGCCAGGGGTGCCGGCGGGCTCGATGACCGAGGTGAGCTGCAGGGCCGTCATGGCGTTGGCCGAGCGCATGGACGAGTCGAGGGCCTCCAGCTCGACCGGCTGCTGAGAGCAGAGGCCGGACGTGAGGGCGAGGGAGGCGGGGGTGGCGCGCAGGAGCGAGATGGGCTGCTCGGCGACGGTGGTGGTGAACGTCGCGCCCATGAAGGACGGCGCCTGCGCCTGCAGCGTCAGCGGCCCCGCCGTGCTGGTGCGGAAGGAGAACGTGGTGCCCATGCTGCCGAAGCCGAGGACGAACGTCGGCATGGGCAGCGGCGTCGCGCAGTTGGCGTCCGAGAAGAAGGCCAGGCCCGTCGCCGCCATGTCACTCGGGGTGATGGTGACGGTGGTGGGGCCCTGCACGCTCGCGGGCATGTTCTGCGCGTCGACGGTCTGCAGCTGCACGGCGCCCGAGCACTCGTGGTTCAACACCATCTGCGGCGCGGTGGTGAACGAGAGGTGCGTCGCGGGCCGGTTGCAGGCGGGGTCGGCCGAGCAGCTCGGGTCGTTGCAGAAGAGCAGCCCGTTGCAGTTCGTATCGACGGTGGACGAGCACAGCTGCATCGCTCCGGGATTGACGGCGGCGTTGCCGTCATCGCAGTCCACGCCGCGCTTGTTCGAGTCGACCCAGGTGTCGCGGTCGGCGTCGAGGTCTTCCCCGGGAGCGCCCAGGCGAAGGGACTCGGGGCGGGTGCCCGACTCGGGGAACGTCAACGACTTCGGCTCGGAGCGGGACGTCAGCTTCCAGGTGCTCTCGTCCGTGCACGTGCCGGTGTGGGCAATGGCCTGCCAGGTGAGCGTCTCGGGGAAACTGCCTCGCGCAATGCCGACCCGCACCTCGTTCTTCCCGGCGGTGCGCGCCACCACGTCACTCGCTACGCGGTTGCCAGCTGTCTGGGCGGCGACGACCTGGACGCACTCGGCGCGCAGCGTCGGCTCGAGCGTGACGGTGAGGAGGATGGCGCCTTCTTCCCGTCGCGCGCAGGACGCCACGAGGCTGACAGCCGTCACGGCGACGGCGAGACGAAGGAGCGCAGAGCGCGGTCGAAGCATGGGCATGGTGGAGTCGTGGGTCGAAACGCCGTGGGCACCAGCGTCGAAACACTCTCGAGGTTACCACGCCGGGCGGGTCGCGCAGGTGGGGCGCTGTGCGCTACAGCCGGTGCAGCGTTCCGGCGACGTCCCAGCCGGGCGAGGCCTTCGTCACGCGGAGCACCCGGAAGGTGGCGCGGAGCGGAGACAGGCGTGGATCGGTGCCGCTCAAGATGACCTGCATGTCGGCGCCGAGGCTGGGCTCCATGGGCGCGCGGAACCGCAGGCCCTCGCCCGAGAGGTCGCGGCCCTCGGCGGTGAACTCGACGCCGCTCTCGACGTCGACGACGCCCACCGAGGTGTCCTCGAGGGTGAGGCGGGTGAAGCGGCGGTGGTTGGGGGTCGTCATGGGCGGCTCCAGGCGAGTGCTGCAGGGATGTCGCGCGATGGTACGGCCGGCCGATGACGCGTCAACAAAGCGGCCCGCAGGGTCGCATGGCGAGGAGACGCCCCTCGTCTCTCGCTCATCCAGGGCATGGACGTGGCGGCGACGACCTTCGGCAATCCGGCGTACTGCCGCGGGCCGTTGAGCGTGCTGGCCGGGTCGCCAATCGTGAGCGTTCTGGGGCCACCGTGGGTGCTCCACGGCCTCGGTGGGACGGTGCGTGAGCAGTGACTCTGCAACGTGACGCGTGGAGTTGTGATGTTGCGCTCACTCGCGCTCTTGCCGGTTGCTCCGGAGGGCCTCGGCAGTTTCGCCGACAAGGAGCCCTCGCCCTCAGCTCCGCGAGCCGCAGACGGCCGCAGCAATGGCGCCCGCGATCTTCCGACCTCCTGCAGCCGAGGGCTCGATGGAATTCACGAAGTCGCGCACTTCGACGCAGACGTCACGCAGCTCGATGACCCGCAGCTGCCGCTGGCGAGCCGCTCGAACGATCAGGTCATCGCAGACGCCCAGCAGGGTGCGAAAGCGCTCTCCCTTCTGGTCTGGCAGACCCGCCCCGTAGACCGTGCACACGGTGACGTCGTGGCCCAGCGCGCAGAGTTCACCGAGCGCCAGCTGGTACCTCTTCTCGAAGTCCTTCGCCTGCGTCGTCACCCATCCGAGGAACTCCATGGTGGTGTCGGTTCGCCGCGGCATCAACATCGGCAACGGCCAGAGATCGTTACCGCCCATCGAGACGACGAGGTGGGTTGTCTCTTTTGGCAAACGGGCAAGCTGCCCACCGACCTGGGTGATCCCCGTGCCATCGCGAGCGTTCAGGCTCGTGGACCAGCCGGTCGGGAGCAACGTGAGCCATCAGCGACACCGGGATGACGGCGATCTCGCCAGCGCGCAGACTTCAGCGAGCTGGATGGAGGTCGCGCGCACATGGCAGGCCGAAGAATCTTCAACGAGTACGACGCACAGCGATGCCTCGCAGCGATTCGTCGCACTGGGGCGCCGCTCGGCGCTTGGGCCCGGGCCCATGGCATCGACGGGCGCTCGCTGAATTTCTGGCGAGCCAACCTCGCGCGCCGGGGCCAGAGGCGGGCCAGGCCAACGCCTGCGCAGGTGGTCGAGTTGGTGCCGGTCGCCTCGCGCAGCGCTGTCGCTCGCGCCCCCTTCATCATTCGCATCGCCGGTGCCGAGCTCGAGGTGGGCGCTGACTTCGATGATGAGGCCGTGCGTCGCCTCGTAGGACTGCTCAAGTCGTGCTGAGCCTCTCGCCAGCCGTCCGCGTCTTCATCGTCGTCGAGCCCTTCGACATGCGCGGCAGCTTCGATTCCGCTGCAGGCGCCGTTCGCAGGCTGGGCCTCGACCCCGTCGACGGGCACCTCTACCTCTTCCTCAACAAGCGTCGACGCCTCGCCAAGCGCCTCGAGGCGGGTAGCTTCCAGCTCCCTGCCTTTGACGACTCGGCGACTCGCCTCGAAGTCGACACCACCACCTTCGCAGCCATCATCGCCGGCATCGACTTCACCAGCCCCAGACGCGGCTGGTTTCGTCGGCCTTCTTCACGAGGGGGATCGACAAGAGCCCACCAACCATGAGCATCAGCGCCGGTGCTCGACGTCACCGCGCTCCAGCAAGAGAACATCTCGCTGCGCGCACCGCTTTCGGCGCTGGCGGTGCAGCTGGCGGAGTCTGTGGCGAGCAACACGCGGATGTCGGCGCTGGTCGCGGAACTCAACGACCGCGTCACCGAACTGGTGGCCGTCGCCGGGCGCAAGTACGCCGTCGGTTCCGAAAGAGCCGACACCACCGCCATCCCTCGAGGCTGAAGCGAAGGAAGCCTTCGAGATGCGGCCCAGGCCGCCGGTGTTGCCAGCGAGAGAGAAGAACAAGAAGCCGCGCCCGCCGCTGACGGGCCGCAAGGCGCTGCCGAAGCACCTTCCCGTCGACGGCCACCACCTCGAGCCCGACGCGTGCGCACATTGCGGCAGCGCTGCCCTCGACGCGGCCGACGTCATCGAGGAAGAGAAGCTGGACGTCGTCAAAGAGCACCAGCGCCGCCGCGTGGTAACGCGAACCACCTGCAGGTGTCGCGACTGCGGGAAGCGGACGACGCCGCGCTCGCTGCCCGCCCCGTACGCACGCTCGAAGGTGACGTGCGAGTGGCTGGCCTGGCTGGTGATGACGAAGTTTTCGCTGCTGACGCCGCTGGACAGGACCCGCCGAGACTTGAAGCAACGCGGCATCCCGATGGCGATGGGCACCCTCGTGTCCTTCATCGAGCGCGCCGCCGATTTGCTGGCCCCCATCGACGGGCTCCACTGGCAACAGCTGCTGGCCTCGGCGTGGATGGCCACTGACGGTACGGGCCTCAAGGTGCTCATCCCCGGGCTGCCCGAGGCGCACGACGGTTACATCGAGCTGTACCGGAACCTCTCTTGCGCCGTATTCCAGTACGCCGCCACCAAGGCCAGCGAGGACCTCGAGGCGAAGCTCAAGCCCTTCTGCGGCACCCTCACCGCGGATGCAGAACACCGCCTCAACGGCGTCTACCTCGACGGTCGCGTCATCGAGGCCGGCTGCAACGCGCACGGCGTGCGGAAGTTCGAAGACGCCGAGGCGACGCAGCCCACGCTGGCCGCGGAAGGCCGCGCCTTTCTCTCGGCGATGTACCTCCACGAGAACGAAGCCCAGCGGCTTGGCCTCGTCGGTGACGCCCTCGTCGAACACCGCCGTCGCCTCATCGGCCCCCTCGCCGAGCAACTCACGAAGTGGTGCGCTGCCGTCGCCCCGTCGCTGCTCCCCTCGGAGCCGTTGATGGTTGCCGTCCGGTACTACGAGCGCCACCACAAGGCCCTGTTCCGCTTCATCGACGACGCCAACGTCCCCATCGACAACTCGCCCACCGAGCGCGAGTTTCAGAACGTCGCCAAGCTGCGCCTCAACGTCCTCTTCGCTGGCAGCACCGAGGGCGCCCACCGTGCGTGCGTCCTGCTTGGCATCGTCGCGACCTGTCGCACCGTCGGCATCCCAGTGCAGGCCTACCTCTCGTGGGCTTTCGAGCGCCTCGGCACGCACCGTGACGTCTTCAAGCTGCCGCTCGAGGCCATCACCCCGTCCGCTTTCAAGATGACGCTCGGCTGACACGTCGTCGCGGCCACCCATTTACACCGCGCTCCCGGCTTCCTCCCGCCGTCGTTGATCGCTCACTCACTGACGAAGAAGAGGAAGCGCCGCCTCGACTGGGCGACGCTGCACCAGCGCACCTTCGGAACCGACGTCTTGCGCTGTCCCTGCGGAGGCCGTCGCCGCATCCACGCCGTCCACTCCACCCGCGCCGCCGCCGAGGCCAGACTCGTGGTGTTGGGCGTCTCCCTGCCGCCCGCGCGCCACAGACTCCCGCCCGCCTCCGCCCAGCCGGGCCTGCCCTTCGCCGCCTGACGGACAGCCTCCTCGTCTCCCCGCGCCACCACGCCTCGGGCCCCCGTCCGTCTCGAGGCGGCTCAGCGACGCCTGCACGCATGGAGCCCGCTTGCCCGAACCCCATCTCCCGCGCGGCCGCCACCCCCTCGCCTCTTGCCCCTCACCCCGGTTTCCTGGGTTGGAGCTCCTGTGCGTTCGAAGAAGACGAAGAAGAAGGCCCGCACGACGCGAAGACTGGACTGGGCCTCCCTTCATCGGCACACCTTCGGCGTCGATGTCTTGCGCTGCCCCTGTGGTGGCCGCCGACGCATTCACGCCATCCACTCCTCCCGCAAGACGGCCTTTGGAGCGCCTGCTTCAGCTCGGCCATCAACTCCCCTCGCGACTCATCCTTCCACCCACCACCGCCCAGCCCTCGCTGCCTCTGGCTGGTTGACGGACACCGTCATGCAGGTCCACCGCGCTCGTCCGTGAGGCACTTGTCTGTCCAGGGGGCCCCCAGGGCCGGCAGTTCCTCCTTCGGTCTCCCAGGGCGCAGCCCCGAAAACCCTTCCCCGCAGGCCGGCGGGCCCCCACGCCCCCTCGACCTCCTCCCCGTTTTCAGCTTTGTTCGACTTGTTCTTGAAATCTCGGTGGTCGGGGACCGAACGGCCAATGCTCGGGGTAATCGGTGTTCCACTTGATCGAGGTGCCTCCATTCAGCATCACCCGCTGTGGTGTCCAGCGCTGGGCGATGGCCCCGGGCGGTGGGCCGATGAGGTCATTGATGGTGTGTCCGGGCCGCCACGCGTCGGCCGAGACAAACCCCAGCCCGTGGAGGTGCCGAGCCTTCGCGGCAAAGGCGGGCCATGCGGCGAGATAGTCGGAGCCGCATACGCTGGCGTGCGCGCCCTCGCGCGGGATCCCTCGCCACTCCCCGCCGAGGATCGGATGAATCTCGGTCTCCTCGGTGGTGCCGTATCTGCCGACCATCGGATGACAGCCTGCGATGGTCCGCGCCTCCGCGTAGAACGGCCGGATGATGTGCGAGGCCGCGAGCCATAGCTCGCTCAGGCCGTGCTGCCAGCCCGGTTGGTCGAGTACGGCAGCATCCAACGTGATCGACACGTTGCTACACCGGAATCCGTACGCTCCTTCGATGCCCCAGTCCCGCTTCACGTGGAAGTCGACGCTCACTACGGGTCGACTTGGATACCAGGTGAAATACTCGAAGCGCCGCAGATCGCGCATCTCTCGGGCAAGGAAAGCATGGAAAGCTTCAAGCCCTGTCGCCGCGAGCTTGTGCTCCGGAGGCTGCCCGATGCCGTAGCGCCGCGGAAGTGCTTCCGGCAAGCGCTGCGCGAGCATGTTCACGAACGATCGGACGCCGGCGTCCTCCAGCAGCGGGCCCGTGGTGAACCACCAACCGAGCGTCAGAGCGGAGAATCGTTCCCGAGGTGGGGCGAGGTCGACCCGCTTGACGCCCGCGGGTGTTTTCACGCTGCCGTCTTGGGGATTGTGGATGACGCCGTGGGCCGACCGCGCGATCGCGCCGGCGGCCTTCGTTGCTCGGGTCCGCGTCGCCGCCGGCGCGTCGATCGGCTCGACCGTGATCTCGGTGTGAAACCGGATGCCGACCAAAGCCGGTGACACTTCCTCCGGGACATCCTCCGCCTCGACCGCGACCGGGGTCCCGATCACGATCTGCCAGCCGGATCCGCCGCATACCGCGCGCTGTCCCTGCACGTCCCACCCCGTGATCGCGGTCAGCACGGCGGCGATATCAGGCCGATCGGTCGACCACACGTCGAGGCTGTAGCTCATCTGCGTAACTCTAGTCTTCACTTCATGAACCGCCACGCTTTGTCGCTGCTCGTTCTCGTACTGGGAGCCTGTGGAGGTCCACCACCACGTGACTGCACCAACGGCCTGGCGTGTTCGCTCGGCCAGATCTGCAACAGCTTCACGCGCCGCTGTGAAGCACCCATCGCGACTGGCGCTGGCTCAGCCGGTGGTGGTTTCGTCTCAGCGGGTGGGGCGGCCAACGCGGGTGGCAGTTCCGGGGGCGTTGTGAGCGCGGGTGGGAGTGCAGGTGGGGGGAGCGCGGGAGGCGCTCCGACGCAGGTGGTGGCAGGGTGGGCGCTCGACATCGACGTGTCGGCGCTCCGCCGTGCGCTGCCTGCGAGCTGTTACGTCAGCGGAGTCGTTCCCAATACATTCCCGATGGGCCCGACGACGGTCCAGTTCCAGGCCGTCACCTTCGAGCGTGACGCCTTCGAAATCGCCTTCGACGAGGCCAACGCGCCCACCATCAAGATGGGCGACGCGCCGACCTACGCCTTCCCTGAAGCCATCGCCAACGGCACCCGGGGAGCGACAGCGCAGGTGTCAGGCGTGCTTCAGACTGCCTCCCTCGGCCCCGTGTCACTCAACCGGTTCGCGATCGAGACGAGGGTGCTTCAGACGCAGCTCTCGTTCACCCGAAACGGAGACCAGGCCAGCGGCATGCTCACGTTGACCGCCCGGTACCGCTGCGTCGACAACGGGTCTGCCGCCCAGGACACTTGCCCGCGCGCCGCACCCTTCGCGCCCGATGCGGCAGAATGCACGATGAGCTTCCCCTTCACGGGTCAACGGCTCATGCAGGTGCCTCAGTGGGTGCTGCCCGCGACGCCGAGCACCGCCGAAGCGTTCGCGCTGCTCCTCGACGAGCGCTCCGTCGACAACGCGCTTTGCTACGTTTCCAGGCGCGTACCCCAGATGCGATTCGCCCACCTCAACCTGCCAACACTGCTCTCCCTCCAGCGGGCCACCTTGCCCTCGGGCCAGGCGCTGCGAATGAGCGTTCGCTCCTTCAGGCTCGGTGACTCGCCAGAGGTGGTGGTCAACCAACCGCTGCTGGCGACGGCGACGGCCAACCAGTTCACGCTCACCGCGCAACGAATGTCGCTGGGCCCCTCGCCGCGCACCTCCACCGAGACCCGCTCGAGCGTGGTGACGTTGACGTTGCCACCGACGGCCACGACTGACCTGACCATCACCTCGAACTACGCCTGCGTCGACTCCGGGCCGACAGCGTTGCAACAGTGTCCGGTCCCTTCGGCAGGGGGACAACCTGCGCAGGACGCGGCGAGTTGTACCTTCTCGATGAGCGGGACGGCGTACCGGCTCCCCTGAGTCCGGCTGCGCGAACGCTCAGGGCGGTGGAGGCGGGCCCACGTAGACCCCATCGGACTTCAACATCACGAGCCTCGTGGGCCCGACGCTGAAGTCTCCGAACCCGCGGTCGCGGCTGATGGCGACGGACTCGACGGAAGGCGCGTTGACCGCACAGCACGCGTGAAGCGCGAAGGGCACCTTCGACCGCTCGATGCTCCGGCCTCCGGCGATGCGGTGCACTGTGCTGGGCGACCCTCTCGCGGCGCCGCCGCTCACGACCAAGCCAGCACCAGGACCGATGACGACCGCTGCACGGAACAACTCGAGACGCGAGGCCACGCCCGCACTGTTGATCGGCGAGCTGGTCGCCACAAGCACAGTGGCCCACGACTTGTGGTGAGTCAGACACCCTCGAGCGAGCGCAGGACCGCCGACTCACTCGACTGGCACGAAGTCCCACCGGTCGAGCGCCGACAGACGCAACACCTTCGGCTCGTCGAAGACCGTCACCTGCCAGACCGCCTGCTCGCCCTCGGCGGACGTGAAGGTGAGTCGCCTCGTCATCGGGTCCAGCTGTGCGGTCCCGCTGCTCGACAGGGGTCCTCCAGAACGCTGAAGGGCCCGGCACTGCTCCCGGAGCCACCGAGCCCTTCGAGCATTCGACAGCGGCTCGTCTTCCTTCACCGCGAGACCGAACGCGCCCGAGTTCGTGATGCCGATGATGTTGCCGGCCAGGCGCTGCGTTAATCCGCGACTGCCCGCGATCGTGGCGCCGATCGTGGCCCGACTGCGGGCCGCCCCCCCGCACACGCCACCCAGGAGCTTGCATGAAGATCTTCATCGCCGACGACTACCAGTCCGCCACGCCGAAACTCGCCGCCTGGTCGAAGCTCGCCGGGCACGACGTGACCGTGTGCACCGAGACCATCAAGGACCCGGCGAAGCTGCCGGCCGGCATCGAGCAGGCCGAAGCCCTGCTGCTGATCCAGCAGCGCGCACCGTTCACCCAGGCCCACCTCGACCGGATGCCGAAGTTGAAGGTGATCGCGCAGACCGGC
>JBILEB010000099.1:0-26315 GCA_044352295.1 Myxococcaceae bacterium
CACCGTGTGCTGATGAAAGCCCGACCCTCCCCTGCGGAGCGTCGGGCTTCGTCGTTTCAAGGGCCGCCTGCCTCAGCGTCGAGGCGCCCCGTGCCCCTGACGCAGGCGCAGGAGCAGGTATACCGCCAACCCCGTCGCCACGCCCGGGACCACCCCCACGGCGAGCGCCACCCACCCATGGCGGACGCCATTCACTTTCGCGTCGAAGGCGACCCAGGCGGCCAGCACCAGCCAGCAGAAGATCGTGTCAAGCGCGTAGCCGGTCGAGAACGGGTTGACGAAGCCGGCTCCGAACGCTGTGACGACGTCGGGGTTCTGGAGAAAGGCAGGGCCGCAGATGGCTACGAAGGCCAAGGCAAAGGCCGCGCCGAGCGCGACGAGGACGATTCGAAACGCGTTCACGCCCATGGCTCCCTCACCGCGCCGCGAGGGCTTCACGCACCTTCGCCTCGAGATCCTTTGGCGACACGACGCCCGAGTAGGCCGCGATCACCTCGCCCTGGCGGTCGAACAACACGCGCGCGGGAAGCTCCCGAATGAGGCCGAACGGCGTCTGACCCTTCCGCAGCCGCTCATCGGCGACCAACAGCGGGTAGCGCAACCGGTACTCGGCCGCGAACGGCTCGAGCACCTTGCGGCCCTCGAGATCCATCGCCACCACGACTTGGCGGAAGCCCCTGGCGTTGAAGTCCCGGTCGAGCTTGTCGAGGGTGGCCAGATCCGTCAGGCACGGGAAGCACCACGTGGCGATGAAGGTGACGAGGACCACCTGGCCGCTCATCGCCGAGCGATCGAAGGGCACCTCGCCCACGACGTCCTGGGGCAGCGTCCCGAGGAAGAGATCGCGATGCGGGAAACGAACCTCGGGCGTGTGCGCACAGCCCGCCAGCACCAGCGCCAGGCCCCACGCGCGACTCACGCCGCGTCGACCGCCTTCTGGCAGGCGCGGCACAGGCCGTAGAGCTCCATCTTGTGCGAGGTGACGCGGAACCCGTGCTTGCGCGCCACGGCCTCCTGCATGGCCTCGATGCGATCGTTCTCGAACTCGATGATCGTCCCGCAGCGCGTGCAGATGAGGTGATCGTGGTGCTCACGACCGATGGTGGGCTCGTAGCGAGTCTGGCCGTCACCGAAGTTCTGTGCGTTCGCCAGCCCGCTCTCGGCCAGCAGCTTCATCGTCCGGTAGACGGTGGCGACCGACACGCGCGGATCGAGCTCGCGCACCTTGCCCCACAGCTGCTCCACCGAGAAGTGGCCGTCGAGTTGGAAGAACGTGTCGAGGATGAGGTTGCGCTGCCGGGTCGACTTCAGACCCTTCTCGGCCATGAAGCGCTCGATGATCGCCTCTCGCTCCGTCGACGTCGTGACCGCCGCCGTCACGGGAAGCGCTCTTTCCAGGGGCCGGGCTCGCGACCCAGATCGGTGCCTCCGTTCAGTCGAACGAGCGCGTCGTGCGCAGCCTCGCGAACCAGCTCGTTCCCGTCGGACAGCAGGCCCACCAGGCGGGACGCCTCCGAGATCGCCTGCCGATACCCGAGCACCTCAGCCGCCAAGGCGCGCACGTTCGGGTTTGGATCTCCGAGAAGCGCCGAGGCCGCTGCCGCCGTGTTGCTCCGCGCCGGCTGGCCCACTTGCGGTAACAGCAGCAGCATGAAGAACAGCGCGGCGACGAGGATCTGCGCGAACGCCTTGAACGCCGAGTACCGCTTCGCCATCACCAGCGCGAGCCGGTACGCCGCGAACCCCACGGCAAAGGCGAGGAAGGCCCAGGGGGCAAAGCGACTCAGCGATTCGGGGGCCGTGTCGGCCTGCTGGGCCCACAACGCGAGCAAGGCAGAGCCCACAAGCAGCCCGTAGAGCGCAAGAGGCCAGGCCGGGCGCACCTTGACGCCAGCGACGCTGGGCTCCTCGGTCTGGGGGCTGAGCGATTGAGCGTTCATTGACACCCTGTGGAGACTGCTTATAGCCACCCGCGCGCCAAAGAGCAGGCATGAGTGGCTGGAAACGTCAGCGGCACCCGGATGATGTCCCGACGCCCGTCGCGGTGGCGGTGGCCGACTATTGCCGTCGGGCGAAGGCCCCAGCCTCCCCAGCGCTGGTGCGCGACGCCTTGTCGGTGCTGACCGCGGCCGAAGACGCCGCCGTTCGTCGCCTCACCGACGTCGACCCGCCGCTCGCACCCCTCGGGCCCTTCGCCGTCGTCGATCTCGTCAAGGGCACCTCGCCCAGGGTCGCCTCGGAGCGCCAGGCCAGCGGGTACTACGAGATGGCGCGCGTCTCCCTCGAGGACGCCGAGGAGGCGCCGGCGCCAACGTCGACGAAGCCTCTGCCTGCACGTGCTTCGGCGCCGCGGGCTGGTGAGCCCAGGAAGCCCCGCAAGGCGCGGGTGACGATGAGCGATCGCATCGCGCCGAAGAAGCGCGTCGCCGGCAGCGAGGCCCCGCGCGCGCGCCCCCAGCAATCACTCCCCGGCACCGCCTTTCTCCCGAAACGAAAGCTGCCGCAACCGCGCGGACGGTACACGCGGGTCGACTCGTCGCGGAGCACCTACGAGGCCCTGCTCAAGCCAGACGCGAAGGACTCGCTGATGGCGGTGGTCGAGCAGGCGCCCACGCGATTCCACGTCTTCCGAACGCTCGAGACCGGGTACTCGGGGCGGGCTGGCCAGCCGCTCTCGGTCGCCGACGTCGAAGGGGCGCTGACACGGCACCAGCTCTTCCTGGGCCTCAAGAAGAAGGAGCGCGACGGGGTGCTCACCGCCGTGGCCTCGGCCCGAGGGTCGACCCCGGGCGCGGCGAAGACGCTGGGCATTCGGCCGGCCGAGGTCGACGCGCTGGTCGGCGAGCTGTCCCTCAAGCGTCAGGTGCAGGAGATCCGCGAGCGCTTCGTCCGCGAGGCACTCGACCCGGAGAACCTGCCGCTGCGGTTGCAGCTGCTCGGCCGCGAACGGTACCTGGCCGACCTGAAGATCGAGAAGCGTTTCACGGACGCGCTGACCCGCGACGTGACGAAGCTGCTGGACGACTGTGCCGAGGCCGCGAAGACCGTGCCCGAGCTCGTCACCATGACCGCGAAGAAGCACGCGCTCGTGGAGGACCTGCTCTCGCGCGCCGTCGAGCGCCTCGGGCTCGTCCGGCGTTACCTGAGGTGAAGCCATGCCAATCTACGAATACAAGTGCCAGAAGTGCGGGAACGAGCTCGAGGTCATGCAGAAGGTGTCAGACCCCGCGCCGGTGAAGTGCGAGAAGTGCGGCGCTGAGAACAGCCACGAGCGCTTGATGAGCCGCACCAGCTTCCAGCTCAAGGGCGGCGGCTGGTACTCGGACCTCTACTCGTCGGCGAAGAAGGACTCCGGCGGCGGTGGTGGGAGCGGCGGCTCTTCGTCGGGTTCATCAGGGTCCTCGTCGGGCTCGTCGGGAACCTCCTCAGGATCGTCGGGTTCGTCGACGCCGCCGGCCTCCTCCGGTTCGTCCGGAGGCACCTCCACGAGCGCGGCGTGAGGGCCCTCCTGGCGGCGCTGCTCCTGACGGGCTGCGCGACCTCACAGGTCTTCGTTCCGCCCGACCAGGCCGCCACGCTGCAGCGGACGCTTTCGGGCGAGGAGCGCTTCCTCAAGCTCGCCTTCCACGCGACGCCCTTCTTCGGAGATGCCACGAAGAAGCTCCTCTCGCCGGTGGCGCCGGAGCAGGTGCGGCTGCTGACGAACCCGGACGGCTCCCCCATCAGCCCCGGGCCCTCGGAGCGCGTCCTCGCGCCAGGCACCGCCGTGCGCATTCTCAAGGTCGAGTTCCCCACCGCCTACGCGATGAGTGAGCGGGTGCTCTTCACGCCGCGCTCGCTCGCGTGGGTCTACCTCGACGTCGCGGGCACGCCGAAGCAGAGCCCGCCGTTCATCCTCGTGCTGCGACCGGGCCTCAAGGACGAGAACGAGGTGAAGACCGAGCTCGATCGCTACCTCTCCCGCGAGTCCCGCGCAGTGCTCGACGCGTTCTCGGACGCCGTGAAGGCCGCGGTGCTGGAGAAGAAGGCGCTCGTCGACATGCCAGCCGACGCGCTCGAGATGGCGTGGGGCTATCCCGAGCGGAAGAAGTTCGAGCTCGACGGCGCGACGAAGGTCGAGACCTGGTTCTACGCCGACGGAAAGCGCCAGGCCGTGCTGCGCGATGGGAAGGTCACGGAGCTGAAGTGATCCGGGTGGTGTTCGCCGCGGCCTTCTGCGCGCTGGTGGGCTGCCGGCGCTCCTTCCCCGCGAGCGAGCAGCGCTTCATCACGAACGTGCAGGCGGCGCTGGCGACCGGTGACGGCCGTGATGGAGAGCTCGCCCTCTCGCTGTGCAGCGAGGCGCGCCGAGCCGTGCACCCCAAAGCCCCGCTGATCCGCGTCGCGCCCGGCCGCTACCGGGACTGCGCGGGACAAGAGGCTCCACCAGCCGTGGTCACGGCCTTGTCGTCCACGCGGGTGGTGCTGGCCTGGTGTCCCTCGTCGGGCGAGGAGCTGCTGGTGCGCGACGAGCTCTCCGTGTTCGCCCGCTGGCCCGACGATGGGCTCGACGGCCTCGCGTGTGTCGGGAAATGTCGCCCGACCGGCTGCGCGCCGCCCTGCTCTGAATCGGCGCTGACCGTCGCCTCGCGCATCTGTGGCTCATTGACCGCCTGGGACGGAGCCCTCTCGCCGGTCCGGCTGGAGCAGCCCTGGCCCACGCTCGAATGATCCGGCCGGCGCGGCCACGTCGACCCTCGCCTCACTGCGCGCCGCGAACACCGCCTCGTACTGCTCGAGCTCCGTGCCCATCAGCCGATCCCAGAAGCGGAAGAGCAGCCCGTAGTTGCCGTTGAACTGCGAGTGATGCAGCGAATGGTAGGTCGCGCTCGAGCTCCAGCTCAGCACGGGCAGCTTGAGCCACCACCGCGGCAGCAGCTCGTACCCGAGGTGCGACACGATGTTGTTGAGCAACCCGATGACCTGCGCGATCGCCAGCACCTTCATCGACATCGGCACCAGCAGCGCCATCGGAATGGCCCAGGCCCCCAGGATGAAGCCCTCGGCCGCGTGAAAGGAGTACGAGGTGAACGGGTTCACGTCGACGCTGCGGTGGTGTACCGCGTGGATGAACTTGAAGAGCCTGGGGTGATGCAGCAGGCGATGCCACCAGTAGAACCAGGTGTCGTTGAAGACGAGCAGGCCCGTCAGCGCCAGCGCGGTCTGCCACCACGTCCAGTCCGCTCCATCGGACAGCTTCGTCAGCCCCGCGCGATACAGCGCGATGATCGCCACCGCCGACACCGCGCCGAGGAGCAACGTGAGGATCGTGTTGGCCACCTCGCGGCGAACCTGCGCGCCATCGAAGCCGAACCGCGTCGGAATCCGTCGCGACGCCAGCGCCTTCCCCAACAGCTTCCACACCACCAGGAACACCAGCCCGACGAAGACGAAGTAGTTCACCGCCTGCGCGAGGAACGAGGTCAGGCCGAGCCGGAGCAGAGGGGTTTCTGGGTTCATCAGGTCCATGAACGATATATTGCAACCATCAGTTGCATTGTCAAGGAAGCCAGATGCGTTACAGTGTCGTCGTCATGAAGGCGGCACCACGACGAGACGCAGGGCGCCCGCGCGGTGAGGCGGTGACGGACGCGGTGATGATGGCGACGCTCGAGGAGCTGGGCGTCAGCGGGCTGGCGAAGCTGTCGATCGAGCGCATCGCCATCGCGGCCGACGTGAACAAGACCTCGATCTACCGCCGCTGGCCCACCCGCGAGGCGCTCGTCGCCGGCGCGCTGGAGTACGTGCTGGTCGATCTCGAAGGCGCAGACGTCGATACGGGGAGCCTGCGAGGCGATTTGACGACGCTGGCGACCGCGGTGGTGGAGTTCCTGATCGAGCCGACGGGTCTGGCGCTCGCTCGCGCGGCCTTCGCGGAGTCGTCGTCTCCAGAGCTGGCCGCCATGGCAGCGCGACGGTTCGCGCGGGGTGCCGAAGTGCCGCTCCACGCGCTGGTGAAGCGGGCGATGGCGCGAGGCGAGTGGCGGCGCGCCGTGGCTCCGGAAGCCGCACTCTCGATGCTCATCGGCGCCCTGCTCCACCGCGTTCTGCTCGAGCACCAGCCGGCGATCGGGCCCTGGCTCGACGACGTGGTGGATCTCTTGAGCGCCGGGCTCTCACAGCCACGCTGAGCACCGTCGATCTCCTCGGGCGCACGCTCACCGCGTCACGATGCGCACCGCGCAGCAACCATGATTGCTCGAGTGCCAGCGGCGACAGCGTGGCTCGATGAGGTGGGCGAACTCCTCAGCGCCTCTTCCAGTCACGCTGAGCACCGCGCTCACCCGGCGCGCGGAAGTTCACGAAGTCATTCAGGCCCTGCGCGTTCTCGTTCGCTCCGGCCTCCATCTCGCGGGCTGATCGAGCCCATCCCGCGAGGCCGCCGAGCGACCTGCCAGCTGTGCTGACCCAAGCGGGAACGTCACCGCGGCCAGCGGCGCTTCTTCTTCTTTCGCTGCTGCTCTTCCTGGCGTGCCTCTCCGGGACGACGCAGGTGCGGGAGCGCGCCCATCTGCACCGGCACGTAGTCCTTCCCCTGCAGCGCCTTCACCAGCTCGGCCTGCGTGCCCACCGGCTTCTTGAAGAGCGTCGCGGCGTAGCCAAGCTCGTCGAGCGACGAGCGCGCGTCGCTGCCCGCAACGCCTGGCAAGGACATCGCCTCGCTCGCCTCGAGCGCGAGCTCATTGGCGCCCATGCGTACCTTCGGGTTGTAGACCTCGATGGCCGACAGCAGCTTGAGCGACTTCACGTACTCGTTCGCGGGGAAGCCGAAGTCCTTGTCGAACGGCCGCGCCGCGACGATCGCCGCGCCCAGCCCCTTGAGCCTCGGCAGGCACTCATCCGCGCTCCAGGCCTTCTCGCGGTTGCTCCCCCACAGCTGCACCGGCTCGGGCGCGCGGTCGGGCTTCTCGAAGAAACACAGGTACTGGCCTTTGTCCGTCGCCAGCTCGAGGCCCACGAAGATCTTCAGCTTCGTGGTGCGCTGCAGATCGAACAGCTCGTCGCAGCCGTCCTGGGTGTTCGTCTCGGTGAACGCCACGCCGTCGAGGCCGAACGTCTCGGCGCGCGCGAGCACCGCCTTGGGGTCGAGCGGGCAGTCGCGTGAGAGGTACGAATGGACGTGGAGGTCGATCAACACTTGGAGAGGCCCTTGTATGGCTGCGGAAGCACATGGGATAAGCAGCGCATGTTCACTGGCGTCAAGGTGTTTTCGGCGACGAAGGCCAAAGAGCGCGAAGAGCTCAGCGAGAACATCAACCGGTGGATCAAGAGCAACGCGGACCTCGAGATCGTCGACCGCGTCGTTCGCCAGTCGAGTGACAACGAGTTCCACTGCTTCACGATGGTGTTCTTCTACAAGCAGAAGGGCACCTGACCCGGCCGGACTGAAACTGTCGCGACGCGTCAGGCGAGTCCCATTGACTCCAAGAGGGTTCTCTCCGACAAGGCGCGCGTTCTTCACCCCCGGAGGCGCCTGTGATCGTTGGAGTTCCCAAGGAAATCAAGACCCGTGAGTACCGCGTCGGCATGACGCCGGCCATCGCCAAGGCCTACGTCACCGCTGGCCACCAGGTCTTCGTCGAGAAGGGCGCTGGCGAAGGCGCCGGCCTGCCGGACAACGAGTACGAGCGCGTGGGCGCGAAGATCCTCGCGAGCGCCGACGAGGTGTGGAAGCGCGCCGAGATGATCGTCAAGGTGAAGGAGCCGATCGAGCCCGAGTACGAGCGCATGCAGGAGGGCCAGGTCATCTACACCTACTTCCACCTCGCCGCCGTACCCGAGCTGGCCAAGGTGCTGGTGAAGAAGAAGATCGCGGCGGTCGCGTATGAGACGATTCAGCCGGAAGACGGCTCGCTCCCGCTGCTCAAGCCCATGAGCGAGGTCGCCGGGAAGATGTCGATCCAGGTCGGCGCGACGTCGCTCGAGAAGGCGCACGGCGGCAAGGGCATTCTGTTGGGCGGCGTGCCCGGCGTGCGGCCCTGCAAGGTGAGCATCATCGGCGGCGGCGTGGTGGGCACCTGCGCGGCGAAGGTGGCCGTCGGCATGGGCGCGGACGTGACAATCCTCGACGTGAACCTCGACCGCCTCACCTACCTGGACGACATCTTCCAGGGTCGCCTGCGCACGCTCATGAGCGACAGCGAGAACATCGCGCGCGCGGTTCGGGAGTCGGATCTCGTGGTGGGCGCGGTGCTGATCCCCGGCGCGAAGGCCCCCAAGCTCGTCTCGGCCGAGCTCATCAAGGAGATGTCGAAGGGCTCGGTCGTCGTCGACGTCGCGGTCGACCAGGGCGGCTGTATCGAGACCATCAAGGCCACCACGCACGATCACCCCACCTACGAGGTGTCGGGCGTCATCCACTACGGCGTGGCCAACATGCCGGGCGCGGTGCCGATGACCTCGACCTTCGCGCTCACCAACGCCACCCGCCCCTACGGCCGGAAGATCGCCGACCTCGGCCTGCACGCGGCCATCCGCTCTGACGCGGCGCTCGCCAAGGGCCTCAACACCTTCGGCGGCCACGTCACCTACGAGGCCGTCGCGAAGGATCTCGGCTACCCGTATGTTCCCATCGAGAAGGCGATCGAGGGACGTTAACCCTGACAACCTGACACGGGTGCGCATCGGCGCCCTCGTCACTGTGTCAGCCCTTTCACACCCGCCGCCCGGACACCCCAGTGGTTCCGGGCGGTTGTCTTTTCCGTAAGCCCGGCATCGGGGGTGCACTCTCCCGGGGTTGTGGGCAGGTCCCACCGCACGAAATACCTCAAGGGATTCGTGCGTTTCACTCGGTGTGCGCGCCAGGCCGGTCGGCGGCGTGTCAGGGAGACGAGCACATGTTGGGGTTCTCGAAGAGCGACAGGACGCGGGCGGAGTTCGAGGTGCTGGTCGCTCCGTGGCTCGACACCCTTTATGGCGGCGCGCTCCGCCTGACGCGCAACGAGCGGGACGCGGAAGATCTCGTGCAGGACACGGTGATGCGCGCCTACCGCTTCTTCGACAAGTTCGAGCGGGGCACCAACTTCCGCGCGTGGCTCTTCAAGATCCTCACGAACACGTTCATCAACGGCTACCGCCGCCAGGTGAAGGAGCGCTCGCTGGGCGACGAGTCGGAGCGCCAGAGCGTCGAGGCGCAGTTCTTCTCCGCCGACACGACGGATCAAGCGCAGAACCCCGAGGACTACCTGCTCCAGCGGGTGATGAGCGAAGACGTGCTGACGGCGATCGACACCCTGCCCATCGACTTCCGCATGGTGGTGATCCTCGCCGACCTCCAGGAGTTCTCGTACAAGGAGATCGCCGACATCCTCGATGTCCCGGTCGGCACGGTGATGAGCCGGCTGTTCCGGGGGCGTCGCCAGCTCGAGAAGGTGCTGCGCGCGAAGGAGACGACCGGGCAGGACGCGCCCCTGGTGGACTTGAACGCGTGGCGGGAGCGGAAGAAGCTGGCCTGAGCCGGGTTGATACCAACGGACATGAACTGTCGTGACGTCGAACCGCTCCTGATGCCCTACCTCGACGGCGAGCTCGTCGACGGGGAACGCGTGCAGCTCGAGCAACACCTCGCGTCGTGCCCGCCGTGCGCGAAGCACGCCGACGTGTCCCGTCACAACCGAACGCTCATCCGCACGCTGGCGAAGGCCGGCACCCCGCCCGCGCCGGCCTCGCTGCGAGCCAACGTCTTTCACAGTGTCCGCACGGACGGGGCCAGGCAGCGCCAGCGGCGCTTCCTCCGCCTGTCCGCTGCGGCAGCCAGTGTCGCGTTGTGCGCAGTGGTGGGCCACGCACAATGGCGTTCGTTTCAGCGGCGGCTGTACGTCGAAGACGCCGCCAGCCGCCACGCGCGCCAGTTTCCCCTCGAGGTGCGCCTCCCGCAGCCCGAGGCGCTCGAGGCCTGGTTCCACGGCAAGCTCGGCCACCGCGTCGCCGTGCCCCGCTTCCCCAACGCCGTCGCCGAGGGCGCGCGCGTGCTGAACGTTCGGGAGAAACAGGCCGCCTACATTCGCTACGACGCGCCGGCGCGCGCGTCGGACCGGCCGCGTCAGGTGGGGCTCTTCGTCTTCGGAGACACCGGCAACGACGTCGACGTCGGCGCGCGCGGAGAGCCCGACCGGCGCAACTCGAACGGCTACAACGTGGTCAGCTGGCGTGACGGCGACCTCGTGTACCAGCTCGTCACCGATCTCGACGAAGACGACATTCGTGAGCTCCTCCCGGCCGAGCCGCGTGAGCTTCGCGCCCCCCCCGGGGTGATGCCCACCCGCCCCGCGCTCGACGTGCAGCCGGCCTCCTACCGGCCCTGAAGCCGCCGACGACGCATGGGACGCCCGCGTTGGGCACCACTCCCG
This sequence comes from Myxococcaceae bacterium, assembly GCA_044352295.1. Taxonomy (GTDB): domain Bacteria; phylum Myxococcota; class Myxococcia; order Myxococcales; family Myxococcaceae; genus Xiheimicrobium. The sequence continues at coordinate 10,389 of JBILEB010000099.1, forward strand.
TCATTCGTTGACCCCCCTGGACCCCACCGGTAGCCTTGCTGGCACATGTCCAAGACTGTTCTCATCGTCGAGAAAGACGTCGCCCTCATGCACGGCATGCGCGATGCGCTCGTGGGCCGCGGCTTCAGCGTGGAAGAGACGACCGACGGCAAGTCGGTGCCCGATCTGGTGAAGAAGAAGAAGCCTGACGCCGTGGTGTTGGCCGTCGATCTCGACGCTGGGCAGAACGGCTACATCCTCTGCAAGAAGCTCAAGAGCGACGACGACTTGAAGGGCGTGCCAGTGCTGATCGTCGGCGACCCCAAGGGCTTTGGCCAACACCAGAAGCTCAAGACGCGCGCGGAGGATTACCTCGGCAAGCCCTTCGAGGCCGCCGCGGTGATCGATCGCGTCGGCGCGCTGTCAGGCTTCCCGCCACTGCCCGTCGCCTCGTCCGACGAAGGCTTCGACCCCGGCTCTCTTCTCGACGAAGGCACCGCGCCTTCCGACGAGTTGGCGCTCGAGAGCGCCACCAGCGAAGAGACGGTCGGCAACTCGGACCCCGACTTCGAGATGGTCGATGCCATGTTCGACGACAAGCCAGCGGCTGACGCGCCGCCGCCCCCGCCCGTCGAGGAGATCTCCCTGTCGACGTCGAACTTCGACGACGACGACTTCCCCGCCGAGAAGACCGTCGTTGGCTTCCTGCCGGCCGCGCCGAAGGCCGAGGCGCCGAGTCCCTCTGCGAAGTCGCCGCCGGTCCGCAAAGAGCCCGAGAAGAGGCCGCTCTTCAGCTCCTCGCCGTCGATCAGCGGCGATGGCTCCGAGGCCCGCGAGCTGCGCGCCCGCGTCTCCGAGCTCTCCGGGGCCCTCGAAGACGCCAACCGGCGCGCGACCGAGTTCGAGGAGAAAGCGCGTGAGCTCGAGAGCCAGCTCGACGCGCGGCAGACCGAGCTCGAGGCCGCGAAGAGCGGCGGCGGAAAGAACGACAAGGACCTGTTCGCCCTCCGCGACTCGGTGAACAAGAAGGACAAGGAGATCCTCCGCCTCAAGAACGAGCTCAACGAGAAGGAGAAGGAGATCGTCGAGCTCCGCGAGAAGGAGAACTCGCTCGACCAGCAGGTCTCCGAGTCCTCCGGCGAGATGGCCCGCAAGGACGCGCAGCTCAAGACGCTTCAGGCCAAGGCCGAGCAGCTCACCACCGAGCGGAAGAAGATCGACCAGCAACTCCTTCAGTCGAAGGAAGAGGCCCGCTCGGCCCAGGCCCGCCTCACCTCGCTGCAGACCGACTTCGACACGCTCCAGCCCCGCGCCCAGGAGCGCGAGCAGGAGCTGGAGCAGCTGCGCACCGAGAAGTCCGAGCTCGAGTCCGCGCGGCAACAGGCCGACACCGACCTCGCCGAGTCCCGTGGCGAGATCGAGGCGCTCAAGGCGCAGCTCGAGGAGCGCAGCAAGGAAGCCGACGACGTGCGCAGCCAGCTCGAGCAGTCGCAGATCGACCTCGACGGCGCCCGCACGCAGGTCACCACGCAGGCCCAGGCCTTCGCCGACGAGATCTCCGGGCTGCGGCAGCGCATCGCCGACCTCGAAGGCGAGTCGGGCAAGCACGAGGAGCGCGCCAACCGTCAGGCCGCGCGGCTCAAGGCCGTGCTCCAGGACGAGGGGCGCGTGCGCGAAGCACTCGAGACGGCCCTCTCGCAGCTCAAGCACGAGGGCGGCGACGCCGAAGACATCGACCTCGACGAGCTCGCCGAGGCCTGAGGGGCCTCACCCCTTCTTGGGCTCGTTCTTCCGCTGAATCATCTTCTTCGCCAACAGCTGGATGGCGCCGGAGACGTTCTTGTCCTTCGCGAGGCCCTTCACGTCGGTCTCGGACAGCAGGTTCAAGAACCGCATGGTGATCTGCGCCGGCACCTTCGGGTTCTTCACCAGCGCCAACCGCACCGGGTACTTCCGGGTCCACTCGCGGTGCGAATAGATGACGCGCAGCACATCCTCGTGGGCGCCCTTGTTGAGGGCTTGCGCCATCACCTCCTGATCGGTGATGCGCGGGCTGCGAATGGTGGCGACGGCGACCAGCTTGTTCGCGTCGCGAATGAGGATGCCGCGGATCTCCTTGTTGCCCTTGGTCGCGAGCTTGATCTTCTCCGAGATGCTCATCTTCGCGATGCGCTGCGTGAGGGTGAGCTTCTTGGTCTCCTCGAGCTTGGCCTCGCGCTCGGCGAGGCGTTGCGCGGCCTCGGCGTCGGTGGGCAGTTCGCCCTCGGCAGCGACGCCGAACTCGGAGATGACGTCATCGGCCGTCGGCCCTGCGTCCACCTTCTGGGTGGCGGCCTGGGGCCCGAAGAGGCGCACCTTGGCGGCCACCATCTGCGGCACGTGCGGCAGATCGAGCCCGTTGCGCACCGCGAAGTCGCACACGCCATCGATGAGCGCGCCCTGCGCGACGGGGTTGAGCGCGAGCTGCGGAATGATCCCCTCGTGCCGCAGGAGCCGCAGCTGGTTCTGCCCGATGAGCTCGGCGATCCGCTGGCTGCACGTGGCCGCGATGGCCGCCACCGCGGTGTCGGGCGTGGCGGCGTTGACGACCAGCATCTCGGCGTAGGCGTCGTTCGCCGCGTACACCTCGAGGAACCAGCCGAGCACCGGCGCCTGGACGCCCTCGTCGCGAAACCCCGAGGCGGCGATGCGATCGGGCAGCGTCGAGGCCGTCTTCCCCGCCGTCTCGCGGATGTTGGCCTCGGGGTCGTACATCAGCATGAAGAGCGCCCCGAGCATGTCGGGGGGCGCCAGCGGCACCAACGCCTTGGCCGCCATCATGCGCAGCGGCATCGGAGCCTTCGGATCGACATGCTTGCGCATGTTCTCCGGAAGGAAGGTTGGCGCGATGGGGCAGGCGCTCACGGCCTCGGGCGGCTGGCCCTGGGGCTGGGCTTCGTCACTCATGCGCGGTTCCTCTCGTAGATGAGGCGCAGGCCCTCGAGGGTGAGGAACTCGTCGACCTCGTCGATGGCATTGGACTCGTTGGCGATGAGCGGCGCCAGTCCGCCCGTGGCGAACACCTTCACCGGCCCGCCGCCCATGTCCTTCTTCATGCGCTCGCAGATGCCGTCGACGAGCGAGACGTAGCCGAACACCAGCCCGGACTGCATGGAGTGCACGGTGTTGCGGCCGATGACGGCGGGCGGGCGCGCGAACTCGACCCGGGGCAGCCGCGCGGCGTTGCGGAAGAGCGCGTCCATCGCGATGGTGATGCCCGGGCAGATGGCGCCGCCGAGGTACTCGCCCTTGCCGCTCACCGCGTCGAAGGTGGTGGCGGTGCCGAAGTCGACGACGATGAGGGCGCCGTCATGTCGCTCTCGCGCAGCCACCGCGTTGACGATGCGGTCGGCGCCCACCTCGCGCGGGTTGTCGTAGAGGATCGGCATGCCTGTCTTGATGCCGGGCCCGACGAAGTGCGGCTTCGTCTTGAAGTACCGCTCGGCCATCCGCTCGAGGTTGAACTGCATCGCCGGCACCACGCTCGACACGGCGATGGCATCGACCTTCGAGGCGTCGAGGCCTGCGTGCGCGAACCACTGCAGCACGAGAATGCCGTACTCATCGGAGGTGCGACGGGAGGTGGTCTCGAGGCGCCAGTGCGAGACGAGGCGGGTCTCCTGGTAGGCGCCGATGACGGTGTTCGTGTTGCCGACGTCGATGGCGAGGAGCATATGAAGCCTGACAGCATACCCTCGAACGCAAGGGGCTTCGTCAGCTCTTGCGGGGGCGAACCTGCTCGACGTCTCCGGCCAGCACGCGTTCGAGGCGCCCGTCGACTCGCACCAGCAGCGCCCCTGACTCGTCGATGTCTTCGGCGACGCCGCGCAGCTCCTTCACCTCGGAGCGCACCAGCACGTCCTGGCCCAGCAGCGTCGAGCGGCGCTTCCACGCCTCCCGCACGGGACCAAAGCCCTCGGCCTGCCAGATCTCCAGCCAGTCTTCGAGGCGGGACAGGAGCGCCGAGGTGAAGAGGGCCCGGGGCACCTTCTGCTGCTTGACCTCGAGGACGGAGGTGGCGAGCGAGCGCACGTCTTCGGGGAAGTCGTCGGCCTCGCTGTTGAGGTTCACGCCGATGCCCAGCACGAGGAAGTGCACGCGCTCGGTGTCGGCCGAGAGCTCGGTGAGAATGCCCGCGACCTTCCTGGTGCCGAGCTGCACGTCATTGGGCCATTTGATGCCGGGGATGGCGCCAGCGTTCTCGAGCGTATCGGCCAGCGCCACCGCCGCCACCAGCGTCACCTCAGGTGCGCGCGCGGGGACGATCTCGGGGCGCAGCACCACCGACATCGCGAGGTTCTTCCCCGGGGGCGATACCCAGCTTCGACCTCGGCGTCCCTTGCCGGCCGTCTGCGACTCGGCGATCACGACTTCCCCGTGCTGCGCGCCGTCCTGCGCCAGCTCGAAGGCGTGCGCGTTCGTCGACGCGAGCGACTCGAAGTGGTGAATCGTTCGTCCGAGCTCCTTCGTCATCAGGAGCGGCGTCAGCTCGAGCGAGGTGAGCCGGTCGGGGACCTGGAGCAACCGGTACCCCCGCGACGGCTGAGCTTCGATCTCGTACCCGAGCCGCCGCAATGTCTCGACGTGTTTCCAGACGGCGGTGCGAGAGAGACCCAGCTTGTCCGACAGGGTGGCGCCCGAGATGAAATCCGTCCCGCCCTCGGCGAGGAAGGAGAGGATCATCTCCTCGTTCGACAATTCGGTCTCGAGCGCGTCCACCGTGAGCGAGGCTAATGGCCGAAGGGTGCGACTTTCAACCGGTGCCAACCCCTTCAGCGGGCGGGGGTGAACTTGAGCAGCCGGAGCTCCGACTGGGGAATGCGGCGGCCGCCGTCGACCAGGGCCGTGGCGATGCGAACGATGCCGACGTTGGGCGCGAGCGTCATCTCGTTGACGAGGCTCCGGACGTCGTCGATGCGATTGCGGCTCTCGACGACGACGCAGCCCGTGAACGAACCTGCTGGCGTCTCACAGGGCTGATCCACCGCGAGGATCTCGTACGCTTCCACGGAGGATGGAGAGACGATGTTGGTCCACTTCGTCCCCGCCACCACCGGGTCGCGCAACAGGTACCGCTTCTGATCGCGGACCCCGTAGTTGTCCGCCAGGAGACGGGCGCCGGTGGAGTCGACCGCTGCCCCGTCGCTGACCTGAAGAATCGAGACCGGGAGCGTGCGCTTCTCACCCAGCATCTGGGCCTCGTACTCCCACGAGGTGCCGACCTTGAGCGGGAAGAACGTCCACGAGCGGTGGTCGGCCGAGGGTTGATCGGGGCCCTTCGCCGCGACGGGGGCGGTCGCACAGGCCGACAGGAACGCAGCAAGGAGAACGGGAACGAGACGGATCATTTGCGGGGCCCCTGGGGTGCCTGCTTCTTCTTGTTCTGGCGCAGCTCGTCGAGGGCCTTCTCGGCCGACGCCTTGACGAGCAGGTCGTCACTGCCGGTGGCGACGACATCAAGGTAGGCCTCGGCCTCGTCACCGCCGATGGACGCGAGGGCGAAGACGATTTCCCGCTGAAAGACGGGGTTCTTCGCGCGGCTGGCTTCGATGATCTGGGGCACGGCAGAAGGATCCTTGAGGTCGACCAACAGGCCGATGGTGCGGCGGAGCACCGTGAGATCGTCGCTCTCGAGCCGCTCGAGCAACACTGGAAGCGCCGCCGGGTTCTTCCGACGGGCCAGCAGGCGCACGGCGGCCGCGCGCACGGCGGGATCGGGGTCCTTCACCCGCGGCACGAGCACCTCGTCGGGGGCGCGGCCCAGGTCGATGGTCACACGCGCTTCCGCGGCCGCCTCGGAGAGGGACAGATCGAGGGCCTTCACGGCGGCGGCCTGGACCGCTTCGATCTCGTTGGACGCTGCCTTCGTCTGCTCGCCGCCCTCGACCTCGAAGCGCTCGAGATCGCCCTTCTGCTTGAGCGACAACACCACCACCGCGCTGCCGGGCGTCTCGGACTGGGGGTCGGGCTCGTCGATGCGCGCGGCGATCTCGATCTTCCAGGTCTTTACGTTCCGGGGCGCCGGCTGATCGTCGCGCAGCACCGTGAAGTCACTGCGGGTGAGGGCCGCCTCGAGACGGCCGACGAGCTGTCCGGCCTCCCAGCCCACCACCTCGCGGCCCTCGAAGACGTCGATCTCGACCTTCGAGACGACAGGCTTCTCGGCGCGGGAGCATGCGCTGCCCACGAGCACCGACAGCAGCGCGGCCAGCAGCACCCGCATCGAGGGACCTTAGCTCGGTTCGCCGGAGCCAGACGACGCTGGGGCGGCTGGCGGCGGCGGTGCGGCCTCGGTGGCTGGAGCTGGAGATGGTGCCCCGCCCTCGCCCGCGGTCTGTGCCGGAGCGCCGTCGGGACGACCTGCGCCGCCACGACGACGACGGCGGCGGCGGCGACGGCGACGACCGCCTTCACGCTGCGCTCCCGCGGCATCCCCTGGCGCGCCAGCCTCGGCGCCCTCGCCCTCGTCTCCTTCTTCCTCATCACCTTCGTCGTCGCCCTCGTCCCCATCGACCGGAGCCGTGTCGGCGGCCGCCGCGGCAGCCGCGGGTGCTTCGGACGGAGCGTCGTCGGCGGGGGCCTCGTCACGCCTGGCGTCCGGCGGCGGGCGTTCGTCGTCCCCGTCGCGGCGACCGTCGCGGTCCTTCTGTCGCTCCTCGCGCCGCTTGCTGGCCTCCTCGGCGTCGAGCTTCGCCTGCTCGAAGAAGGCCTCGTCGATGTCGAAGAGTTCGACGCGCGTCACGCTGACGCCCACCTCGCCCTCGAAGAACTTGTCGGCGAGGTGCTCGCCGCACCACAGCATCACCAGGGCGCCGCCCGAGGTCCCTTCGGCGCGCGCATCACCACGCGCCTCGCCGGGCGTGAGCAACAGGCCGAGGTTGGCGCTCACCTGGCTCACGTCGCGCCGCAACTCCTGCACCTGCCGGCGCTCGACCGCCGCCCCGCCCCGCAACATGCGAATGGCGAAGCGTAGCTCGAGGCTGCCTTCCTTCTTTCGGGCCGACAGCAACGCGCCGTCCTTCGCGCGGCGCGCCACCTTGAGCTCCCGGAAGCCGTGGGCATGCAGCAGCTTCACGCACGCCTTCTCGAACGTGCCGGTCTCGAGCTCCGAGAGCTTGCGACGGAGCACCCGCGCCATCGCCCTGCGGGCGTCCTTGACGGTGCCCTTCGCGGTCTGGACGAGCGCGAGATCTTCCGGCGTCGGGGCCACGGTGGCGGGCGCCTCGTCGCGACGACGCTGCGAGCGCAGCACGACGCGGCCGTTCTCGAACGGCAGATTGGCGGCCTTGCAGAAGGCCTCCTGGGCCTGCAGCGGCAACGGCGCAGACTCGGGCGACGTCGCGTCGACAGAGAGCTGCAGCTCGTTGGTCTCGGTGCGCAGCGCGGCGAACTGCGGCCGGCGGCCCTGATCGATGCGCTGCTGGTTGTCGTCGGCGAGCGCCTCGAGCAGCGCCAGCGTTCCCAGATCGTCGACCAGATCGCGCGCCTTGAGCCGCGCGATGAGCTCAGAGGGCACGAGCGCGCCCGCCTCCTGAAGCACCTCGAAGGCCACCTCGGGCACCGGCGGGAACTTCTTGCGCTTGCCCTCGTCGTCGCGGCGATCGCGGCGGTTGCGCTCGGCCTGACGTCCGATCGCGCGCAGGTACTCGGCGCGCGGCTCGGGGTGCCGCTCGTTGGTCCGGTAGGGCGGCAGGCCCTCTTCCGCGTTCGGCTCGATGGTGCCGGTGATCGCGAGGGCGTCAGCGTCCTCGTCGAGCATCCAGTCCGAGAGCGCGAAGGTGTCACGCGAGGTGACGACGAGCTTTCGTTCCCGCGAGCGCTTGGCCTGCGCCGCCAGCCGGGCGAGCATGGTGTGCTCGGGCATCTTGCCGATGTGGCTCAAGAGGCCCTTGTCGAGCGACCGCTTGGTGATTTCCAGGTAGTGCAACGGAGCGCCGGCTTCTTCCAGAACGCGCAGCGCCGCCTCGTAAAAAGTCATTCGAACGATTCCCGTCTTTTCTGTAGCGAAATCGGGGGCTTCAAGGCCGCCCACACGAAGAGGCTGGCAAGGTACGCTCACGGGTGGGCGCAGTCAACGACGTGCGACGGGACGACGAGGGTTTCTTTTCAGGTGCTGACGCTTCGGCTCGGGGACCGGTGGCGACGCGGGCAGGCGGCCCTGAAGGACGGCGTGTCGCTCGAGGTCGAGGGCGTGTCGCTGTTGCCGGCGGTGGACGAGGCCGATCTCGTCGCCTGGCTCAGAGGCTGGCTCGACGCCCTCAAGGCGCTCGTGGTGGACCGGGTCGCGACGGCGCAGGTGTCGGTCGACGCTCCGGCGCTGGAGCTGTGCTTGCTGCGTCGCCCCGGGCTGACGCTGGAGCTGTCGGTCGTCTCGCTCGAGCCGGAGCCACGTCGGGTGTCGAGCCCGGTGACCATCGACCTCGTGGAGCTGCGCGCTGCAGTCGAGACGGCGACGCGGACCTTCCTCCGAGGGGCTGTGGAGGCCAACGTGCCGGTCGAGACGGCGGTCGCCCTCGAGCGGAAGCTGCGAGAGGCGACTGGCCGCGCCATCACGCCGTTTGCGGCGCAGAGTCCGGACCCGTGGCGGTTCTCGGAGGCGGGCGAGGGCGTGGCCTTCGAGCTCGACGATCGCGATGGCCGCACGCTGCTGGTCACCCGCGGTGCAGGCAGTCTGGCGGCGCTGCTCACCGCGGGGGCGTTGCGGCTCGGCGGCACCACGTCGAACCAACCTCCGTTCCTCGCGCTCATGGCCGCGGTGCGAAGGCGCCCGTCGAAGGCCACGTGGGAGCTTGGGCTGTCGGTATGTGCGGCGCTCCATGGACGCCACCCGGGATGGGCCACGAACCCGTGGGTCGACGCGTTGTTCGTCCGGTGCACCGAGGGCCTGGCTTCGGTTCGGCCACCGACCCCTGACGTCACCCCGACCCCGGCCCCGCGCCCCTCATCGCCTCGAACGGAGGCCCCGCTGTCCTCCGTCGGGACACCCCGGCGCGTGACGCTGACGCCGCGCTGGGCACGCCCCGTCGCGTTGGGAGAAGCGCGCGGACGCCTCGAGGTGGGCCGGAAGCTGGTGGTGGTCCACGCGGGACACTCGGCGCAGCTCTTCTCGATGGCCGGCAAGGAGCTTCGTCGGGCCTACGCGCCCCGGGGCGTCGCGGCGGCGGCCGACGGGACGGTCATCACCGCCACCGAGGAGCGTCTGACCTGCTTCGTCGCTGAAGAGCCCTCTGCGCGGTGGCGGCGCCACGACGGAGGCTTGCGGATCGGACCGGAGCTCACCACCGCCGAGACCGGGTTGATGCTGACGCGCCTGGGCGGGCGCGGCGTGGTGGCCCTCGAGTCGATGACCGGGCGCGAAGCCTGGCGGTTCGATCCGCCGCGGGCCCAACGGTCGATGTTCGTCGAGCACGGCGCGCGGCTCGTCGTGGGGACCGACACGGGTGACCTCTACGGCGTCGACGTGTCCGATGGTCAGGTGCGCTTCCGCATCCGGGGGCCGGTGGCGAGCCCGTGGCCCATCAGCGCGCTCCAGCGCGACGCGGTGGCGGTGCTGACGCAGTCGAGCCAGACGGTCGTCGTGCGCTTCGCGGCGTTGGCTGGAGGCACGTCGGCGCAGGCCGGCGCCGTGACGTGGACCCGTCCCCTTCCGCTCGAGCTGGCCTCGGCGCCGCTGGTGCTCCGCGGGCGGATCTTCGTCGCGGGCCGCAACGATGGGCGCGGCGCGGTGGCGTGCCTGTCGGGCAAGGGCGAGGTGCTGTGGCTGCGCTCGGTGCCGCTCGACGGGGCGACGGCTTCCATCGTGGCGTTCGAGCGCGGGGTCATCGCGTCCGATGCACGCGGCGCCGCCGTGCGGTTGCTGCCTGATGGAGAGCCCTCGTGGGTCCTCGGCGGTCTCGACGAAGCCATCACCCCGCGCCTGCCCCCTCGACTCGCGAAGGGCGTGCTGTTGGTGCCCGGCACCTCGGTGCGGCTGCTCGACCCGACGTCCGGGCGGGTGATCGCGGGCACACCGCCCACCCCGGAGCTGGCCGATCTCGCGGTCGGCAAGGGGCTGACGATTTTCACCTACGCCGAGGCCGGCACCCTCACCTGTTTCGAACCGGGCGCGGTGCTCTCGGTGGTCGACTGAGCCTTCCCGGGATCTCCCACCTCGAAAAACTCGAATGATTCTCGGCAATTCTTGCGAGCCTGTGGCCGCAAGCAGACACCGATTCGGTGGAATGGTCGCCAGTGGCCCGTACTCAGTGCCTGAAGTGCCACGACGACGGGCAGTGGTGCATGGGATGCTGAGGGCAAAGTCCCACTTTCCCGGAGTTCTTCGTGCGACCACCGTCTCCCCCGCCCGGCCACAGGTTCATCTGGTCGTGTGTCCTGTGTGTTACGGCCTGCATGGGCGTCGCGGAGCCAACGCTGGGGCCCGATGAAGCGGTGGCTGGCGGCACGAGCGGCACAGCAGGCGGTCCGGTGGTCGCTGGGGGCACCGCTGCCGCGGGTGGTGACGCTGGTGGAAACGTGTCAGGCGGCGATGCGGCGGCGGGAGGATCGGCCGAAGCAGGCGGTTCAACCGCGGGTGGCGCTGCTGGTGGTTCGACTGCTGGAGGCTCTGCCGGCGGCGGTTCGGCGGCGGGTGGTTCCGCAGGCGGTGGACCCCTGGCCGTCTCGCTGCGGATCGTTGGCGGTGATGCCCAGACTGGCCCCATCGACGAGCCGCTGCCCCAACCGGTTCGGGTGAGCGTCGAGGCCAACGGACAGCCGGTGTCGGGCGCCACGGTGGCGTTCACCCCGACGGCGGGCTCGGGCAACGTCCAGTTCACCTCGGCGACGACGGCAGCGAACGGAATCGCCAGCAGCGGCACGTGGACCCTCGGCCTGCAGGTCGGTACGCACCGGTTGACCGTCACGTCGGTCGGAGCGACCGCCCCGCTCGCGATCACCGCGACCGCCCGTCACAACGCTCCGATTCGCACCTCGGCCGCGGCCGGCGCGTCGCAGACGGCTCCGGTGAACACGGTGGTGTCCGTGGCGCCTGCGATGCGCATCACCGACCGCCACAGCAACCCCGTCCCCGGCCTCACCGTCACCTTCCTCATCCTCGAGGGCGGCGGCGCGATCACGGGCGCGACCACGGCGATGACCGACGCGACCGGCGTGGCCACGGTGAGCGGCTGGCGGCTGGGAGCGACCCCCGGCCTCAACCGGTTGCGTGGTGAGTACCCGGGCATTCCGCCCGTCGAGTTCGCCGCGACCGGGACCGCCGTCGGCATGGACTCGATGACGATCTTCGAGGGCAACTTGCAGACGGCGAACGTCTCGGCGCCGGTGGCCATTCGTCCCGCGGTGCGCATCGTCGACGGGCAGAACCAACCGATCGCGGGTCGTCAGGTGACGTTCGCGGCGGTCGCTGGCGGCGGAACGGTGACGATGGGAACCGTGTCGACCGACAGCATGGGCGTGGCGCGCGTCGGCGAGTGGCGCCTCGGCGCGACCGCCGGCATGAACCGGCTCCGCGCGACGTCGGGCACGCTGCCAGCGGTGGAGTTCACTGCGACGGGCCTGGCCACCGGCGCTCCAACCCTGGTGCGCACGGTGCTTCACCAGAACCTCGCGCGCCCGTGGGATCTCGTCTTCACGCCCGACGGCGCGATGATCTTTACCTTGCGTGGCGGGGACATTCGGGTGGTCCCGCCAGGCATGACGACGCACCAGCTCCTCCACCGGCCGGCGGACGTCGTCGCCTCCGACCAGAGCGGCATGCTGGGCATCGCCATCGATCCGAACTGGGCGGCCGACCGCTTCATCTACGTCTTCATGGCCTCGCGCCCGATGCCGAACGCCGCCGTCGACAACCGGGTGGTGCGCTTCCGCGTCAACGCAACCTGGAACGGCGTCACGGACCGACAGGACCTCTTGACCGGCATCGCCTACACCGGCGGCGCGCACTCCGGAGGCCGCCTGCGCGTCGGGCCCGATGGCAACCTGTGGATCACCACCGGCGACAACCGCCTGCCGACCGTGCCCCAGAACCGCATGTCGTTGGGTTCGAAGGTCTTGCGCATCACCCGCACGGGGCAGATCCCCACGGGGAACATGCCGAGTCCGGCGGCGCCGTCGATCTACGCGTTCGGGTTCCGTAACCCGCAGGGCCTCGCCTTCCGCGCGAATGGAGACGCCTTCACCTGCGAGCACGGCCCCAACTCGGACGACGAGGTGACGCGGCTGACGCCTGGCGGAAACGGCGGCTGGGATCCCGTCGACCCGAACGGGAGCGGCACCTACTGGGGCTACAACGGCACGGTGATGACGGATCTCACCAAGTTCCCCACGGCAATGCGGCCGACCTGGGCGCTGGCCGACTCGATGGGCATGTCGGGCTGCACGTTCCTGTCAGGCACGCAGTGGCGCGATTGGGACGGCGCGCTGGCAGTCGGCATCCTCGGCGGCGAGCGCATCTACATCCTGCGCATGAACGCGACGGGGGACATGCTCACGCACACGCCGGTCAACCTCCCGCAGAACGCGCGCATTCGCACGCTCGTGCAGGGGCCCGACGGATTCCTCTACGCCGCGACCGACAGCGACTCGGGCCAGATCTGGCGACTGACCCCGCAGTAGCCGTTACTTCTTCGCCTGCTTGCTCGGGTCGATCTCCTCTTCGGGGCGGATCGACTCCTGAGCGCCCTTCCACGCCTCACCAGGCGCGAGCTTCCAGTCGGCGGGCACTTCGCCCTTCCACAGATAGTTCGCGTTGATGTCGCCGCCCGAGGGGCTGCGGCCCGAGATGGTCCACGAGATCTCGGCGGTCTTGGTCTCTGGCGGCAGCTTGTCGATGTCGTAGGAGCCGAACACGATCATCGACGGGAAGAACTTCATGTACCGCTCGGGCCAGTCGACGCGGCCGTTGGGGCCACCGTCACCGGGGATCTCGGCGATGAGCTTTCCCTTCTCGTCGAAGAGCTTCCAATTGAACTTGAAGTTGCCGTTGGTGACGATGCGGCGCACCTTCTTGTCGTCGACGCGCTCCTCGCGCGGCAGGCCCCACGCGACGACGGGCATGTGGATCTGGTCGCCCTTGGAGTCGGCCGAGAGGATGTCGAGGCGAATGCCGTTCGAGGTCGCGGTCCACCACGTCGAGTAGCTGCCGGCCTTCATCGTGTCCCACAGCTTGCGGGTGGCCTCGTACGCGGCCTTCTTGTCGGCCGAGCGGTCCTTGCCCGGGCCTGACTCGTACTCGTTGAACTGGCTCTTCTTGCCGGTCTTCTCCTCGAGCTCGAGGATGTAGTCATCGAAGTTCCGGTTGAGGCGGAACTCGTTGACGTGTTCGTTGACCTCCTTGAAGTACCAGCGGAAGAACGTGTTGACCTCGTCGTTGTACGCCTTCTGATCCGGGATGTTGCGGATCCACGCGACGCGCTCGAGGTACTCCTGACGGAGCTTGGCGGCGGACATCTCGCGCTTGGTCTCGGTCGACTTCTCCTCCCACTTCCGCATGGTGAAGACGATGCCGACGATCACGAAAACGACCGCGACGATGATGCCGAAATAGCGCTTCATGCTGGCCCCTGGCTCCTTGAGAGGAAGGTCGCGTCTTAGGTTGTCGCAGGGTTGACCACAAGAGACAGCCGGCCCCGGCCCGAGGTAGGGCGCGCTCCATGGCGTTGGTGGTGGGCATCGCAGGCGGGACGGCTTCGGGGAAGACGACGGTCGCGCGGAAGGTGCACGAGGCGCTGGAATCGACGGGCGTCTCGTTCATCGATCAGGACTCGTATTACCGGGATCTCGGGCACCTCACGCCCGAGGAGCGCCGCGAGGTGAACTTCGATCACCCGGACGCGTTCGACGTCGAGCTGATGATGACGCACCTCGAGGCGCTCAAGGCCGGCCAGGCGGTGCACAAGCCGGTCTACGACTTCGTGGAGTCGACGCGCTCAGGCCGCACCACCACCGTGCAACCCGCCGAGCTGATCCTCGTCGAGGGCATCCTGGTGCTGCACATGGAGGCCGTGCGCAAGGCGCTCGACGTGCGGATCTTCGTGGAGACCGAAGACGACGTGCGGATCATCCGGCGGCTCACCCGAGACATCAAGGAGCGCGGCCGCGACTTCGACCACGTGGTGAGCCAGTACTTCCGGCACGTGCGGCCGATGCACCTGGCGTTCATCGAGCCGTCGAAACGCTGGGCTGACATCGTGGTGCCGCACGGCGGGAACAACGACATCGCCATCGACATGCTGGTGGGCGCGCTGAAGTCGAGGCTCCTCAAGCGCAGGTAGTCAGAAGTCGAAGCGCTCGCCCTCTTCGCACACGTGCACCGGCATGCGCCTGACCTCACGCTTGAGCACGTCCACGAAGGCCGGCTTGAGGTGGTAGAGCAGCACCTCGCAGTCGCGGCGGTCGAACTTCTGTAGCTCGGCGGCCATGGTCTGCGGCGTGAAGTGGCCCGAGATGTCGGCGAGGGCCTGCAAGGCGTTGGGGAAGCTCGTCTCGAGCAGCAGCAGCTTGAGATCGTCGACCTGGTTGAGCAGCTTCCAGAAGGCCTCGGTCGGCCCGGTGTCCCCCGACATCGCCATCGACGAGTGGCCGTCGGAGATCACGAAGCCGCACGACTCGACCGGGTGGCTCACCGGCACGGCCTTGACGGTGTACTTGCCGAGCTTGAACGTCGAGCGGCTCTTGAAGGACTTGAGCCGGTACACGGGCGCCTTCTTCGTCGGAATGCGCGTGAAGTCGGGCCACAGCACGTTGTTGAAGAGGTTCTCGCGCAGCGTGGCGATGCACTCGGTGTTGGCCCAGATGGTGACGGGCGCGTCGCGGCGGCCCACCAGCACGTCGGCGAGCAGCGGCAGGTCCTTCACGTGATCGAAGTGGCTGTGCGTCAGCAGGATGTCGTCGATCTTCACCAGCTCGTCGAGCGGGAGCGTCGAGGTCAGCGCGCCCGCGTCGAGCGCCAACACGCCATCGACGAGGAAACAGGTGCTGCGACAACCCGGCAGTTCCCCACCGTGAGGGCCCAGCACCTGGAGCTGCACGGTTAGAGGTCCCCGAACTTCAATTTGGCTTCGAGGAAGCGCAGGTAATCGAACAGGCGCGCCGTATCGCGAACCACCATGCGATCGCCGGTCAGCTCGATCAGGCCCGACTTCTCGAGCCGGTGGCAGAGGTAGCGAATGGCGGGCTCTCCGACGGCGAGCTCGCGCGGCAGATCGCGGACCTGGAAGTCGATCTCGATGCCCTCTTCGAGCGGACGACCGCGCGCCTGGCAGGCCTGGAGGATCCAGTTCACCACCCGGCTGTTCGGATCCGAGAGCAACAGCGTGTCGATCTGCGCGTCGGCCTCGGCGAGGCGCTCGGCGAGCTTCTTGATCATGCGGACGGCGATCTCGCTGTTGCCGCGGATCATCGCCTCGAAGGTCTTGGGATCGATGACCAGCAGACGGGCCGTCTCTTCGACCGTCGCCGACGCGTTGCGGGGCTTGTTCGAGATGATCGCCATCTCGCCGAAGAACTCACCGGGCCCCAGGACCGCGAGCACCTTCTCGACGTCGCGCACCTTCTTCCAGATCCGCACCTTGCCGGACTGGATGACGTACATCTCCTTGCCGGGTTCGCCCTCGCGCACGAGCACCGTGCCGGGGGGGATCTCTTTACCGAACCGCTGGAACAGGGCTTCTTCGGCGCTCATGAACTCGGGTGGGAGACTTGCCGACAAACCCCACAGGGTCAATTTCCAAGAGTGGAGATCACTTCGTCATGAGCGAGGCCACCCCATCCCAGTCGTTGGGCGGCGGCTGGACCTTGAAGGTCTCGAGCTGGGCCAGGTACCGGCGAGACGGCAGATCGGTCGGCCAGGTTTCCAGCACGGCGCGAAAGCCGACGCCGGCGCCCTCGAAGTCCCGGGCGATGAAGCGGGCG
>JBILEB010000237.1:0-8143 GCA_044352295.1 Myxococcaceae bacterium
GGGCTGAGTATCTCATCACGCCCAGGTTCGGAGTGACGCTCGACCTCGGAATGAACCTGTTCGTATCGGGTATCGAGAGTCCGGCGGGAGGGCTCCTCTCGGTGTTCGGGCTCCAGGGTGGCCTGGCGGTGGTGCTGCACCGATAGCGTGGCGTGGATGGCGACTGTCGACCACCCAACGCAAGAACTCCTCACACTCGTACGAGCGCGCGAGCGGAGCTGCAGCGGCTCAAGGACGGCCGCGCGCCCGGCGACTTCGTGGCTGGGGTCGAGCAGATGCTCTCGTGAGGTGAAGTCGACGCGACGGGCCGGTTCGGCGTGATCCCGAACTTCGCCCCGACGGCGGCGCTGCGGTTCTGCATCGTGTCGGTGGCATCGAGCTGGACAGCTCGCTGCGCGACTCGAGCGAAAGCCCTTCGAGGTTGCCGTTGGACCATGCCGCAGAGAGGGCACATCGCAGCAGCTCGGCCGCCTCCTGTCGTGGTGCCCAGCGAAGACGCAGCTCACCAGCTTCCACGGCGCCTCTGCACCTCACGCCGCCCTTCGCCCAGTCGTCACGGCTCCACCGCGCAGGCGCGCTGAGCCGTTCCAGTCGAGAGGGTGGGCTCGAAGAGTCCGGCGACAGCGCTATGACGAACCGGAGCCCTCGCCCGATCATCGCGGCCCACGGTGTTGCGGACCGCGACCCTTTCGCACTTCGTTTCACTTCCTTCCCGTCGCAGAGTCAGCATCGTGGACACTTCGAAGAAGCGACGTGCGGACGATGATGCCGTCTTCACTGACGCCATCCGTTGGTACTTTATCCTTGCTGTCCTCTCGGCCGTGAACGTCGGCCTGGTGGCGGCCGGCTCGGACCGTCGATTCGTTCGCGGACCCGCTGCACGCCTTCAAGGTGCTGGGGAGCGTCGTGCTGTGCATCACCGGCGGTGAGGCGCTGCGTCTCGTGGCGAGGAGGGGCAAGCGACAGGCGCACCCCTTCGGCGACAGCCCGCACAGTCCTTCACCGCGCCCTTCTCGAAGCGGTGTGCCGGGGTCGCCCCAGGCCGGCCGATGAGTGAGGAGCGGACGCCCTCGCGGCCGCGGCGCAAGCCGGTGGCGAGCCCGTCGGCGGGGAAACCGGGGGAGGGTGTCGAAGCTCCACGGGCGGCGTCATGCACGGAAGGGCTGACACGGGGACGGGCGTGTCAGGGGTGGGCGGTAGACGGAGTTGGTGGACGGTGGGCGGGGCAGCACGGTGCGGCAGGCCTTTCGCGAGGGCTGGCCCGAGGTGTGCGGGGTGGTTGTCAAGGCTCGCCCCTTCGGATCGCTCGCAGTTCGGCCAAACGGATCCGGGTTCAGCGCTCGTTCGGGCCACGACTTTGGGCTCGTTGGCGTCGCGAGGCTGGTTCGGCCAAACGGATCACATTCACCGAGCCTCAGCCTGCGAGGCCTGAGCCTTCTTGCGCTTCGTGCTCGGCGGGTTCCGGTACGAATCGCCCTCGATGACCAGCACGTGGGCGTGGTGGAGCAGCCGATCCATCGCCGCGCTCGCGAGCAGCGGGTTCCCGAAGAGCGGCGGCCACTCCTCGATGTCACGGTTCGACGTGATGACGGTCGAGCCGCATTCGTAGCGACGCCGCACGACTTCGTACAGGTCTCCCGACTCGTCGGGGTTGAGCCCGCGGAGCCCAAGGTCATCGATGATCAGCACGTCGGGCGAGGTGAAGCGCAGCAGCCTCTTCTCCAGCGTGGCATCCGCCCGTGCCGCGCGGAGCTGCATCAGCAGCTCGTGCGCGCCCAGGTAGAGCGCCGTGTAGCCGGCTCGGCAAGCGCGGTGCCCGAGCGCCTGCGCCAGGTGTGACTTGCCGACACCCGTGGGCCCGATGACGAAGACGTTGTCGTGCCGTTCGACGAAGGCGCACGTCGCCAGCTCGAGCACCTTCGCCTTCGGCACCGACGGGTTGAAGGCGAAGTCGAAGTCCTCGATGGTCTTGGCGTTGTCGAAGCTGGCGCGGCGGAGTCGTGCCGTGAGCTGCTTCGCCTCGCGCCGCTCGACTTCATCGGCCATCAGCCGGAAGAGGAATTCGCTCATCGCGAGGTCCTCGTCGGCCGCCTGCTTCATTCTCATGTCCAGGGTCTGCATCACGCCGGACAGGCGCAGCTTCTTCAGCAGGCGGACCAGCTCGTCAGTGGGGCTCATCGTCGGATCTCCATTTCGCGAGGAGCTCGGCGGCGCTCCGTGCAAAGCGAAAGCTCTCTTGCGGAGAGCCGGGGACAGCCACCGCCGCCGGCAGTGGCTCGAGGTCGAGGCCTCGGACGAGGATGTTCTTGACGGCGCCGTAGCCGAAGGCGCCGAAGTGCCGCGCCCGGCGGCACGCCGCCTCGGCGCGCTCGACCGGATGCCGCTCAAGGTGCGTCACCACCGCCTGCACCGGCCGGAGCTGTGACAGCACGTCGTCGGAGTCGAAGAGGTCCTTCACGTACCGCGCCGTCTCCGGGCCGATGCGGGCCGCTCGGTCTTCCCACCACGCCCGGCTCCGGTGCCGAAGCAGCCCTCGGTGCTCGGGCAGGTGCTCATCGACGGTGCTGTGCCGCCCGGCACATCGTCGCTCGTGCGTCGCGACCCGCTCGTCGTTCGCGAAGATGATCACCGAGGCGTCGGTGGCCTGCATCCAGACCTTCTGGCCGACGAGGCGCCACGGCACCGAGTAGAGGCGGCGATCGAATTCGACGTGGCTGTCCTGGTGGACTGTCGATTCCTTCCACAGCACCGTCTGGAAGCGCCGCGCAGGCAGCGGCTGCAGCGCCGCCTTCTCCTCGCGCTCGAAGACTTCCAGAGGCCGCTTCCTCGTCGCGCCGTGGATGCGGGTGCCAGCGATCTCGACGACCCATCGCTGCAGGAGCGGCCGCAGGCCCGAGACGTCCTGCTCGCTCCGGCCGCGGAAGAAGTTTCCCTTCACGTACTTCACGGCCGACTCGACCTTGCCCTTCTTCCTGGGCTGGTAGATGGGCGCGGGGTCGACCTTGAAGCCGTAGTGGCGAGCGAGCTCGCGGTAGCTCTTGTTGAGCGCCGTCGCGCCGCCGACGCCGAAGGCGGCGCGGACCACCGCGGACTTGAGGTTGTCGGGCACCACCACTGCCGGCACGCCGCCGAGCTCCTCAAAGGCCTCGACGTGCAGCCACTGCCACGTCTCAATGCGCTGATCGAAGACGATGCGGGCCACCATGTGCCGGCTGTGCCCAAGCACGAGCACGAAGACCCAGGCCTTCCGCAGCACGCGCTCGACTGGGTCGTAGAGCTTTCCGACGTACCCGAAGTCGACCTGCGCCACTTCACCGGCCTTCGTCTCGACCGGGATGGCCACCTCTTCCGGCTGGACGCCGCGCGCCTTCTTCAGTCGCACGCAGACCCGCTTCACGGCCGAGAGCGTGGCCCGGCTCTCTCGGAAGCCCTCATCCTCGAGCCGAAGCTTGTCGTAGATGGCCCGCGGGCCCAGCCCCTCTTCCTGCAACTCCCTGATGCTCTCGAGCCACCGCTCCAGCGACGACACCTGCTGCGGAGGCACCTTGCTCGGAATCACTGCGAGCACCGCGTTCTTGAGCACCTCGACCTCAGGGAGCGCGCTCACGTCTCCAGCCAACAGCCCTGCCCGCATGAGGGCCTGTCGGTACTGCCGCTCGGTGTTCGGCCCCATCCCGAGCAGCCGCGCCACCTCGCGCGAGCCTGTCCCCATCCGGTGAAGCCGTACCAACTCCTGCAGGCGGTTCATCTCGACCCTTCTGTGCATGTGCTCTCCCTCGCGAAGGTCGCGAGGTTGCACATCCACCGGGTCCGGTCAGGCCCTTCCAGGGCTGCCTCGGCGCCGCCAGCGCGATCCGCTTGGCCGAACTGACGGCGATCCGTTTGGCCGAACTGGCTGCGATCAGCTTGGCCGAACCACGGGCGATCCCTTAGGCCGGTCCGTCACAGCTGAGGGTCCACTGCCGGTGACGGACACGGGGCAGCACCGACTCGAGGGCGGCGCCCGACTCCACGGCGCGCCGGTTGGTGCACGACGGACACCACCCTCGCCCCTTGCACGAGAACGCCACCAGCCTTACCTCGTGGCAGGCCTCGCACGACACCTCCACGAAGCCGTACCGGAGCTGCCCGCACTGGAGGAAGGCCTCGGCCTCCCGGGCGAGAGCGAGCTTCGAGAAGCGCGTCGACGACCACGAGAAGCGCATCACCGAGCTCGAGAACCGCGGGCCTCACTGAAATTCGGTCTTCTCGGCAAGTTGTCGGCGAGCCTGGCGCCGCCAAGCGACGGCTCGACGAACGATGGGCTGTGTCACATGCACTTCTGCGCAATCAGAAGTGCGACTCGCGTTTGAACCTCGCGGTGAGTGTCCCAAGCGTGCCAGCCGTGCACCTGCTTCAGGGCCCCGCATGCCCGGTCGAGTTGCCCGCGCTGCAGATCGTCCATGGCACGAGGAAGCGTGATGCCAAGGTCCCACAGGCGAAGCCCGTCGATCAACGCCTGTGTCTCGATTGTGCGAAACGGACTTGCCCGCTCGCGGCGTTCCGCGACACCGGCGCGGTGCGCATCGAGCTGGAGCGTCGCGAGCGCTTCTTCGAACTCACCGCGGTGGTGTTGGATTCTGCTGAGCGCAATGAGTGACGCGATACCGCTTCGATTCCTGGCTGGAGTGCTCCGTTGGAGTCGTCGCACGTCTTCCTCGGACGGCTCGACACCGTTTCGCATCGCTTGGATGACCAGCTCAGAAAACCGATGGCCTTTGCCTCGTCGTCGCCGCAACGCTCGAGGAAATCCTGCCAGGACTTCAGGTCGTGTCGGTGGTCTCCTCGCCAGAGAACCGTGAGCGCGAATCGTTGAAGCCATACAGTCGTCTCCTTTCGTCGCTTGCCATCGCAGACGGCAGCCTCGACGTGGTTGCGAGCCTCCTCGACGAGACGGGGCTCGAACGGCCCTCCGAAGTGGCCGCGGTCGGCAGCGATGAGCCTTGTCCAGCTGACCCGTTCATCGACTGTCGCCTGGCCAACAACTGTCCAACGAGGCGTTTCGGCGCTCCCGAGACAGGCTCCTCCGCGTCCGTTCAAATCCTCGACCTGCCTCCGCACACTCGCGTACCCTGCCCTCACCCAGGCGCTGACGGCGCACTTCGGGGCGTCACCTCGGGTGGCCGCGTCGCGATCGCGACGTCGGTGATGGACGCCGCGAGCGGACGGGGTCAGTCCACGGGCGGGAACGTCGCCCCGATGTCGAGGTAGTGCTTCTCGACCTCGGCGTAGCGCGCTGGCTCGACTTCGCGCATCACGCGGGACTCGAGGTCGAGCGCGCGCTCGGAGCCGGTGACGCCGGCTTCGTCCCGGTACTGCAACTCCGCTGACACGCGGCAGCCACCCGAGACCGGCTTGAGGTCCATGACGTAGCGAGATTGGGAGGATTTCCGTGTCTTGCGGATGCGGAAGTCCGAGGTCTGGGCGTACTCCGCGCTGACGTACGACCACGCCGTCACCACCAGCTCAGGGGTCTGCTCCACGATGGATGTGCCCATCTTGATGACAACCTTCTGCACCGACGCGGCGAGCTGCCCGCAGTTGCCGCGGTAGACCTGCGCGTCGAGCTGGGCCTGCAGGTACTGCGTCCGTGCCTCGGCGATCCTGATCTGGCGGGCGCCCTGGCGCTGCGCCGCGGCCGCGTCGGCCTGCGCCTTGGCGACCAGCGCCTCGTGCTGTCGATGCTGCTCGAGCGCGTTGGCGATGCCGATGACAGCGCAGCCGCTCCCCGAGAGAGCGAGGGCTGCAGCGGCGATGAGTGATGTCTGGAAGGTCATGGCGGGGCGTCTCCGTTCAGCCATGTGAACCCCGCACCCCACGACGAGGTGCAAAGTCGAAACTCCTCTCGACGCAGGTACTCGCGACGCTCATCTTCGACGAGGCGCAGCAACTGAAGAACGCAACGACCCAGCGCGCGAAGGCCGCGGCAGCGCTGCAGGCCGAGGCGCGGTTCCCGTTGTCGGGCACGCCGCTGGAGAACCACCTCGGCGAGCTGTGGAGTCAGCGGCTCGAGACCGGTCCGGAAATGGGGGTCCGCAAGGGCATCACTGGTCAGACCAGTCTTCGCAAGCAGACGGCTCGGGGCGGCCCTCGTGGACGAGGGTGCGGAAGACGAACCCCGGGTACGTCATGCCAAGCGCGCGGTGCTGTCCGCCGATGCGCGTACGCATGACCCGAGGCTACGATAGTCGAGATGGCTCGACCACGTGGGGAGCTGGCGGCCCCCGATGGCGGAGGTGGCGCCACGTCCCCGCGTGGAGGCAACAGGGGCGATGACCTGGGGCGGCAGCCCTACCAGACGAAGCCGGCGCCCACGTCCTGGGTGGGGCTGAAGGCGGGGCGCGTCGTCTGCAGGCCGGCGGTGTCGCTGTCCTCGCGCGCAGCACCAACGAGGAGGGTGCGGCTGTTGCCGCCCAGCGCCACGGCTGCGCCGAACTCGGTGTTGGCCGGGTGGGTCGTCTGGCCAGGCGCGAGCGGCGCCATCTTCAGGTAGGCGTTCTGGTTCCAGTCGGCGCCATTGCTGAAGCGGTAGAACACGTACACCGCGCCGGCGTTCGCCGCGCCCTGCGTCATCGCGTTGCCGGCGAAGCCGGTGGAGGTGCCGCCCTCGAGGGGCGCGCCGACGACGAGCGTGCGGAACTGAAGGGCGACGGCCGCGCCAAAGCGCGCGCCGGCGGGGCGGACCAGGGGCTTGACGAACCGCGGGTTGTTCCACCCCATGCTCGCCCGGGTGAAGACCCAGACGGCGCCCGAGTCCATGGCTGAGTTGTCGGTGGGCTGGCCGTTGCCCGAGTCGTCTCCCGGGGTGCCCACCACGAGGCGGTCGAATTCGAGGGCGACGGCGGAGCCGAACTCGTCAGACGGGTCGACCGACGCGGGCTTCGTCAGCAGGGGTTCGGCCGCCCAGGGGCCCACCCCGTCCGTCGAGAAGGTCTCCACCCGGCCTCCGGCTCCCGGCGCGCCCGCGGCCGCCAGGGTGCCCATGCCGCCGACGGCCACCGAGGTTCCCAGCCGGCCGCCAGCAGGGGCGCTCCCCTTCAGAAAGGCCGCCTGGGTCCAGGTGGTGGGCGGGGCGAGGTCGGCGGTGAAGACGTAGACGGCGCCCGAGTCGGCGCTGCCGTTGGTGGTGGGGCCACCAGTCGAGGTGGCGTCTTCGCCAGGGGCGCCCACGACGAGGGTGAGGCGGTTGGCGCTGGTGAGGGCGATGGACGCACCGAAACCGTCGCTGGCCCCCACGGTGTTCGCCTTCAGCTTCGCGCGGTGCACCCAGCTGCCCATGGAGCGCTCGAAGACATGCACGGCGCCCGAGTTCGCGCCGCCGACGGAGTCGCCCGGGGCCCCGACCGCGAGCCAGTTGCCCGTCTCATCGAGGCTGACCGAGCTGCCGAAGGCCTCGCTGGCCGCGGGGGTATTCGACTTGAGCGCCTGCTCGAAGACCCAGGCGCCGGCCACTCGCGTGAAGATGAGCACGGTGCCCGAGCCGCTCAACGTGTTCAGCGACGACCCCGGCATGGGGGAGTCGTCGCCGGGGGCGCCCAGGGCCATGGTCGAGCCTTCGCGCGACACCGCGACCGCTGTCCCGAAGGCGTCGGAGGCGTCTGGGAAGGTGGGCTTCACGTAGACCGGCTCGGGCCTGTTCACCGTGATGGTGTAGGTGGACGTCGAGCTGCCATCGGAGACGCCGATGGTGAAGACCGTCTGCGCGCTGGTGATGTTGATGACCGTAAAGCCCTGGCCGGCGGAGTTCAGCGTGAGGGGCGTGCCGTTGACGGAGACCGTGTGCGCCGCGCTCCGCGCGTAGACGCCGAGGTCGAAGCGCGTGTCCCACGCGGCGACGGTCGCGGAATAGACGAAGGTGTTGGAGTTCCAGGCAGGACTCACCTGACGGCCCGAGTCTTCTCCGCCTATGCCGGCGAAGAGGAAGACGAACTGGAGGGTGACGGGCATGCCGCCGGCCGAGCCGCCGGCCGAACCGCCGGCCACCGCACCGCCGGCCGAGCCGCCGGCCATCGCACCGCCGGCCGAGCCGCCGGCCATCGCACCGCCGCCGGAGCCGCCGTCAACGCCCGACGTCATGCCGCCACAGCCGACGACGAGTACGCCC
>JBILEB010000238.1:0-8133 GCA_044352295.1 Myxococcaceae bacterium
TCAAGTACGTCACGCCCCACCTCATCACCTGCCGCACGCCGCGTGGTGATGTCGGCACCGTCGACGTTCGGGTCGTGCGCGGCACGCAGAACGACACGCTGAGCGGCGGCTTCTCGTACTTCGACCCTCGCAGCATCTCGGGCGGGCTCTCGGGCGGGCCCCTCGTCGGCACCCTCAACGTCACCGTTCTCGACGCGACACCCGCCAACTACGGCGCGCCCGTATCGCTCGCCCGCGTGATGCTCGGCGCCGACGAGACGACGCCCTTCCAGGGCTTCACCGACAACCGCGGGCAGATCACCTTCTCGGACCCGGCGCTCGTGAAGGCCCAGACCGTCACCGTCTTCAAGGAGAACTACCAGTCGGTCACCGTCACCAGCGTCAACGCCGAGAACCTCACCGTCTTCGTCAACTTCACCGGCTCGGGTGAGCCCGGCTCGGGCATGCCTCCGCCGGGGGTGCCGCCGTCGCAGATCGCCGGGCGCGTCCTTGGCTTCAAGGCCCCGCGGCCGCTGATGGGCGGCGAGACGCTCGAGGCGCGCGTCTTCGTGGCGCAGACCTCGCTCTTCGGGGGAGCTCCCTTCCGTGGCGCGCCGAGCCGCATGGGCGAGAAGTGGCGCATCACCATGGAGGGCGGTGATTACCTCGTCTTCACGGGCGCCGGCCTCCGGGCGGTCTACGCGGTGCTTGGCATCGTCAACCCCGGCAACGGCAGCTTCACCCCCATCACCATGGGCGTGCGCCGCGGCGTCACCACCTCGGCCGACAACCCGGCCACCGGGCGCGACATCATCCTCGACATGGCGCTCGACCAGACGGTGCCCATCACCATCGACTCACCGGTCGAGTTCCCGTCGTCGGTCCCCGGCCTGTCGCCGAACCCCGGCAACAACAAGGTGTACGCGTGGCTCGACCTCGGCGCCGAGGGCTTCGTGCCCAACCCGAACAACTGGGCGACGGGCACCGCCGCCACCACGTCGATCGCCAGCACCAACACCACGCTGTCGTTCCCGAACTTCCCGCAGCTCGACGGCTCGAACTTCATCTTCCTCAACGAGTCGTCCGGCGCGCAGGCGTACCCCGTCACGTATTACTTCCGTCGTCAGCCGGGCCCGCTCGCCGCGGGCGTCACCATCGGGCCCATGCTGCCGCCGCCCCTGCTGAGCGAGCCCAACGGCAGCTTCACCGGCGCCATCTCGTGGACGACGCAGCCCGGCGCGGTGGCCGACATTCACAACGTGCAGGTGCTCAAGCCGACCCTCTTCGGCAACGTCAACCTGTGGGACGTGGTGCTGCCCGGCGCCGAGAACCGCGTGGTGTTACCTCCGTTGGCGGTGCAGAAGCTGCGCGCGGAGAACCCCGGTGAGCGGATGTTCGTCCTCATCTATTCCAGCCGCTCGCCGAAGTTCGCCTACAACCAGTGGACGTACGACTCGCTCTCGGGCGTCGCGTGGTCGAGCTTCTCCATCGCGCTCTCGCCGGCCTTCATGCCGTGAGTCCGGTGACGCGCAGGGCAGGGCTGTTCGGGGCGCTCCTCGTCGTTCTCGGCGCGGGGTGTCGGGATACGCGGGTGATGGGCGGCCGGTGCAGCGTCGACGCTGACTGCGCCACCTCGATGACGGCCTCGCTCGTCATGGGCGCCGCGCCGGCCGCGTACCGGTGTGAGGCGACGACGGGCGTCTGCTACTGCCGCACGGACCAGGCCTGTCCCCCCAGCCAGCTCTGCAACGGCCTGGGCTTCTGCCAGGACCGCGCGGGCTGCGCGACGAACGCCGACTGCCCGGACGCGACCGTCTTCTGTGACACCTCGGTCGGCCAGTGCGTGCCCCGCGGCCGCTGCTCGTCGGACCTGCAGTGCAACCTCGGTGAGGTGTGTGACTTCCGCCGGGGCAGCTGCGTCGAGGGCTGTCGGAAGAACGGCGACTGCAACGGGGTGTCGTGCCGCTGCGGTGACGTGGCCTGCAGCTGCTCCGGGACGACGCCCGAAGCCCTGGCGCGCTGCCGCATCGGGGTGTGCGACCCCTCGTTCTGTGCCTCGAACGACTTCTGCGCCTTCGGTGAGCAGTGCGCCGTCGTGCCCGACGCGGGTGTTTCCTCCGAGCCCGACGCCGGGCCCCGCGCCCAGTGCTTCTCGGACTACGACACGCGGCTGCGGCCGTACTGCGACAATTGCGTCGCCGGCGCCGGCGGCCTGCAGGTCTGTGGCACCGGGCCCAACTACTGCCTCGTGGACACGCGCAACCCGGGCAATCGCTTCTGCGGCGCCGACTGCAGCGAGGGCCAGTCGTGCCCCCGCGGGTACGCCTGCCAGGACGTCATCGTGGTGCTGACGCAATGGGCGTGCACGCGGTCGAACCCCGCGTGTCCCATCAACCAGCAACTGCCCTGCACCCAGGACTCGGACTGCCGGCGGGGTGGGGTGTGCGCGAAGAACCCCGGCGAGGCGTCGGGCTTCTGCGCTGGCCGCTGCGCGGTCGACGAGGGAGACGAGCAGGGCTTCTGCAGCTGTCAGGTGGACAGCGACTGCGCGCCGGAGTCCTGCATGGGCGGCGAGTGCAGCATCTCGCGCAAGCGGTGCGTCACGTCCGACGATTGCCGGTCGATTCGCTGTGTCGACTTCAGCGGCGCCGGAGGCTGCCTCATCGGCCAGAACTGCGCGCCCGCCAGCGGGTTGTCGTGCAACGACATTCGCGGCGCGTCGATGCCGTGACGTCGCGGGCGCGCCGGGCTGCGTGGTGGGCTTGTCGTCGTGCTGCGCTCGCTCGGTGGCGTCGGCCTCACCGGGAGCGGGCTGTTGGTGTGTGAGACGGAGGCGAAAGCGAAGCCGCGGGCGGGGTGGCCTCCGTCTGGCCCGCGTCACCGTCTGGCCACCACGACCGGGCTGCGCGAAGCCGGAGTCGAACTGAAGAAACGTGAGACGGCCTGGCTGCACCTGACGAGCTTCAGCTCGGACGCCGCCGACGAGCGGTACCGAGAGTCCCGCCAGAGCGCGACGGCTCGGGCGCAGTACGACGAGGAGGAGCGCGAGCTCACCGAGGCTGCGGCGGCCCAGCGCAGGGCCGGTGAAAGTCGAGTGCTGGTGGGCGGAGCGCTCATCGCGGTGGGGGTCTCCATCGGCGCGTGGCTCTGGATCGCTCGTCTCCGCGCACGTCGCACGGCACCAGGATGAGGTTCGCTCACGCTCCCACGGAACGCCGGCCGACGCCGGGTGGAGAGGAGAGGAAGAGGTGACGCGAGCGCAGCGCGCGAGACCGACGCCGCTCGACCCGCGTGCAGGCAGACGACCGACGGGGTTGGACTGGAGGAGGCCCGCCGCTCAGCGCCGCCGCGCGAAGACGTGGCGCAGGTCGACCGTCAGCCCGGGCACAGCCGTGGAGGTCACCTTCGACAGGTCCTTGAGCGTCTTCACGGACCGGTCCTTCGTCGCGCCGGGCGAGCGATGCACGATGAGGGCGCGCTCCTTCACGTCGAGCACCCAGTACTCGGGGATGCCACAGCGCGCGTACACCCGAGCTTTCTGCCGAAGGTCGAACGAGAGACTGGAGTCTGCCACCTCGATGGCGAGCAAGGCCGTCGTGGGCGTCTCACCGTGACGTCCAGTTCCTCTGGGGACGATGGCGAAGTGCGGCGCTGGTTCATTGAAGTCGTCGAGGGCCAGCGGAAGCAACGTTCGGACGCGAAGCCGGTCTGGAAGCGCCCGAACGAGCAGTTCGTTGAGCTCCTGAAGCGGGTACGACTGGACGCCCGCCATCGGCGCGATGACGAAGACCTCTCCCTCGATGATCTGAACGCGCAGGCCGTCGAAGAAGCCGTGCGCTCCGAGTCGGTGGTCCTGCTCGCGGGAGAGGCGGAACCCGGCCGGTGGATCGCCGCGGCGCCGTTGCGTGGTTCGCTGTCTCAGCGCGTGCATGGCGCCGCAATCATGCCACGCGGTGGAGTCAGCCGCGCAGCCCCGCCGCGGCCACCAGCGGCACCTTGAGCCACGACGGCGCGTACTCGAACTCGGTGAGCCGTCGGCCCAGCAGGTGCTGCGTGCGGTGGCCGGGGAACCAGGGCGAGATGGGGAAGTTCTTCGCGGGCGCGCGCAGCACGAACTTCTCGACGTCCTCGAGCAGGAAGCTGTTGTGCACCCACCCGCGCCCGGACTGGATGTTCGCGAGCGTCGTGCTCGGGTGGCCGCCCCACGGCGCGTTGCCCAGGCCGAAGACTGCGCCAGCCCAGGTGTTCACCACCACGGCGCCGTAGCGGAGCTCGCGAATCATCCGCTCCACCGCGTCGGCCTCGGCCGGGTTCTCCATCGTCTTCGGGTGCACCAGCACCATGGCCGCAAGGGTGCCCCATACCTTCTCGTTCACGAAGGCCGTCGCCTCGTCACAGAACGTGGCCACCTCGCTTGACTCGAAGGCCGTCTCGGACAGCACGGTGCACCAGGGCTCCTGGGTGAAGACCCGGTCCTGGGTGTTGGAGCGGTCGACGTCGGTGATCATCGCGTACGAGAGCTCGCCTTCCTTCGCCTGGCCGATGAGCTTGACGTTCTTGCGGCCCTCGACGAACTGACGCCAGCGGTCGGTCGCGCCCGGGTAGTACGCCGAGCGCACGCCGCCGGTGGCGATGGCCTGCTCCACCTTGGCGAGGAAGTTCTGCCGCTGTGACCAGGCCTTGCTGGTGACGAGCAGCTTGGCGGAGTTGCAGTTGAAGCTGGCGTTGTTGCACACCATGCCGCCGACGTTGCGCGCCTGGAACGCGAGGCTGCCCTCGTCCCACGGGCCGGGCACGACGATGACGGGCGAGATGTTGCCGAGCTCCGAGGTGATGTCTTTCTTGAGGAGCGGCTCGTTCTTCGCCTGGCGGGCCTCGCGCTGTGGGCCGGGCGGGCCCCACACCATCAGGTCGTGCGTCTTGTCGGAGCCGGTGATGTGGATCTCATCGATGGCCGCGTGGCTGGTGAGGTACGCGCCTTCTTCGGCGCCGCCGTACACCACCGCGAAGAAGCCGCGCGCGACGAGGGGCGCGAAGGCCTGCTCGATGAGGGGCCCGAGGTAGGCGTTGACGGGGTTCATCTTGAGGACGCACACCGTGCCCTCGGCGAACATCTTCCAGACGACGTCGGTGGGCGGAATGGCGTTGACGTTGCCGGCGCCCAGGACGAGGCACACCCGGCCCTGGTGCGGCGTGCGGTAGTGGCCGGCCTGGTGCTCCACGAGGTTCTTCCGAGTGACGCCCGCGAGCATGTAGGCCTCGCCCACGTGCTTGGCGAGCAACACCGAGTCGAAGGGATCGCTCGGGAAGGTGCGCACGGCGAGACGGCCGTCGGGCAACTCGCGCAGCCACGAGTCCTTCACGCGCGGGGCGCCGAAGCGCTTGACCTCGACGAGGGCCTCTTCGGTCAGGCGCAGGACCCGGAGCGTGACCATCGGCCCACCGAGCCACTCTTCTCCCGAGGCCGGGCTCTCGAAGGGCACGCCCTTGTATGCGCAGGCCAGCCGCACGGACTGCTCGGCGATGCGCATGTAGCCGTCGCGCAGCTGGCGCAGGAACGCGACGCGCTCGTCGATGGAGGTTCGCGCGAAGGCCGAGGCGTTCTCCTTGATGCGCGAGACGATGGTGTCGAGCTGGGACAGCGGCATCGGCGGGGGAATGGCGACGGCGGCGGTCATGGGCGGCTCCTGGGTGAGGCGGACGACGCTGAAGCCATAGCAGGTCGTGCCAAACGCGGAACCAGCCCGGGAAGAACCCGAGCGACGCCAAGGGTCCTCGGTGTGGTCGAGGCGCAAGCACGCGTCAGGCGCCTGGACGATTGGAGGCACGAAATCCGAGGGTCAACGGCGAAACTTCCGTCGCTCGAAGGGATGAACGCCAGCGGTAGAGAGCACCACCTTGAGCGGCGGGGGCTCAATCGGCTCGTAACTGCAGCGGAAGCCAGTGAGCGTCGTCGCCCGCAGGCCTCGCCGAGGCCCAACGCCGTCAAAGAACTGAAGTCCGAACACGGCCAGCACGGCGAGGAGGTCCACGAGCGGGCTGAAGTGAAGCGAGCCGGGCTGCCTCACGGCTCGAACCTCGGAAGAGAGGGCCGGTCGCACGCCGTCCGGGGGAGGATCGAAACGGAAGGAAACCCAGCGCCGATGCTGACGTCGACGAGCGCGACGAGGTGGGCTGCCTCCACGGTGTCATCGACGAAGAGGACGGATGAGAAGGCCGCGTCGAACTCGTCGTGGATCCGCTCCAACGCCTGGGGCCATTCCGCATGCGGCACCCGCGGCCCGATGGGACAGCCCAGCCGATCGGCGCGCTGCACGAAGGTGGGCGTCACCAGGAAGGCCGCGAGGGGAGGCTTGCAGGACAGCGCCACCGACTCCGCATCGACGAAGGTTCGGGTTTCCTCGTTCGACCAGGCGCGGTCAGCGTGAGGCCTGTGGCGCGCCTGGGGCAAGGCGCCGGGCCGCCAACAGCAGGGCGCGCGACTTCGGGTCGATGTGGGCCAGCGCCTTCCTGGACGCCTCGGTGAACCCGAGCAGGTGGAGGAGCCGTCCCCGCGCGAGCCACTGCGCATCGTCTGCGGCCTCGTCATCGAGCGCCTGGATTCTGCGGGAGATGAGCCTGGCGGCCGTGGTCAGCCGGCCCCGCTCCATCATCACGTGGGCGCTGGTGGAGAGATGGAACACCGAGGCTTTCTCTCCAGCGAGGAGGGCGGCCTCACGCTCCGCCGCGTCGTCGACGGCGCCTGCCAGCGCCATGGCCCACAAGAGGTTGTTCTGGACGTTGACCGCGTCGCCCTTCTCCGCGCGCAGCGTCTTGAGCACCTCCATCGCCTCCGCCCACCGGCCCTGCTCGAGCAGCACGTAGCCCTGGTGCGTCCTCCACTCGACGTCCTGAGGTGAGGCCTCGAGGGCCTTCTGCACCAGCGAGGTGGCGGCGGCGGTGTTTCCGGCCTCCAGCTCCGTCGACGAGAGCATGCGCCAGACCTCAGGCTCGTTCTCGGACTCGGCGAGGGGGCGGATCAGCTCGGCGGCCTTCCCGGGCTGGCCCCGGCGTCTGAAGCCCGACGCGAGCAGGTACGTGCCCTCCCGGCGGGAGTTGCCTGAGAGCGTGGAGAGCCCCTGACGGAACGTCTCGAGGGCCTCCTCCGGTGCGCCCTCGGTGACATCGCCGAACATGAAGAAGGTGGTCGACGCCGCGAACGCCAGCGCTTTCGGATCGTCCCGACGCGCCCGGCTCCAGACGTTTCGGAGGATCGTATACGCGGCCCCCACGCCAGCATGGCCCTTGGTGGCCTGGCGCGCCTGCATGTCGTCGAGCACCCAGTCGACCCACAGCGCGGCCTCGGCAGGCGCGGTGGTGCGCGTCGTCCAGGCCCGGGTCGCCAACGTGCTGGGCCGTCCGAGGGACTCGAGCTTCCAGGTCGAGCCGTCCTTCGACCAGTAGGTGGTCACGCTCAAGGACCGCAGCTCGGGCACGGTGCACTTCACGCGGGCGATCGAGCCTTTGCCAGAGACGGCGCACGCACCGCGGTGAAAGAGGTACTCGTACGAGAAGGTCGAGTCCTTGAGCGGGGGCATCGGCGTGTAGCGGAAGACGTTCGCGGTGCCGTCGAGCTCCTCGGCGCCGGTCTTCGAGGCGAGCCGGGAAAGCGATCGCGAGGCCTCGACCACCGAGCCGGCGTTGACGAGGGCCGAGAGCAGCGTTCGCGCCGCGGCCTCGGGGTTCGACACGTCGGTCCGCACCGGCACCGGCCGGAGCATCTGCTTGAGGAGCTGCACGCCCTGGAACTGGGTCTCCTGGCCCGGACCCGGCTTGAAGCCGTCGAGGAGCGCCACCGCGTCGGCGTACCGGTGCAGGTGGGCGAAGGACGAGACCGCCATCAGGAGCTGCTCGAGGCGTTGATCCTGGTCGTTGATTCGCGCGATGCGTTGCAGCGTCTGGGTCGAGGTTCCGTTCACGGCATCACGCATGGTCTGCATGACCGGCTGTTGGTCTTCGCGCAGCGCCTTCGAACGTTCGAACAACCGCTTCAGCGCGTCGCGCTTGCGGGCCTTCAGGTAGATGTCGGTCAGCGCGCCGAGATCGTCGTCGTCCGCGCGGTTCTGATCGACGAGCTCTTCGAGCAGTCGGGCGGCCTCGGCGATCTCTGGAGTC
>JBILEB010000100.1:0-26183 GCA_044352295.1 Myxococcaceae bacterium
CACGGCGGTCCTTTCTTCGGTGACGAGTCTCGCAACCCGGAACCTACGAAAACCGACCGTGCGCGTCCTTCTCTCAGCCTCCTACGCGGGGCTCTGCTTCACCCACACGAAGTCCAAGAGAGCCTGACAAATCACGCCAAACGCAGCGGCGGTATTGACGTTCGGATTCGGGTCGTTCGGCGCGTCGAGCTGCCAGCGCGGGAGAGCGAGGCAGATGCCTCGTGGGTTGCTGGAGCTCCAACTCCACAGCTCCGCCTCGAGCGGATAGCCTTCGTATCGCGGAGCGATGAACGGCGGATCGATGCCTGCTCCGCCAGTCGCGACGTCAAAATGTCGAACCCAGCCCGGACCCAAGACGGTCGAGGGCACCGGCACACCAGCCGCGATGCACTCGTTCACGTACGCCATGCCGCCGTCGGTCGCGAAGAGGGTCGAGCGCAGGCGGTTCGGCGCAGGAGGCTCCGAGCAGGTGCAGCTCAAAATCAAGGCAGAAAGCGCCCAAGAGACGAAGAGACGAAGAGACGAACATGGGAACCCCCTTCAACGCGTAGCGAAAGCGACCCTGACACAAGTCAAATCTGGCGCTCAAGGGGCCGAACTTCGTTCGACACGAGGCAGCCGGTAGCCGCGGGCAGATGGAAGGGGGGACGAACGCGTTCACGGCCTAGCCGTCAGCGTCAGCTCCGTGCCACCCGCCTTCAGCGAGATGAGGAAGACGTCTCCGCCCTCGCCCTTCTGGAAGAGCTCGACCCGCCGCTGCCGCTCGGCCACCGGCACCTGGCCGTCGAGGTACTCGAGCGTGCGCTGGTACTGCGCGTCGGGCCAATGATCGGTGTCGTCCGCGTCGACCAGGAAGTCGTGGACGGTTGCGCCGTGCTTCTGGGCGTAGGTCTTCAGCTCTTCGTACGTGGGGGCGTCGAGGCGGACCTCGTCGAGGACCTCGAGGAGGCGGCGGTCCCCCAGCGCGTGCTCTTGAGCTGGTCGGCGAGTTCATCCAAGGTGAGCGGCTCGTCGTCGGTGCTGTGGCTCCGCACGCGAATCCATCGCTTCACCAGGTCGGTCGGTCAGCTCGGCGCCCGAGAGCTCGTTGAGGTACGCGGGCACCGACACCAGGAGCTCGACCCGGAGGCCCGACCGGACCTCCAGGGTGTGTGTGAGGCGTGGGCGGTCCGGCGGTCGACGAGTGAGAGCATCGTCGAGACTCGAACGTCCGACAGGCCAGCATTGGAGACGAGGTGCCGCAGGCCAGAGAGGCGCGTGGCGCTGGGATGGCTCACGGAGCGCGTCTCGCTCACCCGGGTCGCCGAACTCAAGCCGTTGGTCTGCCTGGTGTACCGAAGAGAGCCGCACCGCCCTGTGAGAGGCGCTTCGCGTACGTGCGAAGTCACCTCCAGCGTCAGGAGCCCTTGGGCTTCGTCGGCAGCGGGGGACGTGGCTGGGTGCTTGGCCCTTCCACGCGGGGACCGGCCGAGACCGGCTTCGCGTCGGGCGCCTTCGCCCCTTCAGGCGGCAGCAGCGCCGAGCGCGGAGGCGCAGGCCGGGCATCAGGCTTCGCGTCGGCCAGCGGCGCCTCGGGCGGCTCGGCCAGCTCACCGCCCCGTTGGTCGCCCATCGCCTCGCTGTCGTCCTCGGCGATGACGATGACGCGGTCCTCTTCGGCGAAGACGATGGCCTCGTCCTGCTTCGGGTTGATGAGGGGCGTGCCGCCGAGCTTGAGGTACCCGATGGCCACCTCGCCGCGCTGACGGGCCACCTTCTGCACGGTGAGCCACGGCGTGGTGTAGCCAAGCAGCGCGTAGCAGGCAGCGCGCTTGAGGTAGAGCTCGTTGCCGTCGGAGTCGAAGAGGTCGGCGAAGACGGCGTTGAGCTCGCGGCGCTCCGACACCTGGGCCAGCAGCATCGACGTCATCTCGGCGGACACCACGAAGTCGGCGCCGTAGTCCGTCTCGATGAGGTCCTTCGTCCGCGGGTCCAGAATCTCCGAGATGATGCGGGGCTTCTTGTCCTTGAAGGCGCGGAAGAGGTCGCGCAGCAGCAGCACGGTGATGACGGTGCGGGCGTCGGCCTCGTCGGTGGGCCGTGACGTGTCGGCCACCACCATCGCCACCGCGAAGTCCGGAGACACCACCCGCCGCAGCGACTCCGGCAGCGTCGCGTCGCCCTCGACGTACTTGAGCTTGAGGTTCTTGAGGCCGCCCACCTCCTGCTTGATGAACTCGGTGAAGGCCTCCTTGTCCTGGCCAGGCATCAGCCAGGCCTCGCTGCCCGGCAGCACGTAGTTGTCGAACTCCCGCAGCATGTCGCCGAGCTTGGGGCTCATGCCGCAGATGAGGAGCCGCTCGGGCTTGCGGGCCATCGGCGTCGCTCCCTGGAAGGCCTCGGGCACCGTGGGCTGGTGTGTGGCCGTCAGCGAGAAGCTGTCGTCGTCTTCGGCGATGACGAGCAGCTCGTCACCCTCCTGGAGCGGGAAGTCGTCGGGCGGGTTCAAGGTGCAGGTGGCCGGCCCCTGCTTCGAGGCCCGTCGCACGCCGCACACCACCGCGTCCTTCGTGGCCCACTGCGCCTCGCGGAACTCCTTGCCGGCCAGCGGGCCCACGGGCGTGAAGTAGAACTCGCTCCCCTCGTAGGTGAGGAGGTCGCGGTACACGGCGGCCAGGCCGTTCTGCCGCGCCGTCTGCACCATCATGCGCGAGAGCGTCTCGGCCATCGCCACCACCTCGACGCCGCCCGCGCCGAGCTGCTCCACCACCGTGCGCCGGGAGGCGTCGTGGAGCTCCACCACCGCGTGGTGCTTCGTCAGCGCGCCGGGAATGCGCCGCAGCGCGAGCAGCGTCTTGATGGCCGAGAGGTCGCGCGCGTCGTCGGCGCCTTCTTCCGCATCGTCCGCGAGCACGATGATGCTGCGCGCGCGCGCGGCGCCCACCTTGCGGAGGTCGTGCACGGAGAAGGAGCTGCCCTGCCGCACCACCACGCGGGTGGGCCCCATGTCGCCCAGGCGCTCCTTCACCGCCGTCTCGACCTCTTCCTTGTCCGTCTCGGAGAGGATGACGATGGCCGCGTGTGTCTGGTTCGAGTTCGCCTCGCGCAGCTCCTTCAAGATGGCGAAGACCTTCTCGTTGTAGCCGAGCACCAGGGTGTGGCCCTCGTCGATGACGGGGCTGCGGCCCTTGCGCAGGTCTTCGATTTTGTCGCCGATGGTGCTCGACACGAGGCCGATGAGGAGGGCCACCACGCCCACGCCGCTCAAGGTGGCCATCGTGGCGACGAAGCGCACGGCCGTGCCCTTGTCGTCGCCCATGGTGCCGGCGTCGGCGACGCGCGTCATCGCCCACCAGAGCGCCTCGAAGAGGTCGAAGGTGTCGTTCGGGTCCTCAGGCGCCGGCATCACCAGCTTCGCCAGCACCGCGCAGCAGAAGACGAGGATGAAGGAGAGGCCGAAGAGGCCGACGAAGCGGGCGAAGGGGCTCCACGAGAGGAAGCGGTCGATCTGATAGCGAACCTTGTCGCCCAGGGAAGGCACGTCAGCGGACATGGCGCGGGACGGTAGCCCGCGCGGTCACGCCTTTGAACAAACGTCGTCAGCCGGTCTGCTTGGCCACCGCGGCCGCGCCCGCCTTCGCCGCGGTCTCGTCGAGGTAGCGCGGGGGTTCGGCGAACGAGAGGTCGTCCTTGAAGCGGTAGAGCCGCGGCATGCCGGTGGGCACGTTGAGCTCGACGATGTCCTGGTCGCCGATGCACTCGAGGTACTTGATGAGGGCGCGCAACGAGTTGCCGTGCGCAACGACGAGGACGGACTGGTTGGCGCGCAGCTGCGGCACCACCTGGTCGTGCCAGTACGGCAGCACGCGGGCCACCACGTCCTTGAGGCACTCGCTGGTGGGCAGCGCGTCGGGCGCCAGGGCCCGGTACCGCTTGTCGTTGGCGGGGTGGTGCTCGTGGTCGCGCTTCACCGGCGGCGGCGGCACGTCGTAGCTGCGCCGCCACAGCTGCACCTGCTCCTTGCCGAACTGGTTCACCATCTCGACCTTGTCCTTGCCCTGGAGGTCGCCGTAGTGCCGCTCGTTGAGGCGCCAGCTGCGCTGCACCGGGAGCCACACCTGGCCCGACACCTCGAGCGCGAGGTTGGCGGTGCGCACGGCGCGGGTGAGCAGCGAGGTGTGCGCGACGTCGAACCAGAGGCCGGCCTGCTTCATGAGCGCGCCGGCGTTGCGGGCCTCGGCTTCGCCCTTCTCCGTCAGGTCGACGTCGACCCAACCCGTGAAGAGGTTCTTCTCGTTCCAGCTGCTCTGTCCGTGACGCACGATGCACAGGGTCGATGGCATGGGTGCAGGTTGTACCGCCGCCGCATCGGACGTCGAGCGTTTGCGTCAGCGGCCGTGACAGCCCACCTCAGGTGGTGCTTCGGTGTGTGGATGCGCCTCGCCGTCGTCGCGTCGATGGTCTTCGCCGGCTGTGCCTCCCTCGCCGTGTCGATGGCGCCGAAGAAGGAGGCGAAGGGCGACGAGCGGCCGCTCGCGAAGGCGGTGACGGAGGACTTCTGGAAGGCGCTCCACGGCGGGCGGTACGAGGACATCGCGCCACTGCTCGAGCGTCACAAGCAGGCCTACCTCACGCACCCGTACGACGCCGACATCGCCGCGCACACCGGCTTCCTCCACATGTGGCGCATCGCCGAGAGCGCGCGGAGCCCCGAGCTGGTCGCCGGCATCACCGACGACATGTCGATGGCCCGCGTGTACTTCGGCGACGCGGTGCAGTTGCGGCCCGACTGGGCGCTGGTGCAGGGCTTCTGGGCCTCCACCGTGCTGGCCGAGGGTGCGATTCACAAGGACGAGGCGCGCGTGCGCGATGGCTACTTCAAGATGGAGGACGCGGTGGCCATGTGGCCCGAGCTGAACCTCTTCACCAAGGCCATCATGCTGGCGCAGACCAGGCACGACTCGCCGCAGTACGCGCAGGCGGTAGAGGCGTTCTGGAAGAACGTCGAGGTGTGCGCCGACGGCACGCCCGACCGGAAGAACCCGGACTTTTCGAAGTTCGCGCGGCCCGACGCGAACGACCCGAAGAAGGCCATCTGCTTCAACACCTGGAAGGCGCCGTACAACTTCGAGGGCTCGATGCTCGTCTTCGGCGACCTGCTGGTGAAGCAGGGTGAGGTGGAGCCCGCGAAGAAGGTGTACGCGAGCGCCAAGGCGTCGAAGAACTTCGAGCAGTGGCCCTACCGCGCGGTGCTCGAGGCGCGGCTGGCGAACGCGGCGGCCAACGTCGAGGCGTTCCGCGTCGAGCCACGGGAGCAGAAGGCCGAGGAGAAGAAGTTCATCACCGGCTCGGCCTTCACCTGCACGGTGTGTCATCAGAAAGAAGGCGCGCCGGCGCTGGGCTCGACGACGGCGTCACGCTGAGCCTCGCGACAGGACTCAAGGCCACGCGGTTGAGCGCGGTGCTGGCGCGAACCGTTCTCTCGGCGTGGGGGCTCACGCGCCGCACCGAGATGACGATGAAGGTGCTTCGCACGACGGAGGAGGGGCTGACGTGGCTGCGGTCGCTGCCAGAGCCTAAGCCCCGTGCGCCCGGTGGCCGTGAGCGCGCAGGACCTCGACGCGTTCTGGACATGACGCAGATTCACGCTGCGATGCGCCGAGACGCAAAGCTCAGCTCCGACGCGCCTCACGGGTCAACCGCGCCAGCCAGTCCGCCGCGCGCACCGTGTCTTCGCGCGTCCCGAGGGACTCGACGCTGGCCTTCATGCGGTACGACCAGTTCTGCGGGCCGACGGTGCCCGGGGTGTTGATGCGGTCGGGCTCTCCGAAGACGTCGCTCCACGGCAGAATGCACCAGTCGCTCTGCGCGTTGAGCGAGGCCTGGAGCAGCGCCTCGTGCACCTCGGCCGTGAACGTCTCGGGCGGCGGCGAAAAGCGCCACAGCTCGGGCCAGGTGCGGCACGCCGTCTCGCGCTCCCACGCCTGCGCGCCTTCCCACCACGCGCGCAGGGACTCGGTGTCGTGGGTGCCCGTCGTCACCAGCGACACCTCGGGGTAGTGCCGCGGGTCGCGGTAGATGCCGTCTTCGCGGCTCCAGCGCATCACCTGGTACCCGGGCAGCGCGAGCCGCGCGAGGGTGTCGCGGGCGAAGCGCGGGATGACGCCGAGGTCCTCGGCCACGATGCTGGTGCCCTCTGACAGCAGGCGGAAGTTGCGCTCGCCCCGGTGCTGCTGGGCGGGCTCGTCGGCCGGCACGAAGCGCCCGCGCGGCGCCTGCTCGTCGCGGATGTACTGGCGGAAGTACCCGATGGCGTGGTCGATGCGTCGCGTGTCGTACGTCGCCGCGGCGGCCTTCGCGCGGGCCTTGAGCCAGGTGTCGCCGTCGCGCTCCATGGCCTCGAAGTCGAACCAGGGCAGGCCCCAGTCCTGGCCGTCGGCGGAGAAGTCGTCGGGCGGCACGCCGAGGCGCGCGTCGCGGCGCAGGAAGCGCTGGTTCGCCCAGCAGTCCGCGCTGTCCTGGCCGATGATGAAGGGCTCGTCGCCGCACAGCAGCACCTGCTTCGCCCTCGCCTGGGTGCGCACCGTGCGCCACTGCTCGTCACACACCCACTGGAGCCACTGGTGGAAGCGCACCCGGCTCGCGTGCTGCTGCCGCGCCGCCTCGAGCGCCTTGAGGTCGCGTGACGCCAGCGCCGAGGGCCACGCCCACCAGGGCTTCGCGCCGAAGGACTCGGAGAGCGCCGAGTACAGCGCGTAGTTCGGCAGCCAGAAGGCCTGCTCGGTGCAGAAGCGCTCGAAGGCCGCTCGTCGCGCGGTGGCGCCCTGTCGTTCGAAGGTGGCGAACGCGCGCTCCAGCGCCGCCGTCTTGAGGGGAAAGACGCGCGCATAGTCGATGGACGTCGCCGCGCGTGCCTCGTCGAGGTGCCGCTTCTCGGCGTCGGAGAACGTGACGCCCTCCTCGAGCCAGCCCAGGTGCAGGAAGAGCGGGTTGAGGCCGAACGCGGAGCGCGTGGAGTACGGGCTCGGGTCGCCCGGCGTCGTCGGCAACAGCGGCAACACCATCAACATGCGTTGCTGGGCGCGCTGCATCCACGAGAAGAACGGGTCCAGCGCGGCGAAGTCCCCCACGCCGCAGTCGGCGTCGGAGCGGAACGAGAACAGCGGTTGGAGTACGCCAGAGAGTCGACCGAACGGGAGCATGGCGGCGTGCGTCTAGCAGGCCAGGGGAGCGCCGCCACGCACTGGCGCATGAAGGCCGACGGACCGTCCCGGCCGGCCTCGTGGCTGATTGTCTGTAGCCCACACAAAGAATGGCAGTGCTTTGTCACTGTCATGACACCCGGCGCCGTCACTCCGATGACGCCGCTTCGCTGCCTTTGGAGACTCTTTCGCGCCATGCTCCAGACCGTCCCTGGAGTGAGTCCACGCGCTGGCCGGTGAGCCCGAGGTCGTGACCTTGTGACGCGTGAGCGAGCGCTCACTTCCGCGACTTCACGGTGAGCTTCCGTGACTTCGGGTCGAGCGCGTGGTCGGCGTTCCGCGCTGACGCTTCACGCGGTGACGCATCGCGCGTCAGCTGAGCGACGGTCCGATTGGCCACTCCTGCACCGCGCGGTGTACGACGCGCGCATGGTGCGTGCGGGTCTCCGGGTGGTCCTGGTGGGTGTGCTCAGTGCGTGTGGCAGCTCGAATCTCGAGATGTCGCCGGGCGCGACGGGCGGTGGCAGCCCGGCGCGCATGGACGCGGGTTCCATGTCGGCCGGTGGGGCTTCAGGTGGGTCCTCGGCCGGTGGGGCTTCAGGTGGGTCCTCGGCCGGTGGTGTGGCGGGCGGCTCGACAGCGGGAGGTGCCGCGGGTGGCGCGGCCGGAGGTCAGGCGGGTGGCGCCGCTGGAGGTGATGCCGGTGGGGCCGCGGGTGGAATGGCCGGGTGTTCGGCGGCGAGTTGCGCGACGGGCTGCTGCCTCAACGGCACCTGTCAACCCGGCACCCAGCCGCTCGCGTGCGGCACCATGGGAATGACGTGTGCGCAGTGCATGGCGGGCACGACGTGTCAGATGCAGGGCTGCCGCGTCGACCCGACCTCGATGTGGCGCGTGCGGCCGGTCTCCGCGACCATCGCGATGCGCAAGGCCAACGGCGACACCTGGGACATCAACAATGGGTCGCCCGACGTCTTCGTGACGATGTACTGCCCGGCCACGGCCTCCTCCGGCACTGACACGGCCACCGTCGACAACACCTTCATGCCTGCCTGGGCCATGGGTGGCTGCACGATGACGGCAGGCGCGCTCCAGATGACGGGGTTCGCGTTCTCCGTCACCGACGCAGACGGCTTCCCCAACCCGGACGACACCATCACCGGGAAGACGACGGTGCGCCTGATGCCCACCGACTTCACGAGCCCCATGCTGATGCGCGGGCCCGTCGGTCAGACGCAGTCCATCACCTTCGCGCTGACCCGCATGTAGCGCCTCAGTCGCGCTCGAACAGGCTGTCGAGCGAGACGTCCTCACTCGAGATGTCTTCGGCGAGCGGCTCGATGGCGGGGAGGCGCAGCGTCGGCTTGTCGAACTCCGGGTCGCTGAAGAGGTCGTTCACGAACGACTGGGTGTCCTCGTCCATGGTCTTCGAGTGGTCCATGTCGAATGGGGGCAGCATGTGGGCTCCTCGCGAGAGAAAAGGGGACCCTGAATTCTCGGCGGTGCGAAAGTGCGGGTGCGGGCCGTTTCTGTCAGTCGCCAACCCCAGGTGTGGCCTCGGTGTCCACACCTGAATGGGTTACCCTCATGGAGTTCCCGTGCTCTCGACCCTCCTGACGCTGACCCTGGCGGCCGACCCGGTCGCGGCGCTCAACGCGCTCGAGGCCGACAACGACAAGGTCGAGGCGGCGTTCGATGGCCTGTGCGGCGCCGTCAAGGATGGCCGGCGTGACGGCTCCCTGCCGGTCTCGTCGCTGGCGTGGGCGACGGGGTGTTCGCTGCGGGCGCTGACGCTCGGGCCCGTCGTCAAGGGTGAGCAGGCCGCGCACGTCTTGTGGGAGGTCGAAGGTCGCAGCGCCTCTGGTGAGCGCCTCTCGGAGCGCGGTGAGGCCGACGTGACGCTGAGCCGCAGTGGTGCCATCACCATCACCCGCTGGAGCGACACCTGGCGCGAGACGGTTCGCCGCGCGCAGCCCCGCTTCGTGGAGCGCGCGGAAGAGGCCGGGCTCGTGGTGCCGCCGCTCAAGGCCGTTCGCCGCAAC
Source organism: Myxococcaceae bacterium (assembly GCA_044352295.1). GTDB lineage: Bacteria > Myxococcota > Myxococcia > Myxococcales > Myxococcaceae > Xiheimicrobium. The sequence goes on from JBILEB010000100.1 coordinate 9,224, forward strand.
GACGCCGAGTTGATCAACGGCGGGCTGTCGGTCATCGACGTCACCGGCGACGGCGTGCCCGAGGTGTTCACCGTCGACGCGAACGTGGTGCTGCGTTTCGACCGCACGAGCGCGGCGCCACTCCGGTACACGCGCGCGACGGTGCACACCCTGCCGCGCGAGACGATGGCGACCGGCGTGGTGGGCGGCGACCTCGACGGCGATGGCGACGTCGACCTGCTCGTCACCGGCTATCCCGCCGTGGTGCCGGTGGTGCTGCGCAACGACGGCGCCTCGTTCGTGCCCGTGCCGCTCCCCCCGGCCGCTCGTGGTGGGTACGCCGGCGCGGTGTTGTCCGACCTCGACGTCGATGGTGACCTCGACCTCGCGTTGCTGCCGTACGACCTTGGCGCGGGTTTCCCGTGGGACATGTTGGAAGCACCCGACGGCGAGCGGCTCAAGCTGCTGCGAGGCCAGCCCGGCGTGGGGTTCTCGGTGTGGAAGCTGCCGAAGTCGGTGACGCCGCCGCGCTGGAGCCTCGCGGGCGTGGCGGGTGACGTGCTCGGGCTCGGCCGGCCGCAGCTCTACGTCGCCAACGACTTCGGCTCGAACGACCTCTACGTCTTCACGGGGGATGGCGGCGTGGAGAACCGCGCGCTGGCCGTGGGCCTCGACGACCCGGGCAACGGCATGAGCGCCGACCTCGGGGACTTCGACGGCAACGGGCGCCTCGACGTGGCGGTGGCCAACATGTTCTCCAAAGCTGGCACACGCGTCGTCGGCGCCGCGAAGGTGTCGGAGCGCCTCAAGGGCCGGCTCTCGAAGTTCGCGCGCGGCAACACGCTCTACCTCTCGCGCGACGGCGGCTTCGACGAGGTGGCGACGGCCCAGGGCGTCAACCGCGGGCTGTGGGCGTTCGGCACGCTCCTCACCGACGTGGATGACGATGGGCGGCTCGACGTCGCGGTGGCCAATGGGTACCTGAGTCGGCCCAATCGACGAGACTTATGAAGTGTCTACTGGCGCCAGGTCGTGGCGCAGGCAACCGCGAGTGAACGAAGCCCGGGGAGCTTCCCCCGCACGGCCGCGGTGGAGGGCACCGACGAGGCCTCGATGTCCTTCTCCGGCTGGGAGCCCAAGAAGCTGTGGGTGACGCCGGCGGACGGTGGGCGCTCGACGGAGTGCGCGTTCGCCGATGGGTTCGACTCGCGCGCCGATGGCCGCAGCCTCGTCTCGGCCGACCTCGATGGAGATGGTGACCTCGACCTGCTGATGCGCAACCGCGCCGCGCCGAAGCTGCAGCTCTTCGAGAACGAGGGGGCCGTGGGCCGCGCGGTCGAGGTCGAGCTGGTGCCCGATGGCGGCAGTCCCTTCGGTGAAGGCGCGCAGGTGCGCGAGGGGGGGCGGTCCTTTCCCGTGATGCTGGCCCGTGGCTACGCGAGCGGCGTCGACCCGGTGGTGCACGTGGGGCTCGGTGAGCGGAAGGTGGCCTCGCTCGAGGTGGCGTGGCGCTCCGGTGTCGTCGAGACGGTCGAGGTGCCCGAGGGCCAGCGCGTGCGGGTCGCGGAAGGGCAGGGCGTCACCTCGCGACGGGCGTTCGTGTCCAAAGCCGCCAGTCCCGTTCGGCCGTTTCCGTTCACGCTCGCGGCCCTGGGCCTGACGGCCTCGAAGGACGTGACGGTGGTGCAGTTGTTCCTCAAGGGCTGCAAGCCGTGCGCAGACGAGGTGCCGGCGCTGAAGGCCATCGCGCCGCGCGTGCAGCTCGTCAGTCTGGGGCTCCATGAAGGCGAGGCGCTCACCGAGGCCGCCGCGTCGCTCGGCATCACGTGGAAGGTGAAGCCGCTGCCCCCCGACGTGGCGGATGCGTTGTCCACCGGAGGGTCGCTGCCGTTGCCGGTGCTGCTGGTGTACCGCAACGGCGTGTTGGTGCGGGTGCTCCCCGGCCCCCGCGCGCTCGTGTCCGTGCTCGACGAGCGCTGAGACGAAGCCGCGGGGGCGAACGTGTGGGACGACGAGCTCGACGGGGTGTGGTGGCTGCTGGGGAACGAGTTGATGACCCTTCCCGACGTCGGCGGGTCGATCGAGCGCAAGACCGAGGAGCCGTGCTGGACCCGCCGCGCTCCTCGACGCTATGCGCGACGGCGTGATTCGCCTCGCCCCCACCCAGCTCGCCTTCGGCGTCGTCCCGGCCTACCGGCGCTTCGAGCTGTACCAGGCGCGCTACGTCGAGTTGGTGCCGGTGGTGGCCGAAGCGCTCGCCGAGAAGGGCCCTGGCCTTCAGGTGCTCGACATCGGGCCGGGCAACGGCGACTCGAAGAAGTTCGTCGACGCGATGGCGGGACCGGCGCGGTGGACGGCGGTGGAGGTCTCGCCGCGGTACATCGAGGCCTGTCGGGCCGTCGGCTACGAGCGCATCGTCGAGGGCGTCGACCTCGAACGTGACGCGCTGCCGCTGCCGGAGGCGTCCTATGACGTCGTCATCGCGAGCCACGTGCTGGAGCACCTCGAGAACGCCCCCGCCGCGTTGCAGGACTGGCTGCGCGTGCTTCGGCCCGGAGGCCACCTGCTCATCGGCGTCCCCATGCACCCCGGGTGGCTCGCCGCGCTGGCGCAGCTCAAGTACCGGCTCTTCGGGCGCCGGCCGAGGCAGCACTGTCTGTTCTTCTCCATGCGCTCCCTGCGTGCGTTCTTCGGCGAGGTGCCGGTGCGGCGCATCTGGGGCTTTCGGGTCTTCTCGGCGCGCAAGTGGTTGCCGCTCGAAGACACGGCGTGGTTCTACCGGCTCTCGCAGTGGGTCGGCGCGCGCTGGCCGTGGATGACGGGAGAGGTCATCGTGCACGTGCAGAAGCCTGCGGACGCGGGCGGGGCCTCGGCGGCGGCGCGGGTGGAGTGGACGGGGTGAAGTCGTCACCTCATCGCCAGAGCGACCGCGCTGAGTTCAAGGGGACGACTCCTTGAAGGGCCGGGAGTGCCTCGCGATGGCGGAATGGAACGCCTCCGAGTTCATCGGCGGGAAAGCCATCACCGCGGCGACGAACTCAGCGGGCGGACAAGATGAGTGCATCTCGATGGAGTGGACGACCAGCTCGGGGGCGACGAACACGGCCCGCTCCGAGGGGACGAAGAGGTTCGCCACACCGCAGTGCCGTGATGGTGCTGGCACAGGTCGCAGAAGTGCAACCCACACAGGCAGACCGGAGCCCAGGCGTCCTTCAGCAGTTCGCGCAGCCGCGCAACGAACGACGGTTCGCATCGGCCCTGGGTGAACGCGCTCGGCGGTCATCGCGCTCGCCATCAACGCCGCCGCGCTCTTCACGCGCGCGCCCATCTCGGCGGTGAACAAGGAGACCTTCGACGCGAAGCTCGCCGCCGCGCTGGGCCGCAAGGCCGCCTGAGCGACGACCTCCACCTTCATGTCGACCGAAAGCCCACATGGCCCTTCGACCGTCGGGCCCGTATCAAAGTCACATGTCAACCAGCACCAGCACCGCGCTCTCCACCGTCACTGACACCGCCGCCGCCGTTCGCAGCGCCTGGTCCGCCGCGCGCGCGCAGCTTCAGGGAGCTCCAACGCTCGTCATCGTGTTTGCCGGGCCAGACCACGACCTCTCCGTCGCCCATCAGGTGCTGACGGCGCTCGCGCCGGGCGTCACCGTCCTGGGCTGTCACACGGCGGGCGAGTTCACCGAACGGGGCCTCGAGCACGGCAGCGTGGCGCTGATGCTGGTGCGCTCCGACGAGCTGCTGGTGGGCGGCACCCTCGGCACGGGTGCGCGGGCGAATGCGGCTGCGCTGGCCGAGACGCTCGCGGGCCCGTGGAAGGCGCTCCTCGCCGAGGCGACGAAGCGCGGGCTGCCGTCCGCGACCTCGATTCTCCTGGTCGATGGGCTCGCCGGCAGCGGCGACCTCGTCGTGAAGGCGTACCAGGCGAACACGCGCGTGGTGCAGCAGATCGTCGGAGGCGCGGCGGGCGACGAAGGGCGCTTTACCTCGACCGGGGTCTTCGGTCCCCAGGGCGCGAGCGCCGACGGAGCCGCCGCCGCCCAGGTCTTCAGCCGCAAACCCTTCGCGGTGGGCACGGGCCATGGGCTCGCGCCAGCCTCGCGCCGCATGCGGGTGACGAAGGCCGAGGGCAGCACGCTGCACGAGCTCGACGGGCGGCCGGCGTTCGAGGCGTGGCGCGAGCACGCGGCCAGCCGGGGCATCACCCTCACCGAAGAGAACCGCGGCCGCTACCTCATCTGCAACGAGCTGGGCGTGTTCTTCCTCGACTCGCTCCACCACGCGCGCGCGCCGGTGGGCGTCAACCCGGACGGCAGCGTGAAGCTGGTGGCAGACCTCGCGACGGGGGCGTCGGTGTGCATCCTCGATGGCGAGCCCGACGCGATGGTGGCGGCCTGTGGCGACGCGGCGAGGGAGGCGAAGCGTTCGCTGGGGCCCAACCGCGCGGCGGGGGTGCTGGTGTTCGACTGCGTGTGCCGGGGCATGATTCTCGGTGACGCCTTCGGCCGTGAGATCGAGGCCGTCCGCCGTGAGTTCCCCGAGGTGCCGGTGCTCGGCTTCCTCACCTACGGCGAGATTGCCCGCTCCGGCGGCCGGCTCGATGGCTGGCACAACACCACCTCGGTGGTGGTGGCGATTCCGGCGTGAGCCAAAAGCGCTCCTGTCACTCGCGATGACGGTTCCATGACGCTGAACGATTGAAGCTTTCCTTCACGCCGGCCCCTGGGGCAGAAGGCGCCACCGCTCAGCGCTGGAGTCGATTCGTGAACGCAACGTCAGAAGGCTTGCCCTCGGAGCAGGTCGCCACCACCTCGGTGTTTCGCTACGCCGCCGACCGCCCGTACATCGTCGCGTTCATCGGTTTGTTCCTGCTCGACCTCACGGCCTACCTCACGCTCGACCACCCGCTGGTGCTGCTGCTCGTCTTCGGTATCGGCATCTTCCCGAAGGCCGCGGTGTGCGCCTTCAACCACCATCACCAGCACGTCACGACCTTCACGTGGGAGCCGCTCAACCGGCTCCTCGAGCTGATGTACGTGCTGCAGACGGGCGTCTCGAGCCACGCGTGGGTGCTGCACCACTCCGTGGGCCACCACCTCAACTACCTCGACCAGGAGAAGGACGAGTCACGCTGGCGCCGGGACGACGGCACGGTGATGAGCGAGTTCGAGTACGCGCTCAAGACGACCGTGACGGCCTACCCGCGCGCGTGGGCGGTGGGCGCGAAGCACCCGAAGCTGCGCTTCACGTTCCTGTGGATGGGCGTCGCCAGCCTCGCCCTCATCGCCGCGCTGGTGGCGTACCGCCCGGTGCCCGGCCTCATCCTCTTCGTGCTCGGCCCTGCGTTCTCGCTCTTCGGCACGGCCTGGGCCACCTACGCGCACCACGCCGGCCGCTCGACGGCGACGCACGCGGTGGCGTCGAACAACATGATTCAACCGTTCTACAACGGACTCACCGGCAACCTCGGCTTCCACACCGCGCACCACTCGCGTCCGGGCGTGCACTGGAGCGAGCTGCCGAAGCTCCACGAAGAGCTCAAGGCCAACATCCCCGCCGACGCGTACGTGAAGCCGGGGTGGCCCTGGCGCTGGTTCGGCAAAGCCCAGACGAGCTGATGCACCGCCTCGAGGTCCTGTTCCGGCACCTCGTCGGGTGGCTGTTCGCCGTGCTGCTGTGGCGGCCCTGGCGTGCGAATCGGCGTCGCTTGCTGTCCTCGGCGCGGCGGGTCGTCCTCGTCCGCATCGACCATCGAGTGGGCGAGGCGCTCCTCACCACGCCGCTGGTGGCCGCGCTGGAGAAGACGCACGAGGTGCACCTGGTCGTCCACCCGAAGTGCGCGCGCGTGCTCGAGGGCCTCCCGGGGTTGACGGGCCTGCACGTCTTCGAGCGACGGTGGCTGTGGTGGCCGTTCGGCGCCGAGCTGCGGGCGCTACGAGCGCTGGGTCGCGACGCCATCGTGGTGAACGCGGCGAGCTGGGTGGAGTACTCGGGAACGCCAGCGCTCGTGGCGCGCGTCATCGCAGCCCATGGGTGTGTCGTGGGACCCGCCATCGGTCCCTCGCGGTGGTTGATGGACGTCGCGGTGCCGCCGAAGCCAGGGACGCAGGGGGAGGTCGAGCAGCGGCTCCACTTCCTCTCGCCCGTGGTCTCGTCACCGCAGGGCGCGATGCGCTTTCGAGCTCCGCGTCCAACCCCCGTCGTCGAAGCGGTCGTGGCGCAGCATCCGGTCTTCGCGGTGGTGAACCCCGGAGGCCGCCTCGGGGAGCGCCGCGTGCCGACGCCGGTGTTCGCGCGGGTGACGAAGGAACTCGCCGCGCGCGGGGTGCACGCCATCGTCACCTGGGGGCCGGGTGAGGAGCCGCTCGCCCGTGAGGTGCTCGCCGCCGGTGAGGGCACGCTGGCGCCGCCCACCTCGCTCGACGAGCTCGCCTTCCTCATGGCCCACGCGCAGGTGGTGGTGTGCAACAACACCGGGCCGATGCATCTGTCGGTGGCGGTGGGCGCGAAGACGGTGGCGCTCTTCTGGCGCATGCCCATCGCGCAGTGGGGCCACCCGTACCCGCCGCACGCGATGGTGGAGTTGACGCACGAGCCCGACGTCGACGCGATGGTGCGCAAGGTGATGGGGTCCCTTGGCTGACTCTGTCGTGCGACGCTCCATGGCTCTCGAACGCGGCCGACCCATGAGCCCCGGGGTCGTCCGCAAGCATTCGGTGGCGGCACGGCCGGTGGCTTCGTCGAGGTCGACGCCGGTGATGGAGACGCAGGCGCGCTCGACGCACCAACGCGGCCCACCGCACCCGGGCCACCTGTCGGCCTTCGAGGTGCTCGCAGTGCCGGGGGAGCCCGGTGAACGTCGACACCACACCGCCGCCGTGGAGGTCGCATCGCCTCGTCACCAACGCCGACGCGGGCGGCCCGCATGGCTCGACCCAGCTCGGCGCGGGCAGTCCCCGGTTGCCTGACGGCGGCGCTCCTTTCGGTCGGGTGTGGGAGGCGCTGTACCGGCCGTGACGCGCGCGGCGGCGTCGGGGCAGAGGGCACAGCCGAACGCAGAACGCCTCTCACCGATGACGGAGGCCAGAGCCTTCGGAGTCCTGCCTTGTTCCGCGTCGACGACGCTGGAGTGCCGCCTCGACCGATCGGGCTCCCTGCACGACGCCACACTTCGCCATCAGCGGAATGCCAGAAGCCTTCGCGCTGAAACGGGCCGTCGCTTTCCACTGGGCGACAGGGCCCCGGTCAGCCAAGGAGCCCTGGCGCGTGTCGACGATGGTGCTGGCCCAGGCGGTGTCGTGTCTCGTCGTCCCGGCGGTGGCGCGGTGGCTGTGCACGCGCTTCAAGCCCCTCGGCGTGCTGGGCCCCGTCGTCCTCTGCTACGCAGCGGGCATTCTCGCGGCGAACTCGCACCTCGTCCCCGTCGACGAGAAGACGGCGATGTCGCTCAACGAGGCGTCCGTCGCGCTCGCCATTCCGCTGCTCCTCTTCTCGAATGAGGTGAAGAAGTGGCTGTCGCTGGGGCCCACGCTGCTCGGCGCGTTCGGGCTGGCGTGCCTGTCGGCCGTCGCAGCGGCGGCCATCGGCGGCTTCGTCTTCCGTTCGTCCGTCGACGAGTGGTGGAAGGTGGCCGGCATGCTGGTGGGCGTCTACGTGGGCGGCACGGCGAACCTCAACGCCATCGGTATCGCGCTCGAGGCCCGCAGCGAGACGTTCGTGCTCCTCAACGCGGCCGACGTCGTCATCGGTGGCGCGCTGCTCCTGGTGCTGCTCACCGTGGCGCAGCGGGCGTTGCTGCTGTTCATGAAGCCGTTCCCCGCGGCGCGTGAAGACGGCGAGGTTGCTTCCGTGGCGAAGGCCTCGGTGTGGACGGTGAAGCTGCTGCCCTCGATGGTGACGGGCATCGCGCTCGCGCTGGCCTGCGTGCTGGTCTCGGCGGGCGCGTCGATGGGGCTGTTGCGAAGACTCGACCCGCTGGTGGTGATGGTGGTGCTGACGACGCTGGGCATCGCGCTGTCGCTGGTCGACCGCGTGCGCTTGCTACCCACCACGGCCGAGGTGGGCGAGTACCTGCTCCTCGTCTTCTGCGTCGCGGTGGGGTCGCTCGCCGACGTCACGAAGCTCTCGGGCGCCTCGACGCTGTTCTTCTTCGTGCTGCTCGTCGTCACGCTCGCCATCGTCTTCCACGTCGCGCTCTGTTGGCTGTTCGGCATCGACGCTGACAGCACCATCGTCACCTCGACGGCCGCCATCTTCGGACCGGCGTTCATCCCTCCCGTCACCGCGGCGCTGAAGAACAAGGCGTTGCTCGGGCCTGGGCTGACGCTAGGCCTGGCCGGCTTCGCCGTCGGCACCTACGTCGGGTTGCTCACCGCCTGGGGGCTGCGGAGCCTGGGCGGCTGACGGTCGCGTCGCGTCGTCGCGGCGTCGTGTCGTCTCGGGAGACCTTGGCGTCGACGGCCAGACCCTCTCGATGCACCAGCTCGGCGTGTTGTCCCCTGGCGCCGAAGTGACGGTGATGGCGCTGACGGCGGCGCGCGTGGTGGCGCTGGGTGGGGAGCCGCTCGACGGCGCGCGCTTCATGCTGTGGAACTTCGTGTCGAGCCGGAGAGCGCCCTCGAGCAGGCGCGGCTGGACTGGAAGCACGGTCGGTTCCCCGCCATTCCCGGAGACGACGACGAGCGCGTGCCCGGCCCTGGCGAGTGACGTCAGTCTCGCCGCGCGACCTCGCGAAGCTCGCGCTAGGCAACCTCGGCGGCGCTCGAGGGACGTGTCCCGATTCACCGGACAGAAGCCTGACGCACGCCGCGGTCCCGGCGTCGGGAGGGGGGGGCAGTGACTGGCGCGAGGCCCGGCATCGCGCGTCGGCACGCCAGCTTCCGCTGCGCTCAGCACCAGCCCCGTCAGCAGCCACCGCAGCATGGAGCCTCCTTCGTGGGCGTCACGTCTCGGAGGCTCCTGCGCCCTGCAGAATCACCATCACCAGCACGTACCGGCCCCACGGGTCGTTCCCCGCGCGCTCGGTGGTGACGAAGAAGAGCAGCTCGAGCGAGTCCTGCGAGAGCACCTCGGCCGGCCACTGCACGTCGGTCAGGTCGAAGGTGGGAATCCGCCAGCCGCGCACGGGGCGTCGGGTCACCGTGTTCACCTGCGACATGAAGCGCTCGAGGGCCTCCTCCGAGTCGTACTCCCGCTTGGCGACGGCTTCGGCGAACGTGGGCTCCGACGAGGACGGGAGCAGCACCCACTGCACCGGCTTCTTCCCGTTGCGGGCACGCTGGCCGTTGAGCGCCGTCAGCACCCGGTCGGACGTCGCGGGCCACGTCGGCGCCTGCACCGGCTCGTAGGCCGAGACGATGGCGGCCAGCCTCGGGCCCTCCTGGTACAGGCCCACCGCGAGGAGGCCGGCGCGAGGCGAGAGCAGGTCCTTGCGGTAGCCGGGAGACTCCAGCATCTCGGCCAGCAACGCGGACGCAGCGGTCGCCTCCACCGCCGAAGCGCCGAAGCTGCCGTGCATGATCTCCTGATCGACCCGCCAGCCGGCCATCACGCCCATCGCGATGCGGTCCTCCTCGCGCGCGTCCTTGCGGCGGTTGGCGTCGAAGAAGAAGGGGGTCAACTCGGTGAGGTCCTGGCTCTGCGCCTCGGCGAACTTCAGCGCGCCCAGGCCGAGGCTCGTCCGCACGGTGTTGAGCTGGGCGACGAAGTCGGCCGCGGTGGCACCGGGCGCGGGCGTGACGAGGGTGGGGGCGGTGTACGTGCTGGCGGGGCCGCCGTTGGGCCGCACGAGGAGGCGCACCAACTCGAAGCCCAGCACCCGGCCCTTCTCGTGCGCTGAGAGCGTCACCCACGCGGCCTCGTCGGCCTTCGCGACGGGACACTTCAGCTCGAAGGCCGGCGCCGCGCGCACCTGGGTGTTGAGGCAGTCGGCCGTGCCGGTGCGGCCCTGGTTCGCGGTGCCCGAGACGGAGTCGGCGCGCCGCGAGGTGACGCCGCGGACGATGACGAAGCCGTCGGCGTCGGGAACCATCGACACTGGCTCCAGCGTCACGTCTTCGACCTGCGAGGCCACCACCACCACCGCTTTGCCGCCCTCTCGCACGAAGCCGAGCCCAACCTTCGCGCTGGCGGGAATCGCCTGCACCAGCTTCGCCACGTCGTCCTGCCACTGCGTGAGGAGTTGCGCGTCGGGGACCTCGTCCGGCGCGGTGCCCGACAGCGAGTTCATCTGCACGCCCCGTGACGTCACGCCACACCGGCCCTCGATGAAGGACCGGAGCGGGCTCGCGGGATAGCCGCCCTTCGCTGCCAGGAAGCGGGCCGTCTCCCGCGCGACGCACGCGTAGGCCTCGGCGGCGCGCACGCCCCTGGCGGTGGCGGCGTCAAGGAAGGGTTTGGCGAAGAGCGACTGCGTCTCGTGCGGCGCGTCGGCAAAGCTGTCGGGCAGCGGGCCTTTGAGCGTCCAGGTGTCCACGTCGACGTCGGCGCGCTCGAACACCTTCTGCGGTTTGGGTTGGCTGACGAGCTTCTTGAGCTCGTCGGCCGAGGTGAAGCGGCTCGAGCCCGAGGTGGCACAGCCGAACGATGCGACGACGATGAACGAGCCGAGGAGTGCGCGCATGGGGCCGCGAAGGTGGCCGCGGCCGGGGCTGAATTCAAGCGTCCTGCGGGTCGGCCCGCGCGGCTGCGGGAGCCGGCTTCTTGCGCCTCGTCCCCGCGAGCGCGGCCTTGAGCGTGGCGAGCCGCTGCTCGTCGTCGACGGTCGGTGGTGGTGGCGGGTGCATGCGGGGGAACACCACACCCACCGCGCCACCGAACGGGCGCAACACCCGGTTCAGCGTGTCGAGCGTCGGGTTGGCGTCGGGTCGCTCCTCGAGCTTCTGCAGCGCCGCCGTCGAGAGTCCGACGAGGCGGGCGAACGTCTCGCGGTTCTTCCGCAGCACGACGGCCCGCAGGAAGCGCACCGCCTCGCCAAAGCGCCACTCGCCCGTGTGCACCAACCTCGCCACGTCCTCCAGCAGCGCCTTGCGCTCGAGGGGACCCATCGACGCCAGCGCTTCACGCTTCACGACAGCCCCCATGCGGTGAGCCGCGCGTGCGCCGCAGAGGCCTGGGGCTCGTCCTGCCAGACGTCGAGCCACACCTGTCCGTCGGCCTCGCGCCGCAGGAGAATCTTGGGTGAGTCACCGCCAGCGCCGGTCGCTCCGCCCACCTGCGCGCCCTGTTCGGCCGCCCACTCGAGGAAGTCGTGCTCCCGGTCGATGACGGCCTGCGCGGGGAAGCGTCGAGGCGTCTGCGTTCTGGCAGGCACCGCCTCGGCGATGCGCAGGTTGCCGATGGGCGCCGCAGTGCCCTGCTGGAGGAGTCGAACGTCGCTCGCGGGCGTGTCAGCCAGGGTCAGCCGGCGCAGCCACCAGCGTCGCGCGTTGCCCATCGGCCGGAGGTCGTCGAGAAAGGCAGGCCAGGCGGCCAGGCTCGTCGGCCCAAACTCGAGCGGCAGTCCGACGCTGGCCTCGACATCGAAGCGCTTCGTGCCCAACCACCGGTCCAGGTACTCGTAGTCGTACTCGAAGTAGCAGCGGCCGAGGTGCCCGAGCGGCTCCTCGGGGAAGTCGAGGGTCGCCGCGCGCTGCCACTGCCCGTCGAGAAGTGCTTCCAGCGTCACCGGAGCCATCAGTGCTTAAAATATCAGAAGATGAGGGCCCTCGGCCATTTTCGTAGCTTAAAAGACACGAAGACCGCCGATTCAGAGACTCTTCAGTGACTTTAGTACTCGAAGGAGGGCCTCAACGGACGCGGCTGTGGGTGCGCCGGAGGTGGCTCTCGCCAGTGTCCCGGGCTTCGGCGGCGAGCGCATCGGCCCTCTCATTCCAGCGCAGCCCCGCGTGCGCGCGCACCTTCCGCGTCTGGACCTTCAGCGCCGACGCCAGCGCATGCACCTCGGCGGCGAGCGCGGCGTAGGGCCTGGGGAGGAACGTGCCGGTCACCGCCTCGAGCGCGATGGACGAGTCACTCACCACCACCAGCGCGTGTCGTCGATGCCACCCGGCCCGCTTCGCCGCCAGCAACGCCTGGCGCACCGCCTCGAGCTCCATCAGCACGCAGGTGGTGGCCTTGGCGCTGCCCTGCTGCATGGCGACTTCGACGTCGTCCTTCACTGCGATGAACGCCCACCCTCCGGGGCGACCCGCCCGACCCTCGGCGGCGCCATCGGTCCACAGCTCCATCACCGCACGAAGCCCGCGTCAGGGAAGACGGTGACGTTGAAGGTGCGCACCTCGAACGCCCCGCCATCGGGAATGGGGTTGGGGCCCACCGTCAGCTCCACGCGGCGCACCGTCCCCAGCGAAAACCCGGGGCTCGCCTCGCGCGTCCAGCCGGGCGTCGCGCCCGTGAGGTTCACCGTCACACGCAGGGTGTCGCCTTCTCCGAGCTGGTTCGTCATGGGGCTCAGCCGCAGGTAGTCGGCGTCGGTGGCGCCACACAGCGTGACGACGGGCCCCGGGAAGAACGAGGTGAAGATGGGGAAGCCCGTGAAGCGCAGCCCGGTGCGGTCGGTGAGCGCTACGGAGAGCTGGGTGCGGCCCGACAAGTCCCACGTGGTGTTCGGCTCGGCCTCCGCGTACCAGGTGTGGCGCACGAAGACGGCCATCGAGTTGATGCCCTGCGAGCCCACCCACGTCGGGTCGAACCAGCTCTGCGCGTCGGCCCCGGCCCGGTCCTTCAGACAGCCCGCGGGGAGCCGGCTCGGCGTAGCGGCGTTGTTGAGGGTGGTGCGCACCGCGCCGGTGAGGACGCGCGGCGTGGACGTCAGTGACGGCGGACCGCCACACCCCGGGGCGTCGTCCACGCGCAGGTTGCAGTCGTCGTCGACGCCGTTGCACGTCTCGGGACGCGGCTGGGTGCGGGGAATGCAGGCGAGCTGGTTCTGCGCGGCGCCGGCGTCGTACCGGCACTCGACGCCGCCCGCGCTGCATGCGCCCAGCGGCTGCGTGCAGTCCACCGTGGGGGCGCCCGCCACGCCGGGGCTCTCTGCGTCCACGAAGGGCGCGTCGTCGGGCTGTCCGTTGCAGTTGTCATCGCGGTTGTTGCAGCGCTCCGGCGCGCCGGGAAACACGTCGGCCGCCATCACGTCGCAGTCTCCGGCGCGGGCCGCGTAGCCAGGCGGCTGGGCACAGGCGCGAAGCACGTCGCCTTCCGCGCCGAACCCGTCTCCATCGACGTCGCGGAACCAGGGCCGCTCGTTGGGCAGCCCCTCGTCCACCTGGCCGTTACAGTTGTCGTCGAGCCCGTTGCAGCGCTCGAGCGCGAGCGGGTTCACCGCGACGCCGGCGTCGGAATCGTCACAGTCGAGCAGCACGCGGCCTTCGACGAGGCGCTCCGGGACGACGCCGCTCGCGCGGGGCTGCGAGCAGAACAGCCGCGGCGCGCCGGCCCCCACGCCGTCTCCATCGTTGTCGGTGAAGAAGCGTCGCGGCGGCTGGCCGGAGCCACACTGCCCGTCGACGGCGAGGGTCGGGCACACCGGCGTGCCTCCCGGGCGACAGCACAAACCGTCGTCGCAGGTGAGGCCATCGGGACAGGCGCCGGCCGAGTCACAGCGGTACGGGCCCGTGGGCTCCCACGCGCGCAGACAGCTCGCCAGCAACAGGGCGACGATGACGAGGCGCACCTTCACGGGAGGAACCCCGCTTCGGGCTGCATCGCGATGTCGTAGGTGCCGCCGTAGAAGCGGAACAACACCTCGATGCGCCGCACGCGCGCCGTGTCGGCCCCGGAGCCGATGCCCATGATGAAGTCATTCGGGGCGCGCCCATCGAGGATGAAGGTGGTGTCGACGCTCGAGTCGGTGCGGCCGAACGCGGTGGCCTGGTCGCGCCAGCGGTACCGCACGATGGTGGAGGGGTCGTCGGCGCACAGGTGCACCACCGGGTAGATGCCGTCGGTGGAGCCGGGGTTGCCCCAGAAGCCGCGCATCGCGTCCGGCCCGGTGCCGGTCGCCGTCCACCGCAGGCGCAGGCGAAGGTCTTTCGCCGAGAGGTCCCATGGCTGGCCCGGCGGCGCCTCGACCCACCACAGAAGAAAGTTCTCGGAGCCCAGGGGCCTGGTGCCCGTGAGGCGGCCCAGCACGTTCGTGCCCGCGGTGCTGACGCGCGACCGCTGACACGCCGTCGTCAGGGTGCTGTTGGCGGTGAACACGCCGCCGCCGTAGGTGAACGTCGGCTGGCCGGTGAGGCGCTGGGGGCCACCGCAGCCGGGCTGGTTGTCGAGGCGGCCGTCACAGTCGGTGTCGATGCCGTCGCAGCGCTCGTGCGACGGCGCCACGATGGAGGTGCAGACGGGCCGCACGCCGCGGTCGCAGGTGATGACGCCGGTGGCGCAGGCGCCCTGAGCGTTGGCGGTGCATGCAAGCCGGACGGGGTCGGTGACGAGCTGGGTGTCGAGGTAGCGACTGGCCTCCTTCAAGCCATCACAGTCGTCATCGAAGTCGTTGCACAGCTCTCCGGCGTCCGGGCGCTTGGCCGGGTCGAGCGGTTGACAGTCGTGTTGCGCGTTCGCGATGGGCAGCGTCCCGGGAGGTGCCATGCAGGCCTCGGCGCCCGCGTCGAACTGCGGCACGCCATCGCCGTCCTCGTCGCGGCCGAAGAACTGCTGCGGGAGCAGGCCCTCGTCGATTCTGCCGTCACAGTTATCGTCGACGCCGTTGCACGCCTCGCGGCTGTTGGGGCTGACGTCGGCGCGCGAGTCGTCACAGTCCGCTCCCGCGTCGGGGAGTGCGTGGCCCAGCGGCTGGGCACAGCGGCGCAAGGGCTCGTTGGGGTTGCCGAAGCCGTCGCCGTCGCGGTCGCGGAAGAAGACGATGCCGCTGGAGCCGTTGGGGCAGGTGCGGTCCGAGGACAGCAGGGTGGGGCAGTCGCCGCGGGTGATGTCGCAGCACACGGGCGTGCCGACGAAGGGCGCGTCGCACGAGAAGACGCCAGGGCAGGTGCCGTCGCGGGCGCAGGCGAACTGGCCGGGCGTCGAGGTGGCCTGGAAGCACGCCGACGCGGCGAGGGCCAGCAGGGGGAGGGCCAGGCGCGCCGTCATTGGAGGAGCGCGTCCACCACGAAGAGGCTGATGCCCAGGGCCGCCGACGACGCGCCGAGAATGAGGAGGAGGTTTCCGAAAGCGGCGTACTCCTGCGCCTGGGTGTTCGCGCGCAGGACGTCGGCCAGCGTGCTGCAGTCGCGCGCGTCGAGCGTGTCGCAGCGGGTCAGGCCCCGGCCCGTGCCCTTGGAGAGCGCGCCGGCCACGAAGCCCGCGGCGGCGGTGACGGCGCCCAGCATGACGAGGCCATAGCTGCCGTAGCGCAGCGCCGTGGGGCCGGTCGACGCGCGCGCGGTGACGGCGGTGGTGGCCTCGGCGTCGAGCGCCACGCGGCCCCCTTCGGGCACCTCGAGGCGCTGCATCATCGCGTCGCCGGAAGGAAAGACGACGTCGACCTGGTGGACACCGGCGGGCACCGGCACGAGCTCGCCGTTGCGGGCGGCGACGACGCGACCGTCCACCTTCACCACCGAGCCGCCTTCCACCTGCACGGCCATGGCCCCGAAGCCCCGGCGCAGCCACCCCGGGAGCACCTGCTCGGCGGCGGCGCGCATCGAGGGCTCGAGCGCCTCGGGGGGCGTCTCCCCTTTGCGCGAGCCCTGTCGCTCTCCGTCAAGCCAGAACGAGAGCTCGAAGACGATGCGGGTGTCGGAGCCCTTCAAGTCGAGCAGCGCGACGCCGCTTACGCCGAGGCTGCTCACCAGCGCGCGCGCACACTCGGCGCCTTCGCACTTCTTCGGCGCGCCCTTCTTGAACGTCGGCCCTTCGGAGACGGGGGCGCTGGAGAGGGCCTTGAGCGCGGTGTCGAGCGCCTTCTGGGCCTTGCGGGCGGTGGCCTCGGACGGGCCGTTGGCGTCGACGACCGCCGAGACGAGGCCCTGCGCCTGGGACAGCGACGCGGTGAGGAGACTGGCGAGGAGCAGGGACTTCACGGTGATGGTCCTACCCAAGTCGGCCCCTTCGCCCAAGGGCCCACCTCGTTCCGCCGGGGGCTCAGGCGTGCGTCCCACGTTCAAGCGGGAAAGGGCCTGGGCCACACGTGGATGTCGGGGGTCCTGGGAGGCACATGCTGGTGAAGCTCATCTTCGAAGGCGGCCGAGACGCGGCGGTCAACGCCTTCGCGAGTGCGGTTGGCAAGGGAGAGGTTGCGGTGTTGCTGGTGGATTCGGAGCAGGCCGTCACGTCTGACGAAGCCGACGCGCTGCCCAGGTGCCACAACGAGAGCTCGAAGACGATGCGGGTGTCAAAGACCTTCAGGTCGAGCAGCGCCGCTGGGCCCATTCGCCCCAGGGCGGAGGCCGGTGCTCACATCGATGGAAGCCGCACTGACCCTTCCTTGCAGTTCACCATCACCTCATTGCCCAGCTGCGGGGCCGAGGGGTCGAAGATGAACAGGCTCACCGGGAACTCGCGGCGCGCACCGGGAATCAGCGAGGGGAACGCGTAGCGGCGCTGACCGGGCGCGAACATCGTGCAGCTCGTCCACCCGAAGGTCGAGGTGTTCTCGAGGAAGACCGACCAGATGGGGTCTGTCTGCAGCCTCAGCTTGCCCACCATCGGCCCCTTGCCGCCCGAGGGCTTGACCGTCGTCGTCGTCCCGGTGGAGCCCGTCGTCGCCCCCGCGCCGGTGCTGGCATCGAGCGCCGCGAACTTCGGAGCCGCCGCCTTCGCCGAGTCGCCATCGAGGAGCAGCCGCGACAGCTTGCCCTGCACCTCCATCACCGTCGCCTTGCCCAGCTTCGTGCGTCGTCCATCAGCCCCGGGCGCGCCGACGATGAAGAGCTCCTGCCCGGGCACCAGGCCGTCCGGCTGACCTGCGCGCGCGTAGGTCTTGTCGCCATCCGCGAACACCTCGGCTGCCCGCTTCACCTCGAGCGTGTCGCCCACCGAG
>JBILEB010000239.1:0-8042 GCA_044352295.1 Myxococcaceae bacterium
GTCGACTCCGACCACGCGGAAGATCTCGTCGCGCAATCGCAGCGGTGTGTGCGGCAGGCTAAACTATCGAAATCACGTTGGCCGTCTGGAGGAGTCCTCAGTTTCGCGGTTTAAAATTCCTCTTCTTTCAGCCTGGTGCCACCGTTCTCGACGACGATCGACGGATTGAACTGGACTCGCTTCATCGGAAACCTCCGGGGCGGAAACACCCCAAGAGCCGATCTTGATCCTCACCCTGCTCGATTCACATCGTCGTCGAGAACGCCATCACGGCGAATACGCCGGGCTGAGCGTGCCACCCGGGCCACCGCGGTCGACGACGAGTGCGTTGACGGCGGCGCTGCACCCGATGCCCTGAAAGAGCCAGTTTCGGGCGGTTCAGCGGGCCGTGAGCCCGAACAAAAGAGCAAGTTGGGGGGGGGCGCTGCGAGACCGCCCCTTGAAAAGGCGCTCTGTTCCTCTTATCCGCGCCCAATGTCTAAGCCGATCAATTTAGTGTTCTCAGCGGGCGCGACGCCCGAGCAGGCGCTCAAGCGCACCGGCGACGCAGCCTTCTCGTTGTTCACATTGGACCTTGCACCCTTCTACTACCTGAGACAGGACAAGGCAGGCGACATGACCGTAGACCGGTGGGAACAGGAGGGAGGCAAGGACACTGCCATTGACCTCACGTTCGACCCCTCATCGGATGTCTCGTTCGTAAGTGTTATCTCGGGCGATGCGGCGCACGCACGCTCTGTGGCAACCAAGTTAAACGAATTCCTGATGCTGCTGCCGGCGGAAGAGTTCATCGCGTTAGCGCTGCGCGATGTCGTCGACGGGCCGGCCTTGGTTAGTTAGGGCTGCAATCGCCTGTGACGAGGAAGATCACGCCGGGTTGCGCGAGGCCATCGAAAAGCGGCTAGCCGACCCGCGTGCTGATGTTCGCGGCGCAGCCATCAAGTCCGCAGCCCTGGTAAGTTGGCGTTCGCTGGTCCCGTCTCTCCAGGCAGCGGCCATTGGCGAAGCCGACCCCGCGCTATGCAGTTTCATCGCAATTGCCTTAAAGAAGTGCGGCTCCAAGGCCTGAGCCACGGTGCAGATAGCAGGGCTTCCAGGGGCTCGCTATGCCGTTTACGGTGTACTTGGCGGTCCAGTCCATCCTAGTGCACCGCTTGAGTGGCGCGCGAAGGCACTCTGTCAATTCGCTCCGTCGCGGAAGGATCGTTCGCACTTCTTGAGACTGAAATCGCACTTGGCTCAGGTTGACCGGCATTGTCGTGCCATCGGGAGTGACCTCGGCCCCCCCTCTGCCAACAACCGTGGGAATCCTCGACCGCCTGAAATTACTGATGGGGCGTGAAAGTCTTGCCCATGGCCAACCAGGTCGTCCCCCTCCCCTCGAACAAGCCTGACACCGAGGTCAGCGCTCGTGCTCGACGTCGCACGTACACTGCCGCCTACAAGCTCAAGGTCCTCGACGAGGTCGCCGCGGCGCGGCCCTTCTTCGGCGCGAGGAACTCGGGGTCGCGCAGCAGCACGACCTTGCGGCCACCGAACATGGGGAACGTGGCGAGCTCGGCGGCGATCTCTCGCGGTGCAGCGGCGTCGAGGGTCACGCAGTTGAGGTCGCCCGCTCCACCGGGAACGAGCTTGAGCAACAGGCGCTCGGCGGCTTTTCGAACGAGAAACTCCTCGCCCACCAGCAGCTAGACGGGTGACTCGTTTCCAGCGTCGAGATCGTTCAGCGCGTCTTCGAGTTCGTCGCTCACGGCGCGCCGTTCTTCTCATGGAGCGCCGCCGATGTCTTCGCTTCGCGACGCCCCAAAAGGTGAGCCGACCGGCCGTCAGAGCTTGACGCCGAGTGAGAGCCGCAGCCGTGCGAAGAGCGGGCACCAAAGTTGCTCACAACGCCCCATCATGACGATCTCGAGAGCTGTCGCGGCGTTGGCAGTCGTTGGTCTGTTCTCCTGTGGCGTCCATGTCGTGACCGAGCCGTCGAACTTCCCCGACTCGGGCACCCGCTGTGACATCGATGGCGGAACTGGTACTGGCTCGATGAGCGGTGAAGGCGCGTTCGTCGTGCGCTCGGCCTTCCAGCACTTCCAGTCGGTCGTCGACAACGATGCAGGCATCGTCCAGTCGCGGTCGATCAATATCTCGCTGCTCAGTGAAGCGCTCGGCTGCGGAACGAAGGCGCAGCGATACCCCGTGCTGGGTCTCTCGCTCTTCGATCCGTCAGGCGTCTACGGACCGGGTGACTACGTCGCCAGCGCGCAGACGCTCAGTGGAGCCGATGGTGGGCGGAGCGCAATCGTCGCGATCGCCAGTGAAGACGGAGGCACGCGCTTCGCCACCAGCGGTGTCGCGCGATTGACTGCGCTCGAGGCGTGTTCGCTCGCAGGAACGTTCGACGTCAGCTTCGAGAATCCAGACGCGGGCCGGCTCACCGGGACCTTCGCGCCGACCTACTGCCCTGAGTAGTCACTCGACGGGGTGCGCTCTTCGACGGAACTGCGCAGGCACGTCGTCGAGCTTCTTCGCCATGCGCACGAGACCGTCGTCGTCTTCGTAGATCCACGCGGTGCCCTTCGACGCCTTCACCCCGGGAACCCGCCACGGCAGCACGTCGGCGAGCCCGGCCGGAATCACGCCAGCCGACACGCCCGCCGCGCTCATGATGCCCAGCACGAAGCGTGAGAGCCGCTGCCCGAAGCGTTTGCCCATCAGCGCCTCGACGAGCCACGTCTCGACCATCACGACGCCGACGATCAACAGCGGAGCGCCAACGCAGAGCCAGCCCAGGCGCGCTTGAAGGCCCAGCGACTCCATCACCAGCGCGAGCACCACCACGCCGAAGAAGGCGGTGAAGAACGCGCTCGCCAGGCAGAGAAGGCGGAACACCTGCGGGAGAACAGAACCGACCGCCGGTCTTCCCGCAAGTTCACGACTGACTCAGAACTGCGCCCAGCCCGGCACGCGCGGGTACGGAATCGCGTCGCGGATGTTCTGCAGGCCGCAGAGGTAGACGATGAGACGCTCGAAGCCGAGCCCGAAGCCGGCGTGCGGAACGGAGCCGTAGCGGAGCAGATCGCGGTACCAACCGTAGTGCGCAGGGTCGAGGCCCATCTTGCGCATGCGCGCGTCGAGCAGATCGAGGCGCTCTTCACGCTGGCTGCCACCGATGATCTCGCCGATGCCGGGCGCGAGCACGTCCATCGCGGCTCCAATAAAGCTTCAAGAGTTCCGTGAGGCTGGAAAGAATCTCGGAGTCGCGTGAAGCGGTAAACGCCCGAACTCAGGGCTTGATGAAGGGTCTCGCGCTCGGTTTTCCGCTTTAAATCCCTTATCCCTCCGCCGCAAGAGGGGCAGCGCAAGACGTCGATGGAGAAGGTGTGTTGGTGAAGCGCGGCCCAGTCGAGGCGACGGGTGGCACGACGCTGCTTCGGCTTCGGCTTCGGCGACGGCACTGGTGCTGGCGGTGGCGGAGAGGTGACGACTGGCCTCAGCGCGGCGTGAGGTGCGTAGACGCCGTGGAAGCTGGTGAGGTGAGTCTTGGCCGGAGGCACCAGAGACACGAGACGGCGGACGAGCTGCTGGGCGGTGAAGGTGAAGGAGACTCCCTTCTTGGGCGTGTACTCGTACCGTCCGTCAGCGAGCGACTTGAGCCGCGACTCGGCCACGGGGCCGCGTGCGCCGTACCGTGCCAGTCGCTCGAGGCCCTGCCTGTCATTGCCATGCACAGCCGTGTCAGCGTGCAGCGAGAAGCCATGCGCGACGGCGACGCGGCGACGTCTCGGCGTGGGCGGGAGTGCCAGGCCCAGCGGCCGCTGCAGACACTGGAGCTGGCCAGTCTCGTACTCGTCCTCGGGCCACGCGGCGTCGGCGTCGACGAAGTCCTGCTTCGCCTGCCTCAGCACCCTCGCCAGAATGCCCGCGACGTCGTCGTCCGACGGTGGAGGCAGGTGCACGACGGTGCCACCACTCGCCCACTGCGCCTCGGCTACCAGGGCATGCAGGTGCGGCGTGACTTGAAGGCTGGAGCCGAACCACTGGGTGAAGACGACGGCACCTCCTCGCAGCGGGCCCGACATGCCCAGGCGCCTGGCCTCTCTGCGTTGCCATCGCCACACCGCGCGCACCAGAGACACCTCGAGGCGCTTCAGCAACACCGGCCGCTTCACCACCAGGAAGCGCAGCGCGAAGGGAAGACTCATCGTCCACTGGCGATGGCCGACATGAGGCAGCAGCGCCGCGACGCGCAGGCCCGTCTCGACGGCGCGGCGGTTGGTGCACGAGGGACACCAGCCGCGGCCCTTGCAGCAGAAGGCCACCAGCCGTGTCGCCTCACAGCCCTCCCACGTCACCTCGGAGAAGCCGTACCGCACGTCTCCACAGCGCTGGTACGCACTGGCTTCCCGCTTCACCCGCTGCGGTACCGAGTCGCACACGCGCGGCCAGCCGTCGTCGAAGGCCCTCCGCACCACCGACGTCTCCGGTACCCGCCGCCGCTCCTCGCCCACGGCGAAGCGTGTACTCCTCAGCCCTGACACGCCTCTGCTGCGGGCGGTGAGCTGTGTGCAGCGTCGCGTTGACGCACCTCGAAGAACACCACCGACTCCCGGGCTTTGGCGATCAGCTCGAACTCCGAGGGTCCGCCATCGGCCGCAGCGGTGCCCTGGCTCAACGCGGTGTTGGGCTCGAACACGCGGGTCGAGTTCGTCGTCGAGCGGATGCTGCTGACCCGCAGCGATGACTTCGATCGTCTGCGATCGACTCCTGATCAGGTCCGGTGATGTACGGATTCATGCTGCTTCAGGCTCGGCTGCCCGTCACTTGGCGCTCTTGAGCAGCTTGTCCTGGCAACTGCGGATTCGATCGCCCTCAGGATGCACCCGCGCGAGGCCCTCAATCGTCTCGCGCCATGTCGTGTCTGTGGCTGAAGCAGACTGCGCCAGGAATCCCACTTCGAGAAGCGCCTCATTCAGCGGGTCTTCAGGAAAGCTGTTCAAGAAGCGCTTGGTGGAAAGCACGTTGCTACCCCCGCTCGCAAAACCGAGCCGGAACTGTGCGAAGGCATCGTCTACCCTGCCTGAACCCAAGGCGGCTGCGCCCAAAAGGCGGTGAGGGAGACCAGACATCCACGCGGGCCTGGGAAAAAGCTGCTTGAGGAGTTCGTCCTCGGGGCTGTCTTCGGTTGCGATCATGGACATGGCTTTGGTGGCGGCAACCTCTGCCTCAGCCCACTGCCCCATCTCCAGCGCACGTGCCGCCCAGACGAGCGCGACCCGCATGCAAAAGTCGTCATCCGTCTCGCCGGCCAGCGACTCCTGAAACAGGGCCTGTACATCGGCAAGCACAGAAGGTTCTGGTCGGTTTTCGATCGCGTCCAAACGCATACGCCGCAGTTCAGCCGGCGAGAGGTGGGTCGCTGCATTGGCAAGGAGCCATTGAGCAAACTTCTCTTCAGTCCGCCGCGCAAACATGGCTCCCCCCATGTTTGCGACCTGGCCAGCTGTCCCGGCCATCCTGGCCCAGTGTTCCGGGTCGGGATTGGACGCGAGGAGCATACGCACAAACTCCTGGGGTGCTGGTGGAACGGCGCCCTCGAGAATTCCCTCGATCAGAGGTTGCCAGAGCGAGAAATCATGCCGCGACAGGCGCTCACCCAGGTCTTTGGGCGGAAGGTAGAGAAGGTCGAAGAGCACAGGGTGCGGCTCAGGAGCGAGGGGCTTTTGGGCCCGTCGGAGTGACCAGTCGACGGGTGGCAAATGCGCGAAGAGCATGCGACCGCGAAGGTCGAGCGGGCTGAACATCGGCTCGCCACACGACCGAGCAAGGCACAGGTCGCGAAGGGCTTCTACCTCCCTGGTGAGTACGGCAGACAGTGGTGGGAATCTTGCGCCCGCGTTCTCGACCACCGCAATTGCGTCGGCGAGCTTCGTCACCCGTTCCTGACGGACAAGCTCCATCGCAACGGCACTGCGTTGCGCCTCGACCTGGCGCCTCGACTCCTGATGAAAGGCCTTCACGGCTTCGACCGAGATCTCCCAGTGCCCCTCTGGCATCAATTCCAGCATTCCGACCCGGACTGGATGAGGACCAGGAACACCCCTGCGCCACGTCTCAAGAGGAGCATCCGAGATCTTCGCCCAACGTGCCTCCAACGCTGCAAGCGCGTCCTCTCCACGCAGCAACAAGAGCGCCCACCCACTCGAAACGAATGCAACGCCGTTCTGATGCGCAAGCATTGCAGCGACAAGCAGAGGACCAACGATGGGCTCGAAGACGCCTGATGCATCGACATCAATCGTTTCTTGGCAGCTCTGGAGGCACTCGGCAGAAATGCCAAGCGTCTCGAGGAGCACCTTCGCATCACTCGCCGAGACCTGCGACGACCATCCAAGTCGAGCGACGACACCCACCGCTCCCGCTTCTTGAGCGCGCATGAGTTCGCTGTAAACCCAGCCGGGGACGTCGCGCGCGGAGAGTTCGGTAAGAGTCTCCAAACGCTTCCGCGCAGCCTCAGGCCAGCACTCGAACGTGCTGCCGTCGGCGGGAATCCGCCCCAGGCTTGCTGTCCAGTCAAAGCCACAGGTCAGACCGCTGAGGTCGGCCTGCTCTGCGATCATTCTCGTTTCCGCTTCGATCATCATCGTCGGCGCATTGAGCTCAACGAGCCGACGGCGACGAACAAGCATACGCCCACGTCTGCGACCACTCCCCGACACACGGCGAATCAACACTTCAAGTGAACGGTGCGCCAGGCTGTTGGCGTTGCCCGATTCGACCTCCCACGCTCGCGCGCGGGCACGCATCTCATCGACAGTCTTGTGTTCAAGACAAGCAACCGCTGCTGCGAGCCGAGGCGATGCCCACGCCTCTCCGTCGGACGTCTCAAGCCGCACGATCCCATCTGTCCGAAGCGCCTCCAACTCCGCCCTGTACCATGCAAGGATGTCGTGCTCCGCCGAGCCGCGCGTTGATTGCGCGAGGAGGTTCGCGACCACGGGCAGACGTGACTCAAAGAAGGACTCCGAAACCGGAGTGGCGGTGGGCATGGCTGCTCTTCTCCGAAAAGTGGGTCGAATGGACCCCCTGGGGGGTGACACGTGTCCGCGAAGCGGGCGAACCCGACCTCGTGTGCTTTCTTGATCCCAAGGCGCGCAGGTCTCCGGCGTGTGTCTACATGGGCGCGTTCACGGGGCTCACGAGGTTCCGCTATCGACGCGTGACTTGAAACGTGGCGACGCAGGGAGCTGCATTGGCAACGTGATCGATCGCCGTGCGCATCACCCATTGCTCCGGCACCTGAGGGCCCTGCCCGCTCACTCTTCCGCGAAATCGGGAGAACGAGCTCATGCCGCCGCGTACGCTCCGAATGCCTCCAACGTCGAAGCTGCCGTCGAGGAATGCGGCGCCCTCGAGTCGGCTGACGTACGCGCTGCTGCGAACATCCAAAGTCGCCGCTCCGCCATCGAACGTGAGCTCGAGCTCGACGTTCTGCCGGGCCCCTTGATCACATGTGGAAATGACCTCGTCCTCACTCAGCTCAATCAGGCCGCAGTAGCCTTCGCAACTCAGCGTGAGTAGCTCAGCGTCGAACGAGTGCATCACTCTCTCGGTTCCGTCTCCGGCCGAGATCGATGTGACGTTCTGCTCACTCAAATCGTCGGCTTTGCAGGCGGCGAGGACACCGCTCATCAGGAGTGGGAAACATGCGCTTCTGGTGATTGCCATTCTTCGCCTCCGGGAGTCATCGTCCGACCTCGAGGCGCTCTACCTCGCACCCGTCGACGAGGGAAGAAGAAGAAGAAAGCGCGAAACGGGATGAGGGGGCGAGTGTCGACGGAGCTCGAAGGTGCGATGGGCGGTACGTGGATAGCGCCACGATCAGCCCTCACGAACGGTTCGATCAGTTGAGCGTCTGAGCGAATTGGACACGGAGGGCGACGACGTGGTCGGACTGACCCCGGCCACCACTCTGGTGGCGCACACCGCGCGGGCAGAATGAGGGCCCTCAACCACGTGGCTCAGTAAAGAGGTTGCCCCCAGGTCAGCGA
>JBILEB010000240.1:0-8024 GCA_044352295.1 Myxococcaceae bacterium
CGCCGTTGGGGAACTTGTCCGCCTGTTTGGCCAGCACGTCGATGCAGGCCTGGACCAGCTCGTCCTCGGTGTACGGCAGCTTCAGCATGATGATGTGCGCCGAGTCGAGGAAGCGGCGAATGTGCTCCCGCAGCCGGAAGATCGCGATGCGGCCGTCCTTCGTCTTGTACGCCCGAATGCCCTCGAAGACGCCCAGGCCGTAGTGCAGCGCGTGCGTCATCACGTGCACCTGCGCCTCACCCCACGGTACCAGGGCCCCGTCCATCCACACCCAATCGGCCTTGAGCACCGAACTCGACGTCGACGTGTTCGCCATGCGGCGCTGTCTGCCACGAAAGTCCGGGCGGGTCAGCACACGCTGGCGGTCAGCGCTCCGACAGGGCTGCGAGCCGATACTGGGCGGCCTGCGCGATGGCCTCGTTCGAGGTCGGCAGGTCGGGGAAGTGGCCCAGCAACGCATGCGGCGGCCCCTTGCGCTGCGCGATGGCGTTGCGGTAACAGCGGCGCGCTGCCTCGGGATTGCCCCGCCGCTCGTGCACCTGGGCCAGCAGGTAGTGACCGACGGCCAGGGTCGGCTCGAGGAACAGCGCGCGGGTGAACTCGACTCTGGCGACGTCGGGCTCTCCAGCCTGGAGCGCCGCGATGCCAAGGTAGAGCCGCGCCTCGACCGAGAGCGGCTCTCGGGAGAGCGCCGCCTGGTACGCCTCGCGGGCCTCGTCGATGTTGCCCATCAGCGCGTAGACGTTGCCCAGCGTCACGCGCGCGGTGAGATCGTCGGGAGTGTCTTCCACCAGCTGGTGGGCCAGCCGGAGCGCGCGTGGGAAGTCGCCCGCCTCGATGTCGTGAACGATCTGCGCGAGCCGCTCGACGGGCGTGCCGGTGCCTGGCGTCGGAACGGGCTTCGGCGGCGCGACGGGCGAGGGCATCGACGTGGTGGACTTCGGCAGGCTCAAGCCCACCACCGGCGGGAGCGTCTTCGGCGTGGGGCGCTCGGTCGCCTTCGGTACGGGCCGGGTCGGGCGGGTCTCCACCGGTCGGGCCGATTCGGGGAGCGGGCCACTGCCGGGCCGCATGGGCCGCCGGTAGATGAAGACCCCGCCGACCCCGATCATCTCGAAGCGCGTCGGCAGGCGGAACAGGCTCTCGGAGTAGCCGAGGAACAGCCAGCCACCCGGCCGCAGCGAGTCGTAGAATCGGTCCATGACCGCGAGGATGGTGGGTTGATCGAAGTAGATGATGACGTTGCGGCAGAAGATCAGATCCATCGACTGCGGCCGCACCTGCGACCAGATGGGCGCGGCCAGGTTGTGTGGCTCGAAGCGCACCATGTCGTGCAGCTGGGGCGACACCTCGTAATGCCCGTCGACGAGCGTGAAGTAGCGGGCCAGCCGCGGTTCGCTCACGCCGAGGAGCCGGCGAATGGCGTAGCGGCCCCTGGAGGCGTTCTCGACGGCGACCGGGTTGAGATCGGTCGCCCAGCAGTCGAGCTCGTTGGGCAACGCGCCCCGATCGAGCGCCACCATGGCGATGCTGTAGGGCTCCTCACCGGTCGCACAGCCGGCCGACCACGCCCGCACCGGTCTCGCCTCGCGCCGCGCGTGCTTGAGCAGCTCGGGGAAGACGACGGTCTCGAACGAGGCGAACTGGCGCGAGTCGCGGAAGAACTCCGTCTTGCCCACCGTGACGAGGGGCAACAGCGCGCGCAGTTCATGTTCGCCCGCGAGCTGCTTGAGCCGGCGCACGTACTCGGCCGCGTCATCGAGCCCCAGCGCGGGCATGCGGGCCTGGAGGGCGAGCCGCAGCCCCATGTATCCGTCCGGCGTGATCTTCAGGCCCGCGCGCTCGAGCAGGAGCGCGGCGAGCTGCTCCAGCGCCCCACGCTCGATGCTGCCACGTTCGCCGGTCATCGGGTGGGCACCCACGAGACGAGCTGCGCGGCGATCTGATCGAGCGGCAACACCTTCTCGGCGCCGCCGAGCGCGACCGCTTCCCTCGGCATGCCCCACACCACGCTCGAGCCTTCGTCCTGGGCGATGGTGTGACCGCCACGGTGACGGATCTCCTTGAGGCCCCTGGCGCCGTCACGGCCCATTCCGGTGAGCACGACACCGATGGCGCGATCACTGAATGCGATCGCCACGCTCTTGAGCAGCACGTCGCACGAGGGGAGGAATCCACCCACCGGCGCCCCAGACTCCAGCCTCGCCGTACCGGCCGCGGTGACGGTGAGGTGCACGTCGGAGGGCGCAACGTAGACCTGGCCAGGCGACAGCGGCTGGCCCTCCGAGGCCTCGTGCACCTTGTGGCCCGTCTCGGAGCCAAGCCAGCGCGCGAGATCGTCCGTGAAGCCCGGGGTGATGTGCTGGCAGATGCAGATGGGCGCACCGAAGGTCCGGGGAATGCCGGCGAGCACCGTGGCGAGCGCTTTCGGGCCTCCGAGCGACGCCGCGATCGCAACCACCGGGTGCGTCGGCCGCACCGCGGGCAATCGGGCCGAGGTGCGCTTCTTGCGCCCGCGCGGGTGCTTCACGACCGCCACGGTCGACACCAGCAGCAGCGTCTTCTCGAGCGAGGCGACCGCCGCTGCGTCGAGCTCGGTGGGCAAGGGGAGTACGTCCAGCGCGCCGGCCGAGAGCAACGCCATCGCGGCCTGCCGAGGTGCTCCGGGCGGCGCCAGGAGCAGCAGGGGCACGGGGTCTTCGGCCATCGTCAGCTCGATCGCCCGCGTCAGCTCCGACGACGGCCCATCGACGCGGACCAGCACCAGGCCCGGCTCGTGGTCGCGAACCGCCGAGACGAGGCCCGCCGCGCTGACCGGCCCTCCGACCCGCTCGAGCTTACGGCCGAAGAGCGGACCCAGGCGCAGCCCCAGCAGGGGCGCCGTCTCTACGAGGAGGACCTTGAGCTTCGTCGTCACGCTCGTCGTCCCTCCACGGCCGTCACGTCAACCGATCCACCGCGAGGGCGAGGCTCTCGACCCCGAGTTCACCCTTGACGAGGTAGGCGTCGGCGCCCGCGTCGAGGCCACGTCGCTTGTCTTCGGGCGAGGCGAGCGAGGAGAGGATGACGACGGGCAGCCGCGCGAGATCGGGGTGGTTCTTGATGCGGCGCGTGAGGGCGAAGCCGTCGAGGCGCGGCATCTGCACGTCGGTGAGGATGAGATCGTACTGGCTGCTGCGCTGGAGCTGCTCCCAGGCCTGCTCACCGTCCTGCGCCTCCTCGACCTCGTGGCCCAGCGCGCGCACCAGCGCCGACTCGGTCGCGCGCGCGATGGGGCTGTCGTCGACGAGGAGCACCTTGAGCCGCTTGGACGCCTGCGTCTCGACGGGCCGGGCCAGCTTGCGGATCTCGGCCATCAGATCCGGCACGTGCAGCAGCACCGCGATGCGGCCATCTTCCAGCGCCGCGGAGCCCGCGATGAACGGCGCGCCCTTGAGGAAGTCGCCGCCGATCGGCTTCACGGCGACCTCACGCTCGTCGACGAAGCCGTCCACCACCAGCGCGGCGCGTTCATCCCCGAAGCGCACCACCACGCACGGAGGCCGCTCGAACCGTGGACCGCCATTGAGTCCGAGGAGGGGTCCTAGCGCGGTGAAGGCAATGGGCATGCCGCGGTGCATGACGGCGAGCGTGCCGAACACCTCGAGCCGATCCCCGGGCGAGAAGCGCGCGACCGCTTCGACGTCGGCCGCGGGCATTCCGTAGACATCGTCGCCCAGGCGCACCAGCAGCACCCGCATCAGGGCGAGTGACTGTGGCAGGCGCAGGGCCACGCTGGTGCTCCGGCCGATGCGGCTCGTCACCGACACCGAGCCTCCGAGCGCCTCGACCTTGCGCTTGACGACGTCCATGCCGACGCCGCGGCCTGACACCTCGCTCACCTGCTCCCTGGTCGAGAAGCCCGCCTTGAAGATGAGGTCGAGGGACTCGCGCTCCGAGAGCGCGCTGGCCTGGACCTGCGTGATGACGCCTTTGCGCACCGCCGCGTCGCGCAGCTTCCCCGGGTCGATGCCTCGCCCATCGTCTTCGATCTCGACCGCCAGCATGTCGCCATCGGCGCGGGCTTTCAGCGACACCCGGCCCACCTCGGGCTTGCCGAGCGTTTCGCGCAGCTCGGGCGACTCGATGCCGTGATCGACCGCGTTGCGGATGAGGTGGATCAGCGCGTCGCGCACGTCGGCCACCATCGACCGATCGACGCCCGCGCTGGTGTTCTCCACGTGCAGCTCGATGTGCTTGCCCTGCGAGTTGGCGAGCTCGCGCACGGCCCGGGGGAAGGCCTCGAACACCGAGGACAGCGGCACCAGGCGCGCGTCGGCCACGTGATCGGCCAGCTGCGTGAGGCTGCTGTTGAGCGTGTTGAGCCCATCGGAGTGGTGCCGGACGAAGCGGAAGGCGTCATCACGAAGCAGGGAGAAGTCGCTCTCGAGCACGTGCAGGCGCTTGCGCTCGGCCTCTTCCAACTCGGCGCCTTCCGACAACCGCAGGAGCCCCTCACCGAGCCGGGCGAAGCGGTTGAACAGGCCCTGGAGCTCTTCGCCGCTCAGCTCACTGCGCGCGCTCTCGACGAGCAGGTCGCCCGCGAGGAGACCCACGGCGTCGAGCACCTCGACGTTCACGCGAATGCTGCGGTCCGCGGCCGCCGTCTTCTTCTCGATGGACTCTTCGAAGCCGGGACGCTCGTCAGCGCGGACCGTGGCGCTGGGCGAGCTTGGCGCAGGGACGGGCGTGGGCACCGATGGCGGGGGCTTTGGGACTGAGGGCGGCGGGGCGACGGGCTGTGGTGCACCGGGAGCCGAGGCCCTCGGCTTGCGAAACGCGGACGGGGGCGGCTTGAGCGGCGGCACCGGCGTGCCGGCCGTCTGCGTCAGCTTCTGAACGATCTCGGACGAGGCCGGCGTGCCTTCCCTGGCCCCCGTCGCGTCCTCGAGCAGATCCGAGACGGCGTCGCACGCGTGCAGCAACAGATCGGTCGCGGTGCGCGCGTCGACTTTCTTCTCCGTCCACGCCTTGAGCAGGTCTTCGCAGGCGTGGGCCACCTGTCCGACGGCGGGCAGGCCGAGCATGCGGGCCTCGCCCTTCATCGTGTGCAGCTCGCGCGCGACGTTCTCGGCCGCACGGGCCCCGTCCGGCTTCTCCAGCTCGAGCACCCCGAGCTGGATCGCCTGCAACCTGTCGTTGGTCACCTCGACGAACTTCGTCAGAAGTGACTTCTTGAGGGCCTCGGTATCCACGGGTGGGCGTCAGTCGGCTTTGAAGCGCTTGATGAGCTCCGACAGCCGGCCCGCGAGCTGGGTGAGCTCGGCGGCGGCGCCCGTGGCCTGCTTCGAGGCCTGGGTCGTCTGACGGGTGACTTCTTCGATCTCGCCCATCGACGCGACGACTTGCTCGGTGGCGGTGCGCTGCTGCTGGGTGGCGAGGTTGATGACGCGGGCGGCGTCACTCGTCTCCTGGACGCCCGAGAGGATTCCCTCGACCGCACTGGCCGCAACGCTGCCGAGCCGCTCACCGGCGTCGGTCGCCTGGCGGGAGGCCTCGGCGGCGGCCGCGGCGGCGGCGGTGGCCTCGCGGATCTCGGTGATGAGGTTCTTGATCTCCTTGGTCGAGTCCAGGACGTTCTCCGCAAGGCGGCGCATCTCGGCGGCGACGATGGAGAAGCCCTTGCCCGCCTCACCGGCGCGGCTGCCTTCGAGGGCAGCGTTGTGCGCGAGCAGGTCGGAGCGGTCGGCGATCTCGTCGATCACCTCGACGACGGTGCCGATGCGCTCGACCCGGCGGAGCAGCTTGGTGATGGACTCACTCACCGCGACGCCGTCGGCGCGGATCTGCTGCATCGCCTGGATGAACTCGGCGATGGCGCCCCGTCCGGAGCGGGCCGAGTTGAGGGTCTCTTCGGCGACGCGGGCCACGGCGCCGGCGTTCTCGGCGATCTGCGCGGAGGCGTGCTTGAGCTCCTCCATCGTGGCGGTCGTCTCGTGAATCGCCGCGGCCTGCTCGGTGGACGACGACTCGTGCTGGGTCGAGGCGGCCAGCACCTCGTTGGCGGACGAGGACAGGCGCAGCGCGGCCTCGTTGATCTCCCGCACGAAGGTGCGCAGCGTGTCGATGACCTTCGAGAACCCGTCGAGCAGCGGTGCGAGGACGACATCGTCGGTGCGGGCCTGGAACGCCGCGAGCTCCCCTTGGCGCACCAGCGCGTTGAGGCCGTCGATCGCCTGCTCGACCACCACCTGGGAGCGCTCCTTGCGCAGCTCGGAGTCGGCGACGCGGCTCTGGACGCGCTCCATCAGCAGGTTCACGAGGCGCCCGGCCTCGGCGGCCTCGCCGGTCAGGGCGCCGATGTCGACGCGGGCCTCGAAGCGGCCGCCGGAGAGATCTTCGAGCGTCGCCACGAGGGCCTTGATCGACGCGCCGGAAATGGGCGCGGCCTTCTTCGGCTTCTTCGGGGGCGTGGGGGTCGGTTCAGGCATGCGTGGCCTCGGTGGGACGGAAGGGGTTGGTGGAGTGGAGATCGACGAGCAGCACGGTCTCGTTGCGGTCGAGCCAGACGCCGATGACGAAGGGGGTCGGGCCGACGGCGACAGGCAGGCGCCTCAAGTCGTCACGGGACACGGTGTGGACCCCGAGGATGACGTCGATCGCGAGGTGCAGCTCGCGCTCGCCGTCGGGCGAAAAGACGAGAGAACGACGGCCCTCCGTCGGGGGCCCGAGCGGAGCGCCCACGCTGGCGTCGACGTCGGCACGGTCGATTCGGCGCACCTGGGTCATGTCGGCGCCGTAGCGGTGCCCGCCAATCTCGAACACCACGATGTCGACGTGGTCGATCACCGGCGCACCACCGCGCCGCGCGCGTTCTGCAGCACCCGGGAGAGATCCAGCAGGCTCAAGGTGCCCAGCTCGCGGTGCTGCACGACGCCGGTGAGGAACTCCGAGGCCGCGCCGCCACCCGAGGGCGGCGGCAGCTTGTCGGCCACGAAGATGCGCCGTAGCCCGATGACGGTGTCGGCGAGGAAGGCGACGAGCAGGCCGTTGGACTCACCGACGAAGATGCGCGCGCCCCGCACCACCTTCGACTCCCCTTGCTGGAGGAAGCGCAACAGATCGACGACGGGAATCACCTGGCCGCGGTTGCCAACCACCCCGAGGAGAAATGACGGCGCGCGAGGCAGCGGCGTCATGGGCGACAGCCGCGCCACCTCGCGCACCTGCCCTGAGAGAACGGCCAGCGTCAGCTCGCCGAGGCGGAAGACGAAGAACTCTTCGTCGGGGCGCGCGGCCTGGGCGCGGGCCTTCTCGGGCGCTTCGGCGAGCGCGCGCTGGAGGGGAGTGGGTTGCACGGCGAGGTGGGCCAGTATCGAAATGCGTGGAGGAGTCGGTCAAGAACTCTGCTAAGGGAGTCTCTTCACATGGCAGCGCGCGTCCTGGTCATTGATGACAGCCTGATGACGGTGCAGCTGATTTCCGAGGCGTTGACGGCCGCGGGCATCGGCGTGGACGCCGTGACCGACCTCGCCAGCCTCGACGCACGACTTGACGCGAACCGGTACGACGTGGTGCTGGTCGACGTGAATATGCCCGAGATGTACGGCGACGACGTCGTCGAGTTCCTCCGGGTGCAGCGAAAGCTCGCTGCGAAGCTCTTCCTCTACTCCGATCTGCCCGAGCAGGAGCTGATCGAGAAGACGAAGCACTCCGGCGCCGATGGGTACGTCGCCAAGTCGCAGGGCCTCGAGGCCGCGGTCGAGACGATTCGCGACGCGCTCGACGGCACGCAGGTCGTCAAGCACCGTGTGCTGGTGGTCGATGACAGCGAGCCCACGGTCCGCCTGCTGAAGGCCGAGCTCGAAGCCAAGGGTCACGAGGTGATGACCGCCAACGGCGCCGACGCCGCGACGAGGATCATCCTCAAGAAGAAGACGCGGCCTGATCTCGTGCTGCTCGACGTCAACATGCCCGGCATCAACGGTGAGGAGCTGTGCCGGTTCATCAAGACGAACTCCCTCTTCGCCGGCATTCGGGTGGTG
>JBILEB010000101.1:0-25876 GCA_044352295.1 Myxococcaceae bacterium
GACGAGGTCGCCGGGCCCGAAGTGGTACGTCGCCAGCAACGACCGATCGAGCCGCTGCACCGGCAGGCCCACCTCGAGCCCCGCCTCCAGCGTGTCGAGGGCGGCGTGGTAGGTGTCGTCCTCGGCGGCATAGTCGGCGAAGTCGAGCCCCGCGTGCTCCAGGTAGAATTTCGCCTGGGCGCGCGTGTTGAACCGCTCGATGAGGCCCTGCAGCCGGGTCTTGCGTGTCACCAGCACGAGCTTTTCGAACATGGCCTGTCCCTCACTTTCCGTTCGGCAGCGCTGGCTGCATGAGCGAGCGGAGGAGATCGGGGCTCATGTTGAGCTCACCTATCTTTTCGGCGTTCTCAGCCAGCTCCCGGAAGGCGACCGCGATGAGCGACGCGGGATCCATGCGGCTCTGCGACAGGGCCTGGAGCGTCTTGGAGTCCAGCTCGCGAATCGGCCCGAGCGTCCTGGAGAGCGTGTAGGCCTGCGCGTCGGCCAGCGTGCGCTCGTTGGCGGCCTTCTGCTCCAGCAGCTTCTCGCGCTCCTTCTCCATCGCGATGTCCGCGGCCATCTTCGTCTCGCGAATGTGCCGGCGCTTCTGCTCGACCATGATCTCGGTCTCGAGCTCGGACTGCTTCACGCGGCGCTCCTGCTCGACCGCCGCGTTTCGCCGTTCGTAGATCGCGCCGTCGCTCTGCCGCTGAAGCCCCTCGCGCGCCTCGGCCTCGAGCGCCCGCGCCATCTCGGGTGTGGGACGGACCGACAGCACCGCGACCTGCAGCACCTCGACGCCGAGCATCTGCACCACCTCGGCGCTCCGCAGCCCGGCGAGGACCGCCTTCTCCAGCATCTCGGAGCGGGTGAGCCCTTCGCGCAGCCCCCACTGCTGGAGCGAGGTGCGGGTGAGGATCTGCGCCGCGTAGACGAGCCGCTCGGTGAGCTTCTGCGGATCGTCGCTGCGGTACGCGCCGCCAGCGGTCACCGAGTAGTCCATCAGCGTCGCGAGTTTCTTCGGCTCGGCCACGCGGAACGTGAGCTGTCCCTGCACCGTCACCTGCTGGAAGTCCTGCGTCACCTCGGTGAAGGCGAACGGTACGTCGACGCTCGCCATGGGCACCTGGACGATGGTGGTCGTCGGCTCCCAATAGAAGAACGAGAGGCCTGCGCCTTCGCGCGTGAGGACGCTCCCCTTGAACTGCATCACCCACGTCGTCGGCGCCGCCTTCAGGTATCGGATCATGTCGTGCTCCCGGGAAATGAGTCATACAGACTCTAACGGCGGAAAAAGAAGAGTCAACCTGACTATTTCCGGGTCCTGGAATTCCCAACGAAGGCCGGGGTTTCGACGACCTGCCGCTGGTAGGAGGCGCGCATGCTGCCGTACTGGGAACTGCCTCAGCTCCACCTGCCGCTGGGTCAGAAGATCGACATCTTCGGCGTGCTATCGACGATTGGCGTCGGGGTGGGCGCGGTGCTCGCAGCGCGAGCGGCTCGCAGGTACTCACCTGGCGACGATGAGCCGCTCAAGGGCGTCGTCACCTGGGCGGTGATCTTCGGCCTCTACGGTGGGCATTTTCTGCACCTCTTTGGGTATCACCCGGAAGAGCTGACCTTGAAGGATCCGTTCCTCATCCTGCGCTTCTGGGAGGGCCTCTCGTCGATGGGCGGCGTGCTCGGCGCGCTCATCGGGATCTTCGTCTACTTCCGGCGCATCAAGCAGCCGGTGGGTCCGTACCTCGACGCGCTGGCGTTGGGCGCGGCACCGGGCTGGGCCATCGCTCGCTTTGGTTGCTTCCTGGTGCACGACCACAAGGGCGTGAAGACCGACTTCTTGCTCGCGGTCGACTTCCCCGGCGGGCCCCGGCACGACCTCGGGCTCTACGACATGTTCGTGCTGCTCGGTCTGTCGGCGGTGCTGTACCTGGTGGCGCGCACGCGGCCCAGGCAAGGACGGCTCATGGGCCTGCTCGCGGTGGGGTACTCCGGCTGCCGCTTCTTCCTCGACTTCCTGCGCGCGTCAGATCTCTCGTACGTCGACCGTCGCTACGCAGGCCTCACCCCGGCGCAGTTCATCGTGGTGGGGCTGTTCGCGGTGGGGGTGTGGTTGCTCACGAGACCGGCGCCAGAAGCGCCCAGACCTGGAGTGACCGAGGGGGCGGCGGCGGTCGCGGAACCGGCCTAGAACATGATTGACAGGGCGCGTTGGAGTGACGTATCTGCCGCCGCCCGCAACGACGGGAGCGTAGCTCAATTGGCAGAGCAATGGACTCTTAATCCATAGGTTGAAGGTTCGATTCCTTCCGCTCTCACAGCAACGAAACGGCCGGTGACTCGAGAGGGCGCCGGCCGTTTCGCTTTGGAAGTCGTGGTACGCGTCGACGCGCCGGGCAGGTGGCGTAACTGGTAGCCGCGCGGGGCTTAGAATCCCGTGCCGAAAGGCGTGCGGGTTCGAGTCCCGCCCTGCCCACAGCCGTCAATTCGGAATGGAAGGTCCTGGGGCAGAGTTGAAGTTTCACATGGCCCCCCTCGCGGTGGTGGTGCTGGCGCTTGCGTCAACCCCTTCGTGGCTGCCAGCGACGGGCGTGGTGGCGCTGACCCGGAGCGGCGGGGGGTTCGGTGGTGAAGCGCAGGTGCTCGCGCAGCACGTGCTCCTCCGCAACGCCGACGCGCACGATGGCGTGACCGTGGCGGCGGGGCTCCGTGGCGCGTTTGCGGAACGGCAAGCGGAGTCGGTCTGCTCCGGCGGGCTCGCGGTTCGGCTGGGCTACGCGGTGTTCGATCCCGACAGCCCGTCGATTCGTGCGCCGCTCGTCCATGGGTGGCTTCAGGCGAGCCTCGGCGTCGGGGCGTTCACCGTGAAGGACGCTCCGCTCGCGCCGGGGCTGTTCCGGCTGGGCCCGACGATGCGAGTCGAGGCGATGGTGTCGGTGCCTCCGCTGGCGATGGCGGGGCTGCTCGACGCGGTGGGTGTCTTCGTGGAGCGCGGGCCAGGCCTGACGGGTCAAGACTGGCGCTTCGGCGTGATGCTGGGCCTCTCGTTGTGAGCGTGGCTGCCCGTCGTGGGAGGCCCTGTCCGAAGCGGTGATGCCAACGCACGCACGGCCACCGATGCTCTTCAGCGTGTCGGCTACTTCCTCTTTGACCGGATCTGCTGCCTCCGTTACAGGCGACGGCTTCGTCACTTTCCCCGAGGAAGCACCCATGAAGGTCCAGGTCGAGTCCGTGTCGTCCATCGAGAAGCGGCTGTCGATTGAAGTCGACGCGCAGATCGTCAACCAGGAGCTGTCGTCCGCGTACGCGCAGCTCTCTCAGCAGGTGAAGCTGCCCGGCTTCCGGCCCGGAAAGGTGCCCCGGCGAATCCTCGAGCAGAAGTTCCGCACCGAGGTCGAGGCCGACGTCGTCAAGCGCGTGCAGGCCCGCGCCACCATCGACGCCATCAAGGAGCACGACGTCAAGGCGGTGGGCGAGCCGTTCTACACGGGCGGCAAGCTGACCCCGAACGCGGCCTACATGTTCACGGCGCGCCTCGAGGTGAAGCCCGAGGTGGCGGTGAAGGAGTTCAAGGGCCTGGTGCTCAAGAAGATCGACACGGCGATCGACGACGCGAAGGTGACGGAGCAGATCGATCGCCTCCGCGAGTCGCGCGCGAGCCACGAGGCCGTCTCGGGCCGTGACGAGGCGAAGACGGGCGACACGGCGGTCATCGACTTCGACGCGACGAAGGGTGGCCAGCCGTTCCCCGGCAACACGGGCCGCAACGTCACGGTCGAGGTCGCCGAAGGAGAGCTCGTGCAGGGCAACCTGCCGCAGCTCGAGGGCATGAAGCTCGGCGAGCAGAAGACCTTCGACTACGCCTTCCCCGCCGACTACCGCGTCGAAGAGGTGAAGGGCCAGGCGGCGAGCTTCACGGTCACGCTCAAGGAGCTCAAGGAGCGCAAGCTGCCGGTCCTCGACGACGAGTTCGCGAAGAGCCAGGGCGCCGACTCGGTGGACGCGCTCAAGACCCGCGTGAAGACCGATCTCGAGCGCGGCGCGAAGAGCCGGGCCGACACCGACGCCCGAGAAGATCTGCTCAAGGCCCTCATCGCGAAGAACCCGTTCGACTGCCCCAACTCGATGATCGAGCGCGGCATCGACTACATGCTCGACGGCGCGCTGGGCTCGCTCATGCGCTCCGGCGTCGACCCGCGCATGCTCAACCTCGACTGGGGCAAGCTGCGTCAGGACATGCGGCCCCGCGCCGAAGTGGAGGTCCGCGGCTCGCTGTTGCTCGAGGCGCTCGGCAAGGCCGAGAACCTGTCGGCGGCCGAGGCCGACTTCGACGCCAGGTACGAAGAGATCGCGAAAGAGACAGGCACCCCGCTGGCGCAGGTGAAGGCCCGCTACGGGACCGGTGAGAGCGTCGAGAACCTGAAGGTCCGGATCATCGAAGAGAAGGCGATGGCGCTGGTGCGCCAGCACGCCACGTTCAGCTGACACCCGTCGTCGTCGTTCGAAGGAGACCGCCATGCCGTACATGCCAGTCCCGTATGTCGTCGAGCAGACCCACCGCGGCGAGCAGGGCTACGACATCTACAGCCGGCTCCTGAAAGACCGCATCATCATGCTGGGCACGGAGATCGACGACGACGTCGCGAACATCATCATCGCGCAGCTGTTGTTCCTGGAGTCCTCGGATCCCGACAAGGACATCAACCTGTACATCAACTCGCCGGGCGGCTCGGTGACGGCGGGCCTCGCGATCTTCGACACCATGCAATACGTGAAGCCGCCGGTGTCGACGATCTGTATCGGGCAGGCGGCGTCGATGGGCGCGGTGCTGCTGGCGGCCGGCGCGAAGGGCAAGCGCTACTCGCTGCCGAACTCCCGCATCATGATCCACCAGCCGCTGGGCGGCGCGCGCGGCCAGTCGAAGGACATGGAGATCCAGGTCGCCGAGATGGTGCGCCTGCGCAAGGGGCTCTACGACATCCTCTCGAAGGCGACGGGGCACAGCTTCGAGCGCATCGAGAAGGACTGCGATCGCGACTTCTACATGTCGGGCCCCGAGGCCAAGCAGTACGGCCTCATCGACGAGGTGATGGACAAGAAGAAGGCGGCCGTGCCCGCGGGGGAGAAGAAGTGATGCAGCCCCCGAAGAACATCGTGGTGCCTCGCGTGGTGGAGCAGACCCACCGCGGCGAGCGCGTGTACGACATCTACAGCCGGCTCCTCAAAGACCGCATCATCATGCTCGGCACGCCGATCGACGACGACGTGGCGAACATCGTGATCGCGCAGTTGCTGTTCCTCGAGTCTGACGACCCCGACAAGGACATCAACATCTACATCAACTCGCCCGGCGGCTCGGTCACGGCCGGCCTCGCGATCTACGACACCATGCAGTACGTGAAGCCGCAGGTCTCGACGATCTGCATCGGGCAGGCGGCGTCGATGGGCTCGGTGCTGCTGGCGGCGGGGGCGAAGGGCAAGCGGTTCGCGCTCCCAAACTCGCGCATCATGATTCACCAGCCGCTGGGCGGCATGCAGGGCCAGTCGAAGGACATGGAGATCCAGCTCGCCGAGATGATGCGCCTGCGCAAGGCCCTCTACGAAATCTACGCGAAGGCGACCGGCCACAGCGTCGAGCGCATCGAGCAGGACTGCGATCGCGACAACTTCATGAGCCCCGACGAGGCGAAGACGTATGGCCTGGTCGACCAGGTGATGGACAAGAAGCTGCCAGTCCACGCCGACAAGAAGTGACCGCGTCAGGAAGCTGACGGACGCCGGAGCAGGTGCAAGCCTCGCACACCCGCAGGGGCCCGGTTAGGGTTGGGACTACTCATGGCGACCAGGAACGTCGGACGCGACGGCAACCAGACCCTCTGCTGCTCCTTCTGCGGAAAGTCGCAGAAAGAGGTCAAGAAGCTCATCGCCGGGCCGACCGTCTACATCTGCGACGAGTGCATCGGCCTCTGCAACGACATCATCGCCGAGGAGATCGATCGCGAAGAGACGAAGGACACCAAGGTGCGCATCCCGCGCCCGAGCGAGATCAAGAACATCCTCGACGAGTACGTGATCGGCCAGGAGCGCGCCAAGAAGACCCTCGCCGTCGCAGTGCACAATCACTACAAGCGCATCGAGTCACGCGTCGCGATGGACGACGTCGAGCTGCAGAAGTCGAACATTCTGCTGCTCGGCCCCACGGGCTCCGGGAAGACGCTGCTGGCCCAGACGCTCGCGCGCATTCTGAACGTGCCCTTCACCATCGCCGACGCAACCTGTCTCACCGAGGCCGGCTACGTGGGCGAGGACGTCGAGAACATCATCGTCAACCTCCTCCAGGCGGCCGACCACGACATCGAGCGCGCGCAGCGGGGCATCGTCTACATCGACGAGATCGACAAGATCGCCCGCAAGTCCGAGAACCCGTCGATCACCCGTGACGTGTCGGGCGAGGGCGTGCAGCAGGCGCTGCTGAAGATCATCGAGGGCACCGTCGCCAACGTGCCGCCCAAGGGCGGCCGCAAGCACCCGCAGCAGGAGTTCCTGCAGGTCGACACCACCAACATCCTCTTCATCTGCGGTGGCGCGTTCGGTGGGCTCGACCAGGTGATCGAGCGGCGGCTCGGAGGGCGCTCGTTGGGCTTTGGCGCCGACGTGAAGAAGCGCGAGCGCAAGACCCTCTCGGAGCTGTACCACCACGTCGAGCCCGGTGACCTGCTCAAGTTCGGCATGATCCCCGAGTTCATCGGCCGTCTGCCGGTGGTGACCGCGCTCGAGGAGCTCGACGAGAGCGCGCTCATCGACATCCTGGTGCGGCCGCGCAACGCGCTCACCAAGCAGTACAAGAAGCTGCTCGATCTCGACGGCGTTCAGCTCAAGTTCACCGACGGCGCCATGAAGGCGATCGCGCACGAGGCCATTCGCCGCAAGACGGGCGCCCGCGGCCTGCGCGCCATCCTCGAGAGCGTGATGCTCGAAGTGATGTACGAGATCCCCTCGAAGAAGACGGCGCGCGAGGTGGTCATCAGCGAGGACGTGGTCTTCAAGAAGAAGGAGCCGGTGATCCTCCACGCCACGCTCGACGAGAAGCCGAAGGCCGGTAGCGCGGCGTGAACGTGCGCGGGGCCCGGTGGCTCCCGGTCGTGTTGGTGGATTGGCCGTTGGTCCTGGTCGCGGCGGCCTTCCTGGCGCCTGGCCGATCGGCCTGCGGGAACGCGACCGGCTTCGCCCCCGCGATGTTGGAGAACATCTCGGCCTGTACGCCCGCGGTCGAACGGCTGGGGACGCCGCTCGAGTTCGACCTCATTCGAGGCGGGCTCGGCGGCAACTTCCTGTCTGGGCAGGAGGCCGGCGAGGGGCACGCGCACGGCGATCTGGCGGTGACCGGCCCCAAAGGGCGCGCGAGGATCGACGACGAGCTGCACAAGGGGACTCGGCGTCTGGTCGCCTTCGGTGTCGCGCCTCACGTTCGAGGATGACTCGCGGCTCGACGTGAAGGCCTGCGCCGCGTACGCCATCACGAAGCGTGGGCAAGGTACGAAGCTGGCGACGCTCGCGCGGCTGTGCGCCGAGGGGCAGGCCGACAAGGTCTGGCGCTCGCGCAGGTCAAGGGCGGTGCGGGCGATGGTGGAGGTCGCTGCGAAGGCCCGGCAACAAGCCTGTGCCCTGGGCTTGAGGCCGGCGTGTCCAGCGCCCTGATCGGAACGAAACGTCCTCGACCGAGTGGGGGGCGAGCGTTACATCGCCGCGCCATGCGAAAGACGCTCGTCGTGTCGTTCATCGCCATGTCCTGCGCGTCCACCCAGGAGGCCGTGAAGGCCGACCCGGTGGTGGTCGCCGCGGTCGTCGACGCTGGCACCCCCCCGCCGCCCCCGGAGCCGAAGAAGCCGATGGTGCCCCCGACCCGCACGCAGGTGACCTCCGAGGTCCTTCACGGCCTGACGCTGAAGGACCCGTATCGTTGGCTCGAAGACGAGAAGGCGCCCGAGGTCCAGGCGTGGATGAAGGCGCAGGACGACTTCGCGCGGAAGAACCTCAAGGGCCTCGACGGCCGTGAGTGGCTCACGAAGCGCTTCACGGAACTCTACTACCTCGACGCGATGGGCGTTCCGGTGAAGCGCGGCGGGCGGCTGTTCTACAGCCGGCAGCGCAAGGACAAGGAGAAGGCCGTCGTCTACTGGCGGCCCGAGAAGGGCGAGGAGAAGGTGCTGCTCGACCCGAACGCGTGGTCGACCGACAACACGGTGTCGCTGGGCGTGTGGGTGCCCTCGTGGGACGGCAAGAAGGTCGTCTTCGCCGAGAAGCCGAACGCCGCCGACGAGTCGACGCTCTACGTGCTCGACGTCGACTCGGGAGAGCGCTCGAAGATCGACGTGATCCCCGGTGGAAAGTACGCGAGCCCCTCGTGGCTGCCGGACTCGAAGGGCTTCGTCTACGAGTGGCTGCCGAGCGACGCGAAGATCCCCGTGAGCGAGCGGCCCGGGTACTGCGAGGTCCGCAAGCACGTGCTCGGCGAAGACCCCGCGAAGGACGAGCAGCTCCACCCGCGCACCTCAGACCCGAAGACGTTCATCGGCGGCTCGGTCTCGCGCGACGGCAAGTGGTGGTTCATCTCGATCATGCGCGGCTGGAACGAGAACGACGTGTTCTTCAAGCGGGTGGGCGTGGACAAGGAGTGGAAGCTCCTCGTGAAGGGGAAGGACGCGAAGTACGGCGTCGACGCCTGGAAGGACACCTTTTACGTGTTCACGGACGAGGGCGCGCCGAACAAGCGGCTCTTCGCGGTCGATCCGAAGAAGCCCGAGCGCGCGAACTGGAAGGAGCTCATCGCCGAGGACAAGGACGCGGCGCGCGAGTCGCTCGTGATCGTCGGTGGGCACTTCGCCATCGCCGCGCTCAAGAAGGCCGTCAGCGTCGTCGAGCTGTTCGACTTCAAGGGCAAGAAGGTGCGCACCATCGAGCTGCCCGGGCTGGGCACGGCGTCGAACCTGGTGGGCCTCGAGGACGACGACGAGGCGTACTTCGCGTTCTCGAGCTTCACCATGCCGCGGCAGGTCTTCAAGACGAGCGTGAAGAGCGGGAAGAGCGACGTGTGGGCGACCGTCGACGTGCCGGTGGATCCGACGAAGTTCGAGGTGCGGCAGGTCTTCTACCCGTCGAAAGATGGCACGCCGATCTCGATGTTCATCGTCGCCCGCAAGGACGTGGTGCTCGACGGGAACAACCCGGTGCTGTTGTACGGGTACGGCGGCTTCGACATCTCGCTCACCAGCGCGTTCACCTCGTTCATCTATCCCTGGCTCGAGGCGGGCGGGGTGTACGCGGTGCCGAACCTGCGCGGCGGCGGCGAGTACGGCAAGGCGTGGCACGACGCGGGGAAGGGCGCGAACAAGCAGAACGTGTTCGACGATTTCGCCGGCGCGGCGGACTGGCTGGTGAAGGAGAAGTGGACGAACCCGAAGCGGCTGGCGATTCGCGGGGGCTCGAACGGCGGGTTGCTGGTCGGTGCCGCGATGACCCAGCGGCCGGAGCTGTTCGGCGCGGTCATCTGCGCGGTGCCGCTCCTCGACATGGTGCGGTACCACCTGTACGGCTCGGGCAAGACGTGGATCCCCGAGTACGGAGATCCCGACGTGGCCCAGGAGCTCAAGGTGCTGGCGGCCTACTCGCCGTACCACCGGGTGACGGAGGGCACCGTGTCCCCGCCGCTGCTGATGATGTCGGCGGACCATGACGATCGCGTCGACCCGTTCCATGCCCGGAAGTTCGTGGCGATGGTGCAGGGCGCGACGAAGGGGAAGGGCACGGCCTGGTTGCGCATCGAGATGAACGCCGGGCACGGCGGGGCGGACCAGGTGGCCAAGGCGATCGAGTCGTCGGTCGATCAGATC
The DNA here is from genome assembly GCA_044352295.1 of Myxococcaceae bacterium. Classification (GTDB taxonomy): domain Bacteria; phylum Myxococcota; class Myxococcia; order Myxococcales; family Myxococcaceae; genus Xiheimicrobium. The sequence continues at coordinate 9,870 of JBILEB010000101.1, forward strand.
GCCTTCTTGTTCTCGATGCTGAGTGTCACCCCGCCTTCTGGCCCGGCCACGAAGTCGAACTGACCGGCCTGGCGGGGTAGAAGGAACGCGAGGTCTTTCCTGGAGAACACCGACTTGAAGCCCCTCCCGCTGCTCCCTCTGCGAGACATCGTCCTGTTTCCGCACGAGGTGCGTCCGCTCTACGTCGGCCGTGAGAAGTCCATCGCCGCGCTCAAGGAGGCGATGAACCGCAAGGGTACCGACGGCAAGTCGCTGCTCCTGCTCTCGGCCCAGAGGAAGGCCAAGACGAACGATCCCGCGCCGGACGAGGTCTTCCACCTCGCGACCCTCGGTCAGGTGGTGCAGCTGCTGCCGCTCCCCGACGGGACGGTGAAGGTGCTCGTCGAGGGCCTCTCGCGCGCGAAGCTGACCCGATTCCTGCCCACCGCCGAGTACTTCGAGTGCGAGTACGAGCCGGTCACCGAGCCGCCCACGTCTTCGGCCGAGCTCGAGGCGCTCATGCGCGCCGTGCAGACGACCTTCAAGGCCTTCGTCGAGCTCAACAAGCGCATCGCGCCCGAGCTGATGCAGCAGGTGTCGCTCATCGAGGACCCGTCGCGCCTCGCCGACACCATCGGCGTGCACCTCGCGCTCAAGCTCCCCGACAAGCAGGCCCTGCTCGAGACCGACGCCCCGTCACGACGCCTCGAGAAGCTCTACGAGCTCATGCAGGGCGAGATCGAGATCCTGAAAGTCGAGAAGAAGATCCGCTCCCGCGTGAAGAAGCAGATGGAGCGCACGCAGAAGGAGTACTACCTCAACGAGCAGATGCAGGCGATCCAGCGCGAGCTGGGCGACAAGGGCGACGACGGCAAGACCGAGATCCAGGAGCTCGAGGAGAAGCTGAAGGCGAAGAAGCTCTCCAAGGAAGCTCACGCCCGGATGAAGAAGGAGATCAAGAAGCTCAAGATGATGGGCCCGATGAGCGCGGAAGCGACCGTCGTGCGCAACTACATCGACTGGGTGCTCTCGCTGCCCTGGGGCGAAGAGACGAAGGACAAGATCGACGTCGACGAAGCGCAGAAGGTGCTCGACGACGATCACTACGGGCTCGAGAAGGTGAAGGAGCGCATCCTCGAGTACCTCGCCGTGCAGCAGCTCGTCGGGAAGCTCAAAGGCCCGATCCTGTGCTTCGTGGGCCCTCCGGGCGTCGGCAAGACGTCGCTGGGGCGGTCGATCGCCAAGTCGCTGGGCCGCAAGTTCGTGCGCATGTCCCTCGGTGGTGTGCGCGACGAGGCTGAGATCCGCGGCCACCGGCGCACGTACATCGGCGCGATGCCGGGGAAGATCATCCAGTCGCTCAAGAAGGCCGAGTCGCAGAACCCGGTCATTCTGCTCGACGAGATCGACAAGATGTCGTCGGACTTCCGCGGCGATCCGTCGGCGGCGCTCCTCGAGGTGCTCGACCCGGAGCAGAACGCGACCTTCAACGATCACTACCTCGACCTCGACTTCGATCTGTCGAAGGTGATGTTCATCTGCACCGCCAACTCGATGCACACGATCCCGCAGCCGCTGCAGGACCGCATGGAGATCATCCGCATCGCTGGCTACACCGAGGACGAAAAGCTCAACATCGCGCGCAAGTACCTGTTGCCGAAGCAGCAGGAGGCGAACGGGCTGAAGGACACGAAGGTCTCGCTCACCACGCTGGGCCTCAAGACGATCATCCGCCGGTACACGCGGGAGTCGGGCGTGCGCAGCCTCGAGCGGGAGGTGGCCTCGGTGTTCCGCAAGGTCGCCCGTGAGGTGATCTCCGGCGACACGGGCCCCATCACCGTCGATCGCAAGAAGGTGAAGAAGCTGCTGGGCGTGCCGCGCGTGCCGCAGGACAAGAACGAGAAGCTCGACCAGGTCGGCATGGTGAACGGGCTCGCGTGGACGGAGTACGGCGGCGAGGTGCTCCACACCGAGGCGACCACCATGCCTGGCAAGGGCAAGCTGATCGTCACCGGCGTGCTGCGCGACGTGATGAAGGAGTCGGCGCAGGCGGCGGTCACCTGGGTGCGCACGCGCGCGCGGCGGCTGGGCATCGACGATGGGTTCTTCGAGAAGAACGACATGCACATTCACTTCCCCGGCGCGTTCCCGAAGGACGGGCCGTCGGCAGGCGTGACGATGGCGACCGCGCTGGTGTCGGCGATCACGAAGATCCCCGTTCGGCGCGACGTGGCGATGACTGGCGAGATCACCTTGCGCGGCCGCGTGACGCCGATTGGTGGGCTCAAGGAGAAGTGCCTGGCGGCCCACCGCCTCGGCATCAAGACGGTGATCATCCCGCGCGACAACAAGAAGGATCTGAAGGAGATCCCGAAGAACATCCGCAGCGCGCTGCGCATCGTGATGGTCGACTCGGTCGACGAGGTCTTGCGCGAGGCGCTCAAGCTCGAACGGCCCGAGGACTTCTTCCGCACCGCGCCTGAAGTCATTCCCACCCCGTCGTGAGCTGGGCGCGCTTCCTCATTCCGGTGTTGCTCGTGGCGAGCGTGGTGGCCGCGTACCTGACGCACGGGCCCACGGTGAAGCGGTCGCACGGCTCGTGTCTGGTGCACGACGGGTGTCCGGCCTCGGAGCGATGCCTCGTCGTGCCGGCGGCCGATGGCTTCGTGAGCGCGGGCCAGTGCGTGGATCCCTGCGAGGGCGATCTCCAGTGTCCCGCCGGCTTTCGGTGTGAGGCGTTCGGCGAGGCCAAAGGCCATTGGACGGCGGATCGATCGAAGGGCACGGGCGGCGCGGCGAATGGCTGTGTTCCCGGCGCCCGGCGGGACGAAGCGGCTGACGCGGGCTGACGGCGCCAGCGCAGCGTCATCGTCGGCCCGGTGCCCCCTTTCGTGTGAAGGGCGACCTTCGGTCCTTCGTGGCGGTGACGAACGCGCCGTGTCACGCTGACCGGTTTCATGCGCGTCGCTTGCTTCGCCATCTGCCTCGCTGCCTGCGCCACCACGCCTTCGGGGCCGAGCGTGCACGCCGCCGGCCCGGTCGCGGATCCGCCCGTCGCGAAGGTCGGCACGCGGATCATCCGCCAGTCCGAGGTCGACAAGCGCGCGGGCGAGGACTTCTTCAAGCTGCAGGATCAGCTCTACGAGCTGCGCACCGACACCGCCGAGCGCATGGCGGTCGAGGTGCTCGTCGAGGCCGAGGCGAAGAAGGAAGGGGCTGACCCCGACACCTGGATCGAGCAGCGGCTGGAGACCGGGCTGCGGGAACCGACCGACGGAGAGCTGCAGGAGCTCTTCGCGCGCGTGAAGAAGAAGCTCCCCGAGGACGCCACCTTCGCCGACGTGAAGCCGCAGCTCCGGCAGGCCCTGCAGCGCGAAGGCAAGATGAAGCGGGCGCGGGAGCTGTTCGACGAGCTGAAGCGGCGCGCCGGCTACGAGGTACTGCTGACACCGCCAGAGAAGCCCCGGAAGACCGTCGATGGCTCGGTGGGCCCCAGCCGCGGTCCGGCCGCCGCGAAGGTCGTGATCGTCGAGTTCGCCGACTTCCAATGCCCGTTCTGTGCGCGGGCGTCCGAGACGGTGAAGAAGGTGGCGGCCGAGTACCCGGCCGAGGTGCGCGTGGTGTTCCGCCACTTCCCGCTCGCGAACCATCCCCTCGCACCGAAGGCCGCCGAAGCGAGCGCGTGCGCCAACGAGCAGGGCAAGTTCTGGGAGTACCACGACCACCTGTTCGCCAATATGCGCGAGCTCGACGAGACGGCGCTGAAGGCCCACGCGGTGACGCTCGGGCTCGACGTGAAGCCGTTCGTGACGTGCCTCGAGTCGGGCCGGATGAAGGGCCTCGTGGATTCGGATCGCCAGGCCGGTGAGAAGCTCGGCATCAACGGGACGCCTGCGTTCTTCGTGAACGGCATCATGCTGTCGGGTGCCCAGCCCGAAGAGACGTTTCGCCGGCTGATCGATCGTGAGCTCGGCCGGTAGCGAACGAAGTCGTGGTGAGCCCGATTGGAATCGGGTGGTCGTCCCGTACGCCCCGACGTGCTGCGCGTTCCAGTGACACCTCGGAGCCCATCACCATCGAGAATTTCGGCGCGTCGGGCTCAGGCCCACCCGCGCCGAGATGTCAGCGACGTTGAGCCCCGCGCCTGACCCGAATGCGAACCTGCCCGGCCAGGGGCGTCAGATCGCACCGCTCCTCGACTGCGAGGACGTCCGGGCCGCCAGCCTTCCGATTCCCCAGTGCGCGCATGGGCCCCCTATACTGCCCGGCGTGAAGGCGCTCGCCCCCGGGTTTCTCATCGCCATGCCGCAGATGCTCGACCCGAACTTCGCCCGCACGGTCGTGCTCATGCTCGAGCACAACGACGAGGGCGCGATGGGCCTCATCATCAACCGCACCGCCGAGCTGACGTTCGCGGATCTGGGGAAGTCGCAGAAGCTCCAGATCGCGCCCGGCCGCGAGCTCGACCCGATTCACCTGGGCGGTCCCGTCGAGCCGTACCGCGGGTTCGTCCTGCACGACGACGAGACGGTCGAGGAGCGCGCGCTCGTCTTGCCCGGGCTGTTCCTCTCGGTCACCACCGACGCGCTCGAGCCGCTCATGAAGGACCCGATGATTCGCCTGCGGTTCTGCCTCGGCTATTCGGGCTGGGGCCCCGGCCAGCTCGAGAAAGAGATCGAGCAGGGGAGCTGGTTGTTCACCGAGGCCCGCCGCGAACCGGTGCTCTTCGGAGAACCCGAGCACGTGTGGAGCGAAGTCATTAAGAGCATGGGCGTCGACCCGGCCATGCTGGTCACCACCGGAGGCATCAAGAACTAGATGTTGGATCCCAACGAACTGAAGACGCGCATCGAGCAGGCGCTCCCGGGGAGCGTGGTGGAGTTCCGTGACACCACCGGCACCGGCGATCACTTCGAGGCGCGCGTGGTGAGCCCGACCTTCCGCGGGTTGTCGATGGTGCAGCAACACCAACAGGTCTACGCGCCGCTCAAGGACGTGCTCGCGACGGGCGAGCTGCACGCATTGGCGCTCAAGACGTACACGCCCGAGCAATGGGACACGGTGAAGAAATGATCAACGACGCACTCAAGGCCCGGTTCGACAAGGAGATCGCCGACCACCCGGTGGTCATCTACATGAAGGGCAACGCGCTCTTTCCGATGTGTGGGTTCTCGGCGAGGGCGGTGCAGCTCCTCCAGCCGCTCGGCCCGATCTTCACCGTCGACGTGCTCAAGGAGCCCGAGGTGCGCGACGGCATCAAGGCGTACTCGAACTGGCCGACGATTCCGCAGGTGTACATCAAGGGGAAGTTCATCGGCGGCAGCGACATCGTCGCCGAGCTGGCCGAGCGCGGTGAGCTCGAGCAGCTCGTGAAAGGCTGAGCGTTCGCCCATGTCGGAGTCGGCTGACGAGAAGCAGGCCCGAATCGTCGAGGCGCGCATGAAGCTCCGCGAGCGGCACCTGGGGAAGATCCAGGCGTCGCCATCGGTGAGCGATCCGAAGCCGATGGGCTCGGGCACACCGAACCGGCACGGGATGCCGAAGCTCCCGCCGGGCCAGCACGTGACGAAGTCGTGGCCGGTGCTCGATCTCGGCGTGAAGCCCACCATCACGCCAGCTCAGTGGCGCCTGCGCATCGACGGCGCAGTGGAGAACCCGCTCACGCTCGACTGGAACGCCTTCCACGAGCTGCCGCAGGTCGACGACGTGTCCGACTTCCACTGCGTCACCACGTGGAGCCTCATGGACGCGAAGTGGCGCGGCGTCTCGGTGGCCACGGTGCTCGCGCTGGCCCGGCCGACCGAGCGCGCGCAGTACGTGATGACGCACGCGAGCGATGGCTACACGACGAACCTCGCGCTCTTCGAGTGCCTCAAGGACGATGTGTTGCTGGTCCACACCTTCGACGGCAAGCCGCTCACGCGCGAGCACGGCGGCCCGGTGCGAATGATCACGCCCCAGCTGTACGCCTGGAAGGGCGCGAAGTGGATCAACCGCATCGAGGTGCTGACCGAGAACAAGCTCGGGTTCTGGGAGCTGCGCGGGTACTCCGACACGGCGCATCCCTGGCGAGACGACCGCTACTCCTGAGTCGCCCCGAGGAAGGCGCGCAACCGGTCGATCTCGTCGTCGAAGGCGCGGCGGAACGCCACGTCCCGCGGTGGTTTTCCCGACACGAAGCCGGCCTGGACATCGAGCGCGCCGCCGTCGTCGAGCTTCGCGTTGGCCCAACCCACCATCGCTTCGCCCCACAGCATCGGGAGCGCGTAGTACCCGCGCGTGCGCTTCGCAGCCGGGGTGTACGCCTCGAAGCGGTACGTCCACCCGAAGAGCACCTCGAACCGGGTGCGGTCCCACACGAGGGGATCGAACGGCGCGAGCAATCGGACGCGGGGAGGCTCCTCGCGGATCCGGAGTGACGGCGGCTCGGGCCAGTACCAGTCGACGCCGCCGATCCGGTGCTTCTGCAGGCGAGCCTGCGCGCGTCGCAGTGCCGTGGACCGAAGGTGGCGCCACTGCGGCACACCTCCGCCCAGATGACTCAGCAGCTTTCCGAGCGTGGCGGCCGGCAGCGGGGCGTAGAGGGAGACGACCGCATCGATGAGCGCGTCGTGCGCGGCGAGGGCATTCTCCGGTGGCAGCGTCGGCGTACGGACGGTGTAGAGCCGAATGCCTCCTTCCCGGCGGGCGACTCGCAGCAGGCCCCGGTAGTGGAGTCCATCGAGCAGTTGGGTGGTGACGTTCGACCGCCCGCCGAACCAGTTCGACGCCGTGCCGAGCTCGAGCGCCGCTTCGACGTCACGCGGGTGCGCCACGGTTCGTTTCCGCACCACGTCGAGGACCCGCTCGGCGTTCGCCCACTGGGCCTTCGTCCACGGCTGACGCGGGGTGCGTGGGTGCATGAGGTGATGCAGGTCGCGCGTGACGAAGCCCGCGTTGACGAAGAAGTCCTCCTCGAGCGGGAGGGACGGGTACGCCCGCTCGAGATCGCCAGCGCCGTACTCCTTGACGCGATGGCGCAGCGTGAGGTCCTGCGCGCGGGCCGGCGCCCGAATCGGATCGGCCTGGACGAAGCGCAGTCGCTGGAGCGCGCGGGGCAGGGTGGTGGGCTCGAAGAACGTCCGGCTGAGGGCCAACCGGCGAACGTTGGCGAGGGTCTTCAGCGCTGGCACAGCGACGTGATGTACCGCCTGCTTTCGACCGAATCGAGTTGCTCAGCGGCGACAAGCTGGGATTCTCCCCCGTCGCGTGACGCCACCGACTGCTGCCGAGCCCGCCGCAGCGCCAGAGCCGCCCACAGGCCTTGGCGCGCGCTTCAAGGCCTTCAAGGAGAAGAACCACGTCGCCTTCGAGCTCGGCTTCTTCTTCGCCGGGTTCCTCTTCGACGTGGTGCTGTTGCACCGCATCGACTCCACGCCGCTGCTGATCCACCAGGCGGTGTACCTGGTGGCGTCGGCGGGACTCATCTTCGTGGACCACCGGCTGTTGATCTCAGGCCGCGAGCCAACGGGCTTCCTGGGCAAGCTGGCCGGCATCCGCCTGTGGGTGATGCACTTCTTCCTCGGCACGCTGCTGAACGCCTTCATGGTGTTCTACTTCCGCGCGTCGAGCGGGCTGCTCTCGTTCGTCTTCCTGGTGGCCCTCGCAGGCCTCATCGTCGCCAACGAACTCCCGCGCTTCCGCCAGCAGGGCCCGATCGTCCGAGTGGCGATGCTCTCGTTCGCGACGACGTCGTTCCTCGCGTACCTGCTCCCGGTCGTCTTCGGCGAGCTGTCGACCTGGCAGTACTACGTCTCGATCGTCATCGGCTCGGTCGTCACCTTCGGGCTGTGGAAGCTCTTCACGCGCTTCACCCACGATCCGAACTGGACGTTCCAGCGCGCGGTGGTTCCGGGGCTGATCGTTCAGGGCACGCTGTTTCTGCTCTACCTCGTGGGCGCGGTGCCGCCGGTGCCGCTCTCGCTCAAGCACATCGGGCTCTACGAGTCGGTCACCTCGCAGCGCAGTGACACCGGCATTCACTACACGCTGCGGTACCAACCGGCGCCAGGCTGGCAGCTGTGGCGGGACGAAGCGGCCGACTTCGTGGCGAGCCCCGAGGGCGTGTGCTTGTCGCGTCCTCGGTACGAGCGCACCGAGATCGCCTGCACGAAGGACGCGGAGTGCGGGGAGGGCCAGCTGTGCTCGGCGCGGCGGGTGTGGGCGTTCGTGCGCATCTTCGCGCCCAGCAAGTTCCGAGACAGCGTGTCGTTCGAGTGGTCCTTCGACGATCCCGACAAAGGCTGGACCGTGCGGGGCAAGCCGTACCGCGCGACGCTCACGGGTGGCACCGAGTCAGGCTTTCGCACCTTCGCGTACTCGACCGTCGACAAGGCCGGGACGTACCGCGTGCGGGTGCTGACGGAAGATGGGCGGGAGATCGGCCGGCAGACCTTCGACGCCACGCTGGGGCCTGCGCCTGCGACGCGTGAGTCGGTCGACTAACGGTTCTTCTTCCACACCCGCTTCATCCACGCCTCGACCGCGCTCGCTTCGCTCGGAATGTGGGCCGACAGGTTCTTGTGGCCCTTCGGCGTGACGAGCAGATCGTCTTCGATGCGCACGCCGATGCCCCGGTACTTCGACGGCACGGTGCGATCGTCGAGCTGGAAGTACAGGCCCGGCTCGACGGTGAGCACCATGCCCGCGACGAGCTTGCCGTAGCGGTAGATCTCTTCTCGGGCCTTCGCGCAGTCGTGCACGTCGAGACCGAGCATGTGGCTGACGTTGTGGAGCGAGTAGCGCTTGAAGAAGAGGTGCTCGGGCGCGAGCGCCTCTTCGACGCTCATCGGGAGAATGCCGAGATCCTTGAGCCCCTGCGCGAGCACCTTCGAGGCCGCGCCGTTGGGCGCCATGAAGTCGTGGCCCGGCTTCACCTCGGCGATGGCGGCCTGCTGGGCCTGCCAGACGAGCTCGTAGATGGCGCGCTGTTCCTTCGAGAACCGCCCCGAGATGGGCAGCGTGCGGGTGATGTCGGCCGTGTAGAGCGCGTGGCCTTCGACCCCGGCATCGACGAGGAGCAGCTCGCCTTTCCGCAGCGCTCCGTGGTTTCGCGTCCAGTGGAGGATGCAGGCGTTGGCGCCCGACGCGGCGATGGTGCCGTACCCCACGTCCTGGCCTTCGACGCGCGCGCGCAGGTTGAAGGTGCCTTCGATCTCGCGCTCGCTGCGCGCGGTGGGGAGGACCCGGATGATGTCTTCGAAGCCGCGCAGCGTGGCGTCGATGACCGTCTTGAGCTCCTTGAGCTCGAGCGCGTCCTTGATGAGGCGCTGCTCGGAGAGGAACTCGGCCAGCGCGGCGTCGGGCTTGCCCTCGTCGCGGATCGGCACCACCCCGTCCACCGCGCCGGAGAAGCCACGGAGCACGCGCGCGATGGGGTGCTTCTCGAGGAAGGGCTTCAGCTCGGCGAGCGGGTGAACGAAGTCGAGGCCGAAGCGTGCGCGGCTCTGCTCGAGGCCAAGTCGGGCGCCCACCCACAGCTCGCCCTTCTTGCGGTCCGTATAGAACGTCTCGCTCGCGCGCCCCGGGTTCGGCTCGGCGAAGAGGTGGCTGTCGTGGCCTGCGCCGGGACGTGGCGTGAGCACCAGGACGGCGTCGGGCTCGGTGTGGCCGACGAGGTAGAAGTACTCGGAGCCCGGACGGAACCGGTAATATGTGTCGTTCGAGCGCACCTTCTCGTGGCCGGTGGGGATGACGAGCACCTCTCCGGGGAACTTCGCCGAGAGCGCCGCTCGGCGGCGCGCATGGAACGGAGCCGATGGCACGGCGCGCGGCAGCGGCTTCGCCTGCGCCTTCCACTCGGTCATCATGAACCGAACGAGCGCTTCGGGGTTGTTCGGGTCGGGCTTCTTCTCGGCCGTCGCAGCCGTCGTCTTGTCGTTCTGGAACGTCATCGCGACTGCGTTATCGCGCCGTTGGCCCAGCCGCGCCACCGGTGGCGAGCACCAGCCCTGGACGCAGCGCGCTGATCACGGCGGGCACCGCGACTTCGCCGCGAAGGACGCGGGGGCCGAGGTGAATGGGCATGAACCCGGCCCGCGCGAGGAGATCGACCTCGAACGGCGTCCAGCCACCGTCGGGGCCGATGGCGATCACGAGGCGCCGATCGGCGGGCATCGCGTGCGCGGGCTCGGTCGCGGAAGGATCCGGGACGAGGCGTAGCGCGCCGGGGGGACAGAAGGCGTCGAGCGCGTCTTCCACGAAGGGGCGGAAGCGCGGCTGCACCTCGATGCGTGGCGGAATCGTGTCCTTCGCCTGTTCCAGGCCGAGGTCGACGAGCGCGTCGAGGGCCTCGGCCGAGAGCACCTTCGCGTCGAAGTAGCTCTTTTCGACCTTGGCAGCGTTGAGGAGCACGACCCGGTCGACGCCGAGCGATGCCACCGCGGGGATGACGCGCCGAAGCGCCTTGGGCCGGGGGATGGCCAACAGCAGGTCGATGCCGGGCCGTGGCGGTGGCTCGTCGGTGAGCGTGCAGCACAGAGTGAGCGCCGCGTCGGTGGAAGAGACGATTTCGGCGGTGCCCAGCCGTCCGTGCTTGACGCCGACCTTCAGGGTGTCGCCAGTCGATACCTGGAGCACCTCGCGCGCGTGCGTGAGGCGTCGATCGGTGAGCACCGCCACGCCATCGGCCGAGAGCTCGTGTGGGCGGAGCAACAGCAGGTTCACTGGGACACCCTTACGCCCTCCCGTATGGCAGGTCTTCGACTCAGCGTGAAAACCCAGTGGCGACGCTTGCGCACCCGTCAGCCGCACGGCACAAGCCCCGGCATGGACGGCAGCAGCACCGAGCACCGAGAACTCTGCCTGCGCTGCCGGCGTCCTCGCCGCGTCTGCTGGTGTGGATCCATCACACCCGTCCCCAGTCGCACCCACGTCGTCTTCATCCAGCACCCGCGCGAGTTCCGGGTGCCGGTCAGCACCTGTCGCATGGCGCACCTGTCGTTGCCGAACAGCGAGCTGCACGTCGCGCTGTCCGCGAAGGGCTCCGCGCCGCTCGAGGCGATCTGCGAGCAGCCGGGTGTGGCGGTGCTGTTCCCAGCCGATGACGCCGCTGACGCCGACGCCATCGCCACGCCGCCCTCGACGCTCATCGTCGTCGACGGCACCTGGTCGAACGCGCGCAAGGTGGTGATGAACTGCCCGCTGCTCTCGAAGCTGCCGCGGCTCGCCTTTCGCCCCGATGCGCCCAGTCGCTATCGCATTCGCGCGGAGCCCGACGACGACTTCGTCTCGACCATCGAAGCAACGGCGATCGTCCTGGAAAAGCTCGAGCGCGCCCCCGGCCGGTTTCGTCCGATCCTCTCCGCGTTCGACGCCATGGTGGAGCGGCAGCTCGACTTCGCGAACTCCGGTGGCCGACGGACGCGGCACGCCCGGCTCAAGGCCCGCAACTCGGTCCGCGTCGATCCGATGCAGGAGCTGGTCTCCCAGCGCGCCTCGCTCGTGGCGGTCTTCGGGGAAGCCAACGCGTGGCCCCTCGACGCCGTCAACGCGCCCCCTGGAGAGCCCGAGCTCATTCAGCTCGTCGCCCAGCGCCTCGAGACGGGAGAGCGCTTCGAGGCCGTGCTGCGCGCGACCCGAGCGCTCGCGCCCAACGTGCCGCTGCACCTCGATCTCTCGGTGGAGGTTCTTCAATCGAGTGAGCCTCGCGCGGAGGCCCTCGCGCGGTGGGGCGCCTTCGTGAAGCCAACCGACGTCCTGGTGGGCTGGGGTCGCTATTGCCGCGATCTCCTCGAGCGTGAGGGCCACGCACCAGCCGCCTTCATCGACGTGCGCGCGAAGCTCTGTCAAGTCAACGCAGGTCGGCCCGGCTCGGTGGAAGCGTGCGCGCAGCGTCTCCGTGTGGTGCTGCCGGAAGGACGAGGGCGGGCGGTGCGGCGGCTCGAGTCGGTGCTTGCGGTCACGAAGGCGGCGGTCGAAGGGCTCGCGGTCGACGTGCTCCCGGGCCGGGAGACACGGTGAACCTCAAGACCCTGCAGACGCTCTTCATCATCAGCTGGGCCGCGTGGGCCTGCATGCCGTTGTGGGGCCTGCCGCTGTTCCTCGCGATGCAGGTGCTGCTGCTGGTAGGTCAGGCGCAAGAGTCAGGGAAAGCCCGCGCCCAGGTTTCGGCGGATCCCGTCTTCGCGACGCTCGACCCCGAGGCCCGCGCTTTTCTCGAACGCCACGCGCTCTTCTACTCTTCGCAAGCGAGCGCGAAGGCCTGGAGCACCACCTTCCGCGCCGTGAGCCTCGCCCTCATTTTGCTCGTCCCAGCGTTCGCGGCACACGCCTTCCTCCGCCAGGAACTGTGGCTGCTCGTGCCGCTCATCCCTGCGCTCGTCGGCGTGGTGGTCAACGGCACGCGCGCCCGTCCGCTGGAGCTTGACGAGTGGGTCAAGGAGCCAGAGCACTCCACCGATCTGCCGAAGCATCAGGCCATCAAGGCGGCCCTGGGGTCGAAGGTGGCGGCGGCGCTGGCGTCGGCCGGTATGTCGCAAGGGCCCGGCCTGCTTCGGCCGCCTCCGGGCCTGGGGCCGTGAATCAAACCACCCGCTCGCGAGACATGAACGAACGTCGAAAACCGCCGGCCGTTGGACTACGGCTCGGCCCCCAGGAGACACGCACACATGGCTGAACGCATCGCCGTCATCGGGTTGGGGTACGTGGGCTTGCCAGTCGCGCTGGCCTTCGCGCGGAAGTTCCCGGGCACGATCGGCTTCGACATCAACGAGGCCAAGGTCAAGGAACTCGCCTCGGGCTTCGACCGCACCGGAGAGATCGACAAGGCCACGCTCACCAGCGCCGGCCTCGAGATGACGGCCGACCCGTCGAAGTTGAAGGCCGCGACCTTCTTCGTGGTGGCGGTGCCGACGCCGGTCGACGTGGACAACCGGCCCGATCTCACGCCGGTGGTGAAGGCGAGCGAGACGGTCGGCCGCGCACTGAAGAAGGGCGACGTCGTCGTCTATGAATCGACGGTGTACCCGGGCGTCACCGAGGACCTCTGCGGACCAGTGCTCTCGAAGATCTCCTGCCTGGCGCGACAGGACTTCTTCCTCGGCTACTCGCCCGAGCGAATCAACCCGGGCGACAAGCTGCACACGCTGGAGCGGATCACCAAGGTGGTGTCGGGCGAAGACGACAAGACGCTCGAGCGCGTCGCTCAGGTCTACGGCGCGATCATCGACGCGGGCGTCTTCCGCGCAGCCAGCATCAAGGTGGCTGAGGCCGCGAAGGTGATCGAGAACACCCAGCGCGATCTCAACATCGCGCTGATGAACGAGCTGGCGCTGATCTTCGACCGCATGGGCATTCGCACCCGTGACGTGCTGGCGGCGGCGGGGACGAAGTGGAACTTCCTCAAGTTCACGCCGGGCCTCGTGGGTGGGCACTGCATCGGCGTCGACCCGTACTACCTCACGACCAAGGCCGAGCAGCTCGGCTACCAGCCGCAGGTGATCCTCGCGGGCCGGCGCATCAACAACCAGATCGGGCCCTACGTCGCGCAGCGCACGGTGAAGCTCCTCATCCACGCGCAGAAGCCGGTGAAGGGGGCGCGAGTCGGTGTGCTGGGCCTCACCTTCAAGGAAGACGTCGCCGACATTCGCAATTCGAAGGTCCCCGACATCCTCACGGAGCTTCGCGAGTTCGGCGTGCAGCCGATGCTCACGGATCCCTACGCCGACCCCGACGAGACGAAGCACGAGTACAACCTGGGCTTGAGCAAGCTCGAGGAGCTGGTCGATCTCGACGCGCTCATCCTCGCGGTGTCGCACAAGCAGTACCTCGAGATGGGCGTCGACTCGTTGCTCGCGCGGCTCAAGCCCGGCGGCGTGCTGGTCGACGTCAAGAGCGCGATCGATCCGTCGAAGATCCCCGCGGGTCGCGCGCATTACTGGTGCCTGTGACGATGGCGGCGTTCGACCTCGAAGCGGCGTTGAAGGCGCGCTCCCACCGATGGCTGGTGACGGGGGCGGCCGGCTTCATCGGCTCCCACCTCGTGGAGCAGTTGCTGATCGCCGGCCAGCAGGTGGTGGGGCTCGACAACTTCGCGACGGGCAAGCGCGCGAACGTCGACGAGGCAGTGGCGAAGGCCGGCCCGGGCGCATCGGAGCGGATGCGCTTCGTCGAAGGCGACATCACCTCGCTCGAGACCTGTCAGCGCGTGTGTGAGGGCGTCGACTTCGTGCTGCACCAGGCGGCGCTGGGCAGTGTGCCGCGGAGCCTGAAGGATCCGCTCGCGTCCCATCGCGCCAACGTGGACGGCTTCGCGAACATGCTGGTGGCTGCGCGCGACGCGAAGGTGAAGCGGTTCGTCTACGCCTCGTCCTCGTCGGTGTACGGCGACGATCCCACGCTCCCGAAGCAAGAGGCGCGGATGGGCCGGGTGCTCTCTCCGTACGCTGCGACGAAGCTGGTGAACGAGATCTACGCCGGCGTGTTTCAGCGCGCGTACGGCCTCGAGACGGTGGGCCTGCGGTACTTCAACGTGTTCGGTCCCCGGCAGGATCCGAACGGCCCGTACGCGGCGGTGATCCCGAAGTGGGTGGCGTCCCTCGAAGCCGGCCAGCCCTGCGACGTGAACGGCGACGGCTCGACCAGTCGGGACTTCTGCTTCGTGCTCAACGCGGTGCAGGCCAACCTCCGCGGCGCGATGGCTCCGGGGCCCGACGTGAGCGACACCGTGTACAACGTGGCCGTCGGCCACAAGACGAGCCTGCTCGAGCTGTACGCCCTCATTCGCGCGCGCGTGGCGGTCCGGTACCCCGCGGTGAAGGATCTCGCGCCCCGCCACCAGCCGTTCCGCCCCGGGGACATCAAGGACTCACAAGCCGACATCTCGCGCGCGAAGGAGCGCCTCGGCTACGCCCCCAGCCACACCGTGGCGCAGGGGCTCGATCTCACCCTCGGGAGCGTCACATGAAGATCGTCGTCACGGGCGGAGCCGGTTTCATCGGCTCGAACATCGTCGATGCCTACGTCGGCCTCGGGCACCAGGTGTTGATCATCGACGACCTGTCGTCGGGCCTGCGGAAGAACGTCAACCCGAAAGCGGAGCTGGTCCACACCGATGTGCGGAGCGAGGTGGCCGCGAAGGCGGTCGAGGCGTTCGCGCCTGAATTGGTGAACCTGCACGCGGCGCAGATCGACGTGCGCCGGAGCGTCACCGAGCCGCGCTTCGACGTGGACGTGAACGTCGGCGGGCTGCTCAACGTGGTCGAGGCCGCGCGGCGGGGTGGGGCGCTGAAGCGTTGCGTGTACGCCGCCTCGGGTGGCTCGATGTACGGCGACACCCAGGTGATCCCGACGCCGGAGACGCACCCGTGTGGAGCGGTGTCTCCGTACGGTGTGTCGAAGCACGCGTGCGAGCTGTACCTGCAGACGTGGAAGGCCATCTACGGCATCCACTACGTCGCGCTCCGCTACGCGAACGTCTACGGACCTCGGCAGAATCCACACGGCGAGGCGGGCGTGGTGGCGATCTTCACCGAGCGCCTCGTGCACGGCCGGCCCTGCACTATCTACGGGGACGGCGGCCAGACGCGCGACTTCGTGCATGTCGCTGACGTGACCCGCGCGAACGTGAAGGCGCTCGACACGGCGTTCTGCGGCGGCGTGAACATCGGCACCGGGGTCGAGACCGATGTGAACACGGTGTACCGGCACCTCGCGGCGGCTGCGGGCGTTCCGACGCCGGCGACGTACGCCGAAGGCAAGCTGGGTGAGCAGCGCCGCAGCGTGCTGGACGTGCGCAAGGCGAAAGAGGTGCTCGACTGGACGCCGTCGTTCGACATCGCCTCGGGGCTCGCCAACACGGTGGCGTGGTTCCGCAGCGCAGGCTGACCGCACACATGGGTTCGCGACGCGCATCGACCCGACAGTACGCGTTCACGGGGGGATCGACAGGGGTCACCAAGTATGATCTCTCCTGACCTGTGGACCCGGTCGACCCCCGCGACGCACGCATCGCCGAACTGGAGGGCCAGCTCAAGCAGGCTCTCGAGCAG
>JBILEB010000103.1:0-25682 GCA_044352295.1 Myxococcaceae bacterium
GGCACGACACAGGCAAGACCATCGGTCGCCTTGTCAAACGCCTTGAGGCCCTCGGCTGCGAGGTCGACATCAAGCGCGCTGCATAACTCCGCAGGATGAGCCGACCTCGGAACAAGCTTCTTAGTAGGCGAAGCGCAGCGCCACCGTGCCGCCGAGGTACTGATCGACCGCGCCCTGGGCGACGAACGCATCGGTGGCCTCGGTGCGGAAGGTGAGCCCGTAGCGCGTGAAGTCGAACGCCGCGCGGACCTGCAGCGGGCCGAAGAGGCGCACCCCGACGCCGACCTGTCCATCGAGCCCCAGGTTCGAGCCGCGCGGGAAGAACGACGCCGAGATGATCTCGCCCGACGAGAACACCGGCACCACCGTGAAGCGGCCGAAGAGGAAGAACGCGTCTTCGGCGAGGCCGAGCTCGAAGCCCAGGCCCGCCCGCAGCCCGAGGTAGGCGAGGTTCGGCAGCAGGTCGAGCCGCGTGCCCATCGCGTTCGGGCCGACGGTGAACGTGTGGTACCGGATGCCCACGAGGGGAATGAGCGAGAGGTTGAGCGTCTTCACCGGCATGATCCGCCACGACAGCCCCGCGTCCAGCCCCAGCGTCGAGGTCGGGTACACCTCGTCCATCGCGCTCTCCCGGCGTGACCGCAGCCACGGCGCGAAGCCCACGCTGGCTTCGAGTCCGAGACCGCCGAGCACGTCCTGACGCGAGAGCGCCAGCGGGTAGAACTCCACCTTCGCGGCGGCCATGGGGAACAGCGTCAGCCCGTACCGGCGCAGGTTGGTGACCGGTTGCACGTAGCTGAACGAGCGGTTCAGCAGATCCGCTCCGAGTTCCACGGCGATGAAGGGAATGCGGCGGGCCTTCGACGACGTGGGCGCCGGCGTGGGCCCCTCGGACGGGGCAGGCTCGCGCCTCGGCGGCGGAGGCGGCGCGGTCGTCGCAGCGAGGGCGGGCCTGCTCTCGACGGCCTTCGGCTCGGTCTTCACGGTTGGCTTCGTCTCAGCCGGCTCCGACGGCGCCTCGGCCTGACCAAACGCACCCTGGAGCGCCTCGATGGCTTGCTGGAGCGTCTTCGCGGCGAGCCCATCGGCACCGAGCGGAAACGCCCTTTTCAGCTTCGGCGCGCCCGGTTTGGCGAGCACCTCGAGGGTGAGCGTCATGGCCTTGCCCTTCTTCGCGATGGCGCCGGTGACGAAGAACTGCGCGGCCTCTTTCCTGGCCTTCTTCCAGTCGGGCTTGTCGCCGGTGGTGACCTTCGCCGAGTTCACGCAGTGAGCGGTGTCACAGATGGCGGTGACGAGCTGGTTGCGTACGGTCGCGGCGTTGGGGCCGGTGAAGGGGACGATGCCGATCCGTTGAGCGAAGGCCGGAGCCGCCGCGACGAGTGCCACGCACAGGAGAACTCGCATACCAGGAAACGAGTCTAGTCCCCCCGCCGTGCTAGAGAAGCAATTGTGACCAGCGCCAATCCGGCCCTCGAACAGTTCATTCGTGACATTCCGCTCTTTGCGCTGGTCGGCCCGGAAGACATGAGCGAGGTGCTCCGGGTGCTCCGTCCGGTGGAGCTCGCCGCCGGCGACGTGCTCTTCCGCGAGGGCGAACCGGGCAAGGCGATGTGGGTGCTCGGCGACGGGAGTGAGGTCTCCATCAGCACCACCCAGGGCCAGAAGCGCCCCGTCGCGGTGGCCTACGCGCGCAAGGGTGACGTCGTGGGTGAGATGGCGCTGGTCGACGACGGCGCGCGCTCCGCCACCGCGGTGGTGACGCAAGACGGGCTCGCCCATCAGATCGACGCCCAGGAGTTTCACGCCATGCGCGCCACCTTCGTGGCCGCGGCGTTCAAGATTCTGCGGAAAATCTGCCTCGACCTCTGCCGGCGCCTGCGCGCCACCAACGAGCGCATCGTTCCCTCGGGACACCAGAAGGTCGAGACCCCGCCGCTCTCGCCCGGCCGCCGTCCCGAGGTGAGCGAGCTCGACGCCTTTCCGGCCTTCGCGGCGCTGCCGGCCGTGGTGAAGCTGGCGCTCGCGCAGAAGCTCGACGTGTACGAGTTCACCGACCTCACCCCGCTCTTCGCCGAGGGGGAGCCGAGCGACGGCGCGTACTTCCTCGTCGAGGGCGAGGTCTCGGTCGGGCGCAACGGTAAGACGCTCGCGAACCTGCCCCCCGGCACGATGTTCGGCGTGGTGGCCTGCATCGACAGCGGCCCGCGCTCGGCGAGCTGCCTCACCACGGGCCCGGCCAAGCTGTTCCGCATGAGCGACCGGCACTTCGACACGCTGTTCGCGTCGGGCCATCGCTTCGCCTTCCAGATGGTCGACCTCGTCGCGCGCCAGCTCGTCTCGCACGTGCGCGAGGCGAACCAGATGTTGCCGCTGCCCGGGAAAGCCGCCGGGCCCGCGCGCAATGCACGGCCCGTCGAGCAGATGCTGCCCGCCGAGCCCCACCCGACCGACCTCGAGCTGGTCGAACAGCCCGAGCTGGAGATCGAACAGGCCCTGCCGCTCGAGCTGGAGCTCGACCTGGGTGAGTTCGAGTCCGAAGGCGCGCTCCTCGGGCAGGCCGGGGATTGATTTCGGTGCCGTTCGTCCTTAACTGACCCCTCGTCAGGCTTTCGCGAAGGAGCCCCCATGTCCGTCAACATCCAGCTCGAGTGGACCCCCAACCCCAGCACGCTCAAGTACGTCGTCGACACGCAGCTGCTGCCGCGGGGCGCGATGAACTTCACCGCCCGTGACGTCGCCGTGGAGCGCTCGCCCCTGGCGACCCGCCTCTTCGACATCAAGGGCGTCACCGGCGTCATGCTGGGCACCAACTTCGTCACCGTCACCAAGGGCGACGAGGGTGAGTGGGACGAGCTCAACGACGGCGTCATGCTCGCGCTCGACCAGCACCTCTCGGCGAACGAGACGGTGGTGAAGCCCGAGGTGCTCGAGGCGATGGCCGCGAAGGCCACCACGGGCGGCACCGAGCTCGAGCAGCGCATTCGCGAAATCCTCGACGCCGAGATTCGGCCCGCGGTGGCGCAGGACGGCGGCGACATCACCCTGGACCGCATCGAGAACGGGAATGTCTACCTGCACATGCAGGGGAGCTGCGCCGGGTGTCCCTCGTCGACGGCCACGCTGCGCATGGGCATCGAGACGCGCCTGCGCGAGGCCTGCCCGGAGATCGTCGAAGTGGTCGCGGTGTGACCGACGCGCGCGCCCCCACCACCGGGAAGGCTCGCGAGAAGGTCGACGCGCGACACGTCCGCGCCGAGCTGCTCCCGGAGCAATCGCCCGAGCTGCTCAAGACGCTCCACCTGCTGACGCGCGAGGGACACCTCAACGCCGACGCGCGCCGCAAGCTCAAGCAGGTCAACCACCTCGTCGGCCTCGTCCAGCCCGGCCTCGATGACGTGTTCGCCCGTTTCCCTGCGCCCGTGGTGGCCGACGTGGGCTCGGGCAACGCCTACCTGGGCTTCGTGCTGTACGAGTTGTTCTTCGCGCGCCGCGAGGCCGGAGAGGTCGTCTCGGTGGAGTCGCGCGCCGACCTGGTCAAGCGGTCGACCGAGCGGGCGCAGGCCCTGGGCTACCAGCGCATGCGCTTCGTCGAGGCCGCCATCGACGCCGCCGAACTGCCCGAGCGGGTGCACGTGCTCACCGCGCTCCACGCCTGTGACACCGCGACCGACGACGCCATCGTGCAGGCGGTGCGACACAAGGTCGACCACGTCGCGCTGGTGCCGTGTTGCCAGGCCGAGGTGGCCCAGCAGCTCAAGGACGCCCGCGCCACCGTTCGTCCCGAGATGCTCGCGCTCTTCGCGCACCCGTGGCATCGGCGAGAGTTCGGCTCGCACCTCACCAACGTCGTGCGCGCGTTGTTACTCGAGAGCCTCGGCTACCAGGTGACGGTGACGGAGCTGGCCGGCTGGGAGCACTCGCTGAAGAACGAGCTCATCCTCGGGCGGCGCGTCCACAAGGAGAACCGGGAGGCCCGCGCGCGGCTCGACCAGCTCCTCACCTCGACGGGCGTGCGCCCCAAAGCGGTGCGCGTGCTGCTCGACGAGGCGAAGGCCTGAGCGCGATGGAGCGGTGCTTCGTCGGGTGCACCCCGGGCCTCGAGGCGCCCCTGCGAGACGAGCTGCGCGCCCTCGGCGTCGAGGCGAAGGCGACGAACGGCGGCTGTGACGTGACGGGGCCCGACGGCACCTTCGTGACGGTGAACGTGCAGAGCCGGCTCGCCTCACGCGTGCTGCTCCACCTCGGGCACGCCAGGAGTCCGTCGGCCCTGGCGTCGGTGCCCGTTCGACGGATCGTGGGTGAGGGGCCCCTGTTCCTCCAGGTGACGAGCGGACGCGTTTCGCCGCCTCCCGAGGTGTGGCGCCAACAGGCCGCGAAGGCCTGGCGCGTGGTGTCCAGCGAAACCGGTCGAGACCCGCCGCTCGAGGTGTCGTTGCGCCTGGGGCCCGATGGTGCGTCCGTCAGCGTCGACACCTCGGGTGAACTCCTCTACCTCCGCGGGGCCCGACAGGAGACGGGCAAGGCGCCGCTCCGGGAGACGCTGGCGGCGGGCGTGCTGCGGCTGTGTGGGTGGACGCCGGGCGAGCCGCTGTGGGACATCATGTGCGGCAGCGGGACCCTCCTGCTCGAAGCGGGGGAGCAGGCGCTGGGCCTCCAGCCGGGGCGACAACGCGCCTTCGCCTTCGAGCGCTTCGCGGACCCGCGAGCAGCGGCAGTCGCTCGCGCGAAGACGCCGCGGACGCCGGTGCCGACGTGGCTTCGGGGGTCCGACCTCAACGCCGGCGCGCTCGGCGTGACGCGACGCAATGCCCGCCGCGCAGGGGTCCTCGAGGCGCTGCAGCTCGAGCGCCTCGACGCCACGATGCTGACGAGTCCCGAGGTGGGGCCCGGCCTCATCCTCGCCAACCTCCCCTACGGAAAGCGGGTGGGGAACCGGTTCGAGCTCGCCTCGCTGTATGCCGGTGTCGGCAAGGCGCTCAAACGGTCGCTGCCAGGCTGGCGCTTCGGTTTTCTTCTCCAGGACGGTGCGGACGCGTTGGGCCTCGATGTTCGTCAGTCCGTGACGGTGAAGAACGGCGGGCTGTCGTGTCTGGTGGTCACAGGAACGGTTCTTTGAACGCTGCCACGTCGCTCGCGCGTTCGCCGTTCGCCTCGCCGTCTCCGGGTTTGTCCCTCGTCAGCTACCAGGAACCGGTTGACCTCTTGCCCGAGCGTCAGGCCCCCTCCTGGTCGTCGTGGAGCAGGCCCTGACGAAGGGACGCGTAGGGCTGGTGTTCGACGTGGGCGAGCGCGTCATCATGGTCGACCTCTCGGTGCCCTCATTCTGGCTCGAGCTGACGAGCCGGCCTGGAGGTGACGGCGATGAGCATCGTCATGGCCTCCATGGCAGGGCGTATGGCGGCGCGCGGGTTCAAGCTGGCGCAATTCGCGCGCAAACACCCCATCGCGGTCGAGACGCCTGCGTCGACGACGTCGTCGCGTGGATGACGCCGCTCCCGGGGCCGGCCGTGGCACGTCCCGACTCCGTCGGGTAGACACGACGGCATGTCCGTCACGCGAGCCCTCGCCCACTTCGAGCAGCACCGCGCGCAGTTCCTCGATGACTTGAAGGCGCTCGTCCGCATTCCCTCGGTCAGCTTCGACGGCTTCGACCCACAGCACGTGCGCGCGAGCGCCGAGGCCACCGCGACGTTGCTGAAGGCCCGCGGCTTCCACAACGTGCAGCTGCTCGAGGTCGAGGGCGCGCACCCGTACGTCTACGGCGAGCGGCTCGAAGCGAAGGGCCAGCCGACGCTGCTCCTCTACGCCCACCACGATGTGCAGCCCGCTGGTGACGAGGCGCTCTGGAAGTCACCGCCCTTCGAACCCGTGGAGCGCGATGGTCGCCTCTGGGGACGCGGCGCCGCCGACGACAAGGCCGGCATCATCGTGCACACCAGTGCGGTGGCCTCGTGGCTCGCCGCCGCTGGCGCCCTGCCGGTCAACGTCAAGGTGCTCATCGAGGGCGAAGAGGAGATCGGCTCGGGCCACCTCTCGGCGTTTCTGCGCACCCACCGCGCGCTGCTGTCGGCCGACGCCATCGTGCTGACCGACACCAGCAACTTCGAGACAGGCCTGCCCAGCATCACCACGGCGCTGCGCGGGCTGGTGACAGTGGACGTCGAGGTGCGCGCCCTCAAGCAGTCGCTGCACTCGGGCATGTGGGGCGGGCCGGTGCCCGACGTGTCGATGGCCTTGTGCAAGATGCTCGCGTCGCTCACGCACCCCGATGGCACCATCGCCATTCCTGGCATCATGGAGCGCGTGAAGCCGCTGACCGCCGCCGAGCAGCAGTCCATCGCGAACCTGCCGGGCGATGTCGAGACGTTCCGTCGGCAGGCGGGGCTGTTGCCGGGTGTGCAGGTGATGGGCGGCGGGCGGCACCCGTGGGAGACGAACTGGCGGCAGCCGTCGCTCACCATCAACGCGCTGCAGGCGAGCTCGAAGAAGGACGCGCGGAACATCGTGTGCGAGTCGGCCTGGGCCCGCGTCGGCATTCGCCTGGTGCCCGACCTCGACCCGGACGACGTGCAGCAGAAATTGCTCGCGGCGCTGAAGGCCGCCGCGCCGTGGGGCGTCGAGGTGCACCTCGAGGCCGAGCCCGGCGCGAAGTGGTGGTACACAGACCCGTCAGGCCCCGCGTTTCAGGCGGCGTTCCGCGCGCTCGAGAAGGGCTATGGGACGAAGTCGGTCGCCATCGGCTGCGGTGGTTCCATTCCCTTCGTCGAGCCCTTCTCCACCGAGTTGGGCGGCGTTCCGGCGCTGCTCATCGGCGTGGAGGACCCGTACACCAATGCCCACAGCGAGAACGAGAGCCTGAACCTCGGCGACTTCGAGAAGTCCGTGAAGAGCGCGATTCATCTCTACGAGGAGCTGGCCCGGGCGCTGCGGAAGTAACGCCGTCACCCGAGCCCCGCAGGCCCTCACCGAACGGTGATGGACTTCCACATGAGCAACGAGCCGTCGTCGCGCTTCTCGTGCCGCATGACGACCTGGGACGGAGTGAGGCCAGCGCGCGCAAAGGCGCCGTCGGTGGCGTTCGAGGTGTAACCGGCCGCGCTCGGAGGACGGCCCGCGTAGACCGGGTGCGTGGTGTAGACGTCGGTCGTCAGCGCATCGTCGGCGAAGAGCTGGGAGGTGATGGATTCGGTCCCGCCCACGCTCACGGTGAAGTGCACGTGCCACGCCCGGCCGGGATACCAGCCGGGGAAGACCGTCTCGAAGGACACGCGCCCCTCGGCGGACGTCAGCTGGAACGCTCGGAACCACCCAGCGGCGCGCGCGGTGCCATCATTCATCGTGCAGAAGCCGGCGTTGAGCTGCGGTGCCGTCACACCGCCAACGGGCGCGGCCGAGTAGAGCCCTCCGGGTGAGGCGTGCCACACGTCGACCTTCGCGCCTGGCACCGGCCGGCACCGTGGGTCGAGGACGAGCAGCTCGAGGCGGGTCGGCAGGCCGAGCAGGCCTTCGCTCATCTCCCGGCGCTCGAAGGAGAAGGCATGACAGGGCCCCTTCGTGGCGGCGGGGAAGACGACACAGGACGGCCCGACGTCGCCCGTGAAGGGATTCGTCGAGGGCCGTCCCGCGAAGAAGGCGCCGGTGCCGACGGCCCAGCTCGGGGAGACAGAACCTCCATCCACAGCGGTCCCACCCGCCGAGCCACCGGAGGTCGCTCCGCCGGCCGCCCCGCCACCACTGGTGGCGGTTCCACCCGCTGTGCCGTCGGCAGGGGCCATCGCAGGGACTCCACAGCGCACCAGGGCCGAGCCCAGGCCCAACCCGCCCAGCACCCGCATCGCGGCACGTCGGCTTTGCAGCGTCATGGCGATGAGTGGCGCTCTGCCCTGGACAGCTTCACGGAATCGACCGACGCCTCCTGAAAAGCGAACCGCCCGCCGGGCACATGGCCTGGCGGGCGGCTCTGGAAGGGCCTTCGAGGTGGGGGAGGACGCCTCGCGGCCCGTCACGTCACGGCTGGCAGGAGCCCATCACGCACCGCTGGCTCGTCGGGCAGTCGCAGTTGCTGGTGCACACCGAGGTGGTGGGCTCGAGGCAGTAGCCGATGCGGCACACCTTGCCCTGGCTGCACTGCGCGTCGGCCGAGCACCGGTTGGCGCAGGTGGCGTTGACGCAGTCCTGGCCAGTGCTGCAGTGCGAGGCGTTGGCGCAGGTGCCCGCCGGGCGCGGCTTGCACAGGCCGCCCTGGCAGGTCTGCGTCGAGGTGCAGTCGGTGTCGGCCGAGCACCCGAAGAAGCAGGTCGCGTTCACGCACCACGCGCCCACGCCGCAGTCAGCGTTGAAGGCGCACGTCGTGGGCACGCCGCCGTCCGCGCGTCCACCGCCCGAGCCACCACCCGCCGCGGAGCCACCACCCGCCGCGCCTCCGCCAGCCGAGCCACCACCGGCGCTGCCACCGTCAGGACGCGAGGTGCCACCACCGGTGCCGGCCGAGCCGCCACCCGCTCCGCCGTCCACCGCGGGGGGATTGGCGCAGAAGCCACTCGAGCACACCTGGCCGCTGCCGCAGTCCATCACCGTCGCGCACGGGCGCACGCAGAAGCCGTTGATGCAGGGGTCGAGACCGCACTGCGAGGCGGAGTTGCACGTCTTGGCCCCCGGAGGAACCGGACGGCACGCGCCCGCCAGACAGAAGTTGCCGCGTGCGCAGTCGGTGTTCTGGGTGCAGGCCGCCACGCAGCGCCCCGCGGTGCAGCTCGTGCCGTTCTTGCAGTCCGAGGGCTTCTCGCAGCGGGGCGTGGGCGTACAGCGGCCGCCACTACACGAACAGCGCGCGTCGCACTCGTCGCTGGCCGAGCATGAATCGCCCGGACAGCCGAAGGTACAGTCCGCGTAGTGGTCTTCGTAGTCGATGATGGTGCAGGCGCTGGTGGCGAGCACCGGCAGCGTGAGGAGCAAGAGGCTTCGGAGTTTCAGTGCGGTCATGGTCGGTCCCGGTCAGTGGCGCGCTGTCTGTCGCGCACGCAGTGACTTGGTTGCCGGGCTTTCGAAAACCGATCGACTCCGCCACCCGCCGCTTCCGCCGCGCGTTTCAAGGCACACGTCTTGTCTTTGTGAATGCGTACGCCCGCTCGCGCGTCGGCCTTCTCATGTGCGCGGAGCCGGGTTCGCGAGGCGCGATCACTTTCCAGGCCAACGGCAACCAACCCTTCCGTGAACGCCAGGAGGCCGTCGATGACCGCAGAAGCACTCCCGATGCCGAGGTTGGTGCCCACGCCTCCGCCGACCGGGCAGGTCGAGGCCCGGCTGCTCCGGCTCGTCGACCGCATCAAGAAGGACGACGCCCTCGCGTTCGAGGAGCTCTACCGGCTGACGCGCGATGACGTGGCGCGCACGCTGTTCCACCTCACCGGGCGGCGCAGCGACCTCGACGACCTGGTGCAGGAGACGTACGTGCGCCTGCTGCGCGCGGTGCCTGCCTTCCGCGGCGAGTCGCAGTTCCGCACGTTCCTCTATCGGGTGTGCGGCAACGTCGCGCTCATGCACCTGCGCTGGTGGCGACGGCGGCGCGAAGACCTGTCGGACGAAATGCCGGAGCAGGTCTTCGGCGGCGTCGACCCGGAGCGCGCGGCCCAGCAGGCCCAGGCGACGCGGCTGGTGCATCGCGCGCTGGAGACGCTGTCGGCGAAGAAACGCGTCGTGTTCGTCTATCACGAGCTGTGCGGCATGGGCCCCGAGGAGATCGCCCAGGTCGTCGGCGCCTCGTACAACACGGTGCGCTCGCGGCTGCACGCCGCCCGGCTCGACTTCACGAAGGCCATGAAGGCGCTGGTCCGGGACGAGGTGCAGCCATGATGCGCCATGAGACGGAGCGGCTGTGGCGGCTCGCGGCCGACGAGCTCCAGCTGGAAGACAAGCGGTACGTGCAGCTTCACCTGAGCGACTGCCCCGAGTGTCGCGACGGGCTCGAGGCCGTGCAGCTCGCGCGGCGGGCCCTGAACACGGCGCGGAGTTCGTCGGTGGTGCTCGCATGGGAGGCGACCGACGCGAAGGTGGGCGCCCTCGTCGAGAAGCGCATGCGGGCGTCCGCGCGGCCCCGGTGGATGCCGGTGATGGGCGGGGGCGTGCTCCTCGCTGCCACCGCCGCCGCCGTGATGCTCCTCTGGCCCATCGCGCCTGCCGTCGAGGCTCCACCGACACAGCCTCCGCTCGTCGAGGTCACCGAGCCGAAGCCCACGCGTGTCGAAGTGGCCCGCGGACTCACCCGCGTCGGCGCGAACCTCGAGCCGGTGATGGCTGGAGAGACGCTCGCGCGCGGTGACGTGCTCAAGACCGGCGTCGCCGGGAAGGCCTTCGTTCATCTGCCCGACTCGAGCCACGTGCGCATCGCGGCCGCCACCCAGGTGGCGTTGACTCGCGCCGACGATGACGACATCGCGTTGACGGTCACCCGGGGTCGCCTCGCCGTGCGGGCCTCCCACCAGCCGCGCAAGGGCTTCGTGGTGCACGCCGGCGACGTGGCGGTGCAGGTGGTGGGCACCATCTTCTCGGTGTCCAACGAGCCCGAGGGCGTCGAGGTGGCGGTGTCGGAGGGCACGGTGCGTGTCGTGGCCGGCGAAGAGACGGTGGTGGAGGTGCGCGCGGGGCAGCGGCTCTCCGTCGATGGGCGCAGCGGGCGCACGCGCATGGGCAAGCTGACGTCGGGGCTCGAGCGCGAGCTGGCCGAGGTGCAGGGCCTCGCCGAAGCGGTGTCGAGCGCCGAGCAGCAGGTGGTGGTGGCTGCCTCGGGAGGCGCCGCCCCGCGACGGACGCCGGGCGCGTTGCCGCGGTTGTCGCCGGAAGAGTCGAAGGCGCGGGCGGTGTCCCCGCCTCCGGTGGTGGACGCCGCGCCCATGGTTCCAGCGCCACCCCCTGTCGCGCCTGGTGAGACGAAGTCGTACTCGGTCGAGCCCGAAGCGCAGGTGGAGGTCGAGCGGTGGGACGGGCCCGGCTCGGTGTTCCCGTCCCTGGTGGGTGGCTCGACTCGCGGCGTGCCACTGCCGAAGGAGGAGCCGGTGGTCGTCGAGCCCACCCTGGCGAAGCCGCAGCAACAGCCGGCCCCCGAAGGCCCCGCGTCCGATGAGACGGAGTGGGTGACGATGCCGAAGGTGGCCCCCGCGCCCGCCCCGGAGCCCGTCACCGCGGTCGAGCCGAAGCCCGGGCCGCAGGTGGTGGTGGCCAGGCCCCAGGCGAAGTCGCTCGAGCAGTTGTTCCTCGAGAAGGCCGAGCAGAGCCTCGCGAAGGGCGGCTGTGAGCGCTACCTCGCGGGCCTGGAAGACATCGCGCTGGACACCTCCGAGCCGGCGCAGCTGGCCCGGGTGCTCCGCGCGCGGTGCTACGACGCGCAGCTGCGGCCGAAGCAGGCGATGGGTGAGTACGCGAAGTACCTCGAGGCCTTCCCGAAGGGCCGGTTCGCCGACGAAGCGCGCGCGGCGCTGGGCCAGTAGGGCCCCCGCATTTCGTCTTCGCATCCAGGCCGCCGGCGTGGAACCCTCGCCGCATGTCGAAGCTCGCCTGGTTGGTCCTGGTGCCCTGCACGGTGGCGCTCGCCGAGCCGCCGAACGAGCCCGCGCGGCCCTTCAACGTGCTGCAGGAGCGCACGCTGTTCGAGCCGCCGCTGGCACACCCCCGCTCACCGGAGCTCTCGCTCGAGGTGATTCTCAACGGCCCAAGCGACCGGGTCACCGGCGTCATCGGCGCGCGCATTCCCTTCTTCAACCTGCACGTCGGCGACCTTCACCTCCAGCTCGGCTTCGACGCCGGCGCGTGGACCGACCTGCGCATGGTGACCAACGTGTTCGGCTTTCCCCTCACCGCGGTCGACTACCTGTTCGGCATTCCCCTGATGGCGGCGTACGGGCCCTGGTCGTTCGCGCTCGAGCTCAGCCACATCTCGGCGCACCTCGGCGATGGGGTGCTCGAGCCGCGGCCTGCCATCAAGTACTCGCGAGAGTTCCTGCGGGGGCTCGCCGCGTGGTCGACGAACGTGGCCTGGCTCGCCTTGCGCCTCTACGGCGGCGGCCAATTCGTGGTGCACACCTTCCCCGAGGTGCCGCGCTGGGGCGCGGAGCTGGGCGTCGAAGCCCGCGCGGAGATCTCCCAGGCCGTCGAGCCCTATGTCGCGCTCACCGGCATGTACCACCAGGACACGAACTCCTTCGACGTCGGCAGCCAGGTGGGCGTCTTCCTCGCGCGAAAGACGGCGCGGGCCTTCACGCTGCGCCTGGCCTTCTCGGGCTACTGGGGCAGCGACCGTCGTGGGCAGTTCCTGGGAGACTCGATGCAGCGCGTGCGCGTGGGCCTCTTCGGCCGCTTCTGACTCGATTCAGGGCGCGAGGCTGTCGAGGAAGTCACAGTCGGCCGTTCGAACACCAGGGAGGACGGTGATGGTGTCGTCGAGGCCGAGCGTGACGTCTCCCGTGGCCGGGAACCGCGGCCACACGACGGGGCCCATGGGCGAGCCGCCAGCGGCGAAGGAGCTCCAGTAACCCTGCATCGCGTCCGACAGGGCCGTCGAGGAGGGCGTCGGCTGGAAGTTGGCCGAGAGGGCCGAGAACGTGCGGAAGATGAAGGGAATCTCGAGGCCGTGCGTCGCGCCGATGATGGCGCCCGCTGGAGAGGGCGCCCGCCAGGTGAAGAAGTACCGGTGCACCGGCGCGGTCTGCGAGCCTGCCAACGCGCTGGCCATTCGCCGCGACGGGCAGGTCCACGTGGCGTCGGTGGTGAGCGCGATGAGCGCCGCGCGAGGGGAAGGGAAGCGCGAGCTGGGGTACTGCATCAGCGCTCGCGTCGCCAGCGGTCCATACAGCCCGCGGACGGCAGCCTGGTACTCGGCGTCGGTGCTGACGGGTGACACCATGCGCGAGGTCTCGTCTGCGTTCGTCCCGATGATGACGGGCACGCCGTGCTGTCGACCCTGAGCGGCCAGGTCGAAGCCGTTGCCAGGCACCACCACCCCGTCGATGACGGGGCCGTAGCGGACGCCGCCGCGGTCGAGCGGACCGATGGCCGAGGGGAACGCCGCCAGCGTGGTGGCCGGGACGGCGCGCAGACACGCCACCGGGTCCGTCGCGGTGTGGCAGTTCATGCCCTGCACCAGGGGGGTGAGGCCGGTGAGGGCTTGCGTCAGCGTGGTGCCGTACACGCCTCCGCTCTGGGCGATGGCGGCGTGAAAGAGGCCGCGCGAGCCGGGCGTGAAGAGGTTGAGCAGGGTGTTCTGCCCGCCGGCGGATTCTCCGAACAGCAGCACCTTCGAGGGGTCGCCGCCGAAGCCACGAATGTTGTCGCGCACCCACCGCAGCAGGGCGTGCTGGTCGAGGATGCCGTAGTTCCCTGACACGCCCGCGTCACTCTCGGCGCTCAGCCCGGCGTGCACCAGGTTGCCCAGCGCCCCGAGGCGGTAGTTGAAGGTCACCACCACGACGTCGCGGCGATTGGAGAGGTCGTGGCCTGCGAAGAGGTCGTCGCTCCCGCTGCCAGTGGTGTTGCCACCGCCGTGGATCCACACCATCACGGGCGCGTTCGTCAGGCCGCGCTTCGCGACGACGTTGACGAAGAGGCAGTCCTCTGCGCCGCGCACCCCGCCGTCGGGCTGGAGTTGGGGGCACACCTGACCGGCCGTGGTGGCCGGGCGCACGCCCGCCCAGCACGACGCCGGCGCTGGCGCCTTCCATCGCAGCGCGCCGGTGGGTGGTGTCGCGTAGGGAATGCCAAGCCACTCGTACACGTCATCGCGCAGGGTGCCGCTGACGGCGCCCGTCGTCGTCACCACCACGCCGGGGGTCGGGACCACACCCACTCCACAGGGCTCGCCTCCGCCTCCGTCTGGCGACCCACCCGCAGCTCCGCCGGCCGTTGCCAGACCGCCCGCGGTGGCCATGCCACCGGCGCTCGCCGTTCCACCGGCCGAGGCGTCGCCACCGCCAGACCCGCCCGAACCACCATCGACGTCGTTCGGCACAGGGTTGCACGCCGAAACCACCACCACCGCACCAAGGAGGATGAGTCGTCGCATGAGCGCTCGAACCCCACCTCACACGCGGAGTTGCGGTGCGTCTCGAACCCACGAGACTTCCTTGGTTCGGGCGCGACCTTCAGGGGCTCCCAGCTGGGTCCTTCGGCAAGGCCTGGCCCGCGCGGGCGACGAGCTCGATGGTGGTCTGGTCCGACAAGCCGACGCCGTCGCCCTTCTCTTCCGTCGTGCCGCCCAGGCGAATCACCTCACCGCGCTGCAAGTGGAAGAAGCGCGTGTTGCCCTCGGTGCGATGCTTGTCCTGCAGGGCGAGGCCGAGGCGCCCTTCGGGTCCACAGCCCATGTACCGCTGGCGCCCCTTGCCCTCGAGGGCCTCGGAGACGATGCGAAAGACACGGCCCTTTGGAGGCTCGGCCCACGTCTCACCCTTCGGCGCGAGCACCAGGTAGCTCATCTTGAGCGACTCCTTGTGCAGTCCCGCGGCGCGCGCGAGCGACTCGGTGAGCGGGGGCATGCGCCAGGTGCGCTCGGCGTGGCACCAGTCCGATGGCTTGACGAGGGCGGGGCAGTTGCCGCGGAACAGGCACGGCGCGCGAACGGCGAAGCCCTTTCCAACGAGCACGTCGCGCACCTCGAGGAGCGCGCGAGAGGTGTCGCGGAGCGCAGGCTCCATCACCACGAGCGAACCGCCGGGCTTCAGGCGAGCGGCCACCTGCTCGAGGAGCGCCGCGCGGCGGGCGACGTCTCCGTCGTAGAGCTCATTGACGACGTGGCCGAGGGTGATGACGTCGAAGGTGCCCTCCGGGAGGGGACGGTCGGGGCTCCACTCGCGTGTGCCGAGTGACTCCGAGGCCGCGATGGCGAGCTGGCGCGCGAGCTCGAGCGCCGGCTTGCTGCGGTCAGCGGCGAGGGTCTCACGCGCGCCTGCGTCGATGCCAGCGAAGGCGAGCGGCCCGGGACCGCTGCCGAGGTCGAGGAATGAGCGCGGCCGGCTTGGGAGCTCGGACAAGATGGCGCGCGACTGCGCGTACGAGACGGGCCAGTAGAAGAGCAGGTATGCGCCGAGGAGCGCCGGGTCGTCCATGTACTTCGCGCCGGCGAGCTCGCGCTGCCGGGTCAGCCCGTGGGAGAGCCGCTTGATGCCGGCGGCGAGCTCCTTCACCTCGGGTGGCGTGAGCCGGTCGGCTGGCCCTTCCGGAATCGTCGGCCGGCCCCGCGGTGAACCCCGTTGCCCCTTGCTGGGCGCGGCGCGGTGCTGTCGCCAGACCTCGATGAGCCGGGGGATCCACGCGTCGAGGTCGCGGTTGGCGTCGGACGACATGCGCTGACACATAGACCGCCCGAGGCCGTCTCGTCGCGGGACGAAGGCTGACGCCGAAATGGCGACCTGCCGGGTGTCGCGTTTGCGCACGATGAGACCCGCGCTCCTGTCGCGCGGCGCAGGCGAGCCAGTGGCGGCAGTCGTTTCGCCGGCAGAGCCTCACGTCGCCCATCTTCCGCGACGGCTTCGCCTCGGAGCCCCACCTGCGGTGCGTCGTGTGTCAAGCGCCGCTCGAGCGACAAGCGAAGGCCGCGTGGAGGGCGAAGGCGGCGCTGGGCTCTGCGGAACCGATTCCCGCGGCGTCGCCCATTCACGACGGCATCACCTGCGCGGCCTGCCACGTCCGACCCGGAGCGGTCGAACGCCACCGCGATGCCTTACGCAGCCCGTGCGACACGAGTCCGCCCTGAGGACGAGCGAGTTCTGCGGCTCCTGTCACGAGTTCGCCGGCCACCTCATCGACGGGGTGACGCGGCTCGACGAGCTCCCCACGCAGACGACTGTCTCGGAGTGGCGCGAATGGGGTGGGGTGAAGACGCCGCCGGCAATTCGTGTGACGAAGGACACGCGTCTGGTGCCCGACGTGCCGGTCCGCGTGCCGGTGCCAGAGAGCGCGCGCGTCGTTCGGTTGACCTACCACTTCACCTCACCGTCGCCGCGTGCGCATCCGGGCCTCACGCGCGAGGACGAGCTGGTCGAGCTCTTCACCGTTCGGCGACTGGAAAGTCCGGCGGCGCTCCGTCGCGTCAGCTACATCCGGTCGAGATGATCGACGTTCGGGACCTCACCAAGCACTACCGCGTGCACAAGCGCCAGCCGGGCCTCGCCGCGGCGCTGAAGTCGCTCGTCAAGCGCGAGTACACGACGGTGAAGGCGGTCGACGGCATCACGTTCTCCATCAAGCCGGGGGAGCGCGTCGGGTTCCTCGGCCCCAACGGCGCGGGCAAGACGACGACGCTCAAGACGTTGGCGGGGCTGCTCCACCCGACGAGCGGCGAGGTGCGCGTCGATGGGCACGTGCCGCAGCAGCGCGAGACGGCGTTCCTCAAGAAGATCATGCTGGTGATGGGCCAGAAGCAGCAGCTCTTGTGGGACTTGCCGCCCGCCGAGACGTTCGAGCTGAACCGCGCGGTCTACGACGTTCCGAGGGACGTCTTCGTCTCGCGCCTCGAGGAGCTGACCGACCTGCTGGAGCTCGGCGATCTCGTCAACAAGCCCACCCGGCAGTTGTCGCTCGGCGAGCGCATGAAGTGCGAGCTGGCGGCTGCGCTGATTCACGGGCCGAAGGTGCTCTTCCTCGACGAGCCCACCATCGGCCTCGACGTCTCGATGCAGGTGGTGATGCGCGACTTCATCCGCCGATACAACGAGCGCACTGGCGCCACGCTCATCCTCACCAGCCACTACATGGACGACGTGGCCGCGCTGTGTCCCCGCGTGGTGGTCATCGACAAGGGCACGCTCTCGTACGACGGCACCCTGGACGAGCTCGTCAAGAAAGTTCGACCCGAGAAGCGGGTGACGTTGCGGTTCTCCCAGCCCGTCGCGCGCGAGCAGGTCGAGCCGCTGGGCAGCGTGGTCTCCTGTGAAGGCGCGCAGGCCGTGCTGCAGGTGAGTCACGACGCCGTGAACGCGGTGGTGGGCAAGGCGCTGGCGACGCTGCCGGTGGTGGACCTCAACGTCGAGAATCCGCCGCTGGAAGAAGTCATGAGCGAGCTGTTCGCCCGCAGCCGCGCCGCGTGAGACGAAGGCGCGAGCGAACCCGCGGGCGGAGTGGGCGCCGTCTGGACCTCGTCACCTTCACGCCCACGAAGACCGGGGTGAACGAAGCCGGCGTCGAATTGGAAACGCGTCTCAGGGCCGCCAGCGAATGCGTGTGACGAAGCGCGCGAGCTGCTCGAAGTCTTCCAGTTCGAGCGGGTGCTCTTTGGGGCGCAGCACGAACGCGGGGCTCCAGGCCCGGGCGGTGAGCGCCGTGCGAAACGACTCCATCGTCGGGCGCTGAATGCGGTCGCCTTCGGCGGCGATGAGGAGCGTGGGCTTCGGCTTCGCCGAGACCGCGACCCCCGAGACGAGGCCCGCGTGTAGCACCACGAAGGCTGAGGCCTCCACGGTAGCGTCGTCGTCCATCAGCAGCGAGGTGAAGTAGCCCCCGTTCGAGTACCCCGCGAAGACCGGGCGCGAGAGCGTTCGGTCGAGGCGGAGCGACGCCGTCTCGAGCGCGCGTTTGACCCGTTCGACGATGGCGCGCCGCTCCGAGACACGCTCCTTCACCGTGGGCCAGCACCACCACGTCAGGTACTCCGTCGCCCAGTCACACAGGCCCGGCACCCCGCGCATCGCGAGCACTGACACGCCGTTCTTCGACGCGGAGGGCGTGATGAAGCCGAGCTCGCGCCCAAAGGCCTTCGGATCCGGCGCGAGCATGCCGTGGAAGTAGACGACCACCCCGGGCGTCTGGCCGCGCTTGAGGCACGCGTCACCGTCGACCGGCTCCCAGCCCGTGGGGCAGGGCGTCACCTGCGAGATCACGAGGAGGAGGAACACCGACACGGGCCTTCATCTCATCGGCGGGCGGCCCACGCGCAACTGATCCACTGGCAAGGACACTGCACAGCGTCAGTCCATGGGGTCGTGGTGGGACCGGATTCGTCAGTTCTTTGGCGCAGCCCCGCCGCCGCCGCCCCGTGCGCAGCGACCACCGCCACCGCCTGCGCCTGCGGAGCCCAGCGGGAAGTTTCCCTCCAGGCCCCCGCTGACGGTGTTGCCGGGCGGCCTCGACAAAGAGACGCCCTTCGACCAGCTCATCTCGTGGCTGGGTCTGTCGCCACCCGATCGGCTCGTGCTGACCCAGGCGGACCTCGAGGCCGACGAGTCGCTGGCCGGGCGCCTGCTCGAGCACTTTCGCAAGAACCGCCCCGCGCCCTCGTCGCTCCCCGCCGTGTCCCTGCAGGTGCTCAACGCCATCGCCGAGCCAGACCTGTCGCTGTCGGAGCTGTCGCGGCTGGTGGCGCAGGACCCGGCGCTCGCAGCCGGTGTGCTGAAGGTCGCCAACAGTCCGGCCTACCTGGGCGCGCAGGAGATCCAGACGCTGCGCGATGCCGTCACCCGCCTGGGCCTCACCGAAGTGGGACGCGTGGCTGGCATGGTCGCGGCGCGCTCGCTCTTCCAGCCCCAGGTGCGCGGCGAGTTCGCCACCTTCGGCGCGAAATGGAGCGAACTCTTCACCGATTCGGTCACCGCGGCGCGCGGCGCGTCCTGGCTGTCGATGCGCCTGCGCAAGGGCCGCAGCGACCACGTCTTCGTCGCGGGCATGTTGCACGACCTCGGCCGGCCGGTGGCGTTGCGCTCCGTCGCGGCGCTGGCGATGGGTGGAGAGACCATCGACGCGCACCGCGTCGACCGCGTGCTGGAGCAGGTACACGTCGAGGTCGGCGGCGAGGTGCATCAGGCGTGGAGCCTCCCGCGCTTCCCGACGCTGGTGGCGATACGGCACCACGACCTCAACCTCCCGGCCGATGGCGAATACGTCGACGTGCACGTGGTGCGGCTGGTGAGCGCGCTCATTCAGTTCCGTCGCAGTCCCTGGCGCTTCGAGACGATTCGAAGCGAGGTGAACCAGAGCTGCGCGGCGCTGGGCGTCGATGCCTTCGTCCTGCGCTCGCTCGACACCCAGCTCAAGGACGAGCAGGCCCACGTCGGGCATTCGTTCTCCGACAAGGGCCGCCGGAAGGTCGGCTGAGTGACCGGAGGACCAGCTCGACGCCCGCCCTGAAGCGGGGCCCGTCGAGCCACCCTCGTCATCCGTGCCACGTCCGGACGTGTCCATCTCCATCTCGAGTGGATGAAGGTGTACCGCGAGCACGCGCCGGTGGGCTGGACGCGCATCGAGGGGTCGCGTCCACGGTGGGGCGCTGGTGGCACCCGGCCGTGGCGATGGTGCCGACAGAGAAGGCGCCCGCAGGCATGGACACGAAGGCGGCGAGGAGGGCGAGACGAGTCATGGTGGCTCTGGCAGTGGGAGACCGGCCTCGCGCCTGGTGCAGCGGTCAGTACACCGGGCCGTCGGTGTCTTCGGCGAGCTTCCGGGTCGCGACCTGCCAGGTGGCGTCGGCCTCGGAGGCGTCCCAGTGGGTGGTGACGCTCCCGCCCCGGCTCACCTCGGCGACGGCGGCCATCGCGCGCGCGTGGGCAGGGCTCCCGACGAACCGGTACATGTCGGCCTCGCTCTTCCATACCGACAGCGTGCGCGCCGTGTTGCACGAGCCCGAGACGCGTGTCGTGGCGCGAACCAGGCCGGGGTTCGCGCGCAATTCGTCCTCCATCGGTGCGCTCAGTTCCGAGAAGCGCGCGACGGCGCTGCGCCGGAGCGGCAAGCGCAGATAGGTGGTGCTGACGACGTACTGCCCCGCAGGCAGCGCGGTGAGGTCGTTGCTGTCACGGCCATCGGCCTCGAGCCGGTCCTTCGAGCAGGCGCTCTCGTCGATGGGCGGCAGCGCGTCGGCGTCTGGCATCGCGCCGCAGGCCAGGCCGAGGAGGGTGAGGGCGGCGAAGACGGTGGGCTTCATGGTGGGTGTCCTTTCGAGCGGGTCAGTTCTGCAGGCGAACGGTGATGGAGAGGGCGGCCGCGCCGTCGACGGAGAGCCGGGAGTCGTTCCAGCGGGGGGCTGAGGTGGCGGGCAGCACGTTGTTGCTCGCGCCGTAGCCCTCGAGGGGCACGCCGAGCACGTTGCTGTCCAGCGCGCCGTTGGCGTTCTCGTCTTGAATGACGCTCACCGCGTACTCACCCGCCGGAAGGCCGGTGAAGGTGCAGACGGGCTCGGCGCTCGCGGCGACCTCCTGCGAGCCGCCGATGATGGGGCTGGGGCCGGGGAAGCCCTCGGCGGCGTTGAAGAGGTCGCAAAGGACCGGCCCCATGCCGGCCTTTACCCGCTCGACGCGCACGGCGAGGTTCGAGGCGCCGGGAGCGAGCGTGATGGTGGGCACGAAGGGCGCTTCGGGCGCAGCACCGCAGGCAACGAGTGAGAGGACGGCCAGACTGGGAATGAAGCGCTTCATTTGGACTCCGGGGTGGGGGTGGACGGCGTGGCGCGAACGGCGCCGAACAACAGGGGCGAGAAGGTGCGGGCGAGCCGGCGGGACGAGAAGGTGTCGGCGCGCGCGACGGCGGTGACCGTCACGTCGTCGGCCTTCGACGCGAGCTGCGCGAGGCTGGCGACCCACACGGGCTCACCGACTCGCGGCTCCAGCTTCACGTAGAGGTAGGGACCCGCGCGCAGGCGCTCCGAGACCCGTCCCTCGATGATGACGGGCTGGTCGAGGGCGTGGGTGACGAGCGGATTCGTCGAAGCCTTTGGGGCGAGCGCGAGCGCGCCCGCTCCGAGTCCAATCAGCGTCAGCAGCATCACCAGTCGCCGTTGCATGCGCCAGACAGTACGGACCCGACGCCCACGCCTCAGGCCGTGGCGATGAGCGGCGCGGGTGAGGAGATGAGCGGTGGTGAAACGCCGACGAACGGGAGTGGGCGCCTGGTTTCAGCCCCTCGCGCGCAGGCGACTCGGGGTCCACACCTGCCCGGGCGGCGACCAGGACCCACAGCGCCGGCGTCGACTCCGCGCAGTTGCTGCCGAAGCGCTTCGAGCTGCGAGTCGGCAACTTCTCCTGCCAGCTCGCCAGTGAGCCAGACCGCCCCCGGGTGCTGAGGCTCCCTGGGGCGCTGGCAGGAAAAACCGGCGCATCTTCGTTGGCGTCATCGACCTCATCGGCCGCACCATCGAGCCGCCCGAGGAGGTCGAGCGTCGCGTCCTCGAGGCGGCGAAGTTCATCGCCCCCCCCCACGCGCTGGGGACGACCGATGACTGCGGGTCTTCACCGTTCGGCGATGACACCTCGACGTGGCGAGACACGGCGTTCGCGAAAATCAGCGCACGGGTGGAGGGCACCGCGCGGGCCTCTCGCGTGCTGGGCGGGTCGCCCAGGGGCAGCCCGTTCCTCCATCACGCGAGGGCGCGCCCCTCGACACCAGCTCCCTCTCGCGCTGCCACGCCTCAGGCCACGGAAGGTCCGCGTCTTCGACGGGGAGACGACGACTTCCTCGAAGGTGATGGCCGAGGAGCAGCCGCGCTTGCATGCGAACTGGTACGCTTGGTTCCTCCTCATGTCCCGTCCCCTCCATGGCCTCGTCGCGCTCGTTGGTCTGGGCGTTGTTGCCTGCACGCCGCTGATGCCCTTCGACGCCCCGATGACCGCCGGGCTCACCTGCGACCGCATCGTCGTGCCGGCGGTCTCGCTCGAGGACTCGCTCCGCGCCGCGACCGCTGGTGACTGCATCATCCTCGCGAGCGGGACGTACTCTGGCTCCTTCGTGGTGCCGCCAAACGTGACGCTCGCGGCGAGTGAGGGCGCGATGGTGACGCTCACCGGCGGCGACCCCGTGTTGACGGTGAAGGGGGGCAAGCGCTCCATCGTGCGGGGCGTTCGCATCGTCGGAGGCTCGGGCCTCGGCATCGCCATCGACCCGGGCCCCGCGCAGCTCATCGCGGTGGCCGTGACGCAGACGCAGCGCAGCGCGCTCTCGGTGTCGTGCGCCGAATCAGACTGTGCCGAGCGCGAGGTGGTGTTGTCCGACGTCGAGCTCTCCGAGGCGCCCACGGGGCTGCGGGTCTCGGGCGCCACCGTCCGCATGGAGCGCGGCCGCGTCGTCGCGATGCGAGGCACCTCGCTGTCGTCGGGCTCCGGCGTGGTAGCCACGGGTGGGGCGGTGCTGCGGCTCGACGGCGTCTCCATCGAGCAGAACGAGAACGTGGGCGTGTTGCTCGACGGCCCGACGACGCGCGCGACGGTGAACGGCTGCACGCTGGCCGACAACCAGGGGCGCGGCCTGTGGGCGCAGGGCCAGACCGGCGCGGACGTGACGGTGACGGTGCAAGGCGGCGAGGTGCGCGGCAATGCGCTGGTGGGCATCGGCGCGCGTGACACGGCGGGCCTGGTGGTGCGCGACACCCGCGTGCTGGGGACGAAGGCCGTGCGCGTGCCCATCGACATCAACCGCTTCGACCAGGTGGGCGACGGCGTCGGGCTGTTCTCAGGCTCGCGCAAGGCCACCCTCGAAG
Organism: Myxococcaceae bacterium; assembly: GCA_044352295.1. GTDB lineage: Bacteria > Myxococcota > Myxococcia > Myxococcales > Myxococcaceae > Xiheimicrobium. Next base: position 22,445 of record JBILEB010000103.1, read on the forward strand.
GAGTCGTCGCCACCGACAACGCGCGCGCGCAGGTGCTCGTCGATGGCGCCGGCGCCGAGGTGGCCGTGCGTGGCACCATCTCGGGGGGCCGCTTTCGCGTGGTGGTGCAGAACGGCGCGATGCCGGTGACGGTGGAGTCTGGCCTGCTCGACCAGCCGGCGGAGGCCCTCGTCGTGCGCGCCGCCGCGGTTGGTGTGACGCCATGAGTCGCTGGCTCGTCTTCGCGAGTCTGGTGGGCCTGGTGGCGTGCCCCGGCCCCGGGTCCTCGAGTGGTGACGCCTCGACGCCGGGCGTGGACGGAGGAGCTTCCCGCTGCGCCGCCGGCACGTTCGAATCGGCGGCCGGAGACTGCGTGCCCGTCGGGTGGACGGTGTGTGGTGAAGGCTTCGAGCGCGCGCCCGATGGCTGGAGCTGCCGCGCCAGCCTCGCCAGGTGTGACGCCGGCGCCGAGGCCTTTCCGGGCCAGGGCTGCACGCCCATCGGGTGGACGACGTGTCCAACCGGGTTCCAGCCTGACGTCGCGCGCGGCTCGTGCACGCCCGTGCTGCCAGACACGCCCTGCACCGGTTCCACGCGCGCGGCCCTCGGCGCTCCCACCTGTGTCCCCGTCGGCGACTGTGGCGCGCCGTTTCCTCCCGCCGCGGCGACCCTCTTCGTCGAACGCGATGCCGGCATGGGGCCCACCCGCTTCGGCACCATCTCGGCGGCGCTCGCAGCTGCGCCGCCGGGGGCCACCATCGCCATCGCTGACGGTGATTGGCCCGACACGCTGCGGCCCACGAAGCCAGTGACCCTCGTTGGACGGTGTCCGGGCCGGGTGTTGCTCCTCGGGCTGCCAGCCCTCGAGGTGGTGGGGACGCGTGGCGTGCGCGTCGAGGGCGTGCGGATTGTCGGCTCGTTGCTGGGGGCGCGCGTCGAAATGGGCGGCCAACTCACCCTGCGCCACGTGGTGCTGCAGGGGAACGAGCGCTCCGGGATTCAGGCGCTCGACCGCGGCACCGAGGTGAGCCTCGAGGACGTGGTGCTGCGTGACACCCTCGCCGACACCATCTCGAACACCTTCGGCCAGGGCATCGCGTTGGGGGGTGGCGCGCGGCTCACCCTCACCGACGTCGAGCTGCGGAACAACGGCGAGGCCGGGCTTTCCCTCCTCCAGGCTGGCACGACGGCCGTCCTCACTGACGTCGTCATCTCGGCGACGCGTCCCCGGCCGCGCACCACGCGCCTGGGGCTGGGCATCACGGTGCAGGGGGGCGCGGCCCTCACGGCGGAACGGGTGGTGCTCGACGCCAACCACACCACGGGCCTCCTGGTGGCCCAGCGGGGCAGTACGGCGATGCTCCAGGACGTGCTGGTACGCGACGTCGTCTCTGGAGCGGACTCCGTCGGCACGCCGGCGGGGCTCGGGGTGTCGGTGCAGTCCGGTACCCTGACGTGGACGGGCGGCGGCATCGAGCGCGTGACGGCCTTCGTCGACGTGCGAGGCGCCGACGCGCGCGCCACGCTTCGTAGCGTCTCGGCCCACACGTCGACGGCGGGCCCGTCGCTGCGCCTGGGTGTGCAGGCAAGTCAAGGTGCGAAGGTGTCGCTCGAGCGCGTGCGCATCGCCGACACCGCAACCTCGGGGGTGGTGGCGCTCGACGTCGGCACCGAGGTCACGCTCACCGACGTCGCCGTGCACGATGTCGACGGCGTAGGGCTGCGGGCCCAACAGGGACGTGTCGTCGGCACCGGGGTGCGGGTCGAGCGCGCCTCCCTGTCCGGGGCCCAGGCGCAGCAGCAGGGCCAGCTCGTGCTCGAGCGGTGCCTCGTCGTGGGTGAGGCTGGTGGGGGCTTCGGCGCCAGCGCCAACGAGGCCAGCACGTTGAGCCTCACCGCGTGTCAACTCACCGGCGCGACGACGGCGGGCGTCTATGTCCGGGACGTGGGGACCCAGGCGAGCCTCCTCCGCACCGAGGTTCGCGACACCCGCCTCAACGCCGGCGAATTCGGCCAGGGCGTGCTGGTCGAAGAAGGCGCCAGCGCTTCCCTCGAAGACGTCTCGGTCGTTCGCGCCGCGACGGCCGGGCTCCAGGTGCAGCAGACCGGCAGCCGGCTGACGGCCGCAGGGGTGACGGTTCAATCGACGCGTCCCAACGGGCAGGGCACCCGCGGGCGCGGCGCCAACGTGAGCTTCGGCTCGACCTTCATCGCCACCGCGACGGCCTTCGTCGACAACCAGCAGGTGGGCGTCTTCGTCTTCGACGCGCGCGCCGAACTCGACGGCACCCTCGTTCAGGGAACGCGCGTCGACCCCGACGGGCGCTATGGGAATGGCGTGCAGGCGCTGACCGATGGGGTGCTGCGCGTCAAAGGGGGCGCCGTCGAGTCGAGCGGCTCCCTCGGGGCGGCGTTTGCCGAGGGCGCGGGCCTCCTCGATGGGGTGCGGCTGTGGCGAAACCCCGTGGCGCTGCACACGCAAGACGGCTCCACCATCGAAGAGCTCGCTGCCGCGCCGGCCACCATCGGTCGGCGTCAGGTGGTGGTGACGCCAGCCACGCGCTTCGTCGGCAACGAGAGCCGGCTGGGCTCGGCGCAGGTGCCAGTGCCGCCGCAGTGAGCCGCCATTCGTCAGCCTCACCTTTCGAAGCGAGGACCCTGCTACGGTGCACCTCGTGAGCTTCGAACGGCAGCAGGCAGCGGCGTTGCGAATCCTCGAGGGCATCGAAGAGGGCACCATGAGCGCGGCGGACTCGTTCGTGCTCGTGGAAGAGGCCGACCCGACCCTCATCTACCTCCTCTTCACCTGGCTGCGGCGCCGGTACGCCGACCACCCGAACGCCGACGCCGTCATCGGCCGCCTCGTCGCCGTCGTCGACCGGGACCCGCTCGTGGGCCGCATGATGAAGGAAGGCCAGAAGGACCCGGTGGTGGCGTGGTTCGAGGAAGAACACTCGTACACGTCGCTGCGCGCGCGCGAGTTCGTCGAGCTCATCGTCGACAAGCTCGAGGGCTGACCCGCCCCTGTGGCGGTCGGGCTCAGTGCTCTGGAAGCTCGTCAGCGAGGACGGCGAGCTGTTCGACGCCACCGCCACGCACCACGTCCATCACCTCGAGCGCCTGACCGTACGCAACCTCGCTGTCTGCGTCGAAGAAGACCACCTTGTCTGGCCGCGCGTTCACCATGCGCAGCACGCGCGCCGCCAGCTCATCGCGTTGAATGATTTCGCTGTTCACCTTCGTCACGCCATCCTTGCCA
>JBILEB010000104.1:0-25637 GCA_044352295.1 Myxococcaceae bacterium
GCGGGTTCGCGCAAGGCCGCGCCGGCGATGTGGTGCTGGCCAACGACAAGATCCGCGTCGTCATCCAACAGGCCGGCCGCGTCGGAGGCCCCGTTCCCTACGGCGGCGCCATCATCGACGCGGACCTCGTTCGTCCCGCCGGACAGCCAGGCCGCGATCAGCTCGGGAAGATCTCGCCCTTCTATGCCTTCGGCCGAACGCCCGGCGTCTCGCGCGTCGAGGTGCTCGAGGACGGTTCGAAGGGTGGCTACGCGGTGGTCGCCGCGTCGGGCCAGGACGCGCTCATCGATGGCATCAACCTGACGGGGCTGCTGTCGGACACGCTCGGCGAGGTGACGCTGCGGAGCGATCCGAACACGGCGCTCCCGCTGCTGGTCACGACCTACTACGTGCTGTCGCCCGGCGAGTCCCGCGTGCGAATGCTGACGGCGTTCTGCAATCAGGGCCGAACGGCGATCACCACCATCGTGGGCGACTTCGTCGAAGGCGGCGGTGAGGTGGAGCTGTTCAACCCGACGAGCTGCACCGGCACCCTGGGGACTCGTGACTGTCTGGCGGATCCGATGCAGTGGTTCGGGCTCCAGGCCGATGGCGTGGCGTACGGATACCGCGCGTATTCGCTGCGCGATCGTCGCTCGCCCTCGAACAGTGTGTTGATCGCGGTGTCGGGCTCGGGCGCGGTGATGGTCGACGGGAAGGATCAGGACGGACTGTTGTCGTGGACCTCGCCCAACCGCGAGCCTGTCGGTGCCTTCGGCATCCTTCCGTCCGAGCCTCGCGTGTACGTGCGCGATCTTCTCGTCGATATCGATCTCGCACGAGTGCAGGCGCAGTGGCTCACCCTCGACGGAGTGCCCCGCTCCCGGCTCGACGTGACCGTGCTCGATGCCGCGGGTCAGCCCGCTCCGGGCGCGCGCATCGCCGTCGTCTCCGCCGAGACGGGCAAGCAGGTGACGCTCGCGGTGGCGGACTTTGCCGGCAAGGCCCGCTTCGACGTGCCCGTCGGCAACTATCGCGTCTCCACCGGAGCCCCGGGCGCTGCGCTCGAGAACCCGGTCGACGTCTCGGCGCCATCCACTGGCGAGGCGATGGTGACGGTGCGCCTGGGCGCCAGCCGCACGGTGCGGGTGAACGTCGCTGATCCCTTCGGTCGTCCACTCACCGCGAAGGTCGTCGTGCGCTGCGCTGGCGTGTGCCCCAACGATCGCGAGCGCCTGCGTCCCTTCTTCGATCTCGAGCCGATGCCGTCGGACGTGCAAGCGGTGGAGTTCGTGCCCGCCTCAGGCCGAATCGACGTCAAGGTGCCAGCGGGGACGTACGAGGTCTTCGTGTCCCGCGGCCCGACGTTCTCGGCCTTTCCCGACACGTTCCCGATGCGCGGCCAGGCGATCGACGTGACGACGGCCGACGCGACGGTCACGGCCACGCTCGCGCAAGTCGTCGACACCACCGGCTGGCTCTCGGCGGATCTGCATGTGCACGGCGTCGGAAGCACCGACAGCAACGTGCCCAACGGAGAGCGGGTCGCCTCCTTCGCCGCCGAGGGCGTGGACGTCCTCGTCTCGACCGATCACGACTTCCTCACCAACTACGCGCCGGTCATCAATGACCTCGGCCTCGGCGGACAGCTCGCCACCATCGTGGGCTGTGAGGTGTCACCGTTCGATTTCGGCCATCAGAACGCGTTCCCCGCGGTGGTTCGGCCGGGCTTCAATGGAGAGCCCGTCGATTGGGCGGGCGGAGAAGGCCCGACGCTGAGGCTCGACCAGCTCTATTCCGCGCTCGAGGAGGCCTGGCCCGAAACCCTCGTGCAGATGAACCATCCGCGCACGAGCCGCTCTGGAACGCTCCGTCAACTGGAAGTGGACACCGCGCGGGGCACGTCGGCCGCGAAGCCCGAGCGCTTCCGCATGGAGCCCAACCCGGCCGCCACGCCCACCGACACGAAGCTCTTCTCGCTCGACTTCGACGCGCTCGAGCTCATGAACGAGCCGTCGATCAACCTCGAGGTCGCCAACGACTGGATGACGTTCCTGTCCCGCGGCTGGGTGAAGACGGCGACGGCCGTGTCCGATACCCATACGCGCCATGCCAACACGGGCGGCGCGGGGCGCACCTGGGTCTTCCTCGACGCCGATGCCACGGTGGCGCGGTTCACCCCGGCGGCCTTCACGCGAGCGCTGAAGCAGCAGCGGGCCACGGGATCGTCGGGGCCGTTCCTCACGATGACCGCCCGCCGTGCCGATGGAATGACCGCCGGGATTGGAGGCACGCTCTCGGTGCCGGCCGGGACGTCGCTGGAGCTCCTCATCGAGGTCCAGGCCCCGGAGTGGATGCAGTTCGACACCCTCGAGCTGTACACCCACGCGCCGGGTCGCGAGGCGCTGCCGGGCTCGGCGAACAAAGACTGGCCGCCGTCGCGCATTCTGCAGACTCGCACCTACCCCATCGGCACGCTGCCGCTCGAGGCCGTGCCCGGGCTCAACGGCTTCATGGCGCGACGGGTGCGGGTGCGCGAGACCTTCACGGTGACGGCCACGGCGGACACGTGGTTCGTCGCGATGGTGCGGTCGAGCGGCGCGGCGCGTCCCCTGGCGCCGGCGGTCTGGTCGGGCGTCCGCTGCCGCAACGGAGTGTGTATCGCTGGAGACGCGCGGGCTCAGGCCTTCACGAACCCGATCTTCATCGATGCGAATGGAACGGGCCGGTACGACGTGTTCCCGCTCCAGCCCGGCCAGCCGCTCTCGGCCGCGCGCCCGAAGCCGGTACACCGGGGCGAGGTGACGGTGGATGAGCTGAACGCCGTACTGCGTGGGCTCTTGCGTCATGAGCACGGAGACGAGTGAGCGCTGGCTCGACCGGCTCCGAGCGGCGTTGAGCGAGGTGCGGCTCGACGAGGTCGAAGCGTTGCGCGCGTCGATGCCTCCCGTGGGTGAGCTGCCGGACGACGTGTCGGTGTTGGCCCGCCGAATTGCCGCGCTCGCCCAGCGGGAGCTGCCCACGGGCAAGGTCGCGGCGGATCAGCTCGGGTGGTGGCTCGACGCGCTCCTGCTGCAGAAGGTGGTGGTGGTGCCGAAGAGCCGGAATCGGCAGGTGCTGCCCGTCTTCTTCGGGGTCCTGGCGATCCTCCTCGGCCTCCTGTTGGGACGCATCGCGGGCGCGACGGTGGTGCTGGTGGGCGTCATCGCGTGGGCGATTCGGTACGGCGGAGCGGTGCAGGAACGGCGTGGAGCCTGGGTGCGGCTGGGAGATCAGGTGTTCGACCTGCGCGCGGTGCGCGTGGAGCGGCTCTCCGATGGCTGGACCCTCGTCGAGGGGCGTCGCGTGCCGACCGCCGTCTTCGAAGAGTTCGCCCGCCGGTCGTGAGTCTGAGTCTCGCGAAGAGGCCCCGCGCTCGAGCCGTCGCTGAGGGTGGACCCACTTAGTCAGTCGGGGCGGGCGTGTAGATCCACGTATCGGTGAGCACGTCACCGTTCGGGTTCGCCGTCGTCTCATCCAGGCCGCCCGTCACGAGCACCGAGCCATCACCCATCAGCGTGCAGGTGTGGAGATACCGCGGCCGCATGAGGCCTGGGCCCGCGAGCGCATTCGTCCCACCGCGTCCATCGGGCCGAATAACCACCGTGCTCGCATCGGAGCGCACCATCGCGCCCATCATGTCCGCCGTGCGTCCACCGATGACCAGCACCGATCCATCCTGCAGCGTCACCGCGCACACATCACCGCGGTTTCCAATATCCGCGCCTCGCGCCACCGTGGCGACGCCAGCCTGAATGATCTCGCTCGACGGAATCGGCCGCACCGCGCTCGGATCCACATAGCCGCCGAGCACCAACATGTCGTTGCCTTCACGGAACGGAACCGCCGCTGCGTTGCGCCGGCCGGGATCTCCGAGCCGCGGCGGGTTCGACTGCACCTGCTGCTCGAACGCGCGCCCGTTCCACTTGAAGAACTGCACATCCGTGCGGAGCATCGTTCCATCGGTGCCTCCGGCCACGGCGATGAACTCACCCTGCTTCACCGGCGCCACCGAAGCCTCGACCCGCAACGTCGACAGGCCCGAGATCACCTGCGGCACCTGCGGCTGCACGTCGGGATCGAACCACTCGACCTCGGACACCGGCACCAGCCGCGGGCCGCTCCCGGACGTGTTGAAGCGCAACCCACCCACCACCAACAACTTGCCGTTCTGATCGACCACCGCGCGGTGCTGGGAGCGCGGAATCGGCGGTGGGGTCTGCCTCTGCGTCGCGCCGTAGGCGTCCTGGTCGGCGTCGTAGAAGATGATCTCGCTCCGCGGCGACACCACGTTCACGCCCTGAATGAGCTGGTAGTTCTCTCCGCCCCACAGCACGACCTGGCCGTTCTTCAGCAGGTTCGCGGTGTGGAAGGCCTTCGTCACCTTCACCACCTGCTGGCTGGTGCGGAACGACAGATCCTGTACCTTCGTGAACGTGCCGGTCGACGGGTCGAACACCTCGGCGTCCGAAAGCGCCACGCGCTCCAGTCTTCCAGCCGGGTAGTTGAACCCGCCCGCGATGAAGACCTTCCCGTTCCGCAGCAGCGTCGCCGTGTGGCCCGCGCGCGCGACGCGCATCGGCTGACACGCGGTGGGATCCGTCGCCGACACGGGCGCGCTCCACGTGTTCACCCGCCGGAGGAAGACGCGTTTGGTGAGCTCGGCCTCGCTCATCAGGTCGGGCACCACATCCGGCACCGTGAAGGGCAGCGTGCGCCCGATGGAGACGACCCGGCCGCCAGACGATGGATCGCCGTCGTACGTACGGACCTCGATGACGCGGTTGGCTCCCACGGGGATCTCTGGGAGCGTCGCGGTGCGATCGCCCGCCGCGGCCACCACGTCGATCGGCGCCATCAACCCGTCGCCGGTGATCCGAATGCGCAAGAACTGCACGCCCTGGAACGGGTTCGCGCCGGCGCAGCCGCTGGTCACGACGGCGAGCGTGTAGCTGACGACCTTGGGCTGACAGCCCAGGACCATCGCGAGCGCGACGGCCATCCCTGCGCGAAGGAGCTTCACCACGACGCGTTCACCGTCCCCGTCACGGGCCGCGTGGCCTCGCGAACGCCGAAGTAGGTGCCCGCTGCGGCGCCACCTGCCACCGCGACACCGACCACCACCCAGACCCACACGGGCGCGCCCTTCTTGACCTCCGCGGGCGGCGGCGGCTGCTGCTTCTCGGGATCTTCCGGGTCGATCAGGTTCGCGGGCTTGTCGAGCACCCGAGGCTTCGGCTCGATGACGACCTTCGACTTCCGATCGGGTGCCACCACCGAGAGATCCTCGCCGTTCGCATCGACCGGCCGATCCGACGGCTTCGTCACCACCGCCACGGCCTGGGTCTTCTTCGTGATGAGCGGGAACGGCGCCGCCGACGTCGTCCCCGGGTTGGCGGTGCGCTTGAGCACCTCGTCAGCGAGCTTGAAGGCCTCGGTGTTCGCCGTGAGCACTTCGACGTCGAAGCTCACCGGCGCGAGCGCGGCGAAGGCCGACCGACGGGCGTTGAACAGCGCGGTGCCAGCGGACAACTGCGTGTCACTGATGCGGAAGACGATGCCCACCAGCGCGACGTCGGCGCCCGCGGCCTTGCAATAGGCGGTCAGCCGTTGCGCCATGCCCTCGTCGACCGTCGCGGTCACGTTCGGGTTGGGCACCATGTTGACGGGGGCGCGGTCGGGCGCCGCACCGAACGCCGCCTTGACGCGCTGGGAGTCGCCCTTGACCTCCACGATCTGTCCGAACCGCTCACCGCGCGTCCCCTCGACGCGGACGTAGTGCGTCCCGCCGGGCACGTTCTCTTCGGTCGCCGGAACCATGCCGAGATCCCGCCCATCCAGGAACGCAGTCGCGCCAGACGGCCCGTCGATGACGAGCTGTCCCCGGGACAGCTTGTCGACACGCTTCTGGGCCTTCTCGAACTCGCGCTGGAACACCGGCGGATAGCCGGGAGGCAGCGCATAGCCTGGCGCGAGGCGGGCCAGCTCGGTGAGCGTGCTCTTGGCTTCCTTCTCCTCGCCGCTGCGGAAGTGGCCGGCGGCGACCTTCACCAGCGCGTCCTGCACCTGCTCGAAGTCGGCCGTGGCGGGATCCTGCAGCATCAGCTCGACGCCACGCCGAAGGTTTGGAATCGCCTCGTCGAAGCGCAGCTCGTCGAAGGCCTTTCGCCCGGTCTGCATCGCGGCGGTGGCCTCGGGCGACGGCGTGCGCTTGCCAGAGGCCCTCTCGGGTGCGGGCTTCGTCACCGGAGGCGCCACCACGTCGACGGCGTCGGTCCGCGACTTCAGCTCGCTGGACACCAGCGCGCCGAACTTCAAGGCGGCTGCGTCGGTGGCGCCCTCTCCAGTCGCGAAGGGCACCAGGACCAGGCGGGGTTTGTCGGCGTACGCGAGTGACGCCACGACACTGAGGAGAACGAAGAGAAATCGGAGTCGAAGCATGCGGGCAATCGGCACGGGGCGGGGCTGTTCGCCGCTGGGGAAACGTAGGCTTCTCCGACAGTGGCGGTCAATGTAGTACTCGCACCCTGGTGAAGCTCTCGCTCGCGACCAGAATCTTCCTCGGCTACGCCGTGGTGCTGGTCACCTTCGGAGCCGTGAGCCTCTTCTCGGTTCGCGAGCTCCACCGCGGTCAGCTGGAGATCCGTCTGCTCTCCGAGGGCTACCTGGCGCTCAGCCAGAGCACCGCCACGCTCGAGTCCTTCCAGAAGAACCAGGCCAACGACACCGCGCGGCTGCGCGATCAGCAGGATCTCACCATGCGCCGCATGATGATCCAGCTCGCCCGGCGGTACTTCTTCGAGCAGATGGATCAGCAGCTCGAAGAGACGCTCGCCATCACCCGCCGCCTGGAGGACTTCGCCCCCGACGACGAAGGCGTCTTCATCGCCGACGTGCAGCGGCGCCTCACCGAGCTGAAGACGAAGTACGCCGAGTACCGCACCGTCGCGGACGCGGCGTACCTCGTGCTCGAGCAGGCCGAGCCGGAACCGAAGCTCGCGAGCCTTCGCCTCGATCGCCTGCAGGACGCAGAGACGGCGCTGGGCGCCACCATCAAGCTGCTCCACAGCTCGCTGGAGTCCCACACCCGGCAACGCGTCGCCATCACCCAGGAGCGCGAACGCCGCACCGGCATCGCCATCATCGTCCTGTCGGTGCTCGCCATCGCGGTGGGCTTGCTGGCCACCGGCTTCGCCGCCCGCTCGCTGCGCCCGGTGCGCACGTTGATCGACGGCGTCTCGCGCATCTCACGCGGAGACTACTCCACCAAGCTCGGTATCGCCGGCGAAGACGAGATCGCCGTGCTCGCGCGGGAGTTCGACGCGATGGCGCGTTCGCTCGCCGAACGTGAAGCGCAGTTGGCACAGAAGCAGGAGGCGTTGCTCCGCGCCGAGCGTCTGGCGGCCGCGGGCCGGGTCTCCGCGCAGGTCGCCCATGAGGTGCGCAATCCACTCTCGAGCATCGGCCTCAACATCGAGCTCCTCGGCGACCAGCTCGGGTCGGCCACCTTCTCGGATCCCTCCGACGCGCCCGAGGCCCGGCGGTTGATCGCCGCGGTCACGCGCGAGGTCGATCGCATCACCGAGATCACCGAGGAGTACCTCAAGCTGGCCCGGCTCCCGGCGCCGGCCTTGCGCAGCGACGATCTCGTCTCGATCGTCCAGGGAGTGGTGGGCTTCTCGCGGGAAGAGCTCGAGCGCGCAGGCGTCACGGTCACGACCTCGGTGCCCGACGCGCCAGTCACCATCCAGGCCGACGAGGGGCAGCTGCGCCAGGTGTTCCTCAACCTCTTCCGCAACGCCCGCGAGGCCATGACGACCGGAGGCGCGTTGTCGGTGAGCGTCGCGCGAGCTGGCACCGACGCAGTGGTACGGGTCGCCGACACGGGGCCAGGCCTTCCTGCCGAGGTTCGTGCGCGGTTGTTCGAGCCCTTCTTCTCCACCAAGGCCCGCGGCACCGGCATCGGACTGTCCTTGTCCAGACAGATCGTCGAAGCGCACGGCGGCTCGATCGGGCTGGACGACAGCACCCCCACCGGTACGACGTTCGTGATGAGGTTTCCCCTGTCGTGAGCTTCCAAGTCTTCCGGGACGTGCTGCCGTCGGGTCTCACCTGCGTCACCGTCGAGGCGCCCCACCTCCACAGCGCGATGTGCGCGGTGTACGTGCGAGTCGGTTCCCGCCACGAGACGGCCCGCACCAACGGCGTCAGCCACCTGCTCGAGCACCTCTTCTTCCGCGGCTCCGTGCGCTTCCCCGACTCGGTGCGGATGAACGCGGCCGTCGAAGCCGTGGGTGGCAACCTCAACGGCGTCACCATGCGGGACTCGAGCTACTTCTACACGCCTTGTCACCCCGACGGCCTCTCGGTGGCCCTGCGGATTCTCGGCGACATGCTGACCCAGCCGCGCCTGGTGCACCTGGCGACGGAGAAGAAGATCATCCTCGAGGAGATGCTCGACGAGGTCGACGAGAAGGGCCGCGACGTCGACGTCGACAACCTTTCGAAGATGCGCGCGTGGGGCCAGCACCCGCTGTCGTTCAAGATCGCCGGCACGCCGAAGACGGTGAAGGGGCTGACGCTCGCGGACGTGAAGACGCACTTCGCGCGGCACTACGTCGGCGGCAACCTCGTGCTCGGCGTGGCCGGCCCGGTGACGCACGCGCAGGTGTTGCGCCTGGTGAAGAGCGCCTTTCGCAAGGTGCGGCGGGGCCCTCGCGTGTCGGAAGAGGCGCCTCCGCCTCCGCCGAAGGGCGCCTTCCACTTCACGAGGCTCGAAGAGTCGCAGGTCGAGTTCCGGTTCACCTTCCCCGCCGTCTCCGAAAACCACCCCGACGCGATGCCGCTCGCGCTGCTCCGACGCGTGCTCGACGACGGGCTGTCATCGCGGCTGCCGCACAACATCGTCGAGAAGCGTGGGCTCGCCTACTCCATCGCCGCCAGCATCGAGACGTTCCATGACGCCGGCGGCTTCGAGGTCGACGGCGCCTGTGCCCCCGAGCACGCCGGAGCCGTGACGCGCGAGGTGATGCGCACGTTGGCGACCTTGCGAAGAGGCCGCATCGCCCTCGAAGAGCTTCGCCGCGCGCAACGACGCCTGCGCATGCAGCTCGACTTCACCCAGGACGCACCGGGAGATCTCTGTGGGTGGTTCGCCGGCACCGAGTTGTTCCGGAAGGCCGAGACGTTCGAGGAGAAGATCGCCCAGGCTGACGCGGTGACCGTGAAGGATCTCCAACGGGTCGCGCGCACCTACCTGGTGGCTGAGCGGCTGATCACGGTGGCGGTCGGGCCCCGGACGGCGAAGGCGCCGATGGTTGAGGCGTTGGCGCAGGCGGCTCGACTGCTCGGGCGCTGAGCCGTCAGCCCCCGAACAATCGTGGGAGCACTTCCCCGCTCGGTCCACGAACGACGTGATCGAAGCGCTGGGCGTACCCGTCCGTGGGATCGACGTCGACGAGCCAGCACTGTCCGCCGACCGCCCGCGCCGCATCGACCAGCCCAGCGGCCGGATAGACCTGCCCCGACGTGCCGATGGCGAAGAAGACGAGGTGCCGGCCCGCCGCGCTGATGAAGTCGCCGAGCTCCTCGAGGTGCGCCGGGTTCAGCATCTCGCCGAACCACACGATGTGCGGGCGCAGTCGTCCTCCGCAGTCAGGACAGGTCGGAACGGCGTCGTGGTAGCTCTTCTGATCGTCGAACGGCGTCGCACAACGCTCGCACCGCGTCTTGAACAGCTCGCCGTGCATCGCGATCATCCGCTTCGAGCCGGCCCGCGCGTGGAGCCCGTCGACGTTCTGGGTCGCCAGCAGGAACCGCGCTCCCAGGCTCGCCTCGAGCTTCGCGAGCGCATGATGTCCGGGATTGGGTGACACCGCCGCCGCGCCCTCGCGTCGCAGGCTGTAGAAGCGCCAGACGAGCTCCGGATCGGCGTCGAAGCCTTCGGGACTGGCGACCTCTTCGACCCGCCGGCCCTCCCACAGCCCACCGATGCCCCGAAAGGTCGGGACTCCGCTCTCCGCAGACACGCCGGCGCCGGTGAGCACCAGCACCTTCGAGTCCGCCGTGAGCGAGAGGCTCGGCGTCACGGCAACGGGAACGTCACGGATGCCGAGGCGCCACCAGCGGTGGGTACGACGCTGACGGCCGGCGTGGGCTCGGCTGGCGCGCCTGGATTGAGCAGGAGGAAGATCGCCCCACTGGCTGCGATCAGCCCGCCGCTCACCATCAGGACGACGCCCAGGTTCTGCGACGGAGCCGCCCGCGTCCACGCGTTGTAGGCCTCGGCGTTGTTGCAGCCGGCGCGCATGGGGCAGAGCTCGTCGATCGTGCGCGAGGCGCTGGCGGCCTGTGACAGAAAGACGCCTCCGACGACGGCCGCCCCGATCCCGGCGCCGACAGCCGAGAGCCCGACGATGCGCGGCGTGGTGAAGAAGCCCGGGCCTTCGTCCTTCACTTCGAGCGCGGGCGGCGGAGGCGGCGGCGGGAGATCCGGGCTGGCGACGACCACCTTCGCAGGTTCGGTCTTCACCGCCTCGGTCTTGACCGGGTCCTTCTTCGGCTCCTCGACCTTCGTGACGATGGCTGGAGCGTCCTTGATGCCGAGGAGCTCCTTCAGCGGCTTCACCAGCACGGGCACCTTCGCCACCAGCGCGCCGCCGATCTCGTCGGCCTTCCCTTCCGCGTCCACCGAAACGATTTTCTTGCCGAACTCGTCGACCGAGACGACCTCGAGCTTGCCGACGCCCTCGCCCAGCACTGCGCCGACGTCGAGCAGCACCATCGCGGGCACCCCCTTCGCCTTGCCCTTCTCGACGAGGCACGGCTTTTTCCCGGCGCAGGTCGAGAGATCTTCCGGCGCGATCGTCGAGGGCACGCCCGCGTTCGTGAGCGCCTTCGCCACCACGCTGGCCACCTCGAGGCTCTTCGGCGAGGTGGTACCCGTCCGTCGGCTCACCACCACCCAGGTTTCGGTCCCAGGCGCGGCGATCGACACGGCCAACAACATCGTCATCATCGTCATCAGGAGGGGCTTTCCGTCTGAGCTAGAGGGATTCTTCGATCTCGTTGAGCTTGATGTCGATCGTCGTCAGCTCGTCGTTCGACAGCGCCGTGTCCGACGACAGCTTGTCCTTGAGGATCTTGAGCATCTTCAGGTTGAGCGTGTCGTCCGCGGCCTTCAGCTTCGGCTCGAGCTTCTTGATGCGCGCGAGCCGGGCGGTGCTCGGAGACTTCTTCGGAGCGGCCTCGGTCGGCAGCAGCTTGACTGGCGTCGGCTCGACGGGCTTCGGCGGCACCACGGGGGTCGTCTCGACCGGCTTCGGCATCGGCGGCTGAACGGCCCCGACGGGCGGCGGCTCGATGGGCCTGGGCGGCTCGGGCGGCTTCGCCGCGACGGGCGGCGGCGTCGGCTCCGGAGGCTTTGTTGGCTCGACGACGGCCGGCAATGGCGCGGGGGGGGACAGTGGCTCGACGGCCGGAGGCTTGATCACGACCGCCTCGCCTGGAACGGTCGTCGGCGAGACGACCTCGACGGGGTCGCCCTTACCGCTGCCCAGGAAGGCCGCGCCGCCGCCGATGATCGCCAGCAGCGCCACGGCAGCGACCACCATCAACCCCGTCTTCGACTTCGCGCGCTCGGGCAGGGCCTCGTCTCCGGTGTCGAGCGAGGGGGTTTCCTGCGTCATCGCCGCCTGTTGAGGCGAGCTGCGCGTGGGCGGCGGCTTCGTCACGACCGGTGTCGCGAGGCTCGGCGTCGGGACGGTCGCCTGCACGGCCTCGAGCTGCATCGATGGGCTCATCGACACCGACGGAGAGAGCTCTGGCATGCGGGCGCTGGAGCGGGTCAGCTCCTTGCGCACGGGCACCAGCACCCGACGCGCCTCGTCGGCCGAGGCGTAGCGGTGCTCCGGCTTCTTCTCGAGGAGCTTCACGACCCACTCGTCGACCACGTCGGGCAACGAGAGCACCTTCTCGGACGGTCGCGCGGGCTTCTCGTCCTGGTGCTTCATGATCATCTCGACGACCGAGCTCGCCGCGAAAGGCTGGTTCCCGGTGAGGAGCTCGAAGGCGATGCAGCCCACCGCGTAGAGATCGAGCGCCGCCGACACCATGCCGCCGCGCGCCTGCTCCGGGGCCATGTACGAGGGCGTGCCCACCATGAGGCTCGCGTTGGTCTGCGGCGTCGCGCCCAGCACCCCGAGCTTCGCGATGCCGAAGTCGAGCACCTTCACGTACCGGGTCCCGTCGCGCTGGCGGCACAGGAAGATATTCGAGGGCTTCAAATCGCGGTGGATGACCCCGGCCGAGTGCGCCGCGGCGAGCGCCGAGAGCAGCTCGTCGAGGATGGTGAGGGTCTCGGTGAGCGGCATCAGCTTCCGCTCGGCCTTCATCTGGTTGACGAGCGCCTCGAGCGAATCACCCTCGAGGTACTCCATCACGATGCACTGGCGCCCGTCGGGGAGCTGGCCGAAGCCGAACACGTCGATGATGCCACGGTGACCGACCTGGTTGACCGCGCGCGCTTCGGCGACCAGGCGCTGGACGACGTCGGGGTTGTCGGCGACCTCGGGGCGCAGCACCTTGATGGCCACGCGCTTGCCGATGACGGGCTGTTCCCCCTCGTACACGATGCCCATGCCGCCGGCGCCCAGGCGGCCCTTGACGACGTAGCCCGAGACGTGGGTGCCGATGACGGGGTCGCGATCGGTGATCGCCGCGAGCAACTCGGGGCTCGGCCGCATCGGCCGAATCGTCTCTTCGTCGCCAGTGATCTCGTCCGTCGTCAGAGCCCGCGGGCGCAGCATGGTGGCCTGGTTGCGCTCGGCGTCGTCGCTCACGCTCAGTCCCCGGAGGGGTTTCTTGTCTTCACTCATGGCAACCCCCACATCCTACTCCTCTCGTCATAATTGAAACCCAGTGCAAAAACCATCGTGTTTCCAACGACTTCCGTGGATGTCAGCCCTGCCTGCTACGAGGGGTGTCATGCGGCAGGCATTCGCTTTCAAAGAGGTGGTTCAGCTGGTCGGTGGGACCGCGGAGTCAACCCGCGCCCTGGTGGAGCTCGTCTGGGGCGAGCCGAGGGATCTCTTCTCGTTTCAAGACGTGGTGCTGCTGCGCACGGCGAAGGGGTTGATGGAGCGGCGGGTGTCGCGTCCGAGGCTGCGCAAGGCGCTCGAGCAGCTCCGCGAGCGCATGGGCCGCGAGCGGTCGCTGTCGTCGGTGGCGCTGCAGCAGCTGGGCCAGGAACTGGTGGTGGGTCTGGGGGACGCGCGGTGGAACGCCGAGACCGGTCAGGCGCTGCTCGACTTCCAGCCACAGGGCCCCGCGGCGTCGTGGCTCAAGGCCCCGGCGCAGCGTGACGCTGATGCGCTGTTTGCACAGGGGGTGGCCCAGGAGCGAGAGGCGGCTCCAGAGGCGGTCGACTCGTACACCGAGGCGCTGGCGGCGAACCCGCTCCATGCCGACGCCCATGTGAACCTCGGCCGGTTGCTGCACCAACGTGGGAAGTTCAAGGAAGCCGAAGCGCACTACGTGGCAGCCCTCGTGGCGCGCCCTGCGGATGTGACGGCGACGTTCAACCTCGCGGTGGTGCTCGACGATCAAGGTCGGCTGGACGACGCGATCCTCCGCTATCAGGAGGCGCTCGCGCTCGACCCCACCTGTGTCGACGCGTACTTCAACCTCGCGCGGGTCTACGAGAAGAAGGGCGAGCGGATGGCGGCGCTCCGCCACCTCAAGGACTACCGGCGGCTGTCGCAGAACCCCTGAACCCGACGCATCAGCGACTGGAGCCGGTGGGGGCGCGCACGCAGATCGAGAGCGTTCCCCCATCGGACGCCGGGACGTTGGAGTCACACCGCATGGGGCCGGTCGATCCCGTCGGGCAGTCGCCCGTTCCGCTGCACGGCACCGAGCAGTAGCCCGAGAGCACCCCGCCATCGCTCGCTGCGGGTTCGCTCACGCAGAGTTGCTGTTCGCACTCTGGCGACCCGGACTGAATGATGCGCCGGTTGGTGGTGCTGACCGAGAGCTGGGCACAGCGCCCATCAATGCCGCGGGGGCAGCACGGCGAGTCCACCACCGAGGAGCACCCGGCGGAGCAGATCACCAACACGACGGCAAAGCGGAACACGGACCCGGACCGAACCATGTTCCCCTCACCACCTCCAGCCCACACGCGCCCCCATGCCACCCGTCGGGGTGATGTCGACGCCCAACATGATTTCACGTGTCAGCCGACCGTTGAGGAGCGCGAGCGCGGTGTCGAAGATCAACAGGAAGCCGCCCTGAATGAGGAGCGCCTGCCCGAAGCCCAGGAGGCGGGCGTCGGTGGTGGCCTCTCCTCGTTGCCAGAGGAAGGCTCCCGCCGCGAGGTACGCGACGTCGAGCCCGGCGTTGACGAGGAGGATCTTTTCCTGCGTGTTGGTCGCCTCGAGGCTCTCTTTGGCGTCGAAGGACGCGGGATCTTTGTTCCAGTCGCCGATGAGGCCCGCGAGCGCGAGCCCGAGGTTCACCAGGTTCCAGGTGGCGTTCCCGAGGTGGAGGAAGCGCAGCCGCTCGTCGCGCTCGAGGCCGAAGCCGATGGCGCCGACGGCCATGTTGCCGAGCGCCCAGCTGCCGAGCACGTACATGGCGACGCGGTTCGTGGTGAGGCGGCGCTGGTTCCAGCCGACGAGATCGAACGCGGGCGTGGCGTGGAGGGTGAGCGCGAGGGCGACCGAGAGCACGGCGCCGACGTAACGCGCGGGATCCCGGGGCGCATTGTCGTTGTGGGGCTCATCGGCTTCTGGGAAGTCTCGGTGCTCACGTGGCGACGACGACCTCCGGGGATGAGCGGGTGGAAGCAGCGGCACGCCAGCGGGTGGCGTTGCGGAGCGGGCTGCTCGAGTGGTTCGACCGCGCGAAGCGGGATCTCCCGTGGCGACGCACGCGTGATCCGTATGCGATCTGGGTGAGCGAGGTGATGCTCCAGCAGACGCAGGTGGATCGGGTCGTTCCCTACTTCGAGCGGTTCCTGGCGCGGTTTCCGACGGTGAAGGACCTGGCGGCGGCGAGCGTGGAGGATGTGTTGAGCGTCTGGCGCGGCCTGGGGTACTACTCGCGCGCGCGGAACCTGCACGCGGCCGCGACGGTGGTGGCGGCGGAGCACGGCGGGGCGCTCCCTGACACGGTCGAGGGCTTGCGATCGCTCCCGGGCTTTGGCCGCTACACCGCGGGCGCGGTGGCGTCGATCGCGTTCGGCCTGGAAGCGCCGCTGGTCGATGGAAACGTGGCGCGGGTCTTGTCCCGCCTGTTCGAGCTCGAGGGCGAGCCGGGGGAGAAGGCGCGCGAGGCGGTGTTGTGGGAGCTGGCGACGACGCTGGTGCGAGGGGCGCGTCCCGGAGACTTCAACCAGGCGTTGATGGAGCTGGGCGCGACGGTGTGCACGCCGTCGTCGCCGACGTGTCTGTTGTGTCCGATTCGGCTCGCGTGTCGCGCACAGGCGTCCGGGCGTCAGGGAGAGCTGCCGCCTCCGAAGCGTCAGGCCCCGAGGAAGCGCCTCGAGCTGGCGGTGGCGTTGAGCGCGCGTGATGGCGCGGTCCTGTTGGCGCGCCGGGCGGAGCGCGGGCTCTTCGGCGGGTTGTGGGAATTGCCGGCGTTGACCATGGAGACGGGTGAGAACGCGTACGCGAGCTTGCGGAAGTTGTTCGGCAAGCGCGCGACGATCGGCCCCGAGATGCTGGTGCTCGAGCGCACGTTGACCCATCGGGATCTCGTGCTGCGGGTGTTTCCGGTGGCGTTGTCGCCGAGGCTCAAGGCACCGCCCGAGGGTTACGTTGAGTGGCGCTGGGTGCCGCGGGGCGAGACCGGCGCGCTGGGGATGAGCTCGGCGATGGAGACCGCGCTCGAGGAGGCGCTCCCGCCATCGAGCCGCACGGCGAGCAAGCCTCGCAAGGCCCGCCGGGCGTAGTCGCCGGGGTACGCTGCGACGTCATGCAATCTCTGCGTGGGACGACGGCGGTCGTCGCTGGAGTCATCCGTGGAGCCGGTCGAGGCATCGTCTGTACGTCGCCGCAAGGCCAGGATGGCGAACCTGCCTCACGGGTGAATTCAGTTGGCCGGCTCAGCGGTACCAGCCCAGCGAGCGTGCGACCTCTTCGTCGACGACGCGCACCCACTCGGGTTCGCGCGGCGCGACGGCCGCGAGGAACTTCTCGCCGTTTCGGACCGGGCGACGAGCTCCGTTGAACCGGGCGGTGACGTCCTGGCGGCGGTCCTCCCGGTAGAAGTGCGCGGGGAAGGCGAACTCGCGGGAGCGCTCGGGCAGCGGCGCGTTCGGCGTCAGCCACACGAGCAGCCCGGTGCGGAGCGGCTCCACCTCTCGACGCATGGCGCGGCGGAGTTCACGCGCGAGCACGACCAGCGCCGCGATGACGCCGATGGTGAGCACCACGCCCAGCACCGGGCCCTGACCCGCACCGGCCTCGGTGGTACCCCGTTCGCGCGGACGATCCGGCTCGGACTCACGCACCAGCAGCTCGAGCTTCGCCCCCTTCCCCACTCCGCTCGCGCGCTCCGAGTCCATCGCCACCGCCGCCGCGTGCTGGCGCTCGGCGAACCGGTAGATGACCTGCACCTGTCGCCTGGAGCGGCCCGTATTCGGCTCCACGGTCACGACGGACCCTTCGACTGGCATGGCCTCGCGGAGGAAGCGGGCGTCATCGGTGAGCCATCGGGTCGCGAATGAGGCGGCGGCGGTGAGGAGCACGACGCCGCCGAAGCAGAGGCCGGCGACGAGGCCGACGCGGCGAAGGGCTCCGGGGATCTGGCGGAGCGTCACGGGCCGTGGTGCGTGAGGAATCGCGAGCTGCACGAGGACGCGTTGTAGCAGGCGGCTGAGTCATCACGCCGAGCAACGCGGTGGACCTGAGTGCTTGCGGGCGAGCAGGAAGCCGGGGCAGCTGCCGAGGAGCGGTCAGCTGTTTGCCGCCATGGCCCATGCGCCGGAGGCCCCGAAGCGAGGACCGCCGGGCCAGTCCGGATCGGGTCCGCGGCCTGCTCGGAACTCGACGTGGTGCGCTCGGTTGTCGCGGAGCTGCCGATTTTCACCGCGTGACGAACCGTGGGGTTGGGTCGAGGAGCTTCAGCCCAGTCGCCCAGGTTCTCGCGCCCGCATCGGCTCCAGAACGCGGTCGGCACGCAGAGCGCGCGAAGGGCCGAGGTCATCGAGCTGCTGCCGAAATGATGTCGCGCGCTGGCGCGAGACGAAGAAGCAAGCAACCGACGACCTCGAGCTGGACGGTCGCGGATCGCGCCAGTGGCGGCCATCAAACCGACATCGGGCCCATCACACTGATGGGACGCGGCTTCGCGAAGCCGGTGGCGCCGTGACAGCCATCGACGCACGGTCTGCGCATGGCCGCGGTCTCGCGTTCTTGAAGGTACCCAGAACCGGGCGGATTCGCGGACAACCGCCTGAGCCAGGGACGCCTCCAGCCCGGCACGGCCGATGCTCTGGCTGGAGTTCATGGACTTCTTTCAAGCGCACCCGTCCACGGGCTGGCTCCTGTTGTTCGGCCTCGCCCTCTTTCCGCGCATCACCCTGCTCTTCGTGGGTGGGCCATTCGGCGTCCTCCACTGGCTCGGCTGGGTGTTCGCGCCGCATCTGCTGGTCGCGATTCTTGCCACCACGCACTACTGGGACACCAACCCGCTCCTCTGTGTGGTCGCGTGGTTCATCGCCCTTGCGGGCACCGGCGGAGAAACGGGAGCCGCCCGGAAGGGCTGGCGCTGGCGCAGAAGAACCGTGGTCGTTCGGAGCTGAACCCGCCTCGACGGTGCTGCCGCTCAGCCGGCCTTGCGGAACCAGAGCAGCGACGCGACTTCGTCCAGTTGCTTGTCCTCGGCGCGGTCGAGTTCCTTCCGTGCTTCCTCGCGGCGAGCGTCAGCCACCCGACGCACCACTTCGGCTTGCTGATGCGCCGCCGTATAGACGAGGCGTACCTTCCCGACCTGCGCCTGGGCCTGCTCGGCGTCCTTCTGCGCACGACGCGCGTCGCTGATCGCCCGCACGTGCGCCGCCTCGAGCAACTCCCACGTCGCCGCGTCCGCCGTGCGTCGATGATCGACCAGCGTCGCCGCGCGCAGCGCCTCGGCCTTCTCCGCCGCCGTCCTGGCGTGAACCTCGGCCTCGACCACCTTCCGGAGCGCCTTCTCTTCGCTCCGCTCCCGTACCGTCACCACCGCATCAAGTCTCGTCCGCATCGCCGTGCCCCGATTGCACCGCGCGGGCCTCGGCCAGCCCCTTGATTCACCACGCTCACGGGCGGGTCAGCGACGACCAGCCGGGTCGGCTCGACCCGTCACCAACGCGGCAGGTCGGCCACTTCCGCCGGGCTCAAAGCGCCGCCCCGCCCCACCACCCGGCAGGTCTCGCCGCACCCGCGTGGCACACCCGCTGCTCGATGCACCCGGTGGAGGCAGTCATGGCAGATGGCATCTACGTGAGCATGAACGGCGCAGCGGCCCGAATGGCGCAGCTCGAGTCCGTCTCCGACAACCTCGCCAACATCAACACCCCGGGCTTCAAGGCCTCGCGCCCCGCCTTCGAGGCGTTCCTCGCCCGAGCCGGTGGAGAGAACCCCGAGCTCGTCTACCCGGCGGCCGTGCAGTCGCAGCTCGATCTCTCCAACGGCGCGGTCGTGCACTCCGGCGACCCGATGGATGTGCTGCCCACCGGCAAAGGCTTCCTCGCGGTGAAGCTGACCGATGGGCTCGCCTTCACGCGCAACGGCAGGCTCCAGCTCGACGCCGACAACGTGCTCACGGTGAACGGCCAGGCGGTCGTCGACGTGAACGGTGAACCCATCGTCGCGCCGCCGCAGTCGTCGGTTCGCGTCGAGCCCAACGGCGACATCTTCGCGAACAACCAGCGCATCGCCACGCTCGGCCTGTTCGAGCTCCACGGCTCGATCGACCGCGTCTCACCGACGCTCCTGCGCCCGCAGTCTCCCGAGGCCGTCACCGCGTCCGGCGCCACGCTCCGGCTCGGCGAGTTCGAGGTGGGCAACTCGAGCGCGCTCGAGGCCACGGTGCAGCTGGTCTCGGCACAGCGGCACTTCGACACCTCGATGCAGGCGCTGCAGACGTACCGGAAGCTCGATGAACGCGCGGTGGAACTGGGCCGCATCCGCTGAAGGAGGCTGTACACGTGATTCGCTCTCTCTACACTGCTGCAACCGGCATGGACGCGCAGCAGACGCGCATGGACACCATCGCCAACAACCTCGCGAACGCCAGCACCACCGGCTTCAAGAAGTCGCGCGCCGACTTCGAGGATCTCATGAGCGAGACCATTCGCGCACCCCAGCAGATCGATCCACGCGGCGGCACGCAGCCAGCGCCGCTCCAGGTCGGCCTCGGCGTGCGCACCGTCTCGACGACGCGCAGCTTCAGCCAGGGCGACCTCTCGCAGACCGGCAACCCACTTGACGTCGCCATTCAGGGCACCGGCCTCTTCCGCATTCAGCGGCCCAACGGCGAGTTCGGGTATTCCCGCTCGGGCGCGTTCCGCATCGACGCCGACGGACGGCTCGTGTCCCAACGCGGCGAACTCGTCGATCCTGCGATCACCGTCCCGCGAGAAGCCCAGAACATCACCATCTCGGCAGACGGCATCGTGAGCGCCACCGTCACGGGCCGCGTCGATCCGATCGAGCTCGGCCGCCTCGAGCTGACGATGTTCCAGAACCCGGCAGGCCTGGAAGCGATCGGAGGCAACCTCTTCGCCGAGACGGCCTCGAGCGGCCCGCCGCAGTTCGCGCGCCCCGGAGAGCTCGGCCTCGGCACCCTTGCGCAGGGCATGCTCGAGACCTCGAACGTGAAGGCCGTCGAAGAGATGGTCGCGATGATCTCCACGCAGCGCTCCTACGAGCTCAACTCGAAGGTCATCCAGACCGCCGATCAGATGCTCCAGCGCCTCACGAACGTGCGGTGAAGCCATGACGCTCCTCTCGTTCGTGATCCTCGCGTCCACTCCTCAGCCACTGGTCGACGCGCTCCAGGCCCGCGCGCCAGGCGGCAGCCGCGTCGAGGTCGAGTCCTTCTCGGCGCCCGGGTGCGTGGCGACGCGTTTCGAGGCGCAACCCTTCGAGGCCTCGGGCCGTGTCGCAGTGCGAGTCACCGGGCGTGGGTGCGCGACCTGGGGCTGGGCGACGGTACGACTGTTCACCACCCAGGCGGTCGTCACGAAGGACGTCGAGGCGGGCGCGAGCCTCGAAGGACTGACGCGCATCGAGGAGCGGGAATGGCGCCGAGGCACGAGCCTGGCTCCCGCGCTCGACGGAGCCATGGCCTCACGGCGCCTTCGGGCCGGAACGGTCCTCCGAGAGATGGACGTTCGTTTCGGTCCCGCCCCCGGCACGCCCGTCACCGTGCGCGTCATCGCCAACACGATTCAGATCGAACAGCGCGGCACCGTCGTGCCGTGCGGGCAGCAGGTCTGCGCCACCCTGCCCTCTGGCAAGCGCGTGAGCGGCACCTTCCGCGACGGCGTGCTCATCACCGGCCTGGAGCGTGGTTCATGAGCGCGCTCTCGCTCATCGGCACGCGGGCGCCGAGGCTTCAGTCCGCGCCGCGGTGGCTGCTCCTGGCGCCCGCGCTCCTGCTCTTCTGGGGCTGCAGCGTTCCGCACATCGACGCGTACGTGCCCAAGCAGCGCAACTACGACGCGGTGGCCTCGAAGAACCAGGCCCAGGCGGCCGATGCCTCGGGTGGCCTGTGGACGCCCGACGCCCGCAACGCCGCGCTCTATTCCGACTACCGCGCCTTCCGGGAGCAGGACCTGGTCGTCGTGCGAGTCGAAGAGATGGCCGACGCCCGGCGCAGCGCGGATACGAACTTGAGCCGCGAGTCCGAGCTGAGCGTCGCGCTGCAGGCCTTCCTCCGCGCCGCCGGAACGCAGGTCAACACGACGCCGCAGCTCGACGTCACGGCCAGCGCCAAGAGCGGCATCGACTTCGCCGGCGAAGGCCGCACGGGCCGCACGGAGCGTCTCACCGCCACGGTCCCCGCCATCGTCAAGAAGGTTCTCCCGAACGGGAACCTCTTCATCGAGGGCCACCGCGTCGTACTCGTCAACAGCGAGGAGCAGCACTTCTACATCTCGGGCGTCGTCCGGCCGATCGACATCGCGCAGGACAACTCGGTGCGCAGCTCGTACGTCGCCGACGCCGAGATCGAATTCACGGGCCGCGGCGTGCTCTCCGACAACCAGAAGCCCGGGCTGCTGACCCGCTTCTTCAACTGGATCTGGCCCTTCTGATGCTCGCCCGTGCGCTCACCATCCTGCTCCTCGTCGCGGCGTCCCCGGCCCTCGCTGGGAAGGCCCGGCTCAAGGAGCTCACCGACGTCCAGGGGTTCCGCGAGAACGCGCTCCTTGGGTACGGGCTCGTCGTCGGTCTCACCAACACCGGCGACACCGAGCAGGTCCTCTTCACCATGCAGTCGATGGCAGGTCTGCTCGGCCGGCTCGGCGTGCGCATCGATCCGCGCGACATCCGCTCCCGCAACGTCGCGGCGGTGATGGTGACGGCGAAGCTGCCCACCTTTGCGCGGCCCGGCGCCACGATCGACGTCACCGTCAGCGCCATGGGCAACGCGCGTTCGCTCCAGGGTGGCACGCTGCTGTTCACCCCGCTCGCGGGCGCCGATGGTGTCGTCTACGCCGTGGGCCAGGGCCCGGTTCAGGTGGGCGGCTTCGACGTCACGGCCACCTACGCGTCGGTGCGAAAGAACAGCCCCGCGAGCGGCACGGTGCCCGGCGGCGCGACCATCGAGAAGGCCGTCATTCCGAACCTCGGCGCGGGCCCACTGACGCTGCGGCTGCGTCGCGCGGACTTCACGAATGCCTCGCGCATCGCCACAGCCATCAACGGCACCATCGGCAGCGGCGCGAAAGTGCTCGACGCGGCGGCCGTCGAGATCGCCCTTCCCTCTGGTCAGAGCGCGCCGGAGCTCCTCGCGCAGCTCGAGGGGATCGAGATCGACGCCGACACCCGCGCGAAGGTCGTCGTCAGTGAACGAACCGGTACGGTAGTGCTCGGAGAGACGGTACGCCTGCGTCCCGCGGCGGTCGCGCACGGCGGCCTGCGCGTGTCGATTCAGACGACCTTTGGCGTGTCGCAGCCCGGGGCGTTTGCGCAGTCCGCGCAGACCGTCGTCGTCCCCAACCAACAAGCCGACGCGAAGGAAGAAGAGAAGTCGGCGGTGAAGGTGCCTCCCGCGGGCACGGTGGACGAGCTCGTCGCGGCACTGAACGCCATCGGTGCGCCGCCACGCGACCTCATCGCCATCCTCCAGGCGCTCAAGGCGGCGGGTGCGCTCGACGCCGACATCGAGGTGCTCTGATGAAGCTCCAGGACGCCGCGACCCAGCTCGAGAGCGTGCTGCTCAAGCAGTTGCTGCACACCTCAGGCGTCTTCAAGGGCTCCGACTCGCCAGGCTCCGCGCATGCGTACGATCTCTTCGCCGAGTCGTTGGCCGATGCCGTCGCGCAGAGCGGTGGCCTGGGGCTCGCCAGACTCCTGACGACGGGCGCGGGTGACCCGGCGGCGCCTCAAGAACCCACCCGTGACGGCTTCGGCCCCATCTCGTCCGGCTTCGGCCCTCGCGTCGATCCGCTCCACCACCACACCTCGAATCACACCGGCGTCGATCTCCCCGCACCCGAGGGCACGGCCGTTCCCGCGGCGCGTGACGGCGTGGTGATCTTCGCGGGCGAGCGCGGCGGCTACGGCAACGCGGTGGAGCTCCAGCATGAAGACGGAACGACCACCTTGTACGCCCACGCCAGCGAGGTCTTCGTGACCCGGGGCCAATTCGTCCCAGCCGGGGGCGTGGTGGCCGCGGTCGGCCAAACCGGCAGAAGTACGGGCCCTCACCTGCATCTCGAGGTTCGGGAGGGGGGTCGGCCGGTGGATCCGGTGAAGGCCCTTAAGTCGTACCGCCTTGGTGTCGAAAAGCTGACTGGAGACACGCCATGAAAGTGAACGACCAGAAAGCCGGCCAGATCGTTCCGCTGGCGGCGCAGCGGACGGTGAGCACGAACGAGAAGGCGCCCGCCACGGAGCCGAAGGAGAAGGTCTCGTTCTCGAGCGCATCGGAGGCGGTGGTGCTCCGGGCGGCTGAAGGGGCGGCGGCGGGTCGGGCGCAGCGGGTTCAGGAGATCATCAGCGCCGTCAAGAACGGTCAGTACTACCCGTCACCGCAGCAGATCGCGAACCAGCTCGTCTCCGAGGCGGAGATCAACGCGAAGCTCCGCGCGCTGCTCGGTTGATGGCCACTTCGAGCCTCCGAGCCGCCCATCATGAGCCTCGCCGCCGCCATCTCGCTTTCGATCCAGCTCCGTGACGCGCTCGCCGCCGAGGTGAAGCGCGCCCGGGATGCGCGGTCGGTGCTCAAGTCGATGCAGGTCGACGCGCTCCTCGCGCAGGCGTCCGCCCGCGAAGACTTCAACCAGCACTCGGCGTCCCTGTCCGAGTCCCTCGCGCGCGCCCTGGGCGACGTGGCGTCCGAGCGCGGCCTCAAGGACGTGACGCTCCAGCAGCTCACCGAGTGGGCGCCGTTCGAGGGCGCCCAGCTCTCGGGCGTCTTCGCCGAAGTGCGCTCGCTCACCGCCGCCCTCAAGGAGCTCGACGACTTCAACCAGACGCTCGCTGAGCGCGCGCTCGTCTTCGTGCGTGCGTACGTCACCCACCTCGCCCCACGCCCGACCGCGTACGGACGTCGAGGCACCACGCTGGCGCCCGAGGCGTCCACCCACTCGGAGCGAGCCTGATGAGCGGCCTCCTCTCGGTGCTGCGGCAGGGCGCGCAGAGCCTGCTCGCACAGCAGGCGTACAGCTCGACGGTCGCGCAGAACCTCTCGAACTCGAACACCGTCGGCTACGCGCGCCAACGCGCCGAGCTCGCCGCGGTCACGCCGGCCGATCAGTACGGAACCTCGTACATCGGGCGCGGCGCGGTGCTGCAGGCGATCACCCAGTCGCGCGATCGGTTCGTCGAGCAGCAGGTGCCAGTCGCGCTGGGCAACGAGGCGCGCTCCTCGACGCAGGCGACGCTCCTCCAGGGCGTCAGCGCGCTCAACCCCGACGCCGGGCTGTCGGACTCGTTGTCGAACTTCTACGCGCAGCTCCGTGCCCTCGCGCAGAACCCGGGAAGCCCCAACGTGCGTGAAGCGGTGGTCGGCGCGACGACACGGCTGGCGGTGTCGTTCAACCAGGCCTCCATCGCGCTCGACTCGGCCCGCAGCGGCGTCGACGCGCGCATTCAGGCGCAGCTCCCAGAGCTCAACGAGGCCCTCGCGCAGGTGGCGCGGCTCAACTCGCAGATCAGCCAGGCGTCGATCAACGGCGCGCGCCCCAACGATCTCCTCGACGCGCGGACGAAGCTCGTCGATCGCGTCGCGTCGATCACCGGCGCGCGCGTGGTGGCGAACGAGGCCGGAGACGCGAACCTCGTGCTAGCGGGTGGCACTTCGCTCGTCCAGGGCGACAAGGCCGCGACCTTCAGCGCACAGCCCGACCCGACCAACAACAGCAACCTCGCGCTGTGGATTCGTTCTCCTTCGGCGACGACCCCGACGCGGTTGGCGGAGGTCCCTGGCGGCTCGTTGGGGGGAATGATCGACGCGCGAGACGGAGCCATGCGCACGGCCCAACAGCGGATCGACACGTTCGCCTTCGACTTCGCCAACACGGTCAACGCGGTGGCTCAGACGGGCTTCGCGCTCGATGGCTCCACCGGACGGAGCGTCTTTTCGGTCCAGGCCACGGTGACCGGCGCGGCGCGCACGCTCGCGATCGATCCCGCCCTCTCATCCAACGCCTCGCTCTTCCCGGCGGCTGGCGTGGCGGGCGCCTCGGGCGACGCGACGGCGGCACAGCGCATCATCGGCACCGAGACGCAGCCGCTCTCGTCGGGTCGCAGCGCGGAAGAGGAGCTCGCGAGCATCACCTCGAGCTACGGCGCGACCACCTCGCGAATCGTCGCCACCTCCCAGGGGGACGGCGCCGTGTTGAAGAACCTCGAGACGATGCGCCAGTCGGTGTCGGGCGTGTCGGTCGACGAAGAGCTGGTGAACATGCAGCGCTCGCAGCGTGCGTATGAGGCGGTGGCTCGCGTCATCAAGACGGCGGACCAGATGCTCGAGACGCTGCTCGGGCTCCGCTAGCGGGGAGGACGTGTCATGCGGGTGAGCGACTCGTACGTGTTCGACCAGGCCAACCTGAGGCTCATGCGCTCCCGCGCAGAGTCGACCGCGGCCACCGACCGCATCGCCTCGGGTAAGCGCGTCGAGACGCCGTGGGA
Organism: Myxococcaceae bacterium; assembly: GCA_044352295.1. Classification (GTDB taxonomy): domain Bacteria; phylum Myxococcota; class Myxococcia; order Myxococcales; family Myxococcaceae; genus Xiheimicrobium. Next base: position 25,368 of record JBILEB010000104.1, read on the forward strand.
CGACTCGGCGGCGGCTGGACTCATCACCCGCTTCGCTCAGGACCGCGCGCGCCAGGATGCGATGATGACCGCGGCCAACCGCGCCGGCGAAGAGCTCGGCGTCGTCGATGGGGCGTTCGATCAGGTGCTGACGGCCGTCACCCGCGCGCAGGAGCTCGCGGTGCAGCTGTCGAACGACACCTACAGCGCAGCCGATCGAACCAACGCCGCGGCCGAGGTGCAGCAGGTCTTCCAGCAGGTGCTCACCTCACTCAACCTCCGCTACGGCGA
>JBILEB010000241.1:0-7902 GCA_044352295.1 Myxococcaceae bacterium
TGCTCGAGTTGGCCGACACCGAGCCGGGCGAAGCGCAGGGCGAAGTGCTGGATGACGGCGATCGTGAGGCGGTGACGCTGCTCACGGTGCATCAGGCGAAGGGACTCGAGTGGCCGGTGATCGTTGTGCCGGAGCTGTTCGCGTCCGCGCCGCCGGGTGGAGATCGCGTGCGCTTCGATCGCTCCGTGGGACTCGCCGTGGCGCCGCTCGCCGATGAGCCGACGGGAAGCTTCCGCTACCTCCAGTGCAAGGTGCTCAAGGGCCGCCGCGAGGACGCGCAGCGTCGGCGGTTGCTCTACGTCGCGTTGACGCGCGCCCGCGATCGGGTGGTGCTCGGCTTCCAGCCACCGAGGTCTCCGCGCAACACCTGGGCGGCGTGGCTGCCGTTCGCCGACATCTGGTTCAACGACTTCCACCAACGAGGGCTCGCGCAGGAGATCGACGTCGATGCGCTCCCTCCGGGGCGGATCTCCACCGTGACGACCCGGAGTTCGGTTCAGCTCGTCGAAGAAGCCCGCCGGGTGATCGCGCAGGCCCGTCGGCCTCCCAGCGCTCGACCACGGGACGTGATGCTGCCGGTTACGCAGCTCCAGGACTTCGTGAGCTGTCCGCGTCGCTTTCACCTCGCCCACCAGGTCGGCCTCGCCGAGCGTCCCGTGACGTTCGAGTGGGCGGAGGAAGCTCCCGAGGAAACGGTGCCTGGTGATGCCCGGCGGATCGGCACGGCCGTGCATCGTCTGCTCGAGCTGGCGCCGCTCTCGGCGATTGGAACCCCAACCCTCACGCAGACGCTCACGGAGCTTCACCGCACGAGCGGGGAACCGACGGGACGCGACGCCGACGTCGTGCGCTGGGCCCAGGGCTTCTTCGACTCCTCGTACGGGCGACGCCTCCCTCGGGCGCGGCGGGTGCTGCGCGAGCTGCCGTTCGTGCTCCGGCTCGGGGACCCCGCGTTCTCTCTGCACCTGCGCGGCCAGATCGATCTCCTCGTCATCGACGAGACGGTCGACGTCGTCGACTACAAGACCTCGGTGCCGTCGTCGGCGGGGCTCGAGCCGTACCGGTTTCAGCTTGGCTGCTACGTGCTCGCGGCGAGGCGGTTCTTGTCGCAGGCCGAGCTCCCGGTTCGCGCGGGCATCTCGTTCCTTCGGAGTGCGGACGCCGAGCCCCGCTTTCTCCAGGACGTGGACGACGCGGCGCTCGAGTCGTCGCTCGTCGCGCAGGCGCGCGCGCTGGTCGAGGCGCAGACGCTTCAGCGGTGGCCCACCCAGGAGCGGCCGCGCTGTGACGCGCTCGGGTGTGGCTACGTCAGCCGCTGTCACGGGTGACCCACGCGTCACGTGACCAACGGTGCTGCTGGTCCCCACCGCGCCATGCGCTAAGAGGTTCCTCATGCCGAACGTCGTCGTCGTTGGAGCGCAGTGGGGTGATGAGGGCAAGGGCAAGGTCGTCGACCTGCTCACCGAGCACGCGCAGGTCGTCGTGCGCTTCCAGGGAGGCAACAACGCCGGCCACACCCTCGTGGTGGGTGGCCAGAAGACGGTGTTGCACCTGATCCCCTCGGGCATCCTGCACCCGGGCAAGACGTGCGTCATCGGCAACGGCTGTGTCGTTGACCCGACCGTCTTGATGAAAGAGGTCGATGGCCTCACCTCGCGCGGGCTGCTGCAGGATCCGACGCAGCTCCTCATCAGTGAGCACGCGCACGTCATCTTCCCCTGGCACAAGCACCTCGACACGCTGCGGGAGAAGGCGCGCGGTGGCTCGGCGATCGGCACCACGGGGCGCGGCATTGGTCCCGCCTACGAGGACAAGGTGGCTCGGCGCGGCATCCGCATGCGCGATCTGCTCGACACCGATCGGCTGCGCCGGCGCGTGAAGGATCGCCTCCCTGCCGCGCTCGAGGAGATCGCTCAGCTCGCGAAGAAGGCGAAGGCCGACGAGCCCCTCCTCGACACCGAGGCCATCGTCTCGGAGTACGCCGTGCTGGGCGCCAGGCTCGGGCCGCACATCAAGGACGCCTCGTTGTTCCTCTCCGAGCACGTGCGAAAGGGCTCGCGCATGCTGTTCGAAGGCGCGCAGGGCACGCTCCTCGACGTCGATCACGGCACGTATCCCTACGTCACGAGCAGCAACACGGTGGCCGGCAACGCGGCGGTCGGCTCGGGCCTCGGCCCCACCTCGATCGATCGCGTGATGGGAATCTCGAAGGCGTACACCACGCGCGTCGGCGGCGGGCCGTTCCCCACCGAGCTCAACGACGAGACCGGCGAGCGGCTGCGCAAGGTGGGCGCGGAGTTCGGCGCGACGACGGGCCGTCCCCGCCGCTGCGGGTGGCTCGACACGGTGGTGCTCCGCTACGCGGTGCGCGTGAACGGGCTGTGGGGCCTCGCGGTGACGAAGATGGACGTGCTGTCGGGCCTGGCGACGCTGAAGATCTGCACCGCCTACGAGCTCGACGGCCACCGCCTCACGGAGCTTCCCGGCGAACTCGAAGACCTCTCCCGCGTGACGCCCATCTACGAAGAGCTCCCTGGCTGGGAGCAGTCCCTCGTCGGCGCGCGCACGCTCGAAGATCTGCCCGCAGCAGCCCAGCGCTACCTGCGTCGCATCGAAGAGATCGCCGGCATTCCGGTGGTGTGTGTGTCCGTCGGTGCCGAACGCGGCGAGACGATCATCCTCCAGAACCCATTCCGTGCCTGATGGCCCGCGGCCTGCCGACCTGGACCTTCGTGCTGGTCCTCGTGCGCCAGGGCGATCGGTTCCTCGTGGTCCGGGAGGCCAGACACGGCCAGCGGTGGTGGGTCCCCGCAGGCGGCGTCGAGCCCGGAGAGTCGCTCGAAGCGGCGGCACTGCGGGAGACGCTCGAAGAGGCTGGCGTGCAGGTTCGGCTCGACGGCGTACTTCGGGTCGAACGATCCGTCATCGATGACGGCGCGCGGCTGCGGGTGTTCTTCACCGCGCACCCCGTCGCCGAAACCCCGCCCAAGCAGGCCGCGGACACACATTCCCTCGAAGCGCGCTGGTGCACGATCGCCGAGCTGGAAGCGCTCGAGCTGCGTGGCGAGGAGCCGCTCGCAGCCGCGCGGTACGTCACCGCTGGAGGCGCCGTCGCTCCCCTGTCGTTCGTGACGGAAGAGGGTGCGCCGTTTCCCGGGACGTGAGCTCTACCGACGGATCTGATCGACGTGCTTCTCACCGATGGCGTTGACGGCGCGGTTGACGTCCGCCGACCGCCCGATGACGAACTGCACGAGGGGCCGCGCGTTGCCCTCGATGGTGGTGTCCTCGAGGCGAATGAGCGGCGTCACCTCGACCACCGTGTCGATGTCTCCCTCGCGAACCACGGCCTTGCGCCACGAGTCCTCGGACCTGCTCGACTGGAGCGTCAGGGTGCGTCGACCGGTGCTCCCCGCGACCGTGAAGCGGATGGCGGCTCGGTCAGCGACGGGGAACTGCTCCTCGTAGAAAGCCCGCACGCGGTCGAAGCGCAGGGGGACGCGGAAGCTCGTCTGCTTCGGTGACGCCGAGAGGGCCTTGCCATCGAGGCTCGGGAGCGGAAAGGGACCGGCAGCGGCGAGGCAGAGAAGCAGAAGTCCGTGCATGCGGAGAGTTGACGACGGCCGACAGACCGGGCGCAATGGCCACCGCGTGTCACCTGACGATCCTGCCAGTGCGTTGCCGGCGCCGTCCCTCGAGGACGTCGATCTCGATCTGCTGGCGTACCTCCAGACGCTGACACCGGCGGAACGGCTGGCGCGGCACGACGGGGCCCTCGAGTTGGTGCGGGCGCACCGCAAGGCGGGGGAGGCGCACTCTGGCTTCGACCCTCGGTGCGACGCTCACGGAACGATGAGCGGCAGGTACAGCCAGCCGTAGCCCACCAGCAGCAGCGCGGCCGCGACGTCGAGCCCGGCGCCCACCCGCATCATCGACGGCAGGTGCACCCGGCCCGAACCGAAGACGATCGCGTTGGGCGGGGTCCCCGCAGGCAGCGCGAAGTCACACGACGAGGCCAACGTCACCATCGAGAGCAACGGCAGGTTCGGCGGCAACAGGTTCAGCATGAGGTTCACCGTCGCCGTGTTCGAGGCCACTGCCGAGAGCGCCACCGTCGCGAAGCTTGCCAGCACGAGCTGCACGAGCGCTGGCTGTGACTTGAGCGGCTCGAGCTGCGCGCCCAGCCACTGCGACAACCCGCTCCCTTCGATCCCCGCGGCCATCGCGAACGAACCGCCGAGCAACATGAGCGCGCTCACCGGAATGCGCCGAATCGCCACCAGCGGCAGCGCCCCAAGGAACGCCAGCACCCCCGCCGCCACCATCGCGACGAGCGCCTCGTAGTGCCGGTTCGCCAGCTCGAAGGGGAGGACGGGCGCGAGGACCTGTCGAATCGGGTCGCCGAAGACCCACGACAGTCCCGCGATCGAGAAGACCCAGGCCACCTTCCGCTCCATCGCCGACATGCCCCCGAGCGCGTCGAGCTGCCCCCGCAAGACCTCACGGCCGGCGTCCGTTCGGGGCGCATCGCTTCGGCCGAAAGCCCACAGCGCGCCCCACAGCACCGGGATGAAGAGGACGACGAAGGGAAACCCCACGAGTACGAAGCGCGGGAACGTCATCTCGTACGAGAGCTTCGTCGACAGCCAGCCCACGAAGATGGAGTTCGTGGCGGTGCCGATCTTCGTCCCCATGCCGCCGACGTTCGCGGCGTACGCGACGGCCAGCATGAGCGCCATGCCGTACCGCACCAGCTTCGTCTTCGACTGGGCCTCGAGCTCGGCCAGCACCGCGAGCGCGATGGGGAGCATCATCACCGCGGTCGCCGTGTTCGAGATCCACAGCGAGATGCTGGCCGTGGCGACCAGCAGCCCAAGGAGGAGCCGGGGCGGCGAGGCGCCGATGCGGAGCATCAAGTGCAGCGCGATGCGCCGATGGAGGTTCCAGTGCTCGAGCGCCGCGCCGACCGCCATGCCGCCCAGGAAGAGGAAGATGTACGCGTTGGTGTACTCGCTGCCGGCTTTGACGACGCCGTGGCCGAGGCTCCCGCCGAAGACGCCGAGCAGCGGGAACGCGACGAGGGGAATCATCGCGGTCCACTGAATCGGCACGGCCTCGGTGAACCACCACACCGCCATCAGCAGCGAGATGCCCGCAGCGAAGGCCGGCCGGCGATCGAAGCCGCTCAGGTGCACCAGTGGCGTGTCGAGGAACGCCAGCGCGAGGAAGAGCAGGGGCCCCAGCACGAGCCCGACCACCCGCGTGCGCGTCATCTACTTCTTCTTCGCCTTGGTGAGCTCGTCCTGCAGCCGGCGGTTCTGCATCTCGAGCTGAACGATTCGCCGCGTCTGATCGCCGCTGGCCTCGTCACCGGCGGAGCAGGTCTCCTTCGACTTCTCGAGCTCCTTCTGCGTGGCCTTGAGCTTCTGGTTCAGCTCGTCATTCGCCTTGAGTGACGTCCAGGTGCGCTCCTTCTCTTCCATGAGGCGATTGCGGCCCACCACGAGCACCGTCATGGTGAGGGTGATCGACACGCCGAGGAGCAACCATGGGAGCGGCGAGCCACGGCGGTGGTAGCCGACCGCCGGCATCTCGAGTGATTCCCGCCTGACTTCGTCCCACGGCGACGCCATGTGTGCGCCCACCATACCTCAGCGGAGGCGGTTTGGCGGTCGTCGTCAGAGGAGGTCGAGCTGCACCGCGGCGGCCTTCTCGACGCACCGGGGATCGTCGAACGCTGCCTGGTTCACGTGGGCCCCGACCTCGTACGAGGTGAGGCGCGGCGGGTGGCCGTTCTGCAGGAGCTCGGCGATGCGCGAGGGCTCGCTGTACTTCGCCAGCCAGGCGCCGCGCTCGTCGGGCGGAACGAACAACGGCATGCGGGTGTGCAGGCGCGACATGAAGGCATCGGCGGCGGTGGTGATGATGGAGAACGTCACCACCTCGAGTCCGTCGGGCGAGCGCCACGTCGTCCACAGGCCGGCCATCGTCTGGAGCGGGTGCTCCGGGGACGAGACGAAGTGGGGCGTGGCCTGCTTGCCGTAGTGTTTCCACTCGTAGAAGCCATCACACGGCACCAGACACCGTGCGTGCCGGAGCGCGCGCGTGAAGAGCCGCTTCTCGTCGAGGGACTCGGCGCGGGCGTTGATGTGCCGGGCGCCTTCGCCGACGTCCTTCGACCACTGCGGCGTGAAGCCCCACCGCGCCACGACGAGCTCGCGAGGGTTCGAGTCGAGCAGCACGGGTGCGGCCTGGGTGGGGGCGATGTTGAAGCGCGGCTCCAGCACGGGTTCGCGGTCGAGGTGCAGCTCTCGCTGCAGGTCGATGCCCTTGGTCTTGAGTGTGTAGCGGCCGCACATCGCATCGATGACTCTACCTGCGACGCGATAGAACGCGCGGGCGATGCCCAGCCCGTCCATGCGGCAGACCGTGCGCTGGTCCGTCACCGGGTTCGGCGTGGTGGCCGTGTGGGCGACGGCGAGCCTCTTCGCGCAGGTGCAGGGCCTCTCTGGGAGCCGCGGCATCGCGCCGATCGCCGAGGTGATGGCGTCGGTCTCCCGCGGCGCCGTGTCGTGGCTCGAGCTGCCGACGCTGTTCTGGCTGGGCGCCTCGGATGTGTCGATTCTCCTCATCAGCGGAGTCGCGGTCCTGGCGTCGGTCTGTCTCGCGGCCGGTGTGGTGCCCCGGTGGGCGTCGCTGGTGGTGGCGGCCTGTTGGTTGTCATTGCTGCAGGTGGGCGCGCCGTTCCTCAACTTCCAGTGGGATCTGCTGCTCATCGAGGGCGCGGTGTGGGTGGCGGTGCTGGCGCCGGGGGGCGTGCGGCCGTTTCTCGAGGGCGACTTCACGGAACCCTCCCGCGCGGTGCGGTTCGCGTTCGCAGTCCTCTCCTGCAAGGTGACGCTGGGCTCGGGCCTCGTGAAGCTGGCGAGCGGGGACCCGACCTGGCGCGATCTGACCGCGCTCACGTTTCATTGGTGGACGCAGCCGCTCCCGACCTGGACGAGCGTCATCGCGAACGAGTGGCCGCTGGGCGTGCAGAAGGCGCTGTGCGCGGTGATGTTCGTGCTCGAGCTGCCGATTCCGCTCCTGGCGCTGGGGCCTCGTCGAGCGCGCCTCGTCGCCGCGGCGGGGCTCATCACGATGCAGGTCGGCCTGTTCGTCGCAGGGAACTACAGCTTCTTCAACGTGCTGACGGCGGTGCTGGCGATCCCGTTGCTCGATGATGGGCGGGCGACGACGGCGGAGCCTCCACGCGGTCGGCCGTGGACCTGGGCGCTGGTGCTTGGGTACGCGGCGCTGAGCGTGACGGCGTTCTCCCGTCGCTTCGTGGCGGATCCGCCGCTGCAGGGCGTGCTCGCGCGGCTGGAGCCGTTGCACGTGGTGAACGCGTACGGGGCGTTCGCGGTGATGACGAAGAACCGGGCCGAGATCATCCTCGAAGGGAGCGACGACGGGCTCACGTGGAAGCCCTGGGAGTTTCCGTGGAAGCCCGGGCGACTCGATCGTCGGCCCGACTTCGTGGCGCCCTGGCAGCCGCGGCTGGATTGGCAGATGTGGTTTGCGTCGCTGGGAACGTGCGATCGAAACCCGTGGTTGTTGTCGTTCCAGCGGCACCTGCTCCTGGGCACGGAGGAGCCGTTGCGCTTACTCGAGTCGAATCCCTTCGCAGGCCGGCCACCCCGGTACGTGCGGTCGACGAGCTTCGAGTACCGGTTTGCGCCGCTCGCCGCGAAGGACTGGTGGACGCGCACCCAGGTGAGGCCCTACTGCCCGCCGCTCGCGCTCGACGAACAAGGTCGCTTGCGCCGCGCCACCGAGTTGGAACCGTGAAGAACGGGCACTGCCACTGGTCGGAGCGTTCCGCGTAGACTCAGACTCGCGCTTCGTTCAGAGCGTTGGTGG
>JBILEB010000242.1:0-7871 GCA_044352295.1 Myxococcaceae bacterium
CTGCTCCGCCCTCGAGCGCCCGTTCCTCCTCGCTCAGCCCCCGTGCAGGCGCCCTCGACCGCCTCGAACACCAGCACCGCTCCTCGAGCGTCTTGACCCGCCTCCCCGATTCCCGCTTTGTTCTTCTTCTCCTTCAATGGTTCCGTGAGACTGGAAGGAAATCTCGGAGCTGCGTGGAGCGGTAAATGCCCGAACTCAGGGCTTGATACGGGGGCTCGCGCTCGGTTTCCCGCTTTGAATCCCTTATCCCCGCGGCTCTTCGGTGTCGTCGGCTTGAGCATTCTGGCGGCGCTCGCGTACGCGTTGACGCACCTCTTCTCGGGCCGCGGCGCGTTCCTGCAGCTGGGCGCCACCATGGGCACGGTGATGGCGGCGAACGTCTTCTTCCGCATCATCCCCTCACAGCGGCACATGATCGCCGCGACGCAGGCAGGCACGCCCGTCGACACGTCCTACGGCCTGCGCGCGAAGGGACGGAGCGTTCACAACCACTACCTCACGCTCCCCGTGCTCTTCACGATGCTGTCGAACCACTTCCCGTCGACGTACGGGCACGCCCAGGCGTGGGTGGTCATCGTGGTGCTCTTCGTCTTCGGAGCGTCGCTCAAGTATGTGATGAACTTCCGCCGCAACACGCACCCGTTCGTGTTCGCCTCGCTGGCCACGTCGCTCGGGGCCTTCGTCTTCCTCACCATGCCGGGGAAGGAGTCGCTGCCAGGCCTCGAGGCCTACGCCAGCGCGAAGCCCGTCTCGTTCGCGACGGTGGACAGCATCATCCAGTCGCGCTGCGTCTCGTGCCACGCCGCGAAGCCCGGCACCTCGATGTTCCTCGCAGCGCCGCAGGGCATCATGCTCGAGACGAAGGAGCAGATTGGCCTTCACGCCGAGCGCATCTACCTGCGCGCGGTCGCCACGAAGACGATGCCGCTGGGCAACCTCACCGGCATCACCCAGGCCGAGCGCGACCTGCTCGGCGCATGGATGGCGCAGGGCGCGAACGTCGAAGCGCCCGGTGCAGTGGAGCTGCCGTCGGCCGCGCCTTCCGTGACGCCCGTCGTCGCGAACTCGCCCGAAGCGAAGGCCGCCGCGCTCTTCGAGGGGCTGTGCGCGAGCTGCCACGGCCTCGACGGCCGCGCCGAGACCGAGACCGCGAAGGCGCTCACCCCGCGTCCCCGGGCCTACGTCGATGGCGCCTGGCAGCAGAGCGTCACCGACGAGCAGCTCGCGAAGGTCATCGTCGAAGGCGGCGCGGCAGTGGGGAAGAGCCCGACGATGCCGGCCAACCCCGACCTCGCGTCCCAGCCCGAGGTCGTTCAGGCGTTGGTGAAGCGGGTGCGCTCGTTTGCACCCGCGCCGTGAAAGCACGTCAAGGCAGCACGAACGAGACGAACGCATCGAGCCCGAGGAGCGGCGACGCGCTGAGGCTGCGCTCGACCGGCAGCGCGACGACTCCACCGCGAGCGTGAACGCCGACGGCGAGGCTCAGGCCGAACCGCCGTTCCCACCCCACCCGCGCGCTCACCGATGGCCCGCCCGCGGTCTGCACCGAGCGGAAGTCTCGCGTCGCCGCGTCACGCGCCACGAGCCACCACGACGCCTCGAGCCCGAGCGCGACACCGAGTCGATGCGCCGGAGTCCAGCTCGCGTTCACGCCCGGCTCGATGGTGTGCGTGCGGAAAGGAACGCCTTCGCCCAGCCCGTCGAGCGTGCCGCTCCCGGTTCGATAGCCGACGCCGCCGCTGAACGAGAAGTGCCCGACGGCCCGACTGAGCGTCACGCGCGCTCCGACCGACGGCGGCGCGGCCACGCGCGACACCGCGTCGCTCGTCACCCACACCGCCGAGGGCCCGACTCCGAGCAGCCAGGCCGGAGGCGGCGGCAACACCTCGGTCAGGTCCATGCGGTCGCCCGCGCCGAGCTGCACCGTCGTCTCTGACAACACCGCACCCGAGCGCGCGTCTTCGATGGCCACCACGCGTCGCCCGGGCTCGAGACTGATGCCTCCGGGCAGCAGGCCCTTCACCGCGCCGTCGACGCGCAACCGAAGCCCTTCCGCCGACGGCGAGTAACTGAACAGCACCGGCGCCGACGTGCGCACGACTTCGCCCGTCAGCACCACCGGGTCTCGCCCCACGAGCTCGACCTCTGCCGTCGGGCGCTGTTCTCCCCCCGTGGCCGCAAACGTCGCGTCGCGCGCGAAGTCATGCGCCTCGAGCGCCGTCACCGCGCCATCTCCATCCCGGTCTCCGCGCTTGAGCGCCTCAAGCAGCCCGTGCGTGTAGATGTCATGGCCCAGCGTTTCGCTCTCGCGCGCCGTCTCGCCGAACGCGCACGCCGTCAGCACCAGCAGTCCCTCCGACACGTCGTGGAACGCAGCGGGCACGGCCTTGGTGGTGGCGAGCTGCGCGCTCAACGCGTCGTCGAGCGTCGACTTGCCCTTGCCCGAATGACACAGCGCGAGGATGAGGGCCTTTCGTCGGGCCGGCATCGCGTCGAGCAGCGCACGCACGCGATCGACGCGAAGCCCGGTGTCGGCGAGCACGTCGAGGCGGGTGTCACGGGTGACGATGACGCGCTCGAGCGCCGCGCCGGGCCGACGCGCCAGCGTGCCGTGTGACGAGACGTAGACGACGACGGTGTCTTGCGGGTGCGTGGCCTCATGAGCGATGGCTTCGAGCTCACCGAGGATCGACGCCTTGAGCGTCTCGTCCCGCGCGGTGAGTACGCGCACGGAGTGGTAGCCCGTCAGCGCCGCGCCGAGGTCTCTCGCGTCCGCACCCGCGAAGCGCAGCGGCGAGAAGTGCGCGTCGTCGAAGGTGTCGATGCCGATGAGCAACGCGAAGCGCCGCGGCGTGCCGGCGGCTGCGGTGACACCAGGTGGCGCGCGCTCGAGGCCCTTGTCGGTGAAGGCGCCGCTCGTCGCGCAGCCTGCGACACACAGCAGCCCCAACCACCTCACGGCCCCACCACGATGGACGTCGTCAGCTCGCTGCGGGCTCCGTCGGCGTCGAGCGGAACGACCGAGCCTACCATTCTCAACCGCCACGGCTCGGCCCGCGGCTCAACCCGCAACACGACGGCGCCAGCGACGTCGCCCAGCTCATGTTCTCCGCCTTCGAGCCTCACGCCGCGCACGTCGTCGGGCCAGACGCGCGCCCAGCCGTCGTCACGCAGCTCTTCCAGCGCGAGCCACGCCGGTTGCGACACCGTCACGCGCGCCCCGAGTCGGGCGCCGACCGGCACCACCTCACCGTCCGCTACCCGCCGCGGCGCGCCGTCGAGCGTCACCAGCACCAGCCCGAGCGTCGGCGTCGCCTGCACGCCCTTCACGCCGTCGGGAGCGCCGCCCACCTCGAGCATCACCACGCCCACGACGGCGAGCGCAGCGGCGACCGACACCGGCAGCACCAACCGCTTCCACCACGGCGGCGCCGGCGCGTGCACGACCTCGAACGCAGCGTCGAAGACGTCGGGCCCCCTCGGCGCAGCCCACTCCCGCCCGAGCGTCGCGCGTGTGTCCTCGTTCGGCGCGGCCAAGGCCTGCGCGAGGCGCTTCTTTTCGTCGTCGGCGGCCGTGCCTTCGAGCAGTCTGTCGAGTTCGTCGCGCGTCACGTCAGGCCCTCCTGTGCGAGCGACTGGGCCAGCGTGGCGCGCAGCATCGTGCGCATTCGCATCAAGGTGACCGAGACGGTGCCGTGCGCCAGCCCCAGATGGTTGGCCGCGTCGCGCGTCGTTCGGCCTTCGACGTACACCGCGAGCGCGAGCTGTCGGTGCCTCGGGTCGGGGAGCCCTTCGAGACACTCGCGCACCAGCCGCTCACGCTGCAGCCGGTCGGCTTCTCCATCGCACGGAAAGTCGAGCGACGCCTCGGTGGCGAAGCGCTCGAGCAGTCTGGCGCGGCGGTCGTCGAGCCGGTGCCTCGTCGTGGCGACCATCGACGCGGTGGACAAGGCCCAGCTCACGAAGGCCTCGGGGTGTTGGAGCTGACGCAGCTGGCGAAACACCCGCACCCAGCACTCCTGCGCGAGGTCCTTCGCAGCGTCTCGGTCGCCCCGGGTGGCGAGCAGGCATTGGCGGAAAACAACAGCCTCGGCGGCGTCGTACAGCGCCCGGGCCGCAGCGCGCTCGCCGCGGACTGCACCGTCATGGAGCTCTCGCCAGTTCATCTGCGATTCGACGGATATCGTATCGCCACGCCTGCTGCCTGAGGTCTGACGCGCCCCAGCCGACGGCGAACAGGCTGTTGCCCACCACACAGACAGGCCGCACGCTGAGGCCGAGGGTGCTGAAGGGCAGCGCGGTCTCGAACGGCGCACCCGCTTCCATCACGGTCAGGCCTCTGCTCGTCGAGAGCACCGAGAGGGCGGACGACGTCGAGTCGACGAAGCCGAAGCCGGGGAAATACTCGGAGTCCTCCTGGGTGTCGGCGATGGCGTAGTTGGGCTCGTCACGGTCCGGGAGAATGACGGTCCGCGTTCTCGTCGAGGCGCCGAGGTGTTCGACCTGCGTGACGCGCCAGCTCGACGGAGGTACCCGCTCGACCCACTGGAGCGCCGGCGCGGTGAGCGAACTGGGAGCGTCAGGTATGGGACGGGCGCCAGCAGGCCACACGGGGAACGGAACGAGCGCGACGGAACCTTCCGCGTCGAGCCGCCCCCAGAGGCGTTGGCCCGTCGCGACGTCTTCGAGGCGAAACGAGCGGAGAAACGACGGTGGTGCGCCCGAGAGGATTCCCTCGAGCGGGTCCGTGGGCTTCACTCGAACTCCAGGGAACGTCATCAACACCATGGGAGCACCGCGCTGGTCGACCCTCCACACCGCCACGCCGGCTTGCGACTCGACGAGCACGTGCCACGTCACACCGTCGTCGCTCACCTGCACCCATGGCGCGGTCTCGCCAGCGGCGAGCGGCACAGTGTGAGCGCCCGGGCCCTGCGAGCTCCAGCGCGTGAACGTGATGGCATTGACTGCGACGTCGGCGCGAACACAGTCACCGCTCGCCACCAACTGACAGGCCTGCGTCACCCACACCCGACCCGCCGCTCCGAAAACACGGGAGCCGACGCGCCACCCGCTGCGCTGTGGGTCGTCCACGTAGGGGTCGGCGGTGAACGCCTGCTCGGTGGCCTCGACCAGGCGCCAGACGCCTCCGTCGAAGGGAGGCGTGACGAGCTCGGTGGTGTCGGTCCACCTCATTGAGACGACCTCTTCGAAGGCCTGGAACTGACGCCGCGGCGGAGGTGGCTGCAGCTGGGCGAGCACCACGGGCTTCGTCACGGTCGTGGCGCCTGTCTGCGCGTCGATGGTGTGAAGGACGTTGGTGGTGACGCTCGACAGTCGCGCGGTGCCGGCCGCGTCCTGACAGCTGAGGCGGTCGTGATTGCCGACGGGCCCGAGCGCCTCACCGCTGAGCACACCCCTGAGGGTGGGCAACGTCGGGTTCAAGGTCAACGACGCGAGCGTACGCACCGGGAGCTTGAGACGCTGGTCCGCATACAACCTCACCGGCTCGATGAAGCCGAGGCCGCGCACGTCGTTGGCGACCAGCAGGTACCGGCCCGACGCGACGGCCTCGAACGAGAAGCAGCCCGACGCATCGGTAGCTGTCTGTCGAACCGCGACGCCATCCGAGACGATGAAGACGGCGACCCCTGCAGGGCCTCGCGCTGACGGAGAACTCAAGCACCCTGCGAGCGACCCTTCGCCCGGCATGTCGACGGGCTCGAAGGTACCGCAGCCGACGAGGGTCATGAGCGAGATGAGGAGCGGCTTCATCGCGTCGCTCCGAACGGCGACGGCACCCGGAAGATGGAGCGGCGACCCTCTCCATTCACGCCCGGCGCGAAGACGAACCGGCCGTCGAGAGAGGGGACGCCGGTCGCGAGCACGAACGGCACGCGAGCGAGCACGCGGGGGGCATCGAGCGACGCGTCGGCCGGCAGCAGCGTGCGCACCAAGCGGCCGTCGTTGACACTCACCAGCACCGGCCAGCGACCGAGCTGGTCGACCTCTGTGGTACCGGAAGGCAAGTCGACGAGTTCGACGAGTTCTCCTTTGACTCGAAGGAGCTGCATGGGGCGGTTCGATGGACGCAGGACGGCCCAGAACCCGTCGGTCGTTGAGCAACCCTGCCAGCTGCCGTAGCCGTAGAGCTGAGCGTCGGTGTCGATTCGCCAGTGGCGCTGGTCGCTCGCGAGGGCGCCGATGCGGGTGCGCCGCAGCCCGTGCTCGAACACCTCTTCGAAGGTCGTGGGGTGCGGCTGTGAACGGTCGCAAGTCGAGACCCACCGATTCCCTCGCGCAAGACCCAGCTCGGGGGCTTCTCCGCCGATGGCGAGCCTCTCAACGCGCGGCTCGAGGGTATCGCCGTCGAAGCGCAATACCGTCAGCGCGTCTGCGCTCCGGCTCACCGACACCACGCGGTCGTCGACGACGAAGGCGTCGTGGGCGGAGCCGGCTGGTCGAACGACCCGTCGCCCCGTGGTGAGGCTCCCATCGTCGGCGAGGCGCGAGAGCCAGCGTTCGGTGGCGGAGTCATGCATCACGAACAGCGCCCGACTCGTGGCAAGCAGCACCCCGCTCGTGGTGGACGGAGGCAGGCTGAACGTCTGTCGTCGCGCCACCGACGCGAACAACACCTGAGCACCCGAGAAGATGACGGCGCCACGGCCGGCAACGACGCTCACCGAGGCGAGCTCGGGGTTCGGCACCGCCACGTCGAGCCTCGTGTCCCCGGTGCGCGCGTCGAGCCAGGTGAGCCGCGAGATGGGAATCGCCTGAGCGCCTGCAGCCGTGCCTCCCGTCTGCTGAAGCACCACCGTCTCGCCGTTCGCGTCGGTCGCAGGGAAGTAGAAGAGCGCCACGCCGCCATCCAGCAGCGCGGGGACTCCGCTGGACACGTCGAGCCCCGGTCCCGAGCCGAGGACCGTCGGCGCGCCATCATCGTCGACACGCACCACCTCGTACCCTCCGCGGCGAGCGCGGGTCGCCAGCAGCGGCTCTCCCGGCCGGCCACCCCAGAGGTAATTGAGGTCGTCTTCAGGTCGCGTCAGCTGCTCGTCGAAGCCGGCGCCGCGCAGCCACAACACCTCGGGGTGAGCCCAGACGGTCTCGAGCTCGAGCTGCCCGACGTCGGTCTGCCCGGTAGGGAGCAGCTGGAGGTCGGAGCGCCATACGCCCTGGTCACTCGACGCCGACTGCAGCCCGAACACCGCTCCAGCGCCCGGAGTCCCCTTCAGGCGGAAGCGCCCATCACTGGCGCTGGTCGTCTCGGCGATGGGCCGACGGTCGCGAATCAGCATCACCCGCACGCCGGCGACGCCTGCGCCCTGTGAATCGATGACCTGACCCACCACGTCGGCGCGCCCGTCGTCGACGGTGAAGCGGCCGCACGCGAGCAGGGCGCTCACCATGAAGATGCCTGTCAGAAGTCGCATGTGGTGAAGACGCCACGTCACGTCCGTTTGATTACATCGCCCGGTCGGCGTTCGACGTGCAACCGTGCCGCGCTTCTCGTAGGGATGGCTGCGTGCGCCTGCTGTCGCTCTCGTGCGAGTCCTTCCGCAACCTCGACCAGGTGACGGTGACGCCCGCTGCAAGAACACCACCGGCTCACCAAGCAGCGCGCGCAGGGGCGTTCCGTGAATCAGCTCCATCGCGAAGAAGGTGTGCCCGTCGAACGTGCCGGCCTCGTAGACCGACGCGAGGTTCGGGTGCGACAGCCGCGCCGCTGCCCGGGCCTCACGCAACAAGCGCTCGCGAGCGGCGTCATCGAGGCTCGTGTGTGAGGGCAGGAGCTTGAGCGCGACGTCACGCTGCAGCCTCGAGTCATGGGCCCGGTACACCACGCCCATGCCGCCTGCGCCGACGAC
>JBILEB010000020.1:0-63880 GCA_044352295.1 Myxococcaceae bacterium
CGAACGTCGCGGTGCTGACGCCGGTGAGGTTCGCCATTGCGGTGAAGGTGCCCATGTCGCGCTGGCGAAGGGCGCCGCTGATGACGTTCCCCACCGCGGTGCCCGTGGTGGTGTCGAAGCGAAAGTCGATGCCCGTCGTGGCGATGAAGGTGTTGTACAGCGCGCGCGAGTTGCGCCCGCGGTTGACGTACAGCCCCACGTCGCTGCAGTTCACCACCACGTTGTTCCGCGCGATTCCGTCCTCGTGCTCGACCGCGCAGGGCGTGTTCAGGTCGAAGGCCGGGGCACAGAACGCCGCGCCCGTGCCACCCCCGCCGAAGGACAAGCCGATGCGCGCGTCATTCGACGGCTGCAGCGGCACCGTGGAGCTCGCGCAGATGACGAGGTTGCGCTCCATGACGCCGCGCCGCCCGCCGCTCTTGAGGAAGACGCCGTAGCTGACGAAGTTGCCGCCGTTCTTCCGCCAGTCGTGAATGAAGTTGTCCCGCACCAGCCAGTCGTCGCCCGTGTCGATGTTCAGCTTGGTGACGGGGTTGCCGGCGGTGCCGAGGTTCCGGGGACGGGTGTCGAAGATGTCATTCGCCTCGACGAGGCCGCGGTGGGGAATCATCGCGTTGCCGGGCGAGGCCACCACGGCGTTCACCTTGAGCTGCGCGTTGAAGTCGACGAGCCGGTTCCCTCGCAGCACGACGTCCGTCCCGGCGCCCGTCACCTGGAACGCGTGCTCGCAGTTCGTGTCGTTCGCGCACACGCCGCGCACGTCGAGGCCCTCGAAGCTCCAGAAAGGGCCGGTGACGGCGATGCCGACGAGGGTGTCGATCTCCACCCGCGCGGCGAAGGGTTGGTCGCTGCGCACGACGATTCGTCGAGAAGCCGTGCCCGCTGCGGCGCAGGTGAGGCGCGAGGTCAGGCGATAGGTGCCCGGCGCGAGGAGGATGACGTCTCCCGCCATCGCCGCGCCGACGGCCGTCCGCAGCGAGGTCACGTCGGTGACGCGCACGTCTCGCGCCGAGGCCACGGCGGAGAACAGGAGCAGCGCCAGCAGGAGCCCTTCAGCGGGGCGGCGCTGGCTTCGTTTCGACCAGCTCGTGCGTCTCGAGCGCGTAGCCGTCCGGGGCCGAGAGGGTGAAGGCGTCATGGGGAACCTCGGGAGCCAGGTCGATGCGGGTGAAGGTGGTGCGGCCGAGCTCGACCCCATTCTCGCGCTGGACGACGCGGCGGGGAACACACAGCGCGAGCGTCGCATCGCACTGTTCGTCTTCCACCACGAGCTCCGACACCCGTGCGCCGGCCGTCGTCGTCTTGTCGAGGAAGTCGGCCGACGGGAAGCGCAGGTGAAGGACGACGGTGATGGGCGACGCCGTGTCATCGCTCGTCGTCACCGTCAGCTCCCAGGCCTCGGGCCCGCGGGGGTGCGGCTTCTTCACGGCCGTCACGCCCTTCGAGGGCAAGAGCGGCGTCCGGTAGCCCTCGGGGACGAAGGGGCTGAACTGGCTCAGCAAGAACACCGCCGCCTTGTCGGCTGGCAGCTTCAGCTCGTACGCCTCCAGCTTCTTCTGCGCTGGAGACAGCCGGAAGTAGCGCGTGCCGTCGAACGCGAGCGTGAGCGGCGTGGGAGCCACCACCGTGCCCTTGAGGCGATTGGGCGCGCGGAAGAGAAACGTGTGCGTCGCCGTCGTGTCGCCCTGGGTCGACGTGGCGTCCACCGAGTAGCGGGAGAGCCGCCGGTCTCGCTCGGCCAGCGCTCGACGGGCCTCTGACGCCAGCATGGTGGAGCCCGTCGCGGCTTCCTTCGGGCAGCCCAACAGCACGAGCCCCAGCATGACGACCAGTCGGTTCACCACGAGGTCCTTTCCCGAAAAGAAGAAGGGCCCGGTGCTCCAGGTGGAGAACCGAGCCCCTCGACGACCTGCGCGACGCGGCTTACTTGACCGCGATGCCCATCGCCGTCGCGGTCGGGGGCAGGCCGGCGATCCAGCTCACCAGGCCGCCGGAGAGCGCGAAGATGCCGTGGCGGGGCGTCGTCGACGCACCCTTGAGGTCGACCTTCGAGGCGCCCATGGCCTTGGCCTCCGCGACGAGGAGCTTGTTCACGACGACGTCGAGGTCGGCCGAGACGATATCGACGATGTGGAAGATGGCCGTGAAGCCGATGGCCGAGGCCTGAATGACGCCGACGGCCTCGCCGCCGTTGGCGACAATCTCATTGCCGGCCACCGTGGCAGACTCGATGGAGGTGCAACCAACCGAAGCAGCGAGCGACAGGGCCAGGAACGCCTTCTTCATGTGTGAACTCCTCGGAACCGACAGGTAGAATCTGCGTCATCTGCCTTCGTGGGAGGTGACCTCCTCACGAGCGGCGCGAACCGTATCCAACGACCCTGACCTGTCAATCGCAGACTGCCCACCCAGGCGCATGACGAACGTCTGCCGAATCGAGCGACGATGAGGCGAGCACCGTGGAGCAACCTCGCGCTGTTCGTCGCGACGGTGGCGAGCACCTTCGCCACCTTCCTCACGCAGCAGGGCGTGGACGGAGTGCTGACATCGGACCGGCTGTGGGACAGCGCCTGGTACGCGCTCTCGGTGATGCTCATCCTCACCGCGCACGAAATGGGCCACTTCCTGATGGCGCGGCACCACGACGTCGACGTCACCTGGCCGTATTTCATCCCGGTGCCGTTCGGCTTCGGAACGATGGGCGCGGTGATTCGGCTGCGCGGGCGCATTCCGACCCGTGACGCGTTGGTCGACATCGGCGCCGCGGGGCCGCTCGCCGGACTGCTGGTGTGCGTGCCGCTGTGGATCGCCGGCGTCGGGCTCTCGCGCGTCACCCGGGCGCCGACGATGAGCGATTCGTTTCCCGGCGAGTTCTCGCTCTGGAACGTCGTCGGCACCATCGGAGATCCCGCGACCACCGGGCCCATGGTGCAGGTCTTCGGAGACAACCTGCTGGGCCTGGGCCTGCAGCGGCTGATCGCCGGCCCGCTGGCGCCGGAGACCGATCTCGTCGCGCATCCCGTCCTCGTCGCTTCATGGCTCGGGTTCCTCGTGACGATGCTGAACCTGCTCCCGGTGGGTCAACTCGACGGAGGCCACCTCACGCACGCGTGGTTCGGACGGCATGCGGAGACCCTGGGCCGGCTCGTCGCCGCGGGGCTGCTGGTGGCGGCGCTGCTCTTCTCGGCGTCGTGGCTCGTGTGGTGCTTGCTGGTGACCTTCGTCGTGAAGTTCCAGCACCCACCGGTGATCGACGAGACGGTGCCGCTCTCACGGTCGCGGAAGTGGGTGTGCGCGGTGTGCTTCGCGCTCACGGTGCTGACGTTCATGCCGACGCCGCTGCGGTTCGTCGCGCTGCCCGGTTCGCCGTGAGGTGGGCCTGGCGCCCTCGGGTCCCACTCGAGGCGATCTCAGCGCTCGGCGAGTGCCGGCAGGCGTGGCTCGACGACCCGCACCCGCCGACGAGCGTTCCCATCGCGTCGTTCGTTTTCTCCGCGCCGTCGTTGACGGTGTAGCCGAATCAGTTGACACCGAACGCCATGGAACTCACGCCCTACCCGAACCTCACCAACCCCGAGTGCCCCTGGGGGCCGGTACGCGAGTGGGGCGGCTTGCCCAACGTGAAGTGGTGCGAAGAGACGCTCTGCAGCTGGATCGCCGAGCCCACCAACACGTGGTCGAACCTGGCCTTCCTCGTCACCGCGGCGGTGCTGTTCCTGGTGACGCGGAAGGAAACGTCTCGCACCGAGCGCTTCTGGCCCGTGGCAGCCTTCTGGGTCGGCGTGACGTCGCTCGTGTACCACGCGTCGGTCACCTTCGTGCTGCAGGTGTTCGACTTCTTCGGCATGTACTTCTTCTTCTCGCTGGTGCTCCTCCTGAACCTGGTGCGCCTCGAGCTGCTCTCGAAGGAGCGCCTCTTCCCCGTGCTGTGGGCCAGCATCATCGGGCTCACGGTCTTCACGGTGGTGGTGGCGAAGCTGTCGTTGCCGGTGCAGGGCATCGTCGCGGTGATGCTGCTGGGCGGCATCGTCACCGAGGCGTGGGCGACGGTGAAGCGGAAGACCCAGGTGCGCTGGTTCCTCGGCGCGCTCGCCTTCATCGCCATCGCCGGCGTGTTCTCGGCCTCGGACGTCTCGCGGCGCTGGTGCGACCCGAGCAATCACCTCTTCCAGGGGCACGCCATCTGGCACGTGCTCAACGCCGTCGGCATCGGCCTGGCGTACGTGCACTACCGGCAGTTCAAGGCGCTCTTCCCCTGACGGTGCACCTCAGGGCGCCTCGTCTCCAAAGTCGCAGCTGTCGAGCCCACCGCGCGTGCAGAGCGGAGGCACCGTGACGCGGGGCGCGCCGCGCCAGGCCGAGTCGAGGAACGCACGAATTTGTTCTCTCGCCGCGCGTCCGGCCGTGGTGTCGCGGCCCCCGAAGCCGTGGCGGTCGATGGGGTCCATGTTGCGGTTCGAGATGCGGAACTGGGTGAGCGCCGAGCGGCCCTCGGCGAACGGCACCGGCGTCACGCCTTCGACGGGCTCGAGCACCGCGCCCACCTGCACCGCCTTCGACGACGTCACCACCAGGTGCGAGCCGATGTTGGGGAGAATGGGGTCTCCCATCGAGGCCTGAACGAGCGCGACGAGGTTCGGCCGAATGCCCGTGGCCGCCCAGGCAGCGCCGTCGACGGGGTCCCAGCTCCCCTGCGTCATCACGACCGAGAGCGCGCGGTCGAGGCCGCTCGGCGTGGTGGTACCGAAGAGCGCGTCGAGCGCCGAGAATGGACCGGAGGTGGGGACGAAGTGGGTCCAGCCAGCGCCCGGCACGTTGAGGACGGCCGCGGTGACGCGAGGCTCGGTGAGCGCGTGCACGTAGCCCATGGTACCGCCCAGCGAGCCGCCCGCGTACACCCGTCGCAAGGCATCGTTGCGCTGACCAGCGGCGGGGTTCGGAACTCCGAGCAGCATGGGCGCCGAGAGCGCGTCGCCCAGGGCACCGTCGAGGAGCGCCTCGAGCGCGCTGGCATCGGCGAGGGATTGAAGGAGTCGCGCGGTCGAGCGCTCCGAGCCGGAGAAGCGCTTGTCGAGCCCGACGAGCGTCTCGAGCACCGACGTCTCCGTCCACCCGGCGAACTCGAGGTTCAACTTGCCTGCGCCGGCGCCGACGATGTCCTGGTCGAAGGTGTCGTCGTTCACCGTGCCGCCGGTGCCGTGGCCGTAGACGACGAAGGGGAATGGCGCGCTCACCTTCGGGAGCACCACGCGCAAGGGCGCCGAGTACGTCCCGCGCGGCGCGGGGAGTCCGGTGCCGAGGGAGCCCGCGTCATCGACGAAGCGCGGCAGGCCCGCCACCATGCCCCGCAGCTCGAGCGCCTCGCCGGCCACCGCTCGCGACGAGGTGAAGGTGACCGACACCGAGCCCGACGCGACCGCTGCCAACGTCGCCTGTCGCATCGCCTCGAAAGGCGCGCGCACGCTCTGCGCGGAGCGCGTGGTGAAGTCCCACACGCGGAGGAGCCGCGCTGCATCGACGCCGACGTCCCGCAGCAGCGCTCGCGTGGGCGCGTGGTAGGCGGCGAGGGTCGCTTCCGTGTCGTCGGCAGGCGCCGCGCGCCCGAGCGAGACTTCGACGCGCCGGGGCATGGAGAGCCGCTCTCCACTGGCCCCCGTCACCTCGTCCAGCACCACCGCGACGTAGTCCGTGTCGTACGCGAGCGGTCGCAGCGGGTAGCCGATGAGCAACGTCGCCGTGCTGGTGGAATCCGCTGTCGTCGAGAGCCGCAGCGGCACCTCCTCGCCCCAACCCGCGCCGGGACTCGCACGGAAGAGCCGCATCGCGTTCGTGCGCGCGGGACCCGTCGCCACGATGACGGGCCCGTCGAAGCCTGCCGCGAGCGCGCCCACCACCGAGAAGCCATCGAGGCGATTGAGGGGCTCGGGCGAGTCTGGATTCGGGAGCCAGCGACGCTCCAGCGACACCCGCAGGCCCGTGGGCGTCGACTCGTCCTTCACGGTGAAGGTGTTGTTGGGCCATGGGAGGAGGCAGCGCGTCGGGTCCTGCGCGTCACAGCCCCTCGGCAGCGGCTCACGGGTACCTGCAGCCCGGGGTGACGGGCCCGAGGGTCCACAAGCCGTGACGACGAGCAGGGAGAACGAGACGAGCGCGCGCATGCGAGAGGCTCCCTTGCGCTTCGTCTCGCCCGACGTCGAGCCTCTTGCCTCAGAACATGCGCGGCGGTTGGTGACGCGGTACACCTCCGCTGTGTCCGCCGCGCTGCTGCTGGCCCTCCTCTTGACCGCGCCGGATGCGGGCCCTGGCCGCGATGGCGGCGTGGCACCGTTGATTCCACGCGCCGTCCTCTTCGGCAGTCCCGCGATGGCGAACCCGCAGCTGTCTCCCGATGGCGCGCGCCTCGGGACGCTCGAGCCGGACGCGAAGGGCGTCATGCAGCTCTGGGTGCGCACCACCGGGCTCTCCGACGCCCAGCAGGTGACGAACGAGCCCACGCGTGGCCTCAAGACGTGGCGCTGGACGGAGGACAGCTCCAGCCTGCTGTACCTGCAGGACAGCGACGGCGATGAGCGCTTCCACGTCTTCGCGCTCGAGCTCGAGACGAAGTCGGTTCGCGACCTGACCCCCTGGCCGGGCGCGAAGAGCGAGGTGCTCGAGACGAGCCCGAAGCACCCTGACCATCTGCTGGTGACCACCAACCGGCGCGACCCGAAGGTGTTCGACGTCGTGCGCCTCAACTGGCGGACCGGTGAGGTGACCGACGACACGAAGAACCCCGGCGATGTGGCGCAGTGGTTCGTCGACGCGGACTTCCGGGTGCGGGCGGCCAGGGCGACGCTCCCGAACGGAGGCACGCAACTGCGCGTCCGCGACACCCCGAAAGCCCCGTGGCGACCGCTCATCACCGCGAGCCTGGAGGAGTCGCTTCGCCCGTTCGGCTTCACCCTCGACGGAAAGTCGCTGTTGCTGGCCTCGACCATCTCGAGTGACACCGACCGCGTCATCGAGAAGTCCCTCACCTCGGGCACGGAGCGGCTCCTCGCGACGAACGCGAAGAGCGACGTCGTCGACGTGCTGTGGAACCGCGCGAGTTCCTCGCTCCGCGCGGTGGCCTTCGAGGTGAATGGCCGGCGGGAGTGGACCTCGCTCGACTGGCTGCTCCCGGCAGAGCTCTCGGCCCTCGGCGCGCTGATGCCTGGCGACCTCGACCTGCTGAGCGCCGACCGGACCGACACGAAGTGGCTCGTCTCGTTCTCGAGCGACGTGCGGCCGCCGGTGTACGTGCTGTGGGACCGCAAGGCGAAGCAGGCCACGCCCGTCGGTGTCTCGCTGCCGAAACTCGACGCCTTCGTACTCGCGCCGATGACGCCGGTGACGATTCCCACGCGAGATGGCCTGACGCTGACGGGCTTTCTCACCGTGCCCATCGGGGTGACGCGGTCGGCGCCGCTCGTCCTGCTCGTGCACGGTGGCCCGTGGTGGAAGGACCGACTGCAATTCCTTGCACCTGTGCAGCACCTTGCAAACCGCGGCGCCGTGGTGCTGCAGGTGAACTTCCGCGGCTCGACCGGCGCCGGGAAGCGCTTTTTGAACGCGGGCAATCGGCAGTGGGGGCTCGCCATGCAAGACGACCTGTCGGACGCGGTCGCCTGGGCGGTCTCTTTGGGCCTCGCGGACCCCTCGCGTGTCGCCATCATGGGCCAGAGCTACGGCGGCTACGCCACGCTGATGGGGCTCGCGACCACTCCGACGCTCTATCGCTGCGGGGTCGACCTCGTCGGGCCGGCGAACCTGTTCACCCTCCTCAAGTCGATTCCTCCTTGGTGGAAGGCGCAGGAGGCGGTGTTCCACAAGCGCATCGGCAACCTGGCCGACCCGAAGGACCAGGCGCTCCTCACGGCGGCGTCCCCGGTGTTTCAGGTCGACCGCATCACCGCGCCGCTGCTCATCGGGCAGGGCAAGAACGACCCACGCGTGAAGCCAGCGGAGTCGGAGCAGATGGTGCGCGCGCTCGAGGCCGCGGGCCGGAAGGTGACGTACGTCGAGTACCCCGACGAGGGCCACGGGCTGGCTCGGCCCGAGAACCGGCTCGACTTCGCGAGACGCACCGAAGTGTTCCTCGGTGCGTGCCTGGGCCTTCGCGTCGAGCCGTAGCGCCGCGCCGCACGTCCTCACGAACGCGTTTCAGGGCCGCACTTCGACCGTCCCGACCGGGAGGCCCACCACGTTGCGGACCTCGCACAAGGGCCACGGCGACGGGAGCGCGAGCGTCACACCTGCTCGCTCCAGCGCCCATCGCACCGCCGCCGGGAGCGCCTCCGAGACGCCCGAGGCGACCTTCACCGCGAGGGCCACGTTCCGCCGCGGGAGCGCCATGCAGAACAACCCCATCGCGCCGACCTTCACGGCGAGCGGTTCCGGTGCCGCACGCACGACGTCCAGGTCGAGTCGCCCCGTGCCCGAAGTGAGCTCAGGGTGCCGCGCCATCGCCCAGCCGATGCGTCCGAGCCGCCGTGAGAATTCGTCCGATGCCGACTTCGACTCCACCTGCTGCATGGCCTGCGTCACGCGAGTCCAGGCCCGCGCGATGCCGCTGAGCGGAAAGCTGAACGTGGGCACCCCACAGCCATCGATGGCCACCGTGGCGGTCCTTCCTGCGAGTCGCTCCAACACCTCGCGGTTCCGCTGCTGGAGCGGGTGTCCGATGGGCCGGTAATCCGCGTCCCACCCGGCGTGGCGCGCAGCCGCGACCATGAAGGCGTGCTTGCCGGAGCAGTTGTTGTGCAGCTCCGTGAAAGCGCCGCCGGCCCGCAGCACGGCCTGCGCGCTGGGCTCATGCACCGGCGGATGCGCGCCACACTTGAGCGCTCCTTCACTCACGCCGAACTGCCCGAGGATTCGACGCACCACCTCGAGGTGAACGGGCTCCGCGCTGTGCGAGGCCGAGCCCACCGCGAGCATCGCGTCGGTGACCTCTGGGTCGCCCAACACCTCGAGTGACACCGCCAACTGAAACGGCTTCGCGGCCGAGCGAAACGCCGTCTCGACGTCGGAGCCCTCCACCTCGACTGCGCCGTCGAGCGTCACCGACGCGACCGAGAAGGAGTGAACGGCCTCGACGATGGCTCCGCGGGTCTGCACGACGGTGGGCATGGGAGCATCGTCGCCGGGTTGGCGGGCGCTGTCTTCGGGTACATTTCCCACCGTGCGCGTAGCCCCCTTGAGCGAGAAGCACCTCGTCGAGCTGCAGCAGGCCGTGGAGCGCGCGTTGGCGCAATGGCTCACCGGCGCTGAGCCCGGAGCGCCCCTCGAGGTCGTCCGTGCGCTCGACCGCGTCTTGTTGTTCCTCAAGCAGAACGGAGACGCCTCGGCCCAGGCCCGCCACGTCGCCTCCCTCGCCTTCGCCTTCGGAGAGCAGCTCGTTCGTCAGGGCGGCTGGCAGTGGCACAGCGTGTCGGAAGACGACGGCGTGAATCCCACGGTGGTGCGCGCTGACGGCCGCGCCTGCCTCGTCGTCGACACCATGACGGCGCTGGTGACGCGGACCGAGTCGATGGGCCTCGTCGAGCTCTTCACCTCCCTCGCCGAGGAGCCCCACCTCCCTGCCCTGCACGGCGTGACCACCGTCGACCCGGCCGCGGCGACGACGAGCGCGCGCATCGAGCTCGTCGCGCGCTTCGAGCGGGACGTGCTGGCGCGCCTCGAGCACGTGCGCAAGGCGTTGCGCATGTGGGGCAGCCCGGAAGAGCTCGAGGCCGTCGCGGAACACTTCACCCACGTGCTCCTCGTCGCCCGCACGCCCGCCTGGACCTTCGAGCAGACCCACGCGCTGTGGGTCTCGCAAGGAGCGCCCTTCGCCGGAGACGCCGACGAGCACGCGGTCATGCGCTCACGCATCTGGGGCGAGCACCTCGAGATCGCTCGGCAGCAGGTGACGTTCGGCTACGCGAGCGTGTGGGCGGCGCTGCGCCGGGAGGTCGACCGCGAGGCGCTCGTGGGCCCGTGGATCGAGACGCTCCTCGACACGCCACGGCTCGCTGGAACGCCCGACCGCCTCAACGCGGTGCTCTTCGCGCTCATCGGCTTCGTCGCGACCGATCCACAAGCCTACGTCACCCACCTCGGCGCCGAGCGGCAACGTACCGGAGGCCATGAGCTGCGGCCCTTCCATGTCGTCGCGCCCAGTGGCCCCAGTGAAGCCGCCCTGCCGTACGGCCGGAAGTTCGTGACCTGGGACGCGGTGTCGAGCGGAATCGGTCGGGTGATGTCGGCGCTCGTCTCGGGCACACCCGGCCCGCTGGCGTCCTGACGGCTAGAGCTTCGCGAACTCCACCGTCGCGAACGCCTCGAGGAACTCCGACAGCTTCATGGTGAAGATGCCGTCGTTCTTCCCATCGCGGCCGGGCTCGGTCTCGCCCCACGGGTTTCGGAGCGTGACGAAGCGCTCGCCATTCTTCGTCGAGATGCCCAGCACCGAGTACGCGTGGTCCTCCACCATGCCCTGGCCTGGGTTCCACGGCTTGCTCAGCGCCACCACCGCCGTGCTCGCGTTGGACACCGCCTGGAGCTGCTTCCACACGTGGTCGGCGCCGAGCGCGTCGTCGACGGGAAAGAACCCGGGCTTCTTTCCGGTGAGCGCCTCGAGCGTGGTGGCCGACATGCCGCCCTCGATGGCGGTGAAGCTGCCTTTCCACGCCGCGTAGGCCTTCTCGTAGATGAGCGGCCACAGCTCCTTTGCCGAGCGCGCGCCGCCGTACTCGAGCATCGAGCCGCGGTGCGCGAAGGTTCCATCGACCGTCACCTTCACCGGCGTCGGCCGCGTCTGGCCTTCTTTGCGCTCGTAGAAGGTCACGGTGTACGAGCCGTCGCGGCTCGCGGTGAGGTTCTTCGCGAGCACTTCGGGCTTCACCTTCGCGACCGAGGCCAGGCCTGCGATGAGGTAGCAGTTGCCGACGTTGCCCTGGAGCGCGTCATCGGCGCCGATGCCGTCGACCGTGAGAACGCCCTCCTTCGGCTTGAAGGTGACTCCTTTCTTCTCGGAGTCCTCGGTGAGCGTCGGTTGCTTGCGCGGCGATGGAAGGCCCGTGTCGCCGGCAATCTCGGCGAAGGCCACCATCTCGGTCTTCACGAAGGCCAGCAGGCGCTGGTGCGCCTGGGGGTCGAACTTCTTCGCGTCGAGGCCGACGAAGCCCGAGAGGTAGTGCGCCTCGACCTGGCGGAACGTGCCGTCCTTCGCGTCCCGCAAGATGGCCGTGGCCTCCTGCTTCGTCACTTTGCCGTCGGCGAGCGTCTTCTCCAGCTTCGCTTTGTAGCGGTCGCCCTGCCGCAGAATCTTCGAGCCCATGGAGGGCGGCAACCTGCCACGAGGCAGCCCCCCAAGGCGAGCCGGCTACAGGGGGTCCTCCCTGGGGCTCACCTTCTTCTTCGTGACTTTGGCCTTCGTCGTGGGTCTGGCGACGGGTTTCGTGGTGGGTTTGGCGACGGGCTTCGCGACGGGCTTGGGCTTGGGGGCCGGGGTCAGCGTGACCTTGCCGAGGAGGGCGGGCTTTCCCGGAACCTTCGTCGGAACCGGGGCCAGATCATCCGGCAGCTCCGCGACGAGCGGGATCCCTGCGTCGACGGGCGCTCCTGCGTCGACGGGCGCTCCTGCGTCGACGGGCGCTCCTGCGTCGACGGGGCTCCCGGCATCCTCGACCGCAGGCGGCGCTTCAGCCGGCAGGACTGCTGCGGTGGGCGTGCGCACAGTCGTCAGCGTCGGTCGAGGTGGATCGCCGCCCGAAAGCGAGATGGCCAGCGCGAGGAGCACCGTGCCTGCCGCGCCAACGCTCCCGCCGATGATCAGCCGACGCCGTCGCGCGGTCCGGAGCGAGGTGAGCAGCTCGCCCGCCTCCACCGCCGAGCCTGGCCGTTCCGCAGGTCGCTGGCTGGTGAGCCGATCGATGAAGCGCGCGAGGTGCACCGGCACGTTCGCGGGCAACGGCGCTTCTCCGGGCACCCCTCCCGCGAGCGCCTCATGGAGGATGACGCCGAGCGCGTAGAGGTCGCTGCGGTCATCGGCCTTGCCCCAGCGCTGCTCCGGCGCCATGTAGCGGAGGCTCCCCAGCAGCGCGGCCGACTCGGTGAGCGTGGTGGCGCCGGAGACCTGGGCGATGCCGAAGTCGCACAACCTCGGACCCTCGGCCCCCAGGAGGATGTTCGCTGGCTTGAGATCACGGTGAACGATGCCCGAGTCGTGAACGGCCGCCAGGGCCTCGAGGACCGCTCGCGCGAGCGCTTCGACCTCGTCGGCCGTCATCACGCCCTCGTCGAGGCGGTGGCGAAGGTCGAGCCCTTTGACGAGCTCCATCGAGTACCAGCAGAAGCCTCGGTCTTCGCCCTCCTCGAAGAGCTGCACCACGCGCGGGTGCTTCACCTGCGTCATCGCGCGGGCTTCACGGCGGAAACGTTCTCGCAGGGCGGGCTCGGCCGCCAGCATCGGCGCGAGCACCTTCATGGCGACCGGCACACCGACGGGCGACTCGGCCTCGTACACCGTGCCCATGCCGCCGGAGCCCAGCCGCTGCACGAGCAGGTGCCCGCTCAGGGACTCACCCCCGAGATCGACCTCGGGCCACAGCCGGGCCTGGCCGGGGGCCGTGTCGACACGGGTGAGATCGACCTGGACCGCGCACTGGGTGCAGGTCACGAGCCCGACGGTGGCGTCCTTCGGGAGCGGCGTTCGGCAGGAGGGACAGAGGAAGTTCATCGACGGCCAGTCAGAGACTCTGCTCCGCTTCACCGGCCACGCCAAATCGCGCGACGCCCATGGGAGCGCTGCGTCGTGTCACGAAGCCTCGCACCATCAACCGTGTGCCGCCGGAGGCCTCGCCGGAAACGAGTGAAACACGGACTCGAATGACTCGGGCTGGTGTCCTTCTCGTTTGCCCGGTCACATCCGCTGTGGAACGGCCTCAGCGCGGCCCTGGCTCCGGCTCCGTTACCCAATCGATGGCGTACTCGGAGAGCTTGCGGTCGAGGGTCGGCCGCGAGATGCCGAGCGCCTCGGCGGCCTGGGCCTTCACGCCGCGCGAGCGCTTCATCGCTCGCAGAATCTCGACCCGCTCGAGCGTTGCGACCCACTCGGCGAGGGTGCCCCCCGTTCGACCCGCCGGGCCTGCGGACACGAGGATCTCAGGCGGCAGGTCCTCCGGTACCAGGGGGCCATCGTCGGCCTTCAGCACCAGCGCGCGCTCGAGGGCGTTGGAGAGCTGCCGCGCATTTCCGGGCCACGGGTAGCGCCGGAGGACGCCCTCGACTTCAGCCGACAGCCCTGGCGGAAGGCGACCGAGCGACGGGGCGTGTCGAGCCAGGAACCGGCGCGCCAACGGCAACACGTCCTCAGGCCGTTCAGCCAGCGGCGCGAGCGACAGGCGCACCACGTTGAGGCGATAGAAGAGGTCTTCGCGAAACGCTCCCTGCTGCACGGCGGCCTCGAGCCCCCGGTTGGTGGCGGCGATGATGCGAACGTCGATCGACAGCGGCGTTCCACTCCCCAGGCGGACGACGAGGCGCTCCTCGAGCACACGCAACAGCTTCACCTGCAGGCCCAGGGGCAGCTCCCCCACTTCATCGAGGAACAAGGTGCCGTCATCGGCCCGCTCGAAGACGCCCTGGTGCCTCGACTGCGCACCGGTGAAGGCGCCCTTCTCGTGGCCAAAGAGCTCCGACTCGGCCAGCTCGGCGGGAATGGCGCCGCAGTTGATGGCGACGAACGGCCCCTTCGCGCGGCGGCTCGTCACATGAATGAGCCGCGCCACGGCCTCCTTGCCGCTCCCGGAGGGCCCCGTGATCAGCACGGTCGCCATCGAGGGCGCCGCTCGCCGGGCCTGGTCGACGACCTTCTTCATCGAGTCGCTCTCGGCGACGACCTCCGTCGGTGTCGGCGCGGCCTCCGCGTGCCGCTCGAGTCCGAGGGCCGGCGCTCCTGCCCGTGCGAGGACCTGCGCGAGCGCGAGCGCGTCGGAATCGAAGGCACTTGCGCGGACGCCACAGGCCACGCCGACGGGCCCGTCCTTTCCCGGCAGCGGCGCACAGAAGACGAACGCGCGTTGACGCACCACGGTGGTCGTCTGCGCGTCGTGCTTCGCGCGCAGCTGGAGCTCTTCGACCGAGACGGTCCGCTGTTGGTGAAGCGCGAGGTCGACGAGCGCCCGGTTGAGCGAGAGCGCAGCCCCGACGGGACTCGACGCGATGGGCCTGAGGGCGCCCTCAGGCGTCACGCGGCACAGCACCACCTCGTCACAGCGGAGCCCCTCCGCCATCGACCTCGCCAGGCGCCGCGCTGCATCCCCCGCGTCCGTCGCGAGCGCCGCCTCGAGGAGCAGCCGCCCTGCCCGCGCGAGCGTGTCGTCGGTGGGCGAGGTGGCCGAGGTGGTGAGGCCGAGGGGACCGGCGCTCAGCACGAGCGTCGCGTCACCTTCCCTCGTGCGGAGCGCCTCGGCGCTGGGCGAGACGAGCGCGAGGGTCTCTCCAATGCCAACGGCGTCATCGGGCTCGAGGTCGACGGCGCCGTCGATCCGCGTGCCGTTCACCCACGTGCCATTGCGGCTCCCGAGATCGCGCACGCGCAGGCCGCCGGCCGACGGCCGACGGCTCGAAGACACAGTGCTCGCGCGAGACCTTCTCGTCGAGCAGGTGCACGTCGCACGTCACCGCGCGGCCCACCGTGAGGGGACGCAGCACCTCCAGCGTCACCCCTCGCCGGGGCCCGAAGGCGAACACGAGTCGGTTGAGCGGCGCAGCCACGACCTTCAGCGTCGTCCACTCATGCGGACTGCACAACTTCCCCGTGGAGCCATCGAGTGATGCGCCCTCGCCAGACCAGTGGTGCTGCGCCGAGACCCTGCGCGTGCGCTCCACCGTCCAGCTCTGTGCACTCTGAATGGCATGGGGCCGCGAGGAGGGATTGCCTCGCTCACCTCCAGCCATTGCCTCACTGCGGCTTGAAGGGGCTGATTGGCCGGCCGTGGTGGAGTGGCACACCACGGTGACCGACGACAGCCCCGAGGAGTCGGTCTCCCTGAAAGCGTTGGTCGATGGTCCACCGACCCGCCGGTCCCGCGGCGCCAGCGCCAGCAAATGGACTTCGAGTACGTCACCGCGTTTCTGCTCGACATCGACCCGGCTGCTCGCCTCAGGGGGGACGTTGACCGTTCAGGCCTGGTCGGGCCCTCGGCCAAACCGGGGAGCCCGCGGCTCGTGCCCATCTCAGGAACCCTCGCGGCCTACAGGTGCGGGGTGCTCTTCATTCAGCCTTCGGACGGCACCGTTCTGCTTTTCGAGCTCGGCCCCGAAAATCATCCCCTCTGTGACGAGCGGCGACCCGAGCCGCTTCGCTGCAGGGAGGGGCGATTTCAGCGCGCTGAGAGCACGCCCTCGTCAGACACCCGCACCCCTGACTTAGGAAAGTCGCGCGAGGAGTACTCGGCGATGGCCTTCTGGCCACGCTTCGACTCGTCCCGCATGGGGACGCCCTTGCCCTCCTGCTTCGTCGACAGGAGCCGGCCGATGACGAAGCGCCCGTCATCGGCGAGCTCCACGTCGAGGATGACGGAGACGCCGAGCGCGCCACCGAGGCTGAAGCGGCCATAGGTGGCGAAGTTGCCGAGCGAGTAGGCGATGAGCCGGCCCTGGTAGACCTCGATGCCACGCAGCACGTGCGGGCCGTGACCGAGGACGACGTCAGCGCCAGCGTCGATGACGCCGTGGGCGAAGGCCTTCAGGTCACCACGGTTCTCCCCGAGGTAGCGCTCGGGCCCGTCCTTCACGCGGTTCGCGTCGATGCCTTCGGCGCCACCGTGAAAGCTGACGAGGACGAGGTCGTGCGTGCTCGCGGCCTGCGT
Organism: Myxococcaceae bacterium; assembly: GCA_044352295.1. GTDB lineage: Bacteria > Myxococcota > Myxococcia > Myxococcales > Myxococcaceae > Xiheimicrobium. The sequence continues at coordinate 15,882 of JBILEB010000020.1, forward strand.
CACCAACTTCTTCGCCGCGGCGAGGTCGTTCACGTCATTCGTCGCGCCCGAGGTGTGAAAGGCCACCAGCGCCACCTTCTTGCCCTTCACCGTCACGGTGCCGATGGTCCCCGGAGCGCCGCTCCAGGCGATGCCCTCGCCGTCGAGCGCCTTCTCGGTCTCTCGGCGACAGGCCTCTCCGAAGTCGCCGGAGTGGTTGTTCGCGGTCGAGCCCAGGTCGATCCCCGCCGCCTTGAGGTGCTTCGCGTAGCGGGTGGGTGACCGAAACGCGTAGCAGTTGCCGCCCTTGCGGCACTTCGCCGACGAGCCGGAGTCACACAGCGGCCCCTCGAGGTTCGCGAAGGTGAGATCGGCGTCCTGCAGCCAGGGCGTCACGTCGGCCAGGAGCGTCGCGCCATCGTCTGGCGGCAGGGAGCCCTCCGGCACCGACGTGCCGAGCATCACGTCGCCCACGGCGCGGAGCCGCACCGTCCCACCGTCCTGGCCCAGCGTCAGCGCGAGCACCATCACCAGCGTCATGGACCTCACCTGCCATGAAGCGGTCCAGCCACCAAGCCTCCCAATCCGTCCCAGGCGTCCAGACACACCACGGCCCCGCTCACGTGCCCCGAGGGCGCGTCAGCAGGGCCGAGGGCGCGTCACGACGCTTCAGAAGTTTTCGTGCGCGAGCGACTCCGACAGCCGCGGGTCGTTCACGGCGAGCACCTTGTGCCGGTTCAGCCAGAAGCCGAACAGCGCGAGGAACACGCCGACGAAGCCCAGGAGCGCCGTGAAGTCGAGGTACGACACGGCAAGGTGCGCCTCGTGGTGGCCTTCGCCCCCGCCGTGCATGCCGGCGTTCGGCATGATGAGCCAGTACAGGTCGACGACGTGCATGACGAGCATCCACGTGCAGCCGATCGCCAGCCCGAGGCGGCTGCGCTTCACGTGCCGCGAGAGGAGGAAGAAGAACGGCACGAAGAAGTGGAGCACCGGCAGGGCGTACGAGACGTACTGCCAGCCGCCATGGGTGCGCATGATGTAGAACTCGGTCTCTTCCGGAATGTTCGCGTACCAGATGAGGATGAACTGGCTGAACGCGATGTACGCCCAGAAGACGCCGTAGCCGTAGACGTACTTGCCGAGGTCGTGGAAGTGCTCGGTGGTGATGGCCGTCTTGAGCACGCCCGCCTTCTGCAGGCCCATCGAGATGAGCGCGAGGAAGGCGTTGAACGAGAGGATCGACACCGCGAAGAAGTAGACGCCGAAGATGGTCGAGTACCAGTGCGGCTGCAGCCCCATCACCCAGTCGATGGCCGCGAACGACGACGACAGCGCGAACAGCGCGATGCCCGGTGCGCTCACCGTGATGAGGCGGCCCACCATCGAGGCGCGCTTGGAGGGGTCGCTCTCGTCATCCATCTTCGTCGAGTTGCTGTGGAGCACCCACGCCAGCGCGCTCCAGATGGCGAAGTAGAGGGCCGAACGGACGAAGAAGAACCCGGGCGTGAGGAACCAGGTCTTCCGCGCGAGGATCTCATCCATCTCGTGGCTCCACGGGTACAGGTCATGGAAGCCCAGGGCCGCGATGGGAATGAAGAGGAACGCGAAGGCCGGGAGCGTCATGACGACGGCCTCGGCGATGCGGCGCAACACGATGTGCCAGCCCGCCTTCACCAGGTGGTTGATGAGCAGCCAGGCCAGCGAGCCCAGCGCCACGGTCAGCGCCACCTCGAACCCGAAGAGGTAGGCGTACATCGCTCGCGCCTTGTTCTCGCCGAAGGCCGAGCCGAGCGTCGCGCCCAGGCCCACCACCGCCATCACGCCACCAATCATCGGCAGCTTGGCGAAGAGGCTCGTCGAGGGAATGGTGATGTCCGTCGGTTTTTCGATCGCGTGTGCCACGGTCGGTCCCTCAGTTCAGCGTCTTCATGTAGAGAATCAGGCTGTCGATCTCGACCTGATTGAGCGCGATGACTGGCATCGCGGGCGGATAGCCCTCGACGATTTTCGCCATGGGTTGCTTGATGGACTCGTTGAGGTACGCGTCATCGGCCTTCACCTCCGAGACAGGCCCACCGATGCCCGCAGCGACCTTCTCGACGCGCCCGTAGATGCCCTTGAACGACGGGCCGACGAGCTTGGAGCCGTCGACAGAGTGGCACCCCAAACAGGCCTTCAACTTGTAGAGCTTCGCACCAGCTTCCGCCGTCGCGACTGTCACCGGCTCGACCACCTCCTCACCAACCTCCCAGGGAATGCTGGAGTCCTTCTGGCGCTGCAGGTCCCGAACCCACGCCGTGATCGCCCATCGGTCCTCGACGGGAATCTGCGCCGCGTAGGACGGCATGCTGTTCGCGCCGTTCGCGATGGCCGAGTAGATCTTTCCATTCGTCAGCACCTTCACCCGGTCGCTGTGCATCGACGGCGGCGCCACCAGCAGGCCCTTCTCCGTGTTGACCACGCCGTCGCCTTCGCCGTTGGGGCCGTGGCAGGGCGTGCAGTAGATGCGGAAGCGCTGACCACCGCGCGCGACGAGCCCGTCCTTCGGCGACCCATCGTCGTTCCGGATGCTCGCCGGCCACTTCTGCGTCGGCTCAGCCTTGTCGTCGACGCCCTTGGTCCAGGTGTCGTCGTCATTCAGCTGCCCGATGGCCACCGTGCCTTCGACGGGCGGGCGCATCGTCCGGCCATCTTCGAACAGGCCGGTCGTGTCCTTGCGGTACGCCTTGCCCTTCTCCTGCGTGTCCATGTTGGGGTTCGGGTGAATCGGAGGCTTCTCCGACTCCCAGCCGCGGCAACCGACCAGGCCCACCAGACACACCACTCCGCTCCACAAAACGTTGCGCATCTCGTCAGTCCTCCAGCTCTTCCACGTGGGAGGCGCCGGCCTCCTTGAGGAGGGTTTTGGTCTTTTCGAGGTCGAAGCGCGGGTCCTCGGCTTCCACCATGATGAAGAATTTGTCGTCGGTGACGCGCTCGAAGGCCTTCGAGGCGAACGCGGGGTGGCTCGGCTGCGGGAGCCCGTTGAGGATCCAGTTCGCGAGGAACGCCGTCACACAGCTCGAGAGAACCGTCACCTCGTACCAGATGGGCACGAAGGCCGGCAGCGAGAACAACGGCTTGCCTCCGACGACGAACGGGTACGCGTTCCCCATCGCCCACGCCTGGAAGAACAGCATGAAGGTCGAACCGGTGATGCCCACCACCAGCACCGCCCACGGCAGCTTCGACGGCGGCACGCCCATCGCCTTGTCGAGCCCGTGCACCGGGAACGGCGTGCACGCGTCCCACTTCTGGTAGCCCGCTTCACGCACGCGCTCGGCTGCCGTGTAGACCGTTGCCGGGTTCTCGTACTGGGCGAGCACGCCCCACAACTTCTTCGTCGCGCTCATGAGTGACCTCCGCCGGTGCTCGCGACCGCCGGAGCCGGCACCACGCCGCCCACCGGAGCCGTCGCTCCACCGTGACCGTGCGCCTTCTCACCCTCGCCCGAGCCCGAGTGGCCCGGCGCCAGGTGCCCGTAGCCGTCCCAGTGCGGGTTGGCCTGCGGCATCACCGACTTCACCTCGCTCATCGCGATGACGGGGAAGAACCGCACGAAGAGGAGGAACAGGAAGAAGAACAGGCCGAAGGTCCCCACGAAGAAGAACACCTCGGTGACCGGCACGAAGTAGTCCCAGCTCGACGGCAGCGCGTCGCGGTGCAGCGACGTCACCGTGATCACGAAGCGCTCGAACCACATGCCGATGTTCACGAAGATGGAGAGGATGAACGTGATGGTGATGTTGGTCCGGATCTTCTTGAACCAGAACAGCTGCGGGGTGATCACGTTGCAGCTCATCATGATCCAGTAGGCCCACCAGTACGGCCCACCCATGCGGTTGAGGAACGTGAAGCCCTCGTACTGGTTGCCCGAGTAGGCGGCCATGAAGAACTCCATGCCGTACGCGTACCCGACCAGGGTGCCCGTCAGCAGGATGACCTTGTTCATGTTCTCGATGTGCCGAATGGTGATCAGGTCCTTCAGGCCGAGCCACTCGCGCGCCGGAATCGCCAGCGTCAGCACCATCGCGAAGCCAGAGAAGATGGCGCCGGCGACGAAGTACGGCGGGAAGATGGTCGTATGCCAGCCGGGCAGCTGCGAGACGGCGAAGTCGAACGAGACGATGGTGTGCACCGAGAGCACCAGCGGCGCCGAGAACGCCGCGAGGATCTGGTACGCCTTCTCGTACGTCACCCAGTGCCGCATCGAGCCGCGCCAGCCGAGCGAGAGCACGCCGTAGAAGTACCGGCGCCACTTCACCGTGGTGCGGTCGCGCAGGGTGGCGAAGTCAGGCACCAGGCCGGTGAACCAGAACAGCGTCGACACCAGGAAGTACGTGTTGACCGCGAACACGTCCCATTCGAGCGGGCTGCGGAAGTTCGGCCACAGGCCCATCTGGTTGGGCACAGGGAAGAGGTAGTAGTCCATCCAGATGCGGCCGGTGTGGAGCGCCACGCAACTGCCGGCCGCAATGACCGCGAAGATGGTCATCGCTTCCGCGAACCGGTTGATGCTCGTGCGCCACTTCTGGCGGAACAGGTACAGAATCGCCGAGATGAGCGTTCCGGCATGCCCGATGCCAACCCAGAACACGAAGTTGACGATGTCCCAGGCCCAGCCGACGGGGTTGTTGTTGCCCCAGATGCCCGGGCCTTCCCAGAACAAATACCCGATGTAACCGCCGAACATGGCCGCGCCGGCGCCAGCGAGCGCGATTCCGAACTTGAGGCCGTTGGGCGTCTTGAGAATCGGCGCTTCGTTGACCTTGCACACCATCTCGGTGACGGAGTGGAAGTCATGGTCGCCGCGAACGAGCGCCTCGCGGCCCTCGACCTGCTCTGGAAGAACGACATCGCCGCGAAGCTGCGGGTCATTCGGCAACGTCACGGTGGCAGTTGTGGTGCCCATCAGGCCAGCTCCTCGTTTTCGTTGCGAACGCGGGCGAGGTAGCTCGTCCGGGGCCGAACGTTGAGTTCCTGCAGCATCTCGTAGTTGCGCTCGCTCACCTTGAGCGCGTGGACCTTCGACTTCTCGTCGTTGATGTTGCCGAAGGTGATGGCGTTGGTCGGGCAGGCCTGCTGACACGCCGTCACCACCGCGCCGTCCGGGAGCGCCTTGCGATCGCCGCCCTTGCGCTTGGCCGACACCTTCGCCTCTTCCACGCGCTGGGTGCAGTACGAGCACTTCTCCATCACGCCGCGGTACCGCACGGACACGTCTGGGTTCCGCTGGAGCTTGAGCGTCTTCATGCGCTCCTTCCAGTACGGTTCGACTGAGATGTTCCCCGTGTGGGTGTAGTCGAAGTAGTTGAAGCGACGCACCTTGTACGGGCAGTTGTTGGCGCAGTACCGCGTGCCGATGCAGCGGTTGTACGCCATCGAGTTGGTGCCTTCGTCGTCGTGCACCGTCGCCGACACCGGGCACACCGGCTCACATGGCGCGTTCTCGCAGTGCATGCAGGCCACGGGCTGGTGAATGGCCGTGGGCGCGTCGACGTCGCCGGTGAAGTAGCGGTCGATGCGAATCCAGTGCATCTCGCGGCCGAGCATCACCTGCTCTCGACCCACCGAGGGAATGTTGTTCTCGGCCTGACAGGCGATCGTGCAGAAGTTACAGCCAATGCACGCCGACAGATCGATCACCATGCCCCACTGCTGGCCCTCATAGGTGATCTCGTTGGTTGGCTGCAGCGGCTTCGACGGCTTCGGCTTGTCCTTGGGTGTGCCGAGCGGCACCAGCAGGTTCGCGGGGATGTCACCCTTGCGCGCGAAGTTCGCGTCCTTCTCGTACTGCGTCGCGGTCGCCGAGCGGAACAGCGGCCGGTCCTTGAGGCCCAGCTCGCGGTGCGGCGAGTCCTTGGGCTCGTCGAGCATGCCGACGAAGGTGAGCTCTTTGAGCGGCGAGGCCGGCACCGAGAAGTGATCCTGCGTCGAGCAGAGCGTCTGCGTCGCGCCCGTCTTGGAGATCTTCACGTTGGTGACGACGTTGAGGCCGTTGTCGAGCAGTGGGCCCACGTCGGAGCCGATGCCCTTCGCCACCTCGCCCAGCTGCCGGCCATAGCCGACCGTCATCACCGCCGTCGCCGCAGAGAGCCCGGGGAGCACGAACGCTGGAGCCTTGATGCTGCGCCCACCTGCCGTCAGCTCCACCACATCGGCTGCGTAGCCGTTGCGGCTCACCTGGCTCGAGACGCCGAGCTCCTTGGCGAGCGAGGGGCTCAGGCATACGGCGTTGTCCCAGGAGAGCTTCGACATGGTGTCGGGGAGCTCCATCATCCACGACACGTTGGTCAGCCGACCGTCCTTGACGTGGCCGTGCACCGCGACCAGCTCGTAGCTGTCTTTCGCAGGCGCCACGCCCTTTACGGCCGCCGCTGCGGTCGCGATCTCCGCGGTCTTCACCGTTGGCGCGACCGGAGCGCGCGCCGTTCCAGAGACCACGCCGTCGTGCAGCGCCTTGCGCCACGACTTCTCGCCCTCGAGCGCCGTGCCCGAACCGCGCCAGGTCGCCTCGACGAGCTTCCTGTCGTTCGTCTCGGCCTCTCCAGCCAGCGCCGCGAGCAGGCTGATGAGCGGCCGGCCCGAGAAGAGCGGGAGAATGAGCGGCTGCACCAGGCTCGCCGTGCCGTCCCACGCCTCGGCGTCGCCCCACGACTCGAGGAAGTGCGCGAGCGGCGCGTGCCAGGTGGTCTTCGCGCCCGTCTCTTCCGCGAAGAGGCCCGCGTGAATCGACGTCTTCGCCTTCGCGAGCGCGTCGCCGAACTTGAGCGTGCCGGGCGCCGTGTAGGCGGGGTTCACGTCGAGCAGCACCAGCGTGTCGATGGCGCCGTCGTTGAGCGACTTCGTCAGCGCGGACAGCTGGTCGAACATGCTGGGGTGGTCGACGGCCTCACCCTTCGAGACCGTCATGCTGGCGCCGCCCAGCGCGACGTTGATGGCGTGGGCCATCGCGTGCACGGCCGCCGGCTGCCGCTCACCCACGAAGATCGTCGCCGCGCCCTTGTTGGCCGCCAGGTCCTTCGCCAGCGCCGTGATGAACTTCGCCGAGGGCTCGGGCAGCGCGCCTGGCTCCATGGCGCCCAGGCCAGCATCGACCCCGTTCGCCGCGAGCGCCTGCGCCAGCGCCTTCATCACGTCGATGCCCTGGCTCGACGCGACACGGAGGCGGTGGTCGGCGTTGGTGCCGGTGGTGCTGAACACCGACTCCGCGACGTAGAGCCGCTTCATCTTCGCGATGTCTTCACGGGTGTGCACCGCGCGGCTGGTGCCGAACTGACGCGCCAGCTTGAGGTGGTCCGGCCCGCTCGCGAGGAAGTCGGAGTCGAGGCCGAAGATGACCTTCGTGTCCTTCAGGTCGTAATGCACGCGTGCGCCGGCGCCGAACGCGAGGTGCGCGCCCATGTGCTGGTTGTCGGGGGCGAGCGGATCCCAACGGACGATCTTCGCCTGCGGGAGCTTGGTGGCGATCGCCTTGATCAGCCGCTCCGCCGTCGGGCCCAGCTCGTCTTCCACGACCAGCGCCAGGCCCGCGCCCTGCGTGCCAGCGAACTTCGTCGCGACGTCCTTGAGCGCCGTGTCGAAGTCCTCCCACTTCGCGTCAGCCGTGCCCTTCTTCGGTGAGCGGGCGCGCTCGGGGTCGTACAGGCGCAGCACCTCGGCCTGCGCCCACGTGTCCGAGGCGCCGAGCGACGAGGGGTGGTTCGGGTTGCCTTCGATCTTCGTCGGCCGCCCGTCGTTCGACTCCACGAGCAGGCCGAGCGCGCCTTCCGAGCGCTGCATCGCCGTCGAGTAGTACATGCGCACGCCGGGAACGACCTGCTCCGGCTGCTTCACGAAGGCGTGAATCTCGGCGACCGGCCGGCGAATGATGTCGCACCCCGCCAGACCGCCGAGCGACATCGCCGCCGCGCCGAGCTTGAGCGCGTCACGTCGGTTGAACCCATCGGGCGCGGTGAGTCCCGTGGGGAACTCGCTCTCGGCGGCGGCCTTGAGCGTCTCGTCGCCTTCCTTCTGCGCGATGGAACGCCAGTATTGCGGCGGCTCGTTCATCTGGTCGCGAATCGGGGCGTAGGGGTCTTTCTTCATGGTCGTTGGATCTCGAAGGGAACGAGGCGCGAGAAAATCAGCGGTGACAGCCAGAGCAGCCGGCCGTGGCGTAGGTCTTCATGTGGCCTTCGGCGTCGGTCTTGGCGGCGGCCGAGAGGCTCCCGGGTGGGTTGAGCGTGGCGGCGATGCTGCGCGCCTTCTCGGCCCAGGTGAGGTCCTGCTTGTAGCCCATCGCCGTGAGCGCCTCGACGGGGCGCAGGTTGGGCGCGGGGTCCGAGTGACACTCGAGGCACCACGACATCGACAGCGGCTGGTTCTGCGCCACCACTTCCATCTGGTCGATGCGGCCGTGGCACGTCTCACAGCCGACCGCGGCGCGATTCTCACCGACTCCGACCGCGACGTGCGCGGAGTGGTTGAAGTACGCGAAGTCGGGCGTCTTGTGGATCTTCACCCACGGAATCGACTTGCCCGAGGCCCACGAGTCACGCACGGCCTGCAGCTTGGGCGAGTCCTTCTTCACCTGGCTGTGGCAGTTCATGCACGTCTGCGTGGGAGGCACGCCGCCGTTGGGGCCACGTTCGGTGTAGGCGTGGCAGTACCGGCAGTCCATGTTCATCTCGCCGGCGTGCAGCTTGTGGCTGTACTCGACCGGCTGTTTGGGCGCGTAGCCGACGTCTGTGTGCCACGGAGAAGCCCACCAGTAGACGCCGAACGTCGCGGCGCCACCGCCGACCAACGTTCCGACGAGCGCAAATGCGGGAGTCTGGTTCCACCACTTCGGGAAGATCTGAGCCATGGTTCGTGTGCCTCGTGAGCGAGCCGCGTGTATCGGTAACGGCACCCTCTCTCAAGAGCGATTCCTCGTGCGTGCAGCGCCCTGCTGCCACGCTTGTGCGACCGATTCCTTCTGCTTGAGCGTGAACGCGCCCACATCTGGTTGGTGAGGCAACGGCGTCGTCGAGAAGCGGAGCTGCAGAGCCTTGAAGTCGCGGTGCTCTAAAGGCGCGCATTCGACTCGGCAAGGAAACGTCACTCGGCGCGTTCTGCCGGCTCTTCCCCGCGTGGAGACTTCAATCAGGGCTGGGGACCGTGCTTCGCGAGCAGTCGGGCCGCGTTGATGGCGTTGCCCCGACCCGCCGCGTCGTCCCGCCAGAAGTCGCGCACGGAGCCGCGCTGATCGACGAGCACGACCGCCGGGAGCCCCAACCGCTCGTCGATGGAGCTGCCAGCGTCGGTCCCCTGCTTCTTCGCCCATGCGACGTGAAACGCCTCGAGCACGGGGGCGAGCTCGGCGTCGCTCCCGGCCAGCACGTGCCAGCGGCCGACGGCGAGCGCCTTCAACCCCACGTTGTCCGAGCGCGTGATGGTGACGTGCCGAATGCGGTCCGAGAGATCGTCGGTGTGCTCGACTCCACGCGCGAAGACGCGCTGACGCTCGACGCAGGCGGCGTCACACGGCGAAGGCGCGAAGAACACCAGCACCACCTGGCCCGAAAGCTGGGTCGACCCCATCGATCGGTGATCGTCGAGCGTGAACAGCTGCCAGGGCCCCAGCGACGCGATGGGCGCGGGCGCCTTGAGGAACCGTTTCTGCATGAAGGGAAGGACCGTGAGGAAGATCGCGCCGAGCAGGAACGAGACCGTGTAGACGTTGACGAAGCGCTTCATCGCCGAGTTCCTCTGTCACCGACCGGCGCGCAAGTCGACGGCCCGCACGGCCGCTCTTCGCCTCGACGAGCGTGCTCGTCAGGCGCGGGACGCTGGAGCGCTCGCCTCGAGCGTCCGGGCGGCCTCCGCGTCCTCGGCCTCACGGCGCTTCGAGGCGCGGTACAGCCAGAAGGCCACGCCGCCAATCATCGCCAGGGGCGTAAGTGAGATGACGCCGGTCATCGCGAGGTAGGCCCACTCCGTGCCGTCCTGGCCTGCGCCACACACCGAGCATGCGAGGAGCGAGAGCATCAGAAGTACACCCGCGCGTAGATGATGGGCCACATCAAGACCACGAAGTACCAGAACACCTGCGCCCCGAAGAAGAGCCCGACGTCGAGGCGGTCACGCAGCCCTTGCAGCGTCGCGAGCCCCAGGGCCAGCAGCGCGCCGATGGCGTGGAGCCCGTGCATGCCGACGATGAGATAGAAGAACGCGCCCAGGCGGCTCGACGTCATCGTCAGGCCCGCCGCGAGCAGCTGCGACCACTCGCGCCCCTGGAGGGCGACGAAGGCCACCCCCAGCAGCCACGACGCCAGGACCACCCACTTCGCGGCGGTCAGCTTCTTCGAAAAGAGCACCTGACCGACGAGGAGCAGCCCCCCCGAGAGCATCAGCGCCGCCGTGTTGAGCGCGGTGGCATCGGCCGGGAGCGTCGGCTGGCCCGGCACCGGCCAGGTCCCGGCGGGGGCTCCGGAGCGGCTGATGGTGAAGGCGCTGATCATGCCCACGAAGAACATGACCTCGGCGACGACGAAGATGAGCGTACCCAGCACCGCGCTGGGCACCACGGGACGGTTCGGCTGCGGGAGTGGACGCGACGCCATCGCCTCACTCATAACGGCGCTGGCTGGCGTGGACACGTCATCGGCTCCCGGTCAGTGCTTCGCTTCGCCGTGCTCGCCAGCCGGAGCCTGCGCGCCGTGCTCACCGTGCGCCGCCTCGGGCAGCTTGTAGTCCTTGGCGGCCTGGTTCACCCAGCGGTGGCCCTCGTGGCGAAGCACGTCGGGGCCAATGCCCCCAATCATGAGCGCCATCAGGATGAGCATCGACAGGAGGATGTAGCCGACGTATTTCTTTTCCACGCCGATGTGCATGAAGTTCTTCACCACCATGTACGCCTTCACGATGGCGATGCCGAACGCGGTGAAGAGCACGATGACGAAGGCGATCGTCTCGTTGGACACGAGCCGGTGCGCGAGCTCGGGGCCCGCCACCGAGATGACGAGCATCACCATCAGGATGCCCCAGATGCGAACGTAGAAGCTGTCAGGGTGCGCGTGCGCATCGTGGCCATGCGCGGTGTCGGCGGAGGCCGCCGGAGCGTGAGTCGAGTCGGACATGGGCGGGCTCACTTCGCGATGTAGAGAAGCGGGAAGAGGAAGATCCACACGAGGTCGACGAAGTGCCAGTACAGCCCGGCGTTCTCGACCCGCTGCAGCTCCTTGCCCTTGGCCGCGTCGCTCGCGACGAACATCATCACGATCATGCCCGCGATGACGTGCAGCCCGTGGAGCCCGGCGGCCGTGTAATAGAATGACCAGAAGTTGTTCGCGGTGATGGTGAACCCGTGCTGGATCTCACCCGTCCACTCGATCGACTTCACCACGAGGAAGATGCCGCCTCCGCCGATGGTGGCCCAGAGGAACTTCGCCGCGCGCTTTCCGTCTTTGCGAAGCGCCGCGTTGTGGGCCAGCACGGCCGACAGGGACGAGGTGAGGAGCACCACCGTGTTGAAGGCCCCTGCCCAGGTGTTGGTATTCGCCGAGGCCGCGGCCCATTCCTTGTGGCCGATGCGGTGCATCAGGTAGCTGCCGAGCACGCCGCCGAAGATGACGATTTCAGAGGCGATGAGCCACCAGACGGCGAGACGCCCGGTGGGCATCCCCGTCATTTCACGCGTGGTCGCGATGGGTCGGATCATGGGTCCTTTGAGGGGTCAGGACTTCGCGGGGTCCGGCTCGGTCTGCGGCCAGTAGTCGTCCTGGCGGTCAGGGTGGCTGTACTCGTAGGGGCCCCGGTACACGTTGGGCAACCCCTGCGGGAAGTTGCCGTGCGGTGGAGGCGACGGCGCCTGCCACTCGAGCGTGTTCGCGTTCCACGGGTTCGCCGAGGCCTTCTCACCGCGGAAGATGGAGTGGAACAGGTTCACCAGGAACACCACCTGGAACGCGAGCATCACCAGCAGCGCCAGGGTCGCCAGAATTCGCAGGTCCTGCATGCCCGCCTTCATCAGGTCAGGGAAGTGCCGGTAGTCGTAGATGCGCCGGTGGTCGCCGCGCGCGCCCAGCAGGAAGAGCGGAATGAAGATGGCGTTGAAGGGAATGATGGTGCCCCAGAAGTGCACCTTGCCCCACGTCTCGTTCATCATCCGGCCGAACATCTTCGGGAACCAATAGGTGATGGCCGCGAAGCTGCCGATGAAGGCGATGGGGAAGAACGTGTAGTGGAAGTGCGCGATGACGAAGTACGTGTCGTGGAAGTAGATGTCCGCGCCCGACGCGCCCAGGAAGATGCCGGTGACGCCGCCCAGGAGAAACTCAGCGATGAAGGCGAGCGCCCACAGCATCGGCGTGGTGAGCCGAATCGAGCCGCCATACAGCGTGCCGATGTAGACGAACACCATCTCGGCGACGGGGATCGAGATGAGCAGCGTGGTGACGCTGAACACGTTCGCCATGCGCGGGTCGATGCCGGCGATGAACTGGTGGTGCGCCCACACGAAGAACGAGAGCACGCCCGTTCCGATGGCCGTGTAGAGCACCGTCTTGTAGGCGAAGAGCTTCTTGCGCGAGAAGACGGTGATGATCTCGGCGACGATGCCCATCGCCGGCAGCAGCACCACGTACACCTCGGGGTGACCGAAGAACCAGAAGAGGTGCTGCCAGAGCACCGGGTCTCCGCCCTTGGCCGGGTCGAAGAAGCCCGTGCCGAGCTGCTGATCGAACAGGAGCATCACCGCGCCGGCGATGAGCGGCCCCACCGACGCCATGAAGAGGATGGACGCGATGATGATCATCCACACCACGATGGGCACGTCGAACATCTTCATGCCCGGCGCGCGGCTGTTCATCACGGTGGTGATGAAGTTGATGCCTCCGAGGAGGAACGCGGCGAACTCGAGCGCCACTGCGAAGAGCCACATCGACGAGCCCAGGCCGGTGAGGTTGTACTCGGCCTTCGCGGACAGCGGGGGGTACGACGTCCACGCGCCGCCGAACGCGCCACCGGGCACGTAGAATGAGGCGATGAGGACGATCGCGCTCAGGAGGAACAGCTGGTAGCTCAAGCGGTTGAGCCGCGGGAACACCATGTCATCGCAGCCGACCATCAGCGGGATGAGGTAGTTGCCCAGCGCGGCGATCAACACGGGCATCGCCACCCAGAAGATCATCACCGAGCCATGGGTCGTGACGAGCGCGTTGTAATCGGTCGCCGTCACCCGGCCGTAGCCAGGCACCGGCATGCCAGGAAACGCCAGCTGCATGCGGAAGGCGTAGACGGTAAAGCCACCGATCAGCGCCATGCCGATGCCGGTGAAGAGGTACTGCATGGCGATCATCTTGTGGTCGGTCGACCAGAGGTATTTCTTGATGAAGCCCTCTTCATGGTGGGCATGACCGTGCGCGTGGTCGTGCTCTGCGTGCGCGGCGGCGGAACTCATGGCATTCCTCCCAGCTGGGTCGGCGGCGTGGTGGGCGCAGCGTCAGCCACCTTTGGCGCGTTGTTCTGATTCCACAGGCGGTGCTGCGCGGGCGTTTCGATGATGATGCGCGCGGGCATCAGGGCGTGTCCGATGCCGCAGATCTCGGTGCACTGAATGTCGTACTGGCCGGTCTGCGTGGGCTTGAACCAGCCCTTGATGATGCGGCCGGGGATCATGTCCTGCTTGAGGCGGAACACGGGCACCGAGAAGCTGTGCAGCACGTCACGGCTCATCAGCTCGAAGTGGTAGGTCTTGTCGTTCTCGACGTGGAGGTCGTCGACGGTGGTGATGTCGTCGGGCGTGTCGAGCTTGTTGTCGGGGCCCGGGTGCACGAACGTCCACGCCCACTGCTGCGAGATGATGCGAACGGTGGAGTCCGCCTCGGGCATGTTGATCTTCACATCGTGCCAGACCTTGATGGCCAGCACGATGATGGCCACGTCGAAGGCCAGCGTCGCGTAGTGCGGAAGCGTCACCCAGCGCTTCTCGCGCGGCACCTCGCCGCTCACGTACTTCGCCTTCACCCCGGGCTTCGCGAGGAATTTGAAGATGAGCCCGAAGAAGACCACCTCGGCGAGGATGAACCAGAAGCCCGTGATGAGCAGGATGACCCAGATGACGTTGTCGATGTCACCGGAGTAGGTCGAAGCCGATTCTACGTATTGGTCGATCATGCGTGAGCCTTTACGAGAGCGCGAACAGGAAGACGGCGCCGATGAAGCCGACGGCTCCAGCGACGAGGAGGAAGAAGAGGGTCTTCGCGAGCTTGTCGGAAGACTGCGCAGCGGTCAGGTTGGCGTCGGCCATGGGGCTCCTCAGCGCGAGAACGTCGAGATGTGGGCGACGACGTTCTTCATGGCCTGCTCGTCGGCGAGCATGGTGGCCATCGGACGCATCTGCGCACCGGTCGTGTCCATCGGGTGGGCGCCGCGGATGCCGCCCTTGAACTTCTTGAGCTGGTTGACGAGGTACCAGTCGAACTGACCGGCGAGCGGCGGGCCCCTGGTCGCCTCGAGGCCCTGGCCCTTCTCGCCGTGGCAGGCCTGGCAGACGGCGTACTGACCCGCGCCCGCGGTCGCATCACCGCCCTGAATCGACGGAGATGCCTTCACGGGCGCCAGTGTCGCCACGTACGCCGACACCGCCTTGACCTCGGCCTCATCCATCATCTGGCGGGACATGGGCCGCATGCGCAGGCCCTCGTGGTCTTCGGGGTGGTAGCCGCGAATGCCGCTGCGGTACTTCACGAGCTGCGACTCGACGTACCAGGCCGGCAGGCCCGCGATGTTGGGCGCCGCGAGGCTCGCGTTGCCGTTGCCGGTCTCGCCGTGACAGGAGGCGCAGGCCGCGTACAACTCCTGCCCCGCCAGCGTCTTCTTGGCGCCGTCAGGGCGGATGCAGCCCAGGCTCGCCACCGTCGCGAAGGCCAGGGTCACACTCATGAGTCGGTGCATGTCGGTTGACTCCACGGGGGTAGGAACGGCTTCATCTCGTGCCCGCGTAGGCGAGCGATTTGTCACAGGGTCCGGGGGCTGCCAAGCGTTTTACCGGCAGCGGCAGAAGCGCCGATCATTGGTCGACCCGGACTTGCTTCAGCTCAAGCCCGGTGAGGGAAGAAGACGACATGTGGGTATGCGACGGGCTTCTCTTCATCAGTGCCCCCCATCATTCGGGAGGAAGACCGCCGGCGTCGCTTCGAAACGTTTGAGGCAGTGCTTCGAGCAGAAGTAGGTCCGCTCGCCCCGGTGCACGGTCGACAACGCGTCGGCCGAGGCGCGGACCTGCATGTGACAGACGGGGTCGAGGGCCAGCGGAACGTCACCCACCGCCGTCGCGGCGGCCGCCGGCGTCTCGAGCACGTATGCGGTCAGCGTCGTGAGCGCCTGGGCCCCGATGAAGTCGTAGGCCGGCATGTGGAGTGGGTACCCCTTCGCGCGCTTCGCGTCCGGCGCCAGCAGCGACTCGCGCACGTAGGCCTCGTCGAAGGAGGTGACGATGCCGTTGTCGAAGGCGACCCGGGAGCCTTTGCGGCCGAGGAGGGGTGGCGCGAGCTGAGGCGACTCGTGACAGCTCGCGCACGACAGCGCGTGGTACAGCTCGACACCCTCGGTGGGCAGTGCCTGTGGCGGCGGCATCGGGGTGCTCACCAGCGTCCGCACGCCGGCCACCAGCGCCTTGAGGTCGCTCGAGTGTTCGCTGTCGAAGACGCCACGCACCAGGCCGGCGCCGTCGACCAGTACGAAGACCGACGAGTGCATGATGGGGTCGAGCTCGCCGGGTCGGCTCTTCTCGACGGTGGCGTGAAAACCGGCGACGGTGGTGGAGAGCGTGGCCGGGTCGGTCACCAGCAGGCTCCAGCGGGGTTCGTCGGGGGCCCACTTCTGCGCGTACACGGCGAGGGCCTCGGCGCTGTCATGCTCGGGATCGACCGAGAACGAGATGAAGCGCACGTCGACGCCGGCGAGGCTGCGCTGGAGTTGCACGGTCTTCGCGGTGATGAGCGGGCACACCGCCCGACAGGTCGTGAAGATGAAGTTGGCGACCCACGGCGTGCCCGCCAACGACTGGGTCGATACCTGGGCGCCGCGGTGGTCACCGTACGAGAATGCGGGCGCCGGAAACAGCGGCGCGAGCGACTGCTTCTCCTGATGCGCGAGCGCCTCGGCACGGTCCAGCCGGGAGGGCCTGTTGAGCTTGAGCCCGACGAGCAGCCCGAGCGTCATCAACGCGAGGAGCCCGACCAGTGCCAACCACTTGCCCATGGCCCTTCTTTATCGGCATCGGTGCCGCCTGGCCGCAGTCGTCCGCCCGATTGGAATCAGCCCGTGTCATGGCGCAGAGCACCTGCCGTCACGGGGGAGCGCTTCAGATCTCCGACGTGGCGAGGTGAACCCAGTCGGCGCCGCGCGTGCGACGAGTCGTCGAGAAGCCATACACGGTGCACACGGCGCCGGCGGTCAGGCCCTGCTGCGCGAGGAAGTCCCGCTCCGCCTGCCGCCGCTGGTCGAGGGCAAAACACACCGGCCCTGGCTTGCCCCCTTCGACGAGCCGCTGCGCCCCACGCACCAGGTAGGCCGCGTGCGACTCGCCCCACGATGCCGGCCCGGCCGGAAGATGAACGAGCGTCCACGGCGCGCCCGTCGACTGGAGGACGAAGTCCTTCGCGCCCGCCGTCGAGACGAGGTCCTCCGTGACGGCGGGGCTCAGGTCCAGACCGCCTTGAAGGCCCGGCCGCGGCGCGCCGGAGAGCCTGAGGCCGGCAAGGGTCGCAGGCGGCACGAAGTAGACGTCGAGGGTCGCCATCGCCGCGCCGAGCTTCATCAGCGACGCGCCCCGCGCGGCCCGCATCACGTCCCCTGTGTCCCCTCGCATCGCCGCTCCGAAGGCCAGCCGCCACGACAGGCGGCCCGGGCGACGCACCCACCTCGTAAGCGCGAACGCCAACAGCTTCGCCGGTACCCCACGGCCCCGCCACGCCTTCGCCACCTTGAGGTCGCCCAGGTACACCGCGTCGACCTCGCCGCGCGGCGAACGAACGGGCTTGCGCACGCCGACGATGCAGCCGACCACCTGGTCGCGCTCCACCGCGAGGATGAAGTGCGCGTCGCCCATCGAGGAGAAGAAGGGGTGGTACGCCGCGCCGTGGCTCAAGACGAAGCGATCCCGCCCATCGTCGATGGGGTACGACACGTCGCGCTCGAGGGCACAGAGCCCTGCGACCCAGGGCGCCAGCTCCGAAGGGGTGCGGTGCAGGAAGGTCAGGCTCATCGGCGCCGCAGCACGGTGACGCGCTCGTAGAAGAGCGCGCGCTCCTGTGTGGTCCAGGTGTCGGACAGCGCCGCGTCGGGCTCGAAGCCCTCGAACAGCGCGCGCCAGTCCCGCTGGTTGTTGAGTTGGCGGTACACCACCAGGCTGTTGGGCCGAAGGGCCGTCAGCGCGCGGGCCCATGCCCGCACGAGGGACTCGTCGGACCAATCGAAGATGTTCGACAAGCTCACCACGTCGAACCGCTCGAGCGCGGGCACGTCGGTGAGGCTCCCGTGGTGCCAGGCCACGGCGAGCCGCGCGCCGCTCACCAGAAACGACGGGGGCGTCTCGTACCGCTGGAGGAGCACGTGCTGGAGGTACGGGTTCTCCCCGGCGCCCGCCGAGGCGAGCCCCTTCTCGAAGACCCGTTGAAAGTAGCCCGGGTATGAGCCGCGCGTGGCGTGCCGGGTGGCGTCGGGACCGAACATCGCGTGCAACAGCCCCTCGGTGAAGGCCACCTCGAAGCACGCGGGCCAGTACGGAGAGCCCTGCCACGAGGTCAGCAACCCGGCACGGGCCGACGGCTCGGCGAAGAACTGCTCGAGCTGGACCTCGGGCGCCACCACCTCCACCAGCGCGTGGCGCAACACGCGGAACAGCTTCTCGAACTCGCCCCGTTGCGACAGGCCCGAAGGGCTGGAGGCCTTCACGTTGAGCGCGGCCAGGTCGTGGCGGGCGATGGCGTCGGCCTTGTCGCGGCCGTGCTGGAGCTGGTCCGGGTTCAGGTCGAACGCATGGACCTCGAGCGAGGGGAACCGGTGCGCGAGCGCCAGCGCAGTACACCCACCGGACGCCACCGTCAGACACGCACGCGCGCGCGTGGCCTCGACGAGCGCCGCTTCGACCTCGAAATCCTCACGAACCACCGCGAACTTCAGCATCGCTTCTCACTCCGAGTGCGAGTCATTGCGGGCCTCCCGACTCGACGCGTGACGAGCATCGGGCCTCCGCTGGCGAGCGGGGACGAGTCGTGAAAAGAAGACGACGCTCATGCTGCAGCTCGGGGACCTCGCGCCAGACTTCGACACGGTGGACTGCCGGGGCGAGCGGCTCGTCCTCTCGAGCTTTCGGGGCCAGCGCAAGGTGGTGTTGTTCTTCTTCCCCAAGGCCTTCTCGCCGGCGTGCACCGTCGAGGTGCGGCACTTCCGCGACAACTACGACCGGATTCGCGGCCTCAACGCCGAGCTCATCGGGGTGTCGGTGGACAAGGCCGACCGGCAGTGTCGCTTCGCCCTCGACGAGGGCCTGCAGTTCCGGCTGGTGGGCGACGAGTCGCGCGTCATCTCGGAGCAGTACGGCGTCATCTGGCCCGTCCTGCGCGTCGACCGCCGCGCCACCTTCGTCATCGGCTTCGACGGGCGCATCGAAGACGTCTTCCATCACGAGGTGCAGGTGTACCGGCACCTGGAAGACGTGCTGGAGCGCCTGTCCAGAGAGCGCGCCGGCTGACGGCGTCACCGTGGGCCCTGCAGCGCCGCGAGCTGTCGGCGGGCCTCGTCGCGCTGGTCGAGCAGCAGCAGCATCTCCTTGTGAAGCTGCTCGTACTGCCGGTTGGTGTGGTGCCATTCCTCGGTGGCGTGCGCGAGGTCCTTCTCGAGCTGGGACATGGTGGCCTGCAGTGAAGCGATGGTGGCCACCTGCGACTCGCGCTCGCGCTTGAGCTGCGCGGCGTGTTCGGCCTCGAGCTGGGCGCGGCTCTTCTCGCCCGCCTGCAGCTGCGCCTGCGCGTCCGAGAGCTGGGTCTCGAGCTCGCGCGTCTTCTGCCGGGCCTCCAGCAGGCGCTGCGCGGTGATCTGGTGCTTGTCCTTCTCCTTGTGGGACTGGCCGTCGGCCTCGGCGCGACGGGCCTCGAGCTGGGCCATCGCCTCGGCGTGCTTCGCTTCGAGCTGGGCCTGCGACTCCCCCAGCCTCGCCTCGAGCGCCGCGCGCACGCGCCCCTCCTCGTCGCGGGCGGCCTGCACGCCCGCCTCGAGCTCCGTGAGCCGGGCCTGGAGCTTCTTGCGATCGCTCTCCAGCCGCCCCAGCTCGACGTTCAGCTCGTCGCGGCGGGCCCGGACACCGGAGAGGTCGCTCTCGACCTGCGCGAGCCTCGGCGTGAGCTCGCCGACCCGGACCTCGGCAGCCTCGGCCCTCGCCGACATGTCCATGTGCTGCTGCTCGAGCTCCCAGGAGCGGGCCTTGGCGGTGGCCAGCTGACCTTCGAGCTCGGCGGCGCGCGCGGCGGCGTCGCGGACGGTGGCGAGCTCGGCCTCGAGCGCTGCGCCCCTCGCCGCCACGTCGCCTGCACGTGCCTGTTCGCTGACGAGCTGCTCACGCGTCGTGGCCAGGTCCGCCTCCGCCAAAGAGGCCCGCTCCTCCGCGGCCGAGCGCTGCGCCTTCCCCACCGCCAGCTCGGCCTCGAGCGTGGCCACGCGCTCCTCGGCCACCTCCGCGCGCGCCCGCTCCTCGTCGAGCTGATGCTGGACCTCGGCCGAGAGCTCCGCGGGGGCGGCGCCGGGGCGCGCGAGCTCCTTGAGCGCGGCCAGCTCCCCCTCGAGCGCGGCCACCTTCTGCTTGTACTGCTTGACCTCGGCTTCGCTTTCGGCGAGCGACTGGTCGATCGCCTTCACCCGCTGCTCGAGCACCTCGGGGTCGAGCCGCGAGACGTTGGTGTTGTCATCCGACGGGCGTGAGACGGGGGGAAGCGTCGTCTGCGCGTCGAGCCCGATCAAGGTGGGCCGCGAGAGGCCGACGACGGTGCGGCTGGTGTTGTCGGACAGCTCGCGCCGCTTGTGCTCGGCGACCTCGGTCTGGACCTTGCGCAGCGCCTGCTGGAGGTCGAGCAGCTTCTCGTTGAGCTCCTTGGTCTTCGCCCGCTCGCCGTCCAGGGCCTTGCGCGCGGACTCGTGCAGATCCCGCTCGTCGGCGAGCTCCTGCTGCGCGGCCTTGAGCTCACGCGCCGCTGCCTTCAGCAGCTCGTGCAGCCTGGCGTTGTCGGGGGCACTCGCCATGGGCAGCCTGCGTGTCTAGCGCAGCGCGGGCGGTTCAGCCCTTCTTCTTGAACTTCACGAAGTAGTTGCTGACGGCGGCTTCGAGGAGCTCACCCGAGAGGTGGGGAATCTCGCCGCGGTAGTGGGCGATGTCGATGACCTGGTCGATCAGGTCGCGCGGCTGGCAGGCGGCGAAGACGCGGTTGTGCGGCCGGTAGTGCGCGTCGATGAGCCAGTCGATCATCGGGGCGTCGTAGGCGATGTTCCGCTTCGCGCAGACGGCCTCCCAGATGGCGTGGAACTGCTCCTCGTCGGGCGGCTTGACCTCGAGCTTGTACCGAACGCGCCGCAAGAACGCGTCGTCGACGAGGTCGCCCGGGTCGAGGTTGGTGGAGAACGCGACGAACACGTTGAAGGGCACCTGGAGCTTCTTGCCGGTGTGCAGGGTGAGGAAGTCGATCTCGCTCTCGAGCGGGACGATCCACCGGTTGAGCAGATCGATCGGCGACACCTTCTGGCGGCCGAAGTCGTCGATCAGCAGCATGCCGTTGGTGGCCTTGAGCTGGAACGGGGCCTCGTAGAACTTCACGTCGGGTGAGTAGATGAGGTCGAGGGTCTGCAGGGTGAGCTCACCGCCCACCACCACGAGCGGGCGACGGCACCGCACCCAGCGTTGATCCGCAGCGGGTGCGTTGGGGTCTTCCGGCAGCGGCTTGTGCAGGGTGGAGTCGAAGACGCGAATGATGAAGTCGTCGACCAGGAGCG
Source organism: Myxococcaceae bacterium (assembly GCA_044352295.1). GTDB lineage: Bacteria > Myxococcota > Myxococcia > Myxococcales > Myxococcaceae > Xiheimicrobium. The sequence goes on from JBILEB010000020.1 coordinate 36,909, forward strand.
CGTGCGGCACCCAGATGTCGCCGTCGTAACACTCGACGAGCGCCTGGCAGAGCGCGGTCTTTCCATTCCCCGGAGGCCCGTAGAAGAAGACGGCCTTGCCCGAGTTGATGGCCGGACCGAGCCCATCGAAGACGTAGTCCTTCACCACGAGTTGGCCGAAGTGCTGCTCCATCTTCGCGCGGTTGATGCGCATGCCGCGCACCGTCTGGGCCCGCACGGCCTCGAACCAGTCCTCCATGCGCACCGGCGCGGGGCCGTTGTAGCGGTTGCGGTCGAGGATCTGCCGCATGAGGTCGGTCGCGAAGGTGGTGAGGGTGTAGATCATCCCCGACTTGCCGACGCCCATGCCGGCGCCACCCTTCAAGTCGATGTACTTCTGCTTGCGCAGCCCCTCGATGACCTCATCGATGATGACCTGCGGCATCTTGATGCGGTGGGAGATCTCCGAGCCACGCAGCTCGCCCGCGAAGAACAGCGCCTTGAGGACGAGCTCTTCGATCATCGTCGCCGACAGGCCGGTCTCGAGGACCGAGCGCGGCTGCGGCGGGAAGAAGCGGTTCGAGCCCGCGCCGCCACCACCGCCAGGAGGCCGTGGCGGACGCTGGGCGCCCGCCACGCTGGGCCGCTGACCGGTGGGCGGTTGATGGCGAGACGGCATGCCCTCGGCCACCTTCGGGGGCGCGCCACCCGGCCACCCTGCGGAGCCGACCCCGGTGCCACGCCGAGCCGGGATGTTCTGGGTCACCGAGGGCCGCGGGCCGACGGCACCAGCCGGGGATGAGGGCCGAGGCCGCTCGGAGCGCTCCTCGTCGTCTGACCCGCCACCGCCACCGCCGCCGACGAACGTGGATTCACGAGGCATGCGTGAAGCGTAGCCCCCTCGGGGCGGAGGGCGAAGTCACACCTTTGGGGGAATACCCTTCCTCAGCTCGGTGCGCACATCCCACAGCTCGGGGAAGAAGGTGAGCTCGAGCGCCCGCTTGAGGAACGTCACGCCCGAGGAGCCGCCCGTGCCGGTCTGATGGCCGATGATGCGATGCACCGTCTTCATGTGACGGAAGCGCCAGAGCTGGAAGCGTTCCTCGACGTCGACGAGCTTCTCGGCCATCTCGTACGCGTCCCAGTGCTGCTCGTGCGCCTCGTAGACGGTGCGGAAGACGGTCACCACGCCCTCGTGCCGGGTGTAGGGCTGGCTGAAGTCGCGCTCGAGCCGCTCCTTCGGCACGTCGAACCCATGGCGCGCGAGGTAGCGCAGGAACTCGTCGTACAGGCTGGGCTGGGTGAGGCGCTTCGCCAGCCACGCGTGCGTGGCGTCGTCCTGGCGATGCGGGAGCAACAGGTTCGGGTCCTTGTTGCCGAGCATGAACTCGAGGCCACGGTACTGGTACGACTGGAAGCCCGACGAGCGGCCCAGCGCGTCGCGAAACTGCAGGTACTCGCTCGGCGTCATCGTCTCGAGCACCGCCCACTGCTCGAACAACATCCGCTGGATGTGGGCGACGCGCGCGAAGATCTTGAACGTCGGCGACAGGTCGTCACGCTTGACCAGCTCCAGCGCGGCGTCGAACTCGTGCAGCATGAGCTTCATCCACAGCTCGCTGGTCTGGTGCTGAATGATGAACAGCATCTCGTCGTGCACGGTGGTGCGCGGCGTCTGGGAATTGAGCAGCAGGTCGAGCTGCAGGTAGCCGCCGTAGGTCTCCTTGCGAGCGAGGTCGACGTGAATCGAGCCCTCGAGCTCGCGGGAGTTGGTGGTCATCGAAGCGGCCTCCAGGCGGGCGGTTTCCCGACGCGCGAAAAAGAAACGGCGGCGGGCACCGGCCCCTTGTGTCGAGGGAAGGTGTCCGCCGCCAACAGTCTCTACCGACATGCCCTGCGCGTGTCGACCTGCACCTCCCCCCACAAGGAGCGCAGGCCTCGAAGCGCCGCGGTCAGCCCTTCTTCTTGGCCTCGGCGAGCGCCTTCGCGCCAGCGCGACCACGGGGCAGCGTGATGTTCTTCACCGACTGCGGCTCGGCGTCCTCGACCCAGTCGGAGGGAAGGCGGCCGGTCTCCTTCAGCATGCGGTACTTCTGGTAGTGCGCCGCGCAGTAGCCCTTCGCGCGCGCCGGGCGCTTGCAGCCGGTGACGGCGCAGAGGCGGGTGCCCTCGCTCGCGCGCACCTTGCCACCACCGCGCGCAGGCTTGGCGACGGCCGCGGCGAACAGGGGCGCCTTCTTCGGAGGACGGCCCGGGCCGCGCTTGAGCGGGGCGCCGAACGCCGCCGCAAACCGCCCGAGGACTTCCTGCTGCTGCTCGAGGGCGGCCGCCAACGGCGCGATGGCGCGCTCGACTTCGGCCTGAACCATGCTGCGAAGAAGCTGATCGACTGTCGACATGAAGACTCCTTGAAACGGGGGGATTGCTGTCTTTCGTCACTCGAAAGATGAGCGTGTGTATTCCAGATCGTTCAGTTCTGCACACGAATTCTCCTTGTCTTTCGAGGCAAGGCCGTTGTTCAGGAATCGCGCGTTCGCTGACGATGGGCCCCGTGCGTCGAGGGCTGAAGCGGGCCGCGGGTGGTAGCGGCGGTGCTGGGAGCGGGGCTGGCCGGGTGGACCTTCGTCATCGAGCCGAGGCGGCTGGTGGTACGCGAGGAGATGCCCCGGCTCCCGCAGGTGCCCACCGAACCCGCGGGCTCGCTGACGCCTCGTGTCACGTTTTTTTCGTCGGACTGGCGGACCTCTGGACGTCGGGAAAGCCGCACGAAGCGCCTCACTTCGGCGTGACGCAGGAGGCCACGATGAAGTGGCTTCGTTTCTCCGGGCTCCCGTCAGGGTAGCCAAAGCGCATCGGCAGCTTCTTCGCGCTCGCGAACGCCTCCCGCAGCTCTTCCTGGTAGCCCTCCCAGGTGCCGAGGAACGACTTCTGGAAGTTGCCGAACGTCTGCACGGCGCAGCCCTTCTTCTTCCAGTAGCGCGGGGGCACGCCGGTCGAGTCGGAGATCATGAACACCGCGTGCGCGACCAGCCATTCGCGCATCGTCGTGAAGGCATTGTTCCAGAGCAGATAGCTCGCCGCCTTCGTCATCGCGGCCACCTGGCCCTTGGCGTCCAGGTGTTTGAGGAGACCCGGCGCTTTGGCGAGGCCCTCGTCCGACAGGTTGGCGCCGATGTGCCGATGCGTGCGGCGGCTCGCGCCGGGCTGGCCTTTCGGCACGAACTGCACCTCGACGTTCGCGAAGGCGGGTGAGAAGTCCGGCGCCTTCCACGTCTCCTTCAGCTTGGAGGCCTTCTGCGGCTCGAGGGCGGCGATCTCGCTCGCGGTGAAGTAGTGCAGGCTGCCGTCGGGCTCGACGCGGAAGAAGCGCACCGACACGGGCTCCTGGTCGTGGAGCGCGAGCCCCATCAGGTGCATCGACAGCTGGCCCGGCACCTCGCCGCGCTGAATCTTCGACAGGTTGACCGACTTCGAGTCGTTGGACAGCAGCGTGGTGGTGGCGGCCTCGTCGAGGGCCTTGAGCGACTGCTCCAGGGCCTTCGCGTCGGCGAGGGTCTTCAGGCGCCGCGGGTCTCCCGCGAGCTCGAGCGACAGGGTGGTGATGACGGCCGCGTCGGGGAACGAGGTGAGCGCCATCATGAGGTCGCCACCACCAAACGGGTACACCAGCTCGATGGGCAGCGTCGCGGGGCGCTGGGTCGCGATGAAGTCCCGCGCGGTGACGCCCCAGTGGGTGCGGAAGCGCTCGAACTTCGGCTTCATGCGCGCGCAGTACGCGTCGACCGTCTTCGCCTCGAGCGGCGACGGCACCGGGCCGCCCTGACACGTCACCACCTGGAAGACGAGCCGCACGTCGTCGATGAACTCGGCAGGCGCCTCGGCGGGGGGTTCGGCTCCAAGGAGCGAGGCGAGGAGGAGCGAGAGCATGGGGGGGCTTGTAGCCCAGCGGTCACCGCTTCCAACGCCAACGCGCCGGACGTGGAAGCCTTAAGCTGTACGAGGTGACGCCGACCGTCGAGGCCCAGCAGGCCGTGCTCGAAGCCTTGCAGGGCTGGGCGACTGGCGAGCGCAGCTTCGGCCTGGTGACGGCCGCCATCGGCGCGGTCTGGCTCCTCGCGGCGCTGGTGTTGTGGTTGGGCTGGGCGCGCCCGTGGACGGTAGGCGCCGCTGTCCCTCTCGCGCTGCTGGGCCTCATCGACGTCATCGTCGGCGGGGAAGCGTTCGTCTCGGCCTCTCGGCACCTCGAGGTCTTTCCCACCTGGGTGCGTGAGGCGCCGCACCTCGTGGAAGAGCAGGCCGTGCCACGACTCGAGGCGCGCGCGCGCGGGGCGAGGTTTTCGGCGCTCGTTCAGATGGCCGGAGCGGTGGTTGGCCTGCTGCTCATCACGCGGGGGGGCCGGTGGCGTGGCGTCGGACTCGGCCTCACGGCGGCCTGCCTCGTCGACGTCGGAATCGAGCGGCTGGGCGAAGCACGCGCGAACGCGGCGCTCGCCGTCCTCTCAGCCCACGCCCTTCCCGGCTGACGTGGCAGGCTCCGGGGCGAACGTCTGCACGGGGGCGCCCTTGCCGTTCACCGCGAGCGGCTCCGACGGCTTCCACGCCCCGCCTTCGCCCAGGCGGGACTTCGTCTCGGCGCTGATGAGGAGCGCCAAAGACCACCTGCGCGCTTCGAACGCGAGCGGCAGCTCCGGACGGAGCGGGCCAGCATTTCATCCGGAGGCGGCGTCTTCACCGGGTGGCATGCGAGCGCGGCTCAGCCAGCCGGAGAGTCCGTGACGACGCGTTGTCTCCGCATGACTGCGCCCCGCCGCTGCGACGCAACTCAGTACTGGTAGTCCTGCTGCAGCAGGCCCGACTGACCGGCCGTGCCCGACGAGCTTCCACCCGTTCCGGGCATGCCGAGGTTCAAGGTGAAGCCCGTCATCACGTTCACGGTCGAACTCGGGTCACGCAGCAGCGAAATCGAAGGCCCACCGGAGCCGGCTCCACCATGGCCACCGGGACCGCCGTTCCCGCCGCGTCCACCGGGGCCTCCACGGCCGGCGGTGTACTGCGCGTTGGGCGCGAAGTTCGAGCTGCCGCCCAGGCCGCCCGTGCCGCCGCCACCGCCCGTGCCGCCGTTGCCGCCCTGGCCGCCCGTTCCCGAACGCACGGTCATCTGGCGCGCGATGACCTGCGAGTTGGACACGACGAGCCCGAACGAGCCGCCGCCGCTCCGACCCGGCTGTCCACCGGTGCCGCCGCAGCCGCCACCACCGCCCGCGCCGCCCACGCTGCCCCACGTCCAACACCGGCAGATGTCCACGCCAAAGACGTTCTGGTACTGGCAGCCGCCTCCGCCACCGCCACCGCCTCCACCCCCGTTGCCAGGCTGGCCGGTCAGGCCGAGACCGCCGGACGACGGCGTGTAGAGCCCGCTCGCGGAGAAGGTTCCGAGCTGACTTGCGGCGGAGCCGTTGCTCCCGCCGTTTCCGTTGGTGCCTGCCGTTCCACTCATGTTGCCCGCGACGCTCGGGCCCGCCTCGCTGGCGCCACCCAGACCACCGGACGTGCTGATGGCGCCTGTCCCACCGGCCCCCGACGCCGTCGAGCCGGGCGCATCGCTTCCGAAGTAGCCGGGCCGACCGCCAGCGCCACCGGGCCGGAAGCACGAGCTCGCGCCGCCAGTCGAAGCCGCGGGCCTGGGGTTCGTCTGCCCGCAGAGGAACGGAATCACCGACGAGTCGTTCATCAAGCCCGCCACCCCGTCGGAGCCCCGGTCGCCATCGTCTCCTGCACCACCGTTGGTTCCATTGGTTCCGGCTGAACCATTCCCCGCGAAGATGGAGAGCAGCTCGAGGCGCACCTGCTGCGAGTTCTGCACGCGCGCGCCGTAGGCCGAAGTGCCACGGCCGAGGCTGTCCTGCCCGGTCGCGTTGTCGCCGCGAATGGTGAAGAACTGCACCATGACGCCGCCATCGGCCAGGGCGCTCCCGGCGTCGGCGATCACCAACGCGGGGTTGCCGCCGATGATGGCCGACGAGGTGGACGAGGTGCGCAGCCAGCGACCGGTGGACGGCAGATAGCCGCCGGCCAGGTTGCGGCCCTGCAGGTTGGTGAGCACCACCGGGCCCTGGTACGTGCCGCCGGCCACGTAGACGTCGCGCTTGCCCTGCTGCACGGCCTTGCGCACGCCCTCGGCGATGGAGAACACCGGGTCGTCGCGGGTGCCCGGGTTGGTGTCGTCTCCGACGAGGGAGACGAAGATGCCGTTGGTCAGCTCGCCGTCCATGCCGTCGCAGTTGGCGTCGACGAAGCCGACGTCGGGCAGGTCGACCGCGCTCGTCGCCGTACACTGGTACTCGCAGCCAGTGGCCGGGTCCTGGTCGAGGTCGACAAAGCCCGGGTTGCAGGTGAAGCCACACTGGCCGTTGGTGCACGTGCCCGTCGCGCCGGCCGCGGTGCAGCGGCGCCCGCACATGCCACAGTGGTTGACGTCGGTGGAGGTGTTCACCTCGCAGCCATCGGTGAGCCGGCCGTTGCAGTCATCGAAGGGCGCGGTGCACTGGCCGATGTCGCACTGCCCGGCGACGCAGCGGGGCGTGGCGTTCGTCACCATGCAGACGGTCCCGCAGCGGCCGCAGTTGCTCACGTCGGTCTGCAGGCTGATGCCGTTGTCGGGCGTGCCGTCGCAGTCGTCATCGAGGCCGTTGCAGCGCTCCACGCCCGCGTCGCCCGGCGTACAGACGAAGGTACCGCCGTCGGCGCAGGACGGCACGGTGCGCTGGCAGACGCCGAGGCCGCAGGTGACGGTGGGGAGCCCCTCGTCCGTCTGCTCGTCGCAGTCGTCATCCTTCCCGTTGCAGGTCTCGGCGGCGGCCGTCTCGGCGGTGCACGCGGAGTAGCCCATGAGGCCGTCGCAGGTGCGCGAGCCACTACAAGTACCGAAGGCATTCTGGTTCATGCACGACACCATCTGGCCCGCGTTCGCCGAGGTGCACTCGCAGCTGCCGGACGACGGCGAGCACTGCTGGGCCTTGGGGCGTCCGTCGGTGCCGACGCCGTTGAGACAGCGGTACGACGTGGGGCACGTCTGGTCGAACGCGCAGTCCCGGCCGCAGATGCCCTCGCCGTCGACGACGATGCACTTGTCGGACGGGTAGGGGCAGTCGGCGTCGAGCTGGCAGGCCTGGCAGAGGCCACCGCGGTCGGGCACGCACGCGTAGCGCAGCGGCGTCAGTTGCGTACACACCTCGGCGACGCGACAGCCATCGGCGCACTTGCGGCGGCACACCGGCTGCGTCGCGGGCGCGCCCTCGCACAGACCCGTGGCGCACTCTTCGTCGCGCAGACACTCCTCGCCTTCCTGCTTGAGCGTCGCCATCGCAGGCGGCGTTCGGCCGCACTGACAGGCAGAGGCGGCGATGGAGAAGACGACGAAGGCGAGGAATGAACGTGTCGACATGGGCGGCGAAAGCTCCTGACGTCTGCGCCGGGCCTGGCGGGAAGGAGGCTCCATCAAAGCACGGGCTGCGCGCCATCGCACATTTCCCTTCACCCTGCCAACGCGGCTACCGGCTTCCAGCGGGAGTGGAATGCCGAGCTTCGAAACGCGCGGCTCGGTCGAGTGCCGCAGCACCGAGATGCTACGTGTCGGCTCATCACCGCTTCGAAGCTCGACTCCCGTCAGGGAAGCCAGCACGCTCCCTCGCCGTGTCGCGAACCATCGCCTTCGTTGCGCCCACCGCGTCGTACGACGTCATGCGGTTCGTCCGCGCCGTGTCCCGCCTCGAGGGCGTGCGGCTGCTCGGCGTCTTCCAGAAGCCCAGCATCGAGGCCGCGTCGCTCTGTCGCGCCATCGCCCGCGTCGACGACGCGTCGAACGTCGACGACCTCACCCAGGCCGTGACGCTCTTGCAGAAGCAGTACGGGCGCGTCGATCGGCTCATCGGCATCAACGAGGTCGTTCAGGTGCAGCTCGCGCAAGCCCGGGAGCGCCTGGGCATCGCGGGGACGCCGCTGAAGACGGCGCGGCTGTTCCGCGACAAGGCCGCCATGAAGGACGCGCTGCGGGCCGCGGGGTTGCCGGTCGCGAAGCACGCGCTGGTGTCGTCGAAGGCGCAGGCGCTCGCGTTCGCGAACACCGTGGGCCTGCCGGTGGTGCTCAAGCCACCCGCGGGCGTGGGCGCGAAGTCGACCTACCGCGTGCGCACCGAGGCCGAGCTGCTCCGCACGCTGGCGCAGATGGGCGCGTCGACGAAGACGCCGGTGCTCGCCGAGGAGCTGATCCAGGGCACGGAGCACAGCTTCGAGACCATCACCGTGGCGGGCCGGGTCCGCGCCACCTCGTTCGCCGACTACCACCCCGGCTGCCTCGAGGTGCTCGAGACGCCGTGGATGCAATGGGCCTGCGTGCTGCCGAGGCTCGTCGAGGGCGTCCACTACCAGCGCGCGCAGACGGCAGGGCTGGCGGCGATTCGCGCGCTCGGCCTCGATGACGGCATGACGCACATGGAGTGGTTCGCCCGCCGCGACGGCTCCATCGCCATCGGGGAGATTGCGCAGCGGCCGCCGGGGCCCCAGCTCTGCCAGATGGTGGGGCTGGTGAATGACATCGACGTCTACCGGGCCTGGGCGCGCGCCGTCGTCGATGGCGCGTTCGACGGGGGCTGGGCGCGTCGCTTCGCCGCCGGGTGCGCCTACGTTCGCGGCGTGGGCCAGGGGCGCATCACGAGCATCGAGGGTGCGGACGAAGCCTGGCAGGTGTTGTCGCGGCACCTCGTGGAGGCGCGCCTGCCCCGCGTGGGGGCGCCGAAGAACCCGAGCTACGAGGGCGATGGGGTGGTGGTGGTGCGACACGAGCGCACCGACGCGGTGCTGCGACTGCTCGGCGCGGCGATGAAGACGCTGCGCATTCAGTACGACGGCCGCGCCGCTGCCTGAGTCGGGAACCTGCTCCTCAGGCTCGCTGTCGGAGCCCGTCGCCGCCCCGCCTTCCGAGGGGCCGCATCCTGGAGACCATCAAGCCATGTCCAAGCGAGTGTCCGCCGCGGTCGCGGTCTGTGTGTGGTGTGCGTGCACGAAGCCAGCACCCGAAGGAGCCGAGTCGGTGACGCCGCGCGCCGTCGCGGAGAAGAAGGTCGAGGCCGTGCGGGCCGAGCCGGTTCCGATGGCGAAGCCCCTGACCCAGAAGCCGGCCGAGCTCGCACCACCCGGTGCCGACACGAAGTCCGTCGCTGAGAAGAAGGCCGCGCTGGCCTCCACGGAAGACGTCGCCTCGGCGTTGCGAGGTCGCCAGGGGGTGGGGGTGGCGAGCGCCGAGGGCCTGGGCGCATCGAACGCGTACGCAGACGCGTTGGGGGTGTCCGGCCCTGGCGTGAAGGGCGTCGGCCTCGGCGGCGGCGGCCTGGGAACGGGAGCCATCGGAGGCCTCACGGTGAAGGGCGGCGGCCGCGGCGCGGTGATGATTGGAAAGGCGTTCAACGGCGCGATGGCGCTCCAGGACTCGACCTCGGCCGAGGCCTACGGCGAGTACGGCATCAACGGCTGGACCGACACCACGAAGGACCACCTCTCGACCTTCGCCGCCGACGTCGACACCGCCTCGTACGCCATCGCGCGCCGGAAGATTCGCGAGGGCGCCCTGCCGCCGCCCAGCTCGGTGCGTGTCGAGGAGTTCCTCAACTACTTCCGCTACACCTACCCGCAACCCACGTCGGGACCGCTCTCGGTGACGATGGACGCCGCGCCCTCACCGTTCACGAAGGGCACCCACCTCGTGCGGGTCGGCGTGCAGGGCCGTCGGCTGTCGATGAGCGAGCGGAAGACGGCGCACCTCACCTTCCTCGTGGACGTGTCGGGCTCGATGCAGTCCGCGGACAAGTTACCGCTGGCCCAACGCGCGCTGCGGATGCTGGTGGACAGCCTGCGTGACGGCGACACCGTGGCCCTCGTCACCTACGCCGGGAGCGTGCGCGTGGTGCTGCCCCACACCGGCATGGAGAAGAAGGCACTCATTCACGAAGCCATCGAGGGCCTGCGCGCGGGAGGCTCCACCGCGATGAGCTCGGGCATCGAGCTGGCGTACCAGCAGGCCACGAAGGTGCTCGACGGCAAGTCGCTCTCGCGCGTCATCATCCTCTCCGATGGCGACGCCAACGTCGGCCCGACGGGCCACGCGGCGAACTTGAGGCTCATCGCAGGCCACGTGAAGGAGGGCGTCACTGTCACGACCGTCGGCTTCGGCATGGGCAACTACAAGGACGACCTGATGGAGCAGTTCGCCAACAAGGGCAACGGCAACCACTCTTACGTGGACTCGGTGCTCGAAGCGAAGAAGGTGTTCCAGACCGAACTGGGCGGCACGCTCGAGGTCATCGCGCAGGACGTGAAGCTGCAGGTCGACTTCGACCCGACGCAGGTCTTTCGCTACCGCCTCGTCGGGTACGAGAACCGGGACATCGCCGACAAGGACTTCCGCAACGACAAGGTCGACGCCGGCGAGATCGGCTCGGGCCACACGGTGACGGCGCTCTACGAGGTCGAGCTGCGGCCGGGCGCGGGCGAGAAGCTCTGCACGGTGCGGGTGCGCGCGAAGCAGCCCCGGGGCACCGAGGCGTCCGAGCAGGCGTTCCACTTCCCCGCGGCGAAGCTCGCCGAGCGCTTCGACGCGGCCCCGGCCGACCTGCGGTTTGCCACGGCGGTGATGGGCGGCGCCGAGGTGTTCCGCCAGAGCCCGCATGCGCGCGGCTGGAACTACGACGCGCTGGTGGAGATCGCGAAGAGCGCGGCCGGAGACTCGGCCGAGCGCCGGGAGTTCGTCTCGCTGCTCGAGACGGCCCGACCGGTGCTTCGCGCCGTCGCCTCGCGGTGACTCCTGAAGGTCAGGGACAGTCCTCACGGACGGCGCGTGGCGCGTCGTCACTGCCCAGGTTGCCGCCGCTTCGCTGGTGTCGAGGCCAGCGCGCGAAGGCATCGAGCCCGCTCGTCGGCGTCACGACCGACAGCACGTAGCCATCGGCGGTCGTTGAAGCAGTCCTTCGTCGAGGATCGCACCAACGACTACGAGGCGTGGAATCAGCCGCTGCGCAGCTTTCAGGTGACCGAGGCGCGCGACGTGACGGCGGTCGAGGCGAACCGGCTCGTCGGCCTCACCGAGACGGACGCTGACGCCGGCCTCTCGGTCGAGCGCTACCACTTCAACGCGGCCGCCGTGCGCTTCGTCTTCGTGAAGAGCGAGGCGAAGTACATCAGCGAGTCGGGTTCGAACGACGGCTACACCGCGCCTACCATCCATTGGTACACGCGCACCGACCGGTACGAGTACGTGCTCGAGCTCGGCGCGGCGGGCAAGGTGCTCGGCGGCGAGTGGGTCGGCAGCAGCAAGCAGCACCACCCGGACTTCCTCTGGCTCCCCCTGGGCGCTGGCACGAGCACGGTGGCCGAGGGCCGCATCGACGTGGAGCTGGTGAAGGCGCTCGTCCTCGAGTCCTCCGGCACGGCGGGCGCGGTGGTCGGCTCGAACCTCACCGTCGTGCGCCCCGACGCCGGCGTGGATGGTGGCCTCTCGGATGGCGGCGTGCGCCCCGACGCGGGCGTGGATGGTGGCCTTACCGATGGCGGCGTGCGCCCCGACGCAGGCGGTGTGGACGGTGGAGGGGTCGATGCGGGCGTCGTCGTCGATGGCGGCGCGACTGACGGCGGCGTGACGCACCTGTCGGTCTCGGGCTCCGTCGCGCAGGGGCAGTTCGCCCTGTACACGCTGCCCGTCATCGCGGGCCGTGCCGTGGTCCTCCGCACCACTGCGCCCCGTGACGTCGACGTGTATGTCCGGCTGGGAGCGGCGCCGACCACCACGGCCTCCGACGCGCGCGCTGACACCGCGTCAGGCAACGAGACGCTGCGTTTCGTCCCAGCGGCTTCGGGCACGTTCCACGTTGGCGTGCACGGCTACAGCGCCTTCAGGGAGCACGACGCAGCTCCACGCTGACGCCGCGAAGCCTCCCTCACCCGCACCTCGACGTCGAACAGCAGCTCGTGCTCGAGCGCGCAGGCGGATGGCGCGCGCTCGAAGGGCCAGCTCGCAGGCCCGGAGCTGCGCTCGCACTCGGGCGTTCACTTTGGCGACCGCACTTCGGGGACCTCACGCAATCGGCTGAAGCTCCCGTGCATGAACGCCTGACGCTGAGCCCGCGCGTTGGTGTCGATTCCGTCCGCTGACCGCTGGACACCCGTGAGCCGACGCGGCCCGGCCGAGGGCCGCGGAGAGGCGCTCGAGGCGCAGCGGCTTCGTCAGCACGTCGTTCATGCCGGCCTCCCGGCAGCGTTCCGCATCTTCCGGCGTGGCGGCCGCCGTGAGCGCGACGATGGGCTGCCGCCAGTGCCGTCGGCGCACCTCCCGGGTCGCCTCGTAGCCGTCGAGCTCGAGCCGGCCGGCTTCGATCTTCGAGAGGTCGAGCACGTCGTTGATGACGGCGAGCAGGGGAGCGCGGCACCCACATCGCCCAGCAGGCCTCCCCGACGCACGAGGAGCAACGCCGCGACCACGTCGACGAGCACGACGGTGGTGTACGAGGCTGACGAGAGGCTCCCGCCGAGGACCTGCAGGGCCGCCTGGGGCAGCGCAGCCGACCCGATGATCAACGCCAGGGCGACGAACTTCCGAAGGCGGCGCTGCTCGTCGAGGCTTCGAGCCGACGCGTTCGCCGGCAACCACCACCCCATCACGGCGTCGATCGTCACGCGGAACGCGGAATGACCTTCGTGGACGCGCGCAGGCGGTTCTCCACCGTCGACACGTACGCCAACATCTGATGCGCTCAAAGAGGTGGCCCCCACACGCACCCAGTGGCTGGTGCTGGCCGTTCTCCTCGCCGGGTTCGCGGGGGGCGTGTGGCTGAACCGTGAACGAACTCCGGCGGATCCAGACCGACATTTCCACTTCGCGGTCGCACGGGCCTGGGCGACCGGAGGCGTGCCGCACGCGCTGACACCCGTCGAAGGCATCGGCTGGCATCAGGCCTACGTGGACAAGGAGTTTCTCTTCCACGTCATCACCTGGCTCGGTTGGGAAGCGGCCGAGCGGACGGGGGTGGTGGTGGCCTCGGCGCTGCTCGGAGCGCTCGTCGTGGGGCTGCTCTTCGCGCTCACCCGGCGAACGCTGCCTCCGCTGGCCGCGGGGGTGGTGGTGGCGGCGGTGGTGTCGTGCCCGATGCTGCTCTACCGGCTCGCGCTGGTGCGCCCGCACCTGCTGGCCATCGCCACCACGCTGGGCCTCGTGCTGGGGCTGCTGCGCCGGGACTGGCGCCTGACGCTCGCCGCGGGCGTCCTCTTCGCGCTCGCCTACCACGCGCTCTATGTCCCTCTCGCCGTGCTGGGTGGCGCCGCGCTCGTGCTGGGACGAGCCGGCTGGCGCTCCGTCGGCGCCGGCGTGGGCGGCCTGGTGCTGGGCACCGTGATGAACCCGTACTTTCCGGGGACGCTCGAGACGACGTGGATGACGCTCACCATCGCGGCGTCGAAGCCCGAAGGCTCCACGTTCGGCGGCGAGCTGTTTCCCATCACCTTCGAGGAGCTGCGCACGCTCTACGTCGTGCCGGCGCTCATGGCGGTGGCCAGCGTCGGGCTCCTCGTCTGGCGACGGCGGGACCCGGGCCTGAGGGACCGGCTCTTCGTCGTGGGCCTCGCGGTGCTCTTCTGGGGCCTCACCGCTCGCACGGCGCGCGCGTCGGAGTACGCCATTCCCCTCACCGCGGTGGCGTTCGCGTCGGTCGCCACCGCGCTGCAGACGCGCTGGGTGGTGGCCGCGATGGTCGTCGGGCTCGGTCTCAACGCGCCCTTGCTCCAGCGCTCGTCACAGGAAACCCAGCTCGACCGCTACACGAAGCGCATCAGCGACGCCGTGCAGGCGCTCCCGGCCGAAGCCGCTGGAAAGAAGGTGCTCAACTGCACCTTCACCGAGGGCGAGGTGCTGCTCGACCTGAGGCCCGACGTGCGCTTCGTCGACGTGCTCGACCCGACGTACCTGGAGCGCTTCGATCGCGAGCGGCACCTCGCGCGCCTGCGCCTCATCGATGGCTCGGTGGCGGATCTCCGTGGGCTGGTGGTGGACACCTTCGGCGCCGACTACGTCATCTGCGGGTACCTGCCCGCGCGCAGTCGCCTCGACGAGAGCCCGGACTTCGTTCGCCTGCGCCCGCCACCGGGTCCACCCCTGCCGCTGGGCTCCGGCCCGTACGTCTACGCGGTGAAGCCCCGCTGACGCCTACTGCCGCAAGAGCTCGATCAACGTCGTGGGCAGGAGGAACCGAAGGCTCACCTGGCCCAGGGTGATGACGCTGCCATCGCGCAGCGGCACCTTCGCGCCCGAGGCCACCGGGGCGTCGTCGAGCTGGGTGCCGTTCTTGCTCTCGGCGTCGCACAACAGCCACTGGCCTTTCTTCACGTCGTGCTGGAGCCAGGCGTGGAAGCGCGAGAGGCCGGGGTCGTCGATGACGATGTCGTTGGACTCCACGCGCCCGATGGTGACGCCCATGGGAAAGGCGTTGCCGGTGCGGGCGGCCTTGTCGACGAAGAAGACCCTGGGGTCGCTCCGCTCGGCGAGGCTGCTCACGAAGATGGCGCCGGTCTGCTCCCAGGACTCTTTGGCGCGCTCCCCCAGACGTTCCAGCAGGAGCACCGGCACGACGAGGGACAGCTCGGTGGTTCGCCGGTCCTTCTTCCATCGCTCTGCCAATTCGCTCAGCCGCATCACCGGCGAGTGTGGCGCGAGCGGGCATCCCTGGTCGAGTCGCGCGACTCGTTGACTCTCAGGAGCCAAGCCGCTTGCATCCCATGACCGCTCACCTCTGGAGTTCCCATGCGTCGCAGCGTCGTCCTCTTCACCGTCTTGAGCGCCATCCTCATCGTCGCGGTGGCGCAGAGCTGCGGGCCGACGTGCTCCGAGGCGAACTGTGGCGGGTGCTGTGACGCCAACGGACGCTGCGCCTCGGGGTCGACGGCAGACCTGTGCGGCAGTCTCGGCGCGCGCTGCACCAGGTGCCCCATGGGTGCGCAGTGTCTGCAGCAGGTGTGCACCATCGTGCAAGGCACGGGCGGCGGGGCGGCGGGCGGCGCGACGACGGGCGGGAGCGGCGGCGCGATGGGCGGTGGCTCCGGCGGGGGCTCGGCGGGCGGCATCACCGCGGGGGGGGCGGCCGGTGGCATGACGGCGGGTGGCAGCGCGACGGGCGGCGGGGCCCCTGCAGGCTGTCGGTCCATCGACCTCATCGAGTCGAACTCGCTCATGGGCGGCGGCACCCGGACCACCAACAACGGCCAGCAGACGGCCTGGTTCACCGCCTGGGCCGTGCCCGTGTCGCCCGGCTCGCCCATCACCCTGCGTCTCGACGTGCAGATCTATCGACCGCTCGGGACCACGCCGTTGCTCCCTGCGCGCGGCAGCTTCTCGAACAGCACGCGGTTCACCACCTGCAACGAGTGCATTCAGCTCGCGAACACCTGCGACCTGATGGGCCTCAACTGCGTCGGGGGCGACATGATCGCGCTCGCCGGGAGCTACGAGTTCACCTCCGTCTCGTCGAACACGCTCGCGGCCAACGCCGACAACCTTTTGTTCCGTCCGTGGAACCTGATGCTCGACACGCCCCGCACCAGCGACACCAACTGCATCTACGTGCGCCGCCTCACCTTCGACGCGCGCTGGTGACGCGCACGGCGCCCAGCCACCCAGCCAGCGGCGTGCGACGCACCAGCGCGAAGGTGGCGAACGAGACCGCGAAGGTGCCCAGGACCACCACCGAGTAGCCCACCCACGCCGGCCACGGCTGCGGGGCGACGAGCGCTTGCCCCAGCTGCACGAGCGGGTGGTGCACCAGGTACACCCAGTACGCCGACTGCACGAGGACGCCGGGGCGGCCGGCGCCGGGCCTGAGCGCGGGTCCCATCACGCCGAGCGCCATGAGCCAGGCCACCAGCGCGGCGAGCGCCTGCCCGAGCGGTTGCCACTGAAGCGGCCGGGTGAAGACGACGAGGCCCAGCGCGAGTGAGGCCAGCGCCATCCACCACCCACGGCGCTGGAGTGCGAGGGTCGCGCTGTGGGCCGTGAAGAGACCCCAGCCGAGCGCGAAGAACGGCCCGAACGCGAAGACCGAGTGGAGCTGCGGAACGAACGAGAACGCGGGCTGCGGTTCTCCGAAGACCGTGTGGGCGCCGAAGGTCACCAGGCTGCCCAGCACCAGCCCCTCGGGCGCGCGCGCGAGCACGGAGTCGAGGCGCACCGTCACCTTCGTGTGGGCCAGCCCCCACGCCACGACGCAGAAGAGGAAGAGGTACTCCAAGAACCACAGGTGCAGCGGTCGCCAGGCCCACGCACCCTGCAGGTCGTAGCGCGCGTCCATCACGCCCTGCGCCAGACCGAACCGGCGAATCAGCACGTCGGCCACCAGCGACACCGGCACGGCCACCAGGAACGGCACCATCAGGCGTCGGAACCGGTCTCGCAGGAAAGACGCTCGCCGCCGGTCGAAGACGAGCGCCGCGAAGAAGCCCGAGAGCGTGAAGAAGACCGGCATGCGCACGGCGTGGATGACGCCGGCGATGACGGAGAAGCCGCTCCAGGTGGACCGGGCCTGCACCGGAAACCACGGCCCCACCTCGGGGATGAAGGCGTACGTCGCGTGGTACACGACGCCCAGCAACATGGCGGCCGCGCGCACCCGGTCCAGGCCGTCGTAGCGGCTCGTCACGTCATCGCTCGTCGAAGCGGCGCTCGATGGCCGCGCACAGCGGGCTCAAGACGGTGAGGCGCGCGTGGTACTCGTCGTTCGCCTCGACCAGCGCCCACGGCGCGGCCTCGGTGCTGGTGCGGTCGACCATGTCGCACACCGCCCGGCGCTGCCGCTCTTCCTCGCTGGGCGCGTCGAAGGCGTGGGTGATGTGGTGACGTGGGTCCATCCACTCGTCGAGGAGGTTGACCGTCTCGCCCTTCCCCGCGCCCTCGACACCGCCGATGAGGACGAGCACGGGAAAGGCCTTCTTCTCGAGCACCGCGTCCTGGGTGGCGAGGAGCGCCTGGCGAAGGGGGGGCTCCTTGCGTTTCCAGGTGGCCTTGCCAACGTCGTGGGCGATGGAGGCGCTGTCGAACATGACCCGAAGGTTACCGATGGGCGACGGGGCTGACACGCGGATTGGGTCGACGCGGACCCGCGATGGCGAGCACGACGTCTTCCCGGACCTCTGCGATCGGCGAGCGCGTGCGTCTTTGCCCCTGTTAGCGTTTTGGCACATGGGTCGAACACCGCGGTTGCAGCTGCTGCTTCGCGTTCTGCTGGGAGCGACGGGGGTGTTCGCGCTCGTGGGCGGCGTCTGGGGAACGCTGGCAGCGCCGCGGCTCGACGTCTCCGAGCGACAGCTCCTCGGCGTGCTGTTGGTGCTTCCGGTGACGGCGATGATCGCCTGCATCACGGTCATCGCGGAGTGGTCGATGCGACGGCTCCGCGTCACCCAGGCCGAGCTCGCCGCGCGAACGGCCGAAGCCGAGCGGCTCGCCCTCGTGGCCCAGCGCACCACCAACGTCGTCGTCATCACGGACCCGCAGCGCCGCATCACCTGGGTGAACGAGGCCTTCACGACGCTCACCGGCTACAGCGCCCAGGAGACGGTCGGTCGCAAGCCCAGCACGCTCCTGCAGGGCCCGAATACCGACCCCGAGACGATTGCGCGCATGCGCGAACGCCTCGATGCGGGGGAGGCGTTTCGCGGCACCCTGCTCAACCGGGCCAAAGGGGGCCGGGAGTACTGGCTCGATCTCGATGTTCAACCGATGCGCGATGGGACCGGCCAGCTCACCGGGTTCATGGCCATCGAGACCGACGTCAGCGAGTTCAAGGCCCGCGAGGCGCTTCAGGCCGAGAAAGAAGCCTTCCTGACGCAGGTGGGCCGGCTCGGCGGCATCGGCGGGTGGGCGGTCGACCTCGTCACCAACGGCATTCACTGGTCTGACGTGACGAAGGCGATCCACGAGGTGCCACCGGACTTCGAGCCGAACATGGAGGTCGCCCTGACGTTCTACCCACCCGAAGCCCGCGCCATCCTCGAGCCGGCCATGGCGCGCGCCATCTCGGAGCAGGCCCCCTGGGACCTCGAGCTGCCCTTCGTGACCGCGACGGGCCGGCGCCGCTGGGTCCGCGCGCTCGGAGAGCCCGTCGTCGCACACGGGACCGTCGTGCGCCTCATGGGCGCGTTGCAAGACATCACCACGCAGAAAGAAACGTCAGCCCGTGACCTCGAGGTGGCCGGGGTGCTCAAGCACCAGACCGAGCTCGCGCGACAGATGGCCGACGAGGCCCGCGCCGCCAGCGCCGCCAAGACCGAGTTCCTCGCGACGATGAGCCACGAAATCCGCACGCCGATGAACGGCATCATCGGCTTTGCCAACCTGCTGCTCGACACCGAGCTCACGAGCGAGCAGCGGGAGTTCGCGCTCACCATCAGCAACTCGAGCAACACGCTCCTCTCGATCATCAACGACATCCTCGACGTGTCGAAGATCGAGGCCGGGAAGGTGGTGCTCGAGGAACGGCCTCTCGACGTACGACGGACGACCGACGAGGTGGTGTCGTTGCTCAAGCCGCGCGCCGCCGAACGCGGCAACACCGTCAACGTGCGCATCGACCCCTCGGTCCCGGCGGGGCTCCTCGGCGACGTGGTGCGTCTGCGCCAGGTGCTGTTCAACCTCGTCGGCAACGCGATCAAGTTCACCGAGCGGGGAGTGGTCAGCGTTGAGCTGCACACGCGCGAGGTGGGCGCTCAACGGCGGGTTCGGCTCGAGGTGCGCGACACCGGCATCGGCATCGCCCCCGACAAGCTCGACTCGCTCTTCCAGAAGTTCACCCAGGCCGACGCCAGCACCACGCGGCGGTTTGGTGGCACAGGGCTGGGGCTCTCCATCTGCAGGGGCCTCGTCGAGCTGATGGGCGGCGCGGTGGGGGTCGACAGCGCGCCTGGGCGGGGTTCGACGTTCTGGTTCGAGTTGCCGCTGCGCGAGGCGAAGCTGGAGCGGGACGAGACCCGCGGCAGTCAGACGAGCGGCGCGCTCACGGGCGTGCGGGTGCTCATCGCCGACGACAACCTCGTCAACCAGCGCCTGGTGTCGATGCTGCTTTCGCGCGCCGGCGCCGAGGTGACGGTGGTGAACGATGGCCGGGCAGCGCTCGAGCGGGTGCAGGTCGAGCGCTTCGACGCGGTGTTGATGGACTGCCACATGCCCGAGCTCGACGGGTACGAGGCCACCCGGAGGATTCGGCTCTGGGAGTCGGAGGCGCACCGCAGCCGCCTGCCGATCATCGCGCTCACCGCCAGCGCCATGGAGAGCGACCACCAGGCGTGCCTCGCCTCGGGCATGGACGACTTCCTCTCGAAGCCGGTGAGCGTCGCCGACCTGTACGCGTGCCTGGAGCGCCACCGCCGGCGGCCTCCCCTCACCGTCGTCGAAGCCGCGTGAAGGCCTCGGCGCACCAGACGCAGCCCTCCCATCGAGCCATTTGCATGCCTCTGCGAGCCCCGTCACACTCCTCGCATGCGGTGGTCATGGCTCAGTGTGCTGGTGTGCGCGTGCGTCGGACAGGTGGCTGAGCTGGGCCCTCCGCCGGTCGACCCCGGCGCCGAGGCCGACGGTGGCGGCATGGAGCGTTCTGACGCCGGCGTTTCGGCCGGCGGGAGCGCAGGCGGCTCGACCGCGGGCGGAACGAGCGGTGGTTCGACGGCTGGCGGGTCGACGAGCGGCGGGAGCGCGACCGGCGGCGGCGGGGCCATCGTCACCGGCCCGTGTGCGATGACCGGCGGCTCCCGCGCGGAGCAGGTCTGCCGTCGCTGGCGCTGCGACCGCATGGACCTCTCCGAGGGTGCCTGGAGCGGCGCGGTCATGGGCTGCACCGCAGGGACCCTGAGCGACGCGGGCAAGGACAACGCGCTCAAGCTCATCAACCTCTACCGCTTCCTCGCCGACCTCCCGCCGGTGACCCGCGACCCCGCGAAGGACCAGTCATCGCAGGAGTGCGCGCTGATGATGGACGCGAACAACCAGCTCTCCCATTCGCCACCGACGGGCTGGGCCTGCTACTCGATGAACGGCGCCACGGCCGCGGGGCGCGCGAACATCTGCACCAGCCGCGCGGTGCGCTGCATCGACCTCTACATGTCGGACTTCGGCAACGAGACGACCATCGGCCATCGCCGCTGGTTCCTCTCGAACCAGCTGGGCCCCGTCGGCATCGGCGGCACCACAGGTGGAAGTTGCCACCACGTCATCGGCGGCAGCGGGACCGCCACCAAGCCCTGGCTGGCCTACCCGCCCCCGGGGCCCGTGCCGCTCGAAGCCATTCACATTCCCGGCCTGCCGTCGGTCGACTCCACGGGGTGGACGGTGCAGAGCTACGGCAACACGTTCAACCTGACGGGCGCGACCGTCACCGTCACCGAAGGCGGGCAGAGCCGGCCCGTGACGGTCACGCGGCTGGGCGACAACTACGGCAGCCGCTACGCGCTGCGCTTCAACCCCATGGGCTGGCGCACCGAGGCGGGGCGCACCTACCAGGTGACGGTGAGCGCCCCGGGGCTGTCGAGCCCCATCAGCTATGCCGTCGAGGTGGTGGCCTGCCCGTGAGCGCGCAGGGCGTTTCTGCGTGCCGGGCGTGTGCTCCGGGCGCGCAAGGACCAACCGGGCTCTTCGCATGCAGTCCTCAGCCTCGGCGACGATGGACGAGTCACCGACGCGCGCTTCAAGACGTAAGCTGCGGCTCGGTCATCGCCGTCCCGTCGTGTTCTGCCCACTCAAGGACAGCCTTCGTTCTTCAGCGCGGCGCGAACCACTTACCGCCGACGAACTGCGCCTCGAGAACCCCGGCAAGGTGTCCGTCGTCGAGCACCACACCGACTTCGATGTTCCGGGTCTGACCCCGGTCGGTGAAGTTCGCTGAAGTGATGAACACCCATCGACCATCGATCACGACGCACTTCGCATGAAGACTCGCGAACACGCCCGCTTCGGGCTCGAAGCCCAGAACCTGCGGGAACGGCGGACCAAACGGCCAGTGGTCCGAGAGGAACTTCTGGCCAACGGCACTGTCGGCGAAGAGCCTGCAGCTGACACCGCGAAGGAGTGCCTGGTGCAGAGGCCGGAGCACCTCACTCGCGTGGTCAAAGGCGAAGCCCGCCACGAGGATTCGAGTCGTAGCCCGACCGAAGAGCTCCGCAAGGACCACGGCGGTGTCACGCGCCGCACTCGCTCGTGCCTCCGGCCCAGTCCACACCAACTCAGGGTTCGACCGCCCTCTTCGCTCAGCGAGAACAGCTCGCAAGATGCCCAGCGCGCCTTCACTTCCGACAGCGTTCAGCCCGCCAACGACTGGCCAGAGAAGCTCGAGCCCTTCGCTCTCGAGCGCGAGCTTCGAGACAGGGAAGGTCACCCGCCGCGCCATGATGGCCGCAGCAAACCGCTCCACGTCCACGGTGGCGATGGCGCTCAGGTCCACGGCGCCTTGAAGAACGCGACCGCCTCATGGCCTAGCGTCGGCACGACGAGCGCTCGGTCGAGGTACTGGTTGAACCGCTCGCACGAACACTCAGGAACGAACAGACAGCTGTGGCAGGCCGCTCCTTCGAGGTTTCGATCGTCGAGGCCCACCGGCTCGTGATGCGCGCACACGGGGTCGTTCGAGCAGAGCCGCGCGCTCTCCCAGGCACGGCCAAGGTGCCGCCCGATGCGGCGCCCTTCCTCGACGAGACCGCCGAGCGTCCCTTCTGCGCCTGTCGTCCCCGTCATCAGCAGGATGCCCGCCATCGGAAGCGGAGCGTCATGCGGTGCGCAGTACAGGCGTTCGTGAATCGAGCTCGCCGGGTAGCCACACTCGAGCGCCACCTCGTTCATGAGCAAATGGGACAACGAGTGAATGAGGTAGAAGCGCGCTCCCGGGAACGGCTGCGTCGACTTCGAAACGGTCTTCCACCGCTCCCAGCCGTCCATCAACAGCTTCGTCCGCTCCAAAACGGCTGCCGACGTTTCCCACGCGTGGACCTGCGCCTCGTCGAGCACGAGGAGCATCCCCTCGCCCTGCACCTCGGTGACCGGAAGCCAGTCACGCTGCAATGACAGCGGAGCAAGCTCGACATCGAGATCGTACCGGCCCTGAAGGTCTTTCGTGAGGGGCTCGAGACGCGTGAAACCCAGTTGGGCCTGCACCTCTCGGAGGCGGCGCGCCAAGATGACGCGCTGGATGGCAGGCGGAAGCCCGACCGGTTTCTCTGCCCTGCGCGCCCAGAACACTTCGGAGCGGTCCTTCGGCATCTCGCCTGGCTGCTCCTTCGGTTGCGAAAGAAACTGGAGCCACTCGGCCGTCCGAATCTCCGGCACGACGTCAGGCTTCTTCTCTCGCTCGGCCTCGACCGCAGCGAGCACGTCCTCGTCAGTCGCGTTTCCGAGCGCCTGCTTGACGTTTGGAATGGTGCGAAAGGCCGGCAGCGTCTCCTTGGTCGCCGCCTGAAGAATCGTCCAGACCGACTGCACCCTCCGGCGAAGAGACTCGGGCTCTGGAATCGTGATGACGCTGGTGGTCTGAGCGAAGTAGCCGTTGCTCGCGGTGCGAATGAGCAAGCGCTGCTTCTCCTTGCACGGTTCCTTGCCCTCCAACCCGAGCCACGGCCGTTCGCCGGTGCAGCGGTCCTGCCGCTCTTCCTGCGTCATCTCGTTGAGTCGTCGACGTCGACCGCAGGTGACGCACGCAATCTCAATCTCGCTGAAGTCCCCGGTGACGCCTTCTTCGAGCCGAAGCTGCGGCGCATTGCACGGCTTGTGGTCGTGCGCCCACCACGGCCAATCGATGTCGGAGAGGTGGCCCTTGCGGCAGGCGGACACGAAGCGAACTGGTACGCACCGCTCTGGCTTCGGCTCGCCACCTGAGCAGCGGTGCCGGTACTCTCCGTTCACGAATTCGAGACTGCTCGCCCTGACGAGCGCCTTGCATCGCGGGTTCTGACAGACGAACCAGCGGGGGAACTCCAGAACCTGAATGCCATTCCCTTCCGATGGAGCGCGCTCGTCGCCTGGCGGTGGCTTCCGGAACGGCATGTCCTTGCTGAGGCGCCACTTCTTGCTGAAGAACAACGGCTCGATCGCCTCGAGCAGTCGCGGCTCGGTGACCACGACACCGTCACCATTGAGTCTCCAGAAGTCGAGGCCTCCGACGATGACCGAGTCGGTCACGAGGTCGAGCATGCTCCCCGGCCCGAAGGTGGAGACGACCTGACTCTGCCGAATACGGCCGTCTGGCGGCACGACCCGTTGCGCGCCGAACTTCCGCTTACTCGCCATCCTTCACCTCCGGCGTCGCCTGCTTCGGTTGTTTGTAGCCACCGAGCGGCTGCCTCGTGAGCCACAGATGCACCGACGACTCGACGTCACGCATCGAGAGCGGCGCTTCGAACTTGAGTTCGTCCGGCGTGGCGTCCTTCAGCTCATCGAGCACGTTTCGCAGGAGCGGCTTGATGTTCTTTCCCTCGGGGTCGAGCGGCGAGTACGCCCGTTGAGCAGCGTCCTTCTTCGTCTGCTCGATGATGGTGTGCCACGAGTCGAGCAGGCTCTTCGCGCGCTGCCGAACGATGCCGCTCGCGCGCTCGGCCTCTTCCTTCGAAGAAGCGCCCATGCCGGCCCGTTTGATGAGGATCTCGAGGTGGCTTTCGATCGCCTGTCGATGCGCGTCGAGTTCCATGACCTTGAGCGGGTTGGTCATCGACGTCGCCATCAACCGGCCAAGTGCAACGACGACGCCTGCCAGGCCGCGATCGAGCGCAGGCGCAGAGAACGGCGTCACCGAAGTCGCCTCGACGAAGCGGTAGAACGACTGGTGGTACGCAGGGAAGCGCTCGAAGTGGCTGCGGTCGCGCGGTTTGGTGACGTTGAGCACCGTCACCACCAGGCCCGGCTTCCGGGTGTTCCGCCCGACGCGGCTCGAGGCCTGAATGTACTCGCTCGTGGTCTTCGGCTGACCCGCCACGACCATGAGCCCAAGACGGTCGATGTCGACCCCGACGGAGATCATGTTGCTGGCGAGCACGATGTCGACGCTCTGCGGTTGCCCGTGGACGAGACCGAGTCGGTTCTTCGCCTCCTTGATCGCCGAGGTGCGTTCGCGGCTCGTCAGCTCGATGGGCTCTGCGCGAATCGTGCGATTCCGGTACCAGAGATGGTCGTCGGCCTCGGGGACGTCCTCTGGACGACGCCCGGCTCGGCTCATCGTGAGCCGTCGCACCTCGTCCTCCACGAGTCGGCGCATGCCTCCGAGTTCGCGAAGGCTGTTGAAGTACCCGACGAGCGACAAGTACGGGTCCGCGGCCTCCTGGTTGGTCTCGCGACTCAGTTCAGCAGCGGCCAGCAGGCTCACGTACACGCGGAGCAAGATGGCCTTCATCGGCCGCCCCGGCGCCGCGACGCCCAGATACTGGCGAGCGCCCTCTTTCCCGACCGTCGCGAAGAAGGTCTCTGAGGCGTCCACGCCAGGTGGCGGGAAGAGGGCAACTTCTCGGCCATACAGGCGCTGCACCTGCTGCCTCGAGCGCCGCACGGTGGCCGTCGACGCAATCAACTTGGCTCGCGGTGCGAGCGTGAGAATCGCCGCCTCGTACAACCCGACCATCGAGCCGAGTGGGCCCGAGATGAGATGGAGTTCGTCCTGGACGATGAGCTCCGGCGGCTGAAGCCCCGCTGGCAGCTTGAGGACCGCGCCCTTCTGCGCGGCGGCCGAGTCACACGGCCCGACGAACTTGCGTCCCGTCCGCCCTGTCGCCCGGCCAAAGAGCAACCCGGTCTCTCCCCGCCAGGGCAGCAGCGCGAACTTGTCGACGGTGGCGATGAGAAACGCCGGGAGCTCGCCGTAAATCTGCTCGTCGACGAACAATACCGGCAGGCCGTCGCCGTTGCGTCCGAGGTTGAAGGAGCAGTCGATGCTGGCGCACCCCACCCTCACCTCTTCCGGCTTTGTCTTCGTCGGCATCAGCACGAAGCAATCGCGAACGAACTCGGTGTTGCACCAGGGGCACGTCGCGAGCGGGAACGGCGATTGGGCGCGAGGGCTGTTGTCGTTCTTGTACTCAGTGATCTGCTTTGCGACCTGCTCGAGCGTGTTGGCAGTCGCGGAGCGGCCAACCCACAGGCCGATCGAGAAGCGAACATCGCCCAGCTTCTCGACGTTCTTCTGGCGCAGCACCTCGAGCGCACAGATGAGCGTCGCAGCACGGCCAAGCTGATCGAGCGTCAGCAATCGCAGCGTGTACCGGAGCAACACCGCAACCCCGAGGCCCTTGTCGGGTCGGGACTGGCCGCGAAGCCGACGAAGGAGCAGCGTGAAGGCAATGAGCCCAAGGTACGCCTGCGTCTTGCCTCCACCGGTCGGGAAGAAGATGAGTTCGACCTCTTCTCGGTGAGGGTGCTCGCTGCTCTCGAGCGAGGCGAGGTTGAGCAGGATGAAGGCGAGCTGGAAGAGGCGCCACTCAGGCGAGCTGTCGGGGCGTGCTTTCCGCTCCGCCGCGGCCATCACCTCGTTCATCCAGCGGAACGCCTCGAACGCGTCCGGGCGCTTCGCCAGAACCTCGAGCCCCTCTTCGATTCGAGCCGCAGCTCGTCCCGCCTTCGCCACGAGAAGGTCGCGGGTCTCTCGTCGGGCGGCACTGCCCACGTCTCGCCTGGCCTGCTCCTCAATCCACCCGAGGTAGGCGGTGACCAGTGGGCGGAGAGCGGCGTCGGCCTCGGCCGGCGACGTGAGCCTGGCCAGTTGCTCCATCTCGACCAACACGTCCTTGAGCCGTCGGGCCTCGACTGGGAGCACCTCGACCCGAGGCATCCAGTCGGTCTCGACCTGCGTCGCCTTCTCGCCGTCGGGTGCTCGCACCGAGACGCCGTGACCAACGGCCCACTCACGCCGGGAGCGGAAGTGCAGGTCGTTGACGCGATCGTCGAAGTCGTCACTCGACTCGTCGCTCGCGTCGACACGCCCGACGAATCCCTCGCCACACTCCAGCGAGAGGTGCGCCTGAAAGACGAAGGCCTCGTCGCGAG
The DNA here is from genome assembly GCA_044352295.1 of Myxococcaceae bacterium. Lineage (GTDB taxonomy): Bacteria > Myxococcota > Myxococcia > Myxococcales > Myxococcaceae > Xiheimicrobium. The sequence continues at coordinate 62,971 of JBILEB010000020.1, forward strand.
TGGCGGCTTCCGCAATGGCCGGCCGGTTGTTGACCAGGAACACCGCGACGGCACGGGTCCCTGAAGGAGTCGTCTCGACACGGCCCTCGAGACGAAGGCCCCCGCTCCCCGGCACGTCGAACCCGTGCCGGAGCTGGAGGTCGTTCACGGGCACTTCGACACGGCGCTCGTGGAACGTGCGGCTCCAGTGCTTCTTGTCGCCAACTTCGATGCGTTGGTAGTCGGCCCACGACACCCTCGCCATCAGGTGAGTCGTCTCTGCGGGAACGATGACCGACAGGCCCATGGAGGCCGGCAAGCGCCGCACGCGCTTCACGGTCGGGTCGGGTTTCGTCCCCTCTTCGTCGTCGGCATCGTCACCAGCGCCGAGATCGTCATCTTCGTCGTCTGGCTCTTCGACCTCGGGCTGCTCGCGAGGAACGAGGAAGCCCGTCAGGTACCAGCGCGACGGAGCGATGCGCAGCACCTCGGGTTCGTTCGACGTCGTCGAGCCAGGCGCGCGGCGATAGGGCCCGACCAGGTCGGCCTCGAGCGCATCGATGAGGTGAGTTCGAACTGCCGCGGAGCCCCCACTTGGCTTCGTCATGGCGGATGCTTACCTCACCCGGGCGTCGTTGGCCGCTTCGCGATCGACCTCTCAGGTCCAGCGCGCTATCTCGTCGGTGCGCCCATGACGACCCCGACGCTCAAGTCCGTCGATGCAGCAGTGGATGCCGCTCTCGCCTATCTGAAGGCGCCCAGCGAGCGCCCGTGCGTCGCATTCGTTGGCCCCGCCGGTTTCGGGAAGTCGAGTGCGCTCGAGGGAATTCGCAAACACCTCGGGCCTCATGTCGCGCTCCGTTTGCCGCAGGACGACGATGGTGCAATTGCGGCCCTTGGTTCGCTCGCCGACCAACTTGGCGGCGTTGCT
>JBILEB010000248.1:0-7436 GCA_044352295.1 Myxococcaceae bacterium
AACCGTTCTCGAGCCGCCTCAACCGAGTCGTCGAGCTGATTCCTGAAGAGATGGCGATCGTCTTTGACGACCCCGTTCTCACGGCTCGAGGAGAGGCGTGGGAAGAGATCTTCTCGTTTCGCGCGCGTGAACTCTCGACTCGCCTCGTCGCCTCGAAGTCGCACACCCGAATCATCAGCGCGACGAACACGGAAGGCCTCGAACTCCTCGGGGCACGTCAGGTCCGTGTCGAACAGAAGGCCGAGCCAGTCGCGGTTCTCGAGGCGGCAGGTCTCGCCTCTTCACCCGAGGTTCAGGCCCTGCTCGACCAGCACCTCACGACGCTGGTGAAGCGCTCTCCCATCGAGATCCGGCTCGCGGCCTTCATCGCGGAGCACCAGGACACGAGCAGCCTGTCGCCGAGCGACTTTCACTTGCCCGAACTCGTGCGGCGCGCCTCGCGGCGAATCACCAGCGGCATGAAGGCCGCTCTGGCACGGATGGCGCTGGTGCGGGAGGCGCTCAGCCAGGAGTGGCTCGACTGGGCATGGGCAGGAACCAGCGAAGCGGATCGAACGACCATCCCGAAGGTCTTCCTGTTTCAGGCGGGCGCCCCAAACCAGTTCCGACTCCACGAGACGATTGCTCAGCTGGCAGCGCAGCAGCATTGGCTCTCAGAGCCGGCCCGCATGAAGGCACACCGGGAAGCAGCAGCAGCCCACAAGCGTCGCTTCGACGGCGCGATCAGCGCCGGTCTCGTCACAGGCGCCATTCGCGATGAACTCGAGGTTGTTCATCACAAGACTGCAGCTGGCGATGCGTCGCTGCTCGACGACACGATCTACTTCGCAGAGCAGTACGACTTGATTGGTCGCTCTCTGAGCAAGGACGGCGAACGGCTGTTCAAGCGAGGCCAACGAAAGAAATCGCGCGAGGCCATTCAGACGGCCGTCACGGCCTACGACCGGGCGCTCGAGAACGATGCCGGCGATTGGTACGCGGCGCACTACCGGGCCTTCAATCTCGACATTCTGGGCAAAGACATCATCGAGATCGAGAAGGCGTACCGCCACGCCATCGAACTCCGTCCGTCATTCGTCTGGAGCCACAGCCGGTGGGCGCGCTTCCTCGTCAACACGGGTCGACACCTGGAGGCCCGTCAGGCCCTTGCCGACGCGAGTTCCGAGCTGCTCGGTGCGGGGGAGGCGAAAGGTTCCGCCCTGTTCAAGGACCTGCATCTCGATCTCGCGCGCCAGTTCCTTCAGTTCGGCGCCTATCGCAGCGCCCTCGAGGTGCTCGAACTCGTCCCCAGCGAGATGCGAAGCAGATTGGAGCGCTACGGCGACCTCGTGCGCTACGCCAAATGGCAAGAGGAGCCTGACCGCGACGAGTTGGTCTTTCCGCCAAACGTGCCGCCAGCGAGCCGCGCTGCTCCGCTGTTCGCAAAGCAGGGCGAGAAGGTCGAGGCCTTCATGCCGGCGAGGCTGGCTGCGCTGATCGGTGCTGAGTACCGCTTTCGGGTGCGTCTGAAGGACGGCTCATTCGGTTGGCACAACGTCGACACGAAGAAGCTCAAGGAACTCGGGCTGGAGCGCCACCTGCCGTTGGCCATCGGTTCGTTCCTCGAGTTCCTCACGGTTCGAAGTGGCAGCAAATTGGTGGAGCGGGCAGGCCTTCACCCTCAGGACGGACTGAACCCGTTCGAGGTGTTCGAGGTCACCTACCCTGATCCGAATCGCTTCTTGCCGACGTGAAGTTCGTCGACGACCAGCTCAACGTGTGGTGCTTCGGGCCGGGTGTCGGCGAGTTCATCGTCGTTCACGTCCCACCCCACGGCTGGTTGGCCATCGATGGATGCTCGGCGAAGGGACAGAACTACCCCGTCGCATTCTTCGACGACCTGAAGAAGCAGCCCACGCACATTCTGATGACCCACCCGCACCTCGACCACGCGCGCGGCGTACGGGAACTGGTGGAGCGTCACACGTCACCATCGAGCGCTTCGTGGCCGATGCTCGGGGTGGTCACGCCACCAGGCCCAGCGAAGCCCGTGGGCCATCAGGCGAAGCATGAGAGCCGTTACGTCCTCGACGCCCTCAACGCGATGGTGACTCGGTGGAAGCAGCGATCGGCGTGCGAATGGAGACCGACGGCTGGCACGTCGCACGCCCTGGGCGCGGGCACGATGCGTGTGCTTTCGCCGCCTGAGGCCCTGCTCAAGAAGAAACGGGCACCGAGCTTCGACGTCAATCAACTCTCCTCTGCGCTCGCGATCGAGTGGGAGGGCCAGCGGCTGATCCTCGGCTCGGACCTGGTCGAGGAGCCTGGTCATGGGTGGAGCGAGGTGCTGAACACGGCGCCCAACGCCCGTGAACACCTGCTGCTCAAGGTCGCGCATCACGGCTCCAAGGCGGCCCAACACGTGCCCATGCTCGCTCGAAGGAAGGGCGAGAAAGAGGCCCTGTACATCGCCACGCCATTCGCATCACAGGACCTGCCTCGCTTCACGAAGACGGAGGGCGTGGCCGTGCTTCACCAGCACGCCGACAAGCTCCTTCTCACCGGCCTGCCGCAGGCCTTCGACCAGCAGCACGGTTCGCCGCGCCATTGGCCGTTGTGGAAGCTGGCGAAGATGCGGAAGTTCCCCGCGAGCAGCCAACCCGCAGATGGCTACCCTGACTGCTGGATTCACGTCTCGGTCGCCAAGACCGGCAAGACGAAGACCTCGTATGGACCGGGCTCGGTCATCGTTCACAGGGACTGACGGTCAGCAGGCCGAGTGGTACCTCGCGGCGGCCGTCTCGAGGGCGACGTAGCCCTTCAGCGCGACCTCCCAGCCATCAACATCCCGCCAGACGGTGACGATCTCATCGAGGGGAACCGCCATTGGCTTCTCAGTGCCGTCGTGAACGACGAAGCGAGCAACGTTCTCGTCGAGCGAAACTGCAACGATGGCCGCGCGAAGTGGCGTGGCCTGAATCGCCACGTTCGACCTTCCAGTCACGAGGTAGCGGAGGCCAAGACGGGCGCGCTCGGAGGTCGGAATTCCGGAGAGGAGCGCGGCGGCGCGGCGGGCGGACATGGATTCGTAGGCTCCGAACTGATCGGGGGAGAGGTACTTGGTGTGCGAACCCACGCGGTACGGGAAGCACCAGCCTTCGTCGACGAGGTGACCGCCACCGGTCTGCCGGAGGGCCGCTCCGACGGGCGCGACAGGGCTCATGCCGACGGCGATGACCAGAACCACGTGGCCAGGGTTGTCGGGATGGTCGATGCAGTGGCTCGACATGAAGGGCGTGGGTCGACACGCCTTCGCTTCTGACTCGTACTCGCTCGCGAGGGCCGTCGCGTCGAGCGCATCGATCCCGTGAAAGCCGGTACATCGCGAGCGGTTCTTGTCGGTTGAAGCGCCAACGATGATGTGGCCGCCGAGCGTATTTGCGAGCGCCGCAATGTCCTTCCGTGCTTCGACGGCGAAGTTGTCCCTGGAACGGGCCTCCTTGAAGTCGAGGTCAGCTTGCTCCGAGAGGTTCAACAGGGGTTGGAGGTCGGCCCAGTCCTTCAAGGAGCGCATCGTCAGGCCTTCTTCTTTCGCGTGGCCTTCTTCGCTGGAGCGGATTGGGCGGCGAGGAGCTTCTCGGCTTCGGCGCGGCGGGCGTTGAGGTCGAAGAGGCGGTCGAGGACTTCGTCTTCGAAGGCTTCGAGTTGGGCCGGCGTGGCGCCGCAGTAGGGAGGAACGGGGATGTCGGACCAGCCGTAGGCGGCGAGGACCGCGCGGTCGACCTCTTCGTGGAGCGCCCGCAATGCCTGCACCTCTGCGTCCGTGACGCTCGCGTCTTTCATCCGGTTGTACGTCGTCGTCAGACCGACCGCGTGCTTCGTCAGGTACGCGCGGCGCTCGTTGTCCAGTCGCTCGCCCACCGAGTCCAACTTCGCGAAGGAAGGCTCTTCGGGGAACGGGAAGGGCTCGAAGCAGTCACTCGCCGAGTAGTTGAGGTCCATTCGCATGGTGGACGAAAGCAGCCGCGTCCAGACCTCGTGAACCCGCGACTGAAGCGCTGTCAGCCATCGCGCATCGACGAGCGGAACCACCACACACTTTTCGTTAAACACCTGCCCAGTTAGCTGAAAGGAGAACATCAGGTGCTTCGAAACACGCGCAGTGACAAGACATCTCTTGAGTGGCCTCAGCGCGGCGTACAGCGACGGCGCAGTCTCCCCGAAACGCCACCAGTTCTTACGCCGGACCTCTCGATTATTCCTGTCACGTTCGGGTTTCACCAAACGACGAACGATGTCGAGCAAAGCGGGCCAGGACTCTGCTGCTTGCAGCTCCATTTGACCGAAGTCGATGACGAACTTCTTCTCTACTACTCCCGGATCTGCATTCAACTCCTCGCCGCCGCCCAGATACCCGCGCACCAGAGGCCGGTTCCTTTCGTCTGCCAGGACCAACGCTTCAGCCTGTGACTGGGAAAGAAGGAATCCCTGACCGTACAGCTTGGACCCGAGGAAGCTCCTCGAGGCATTCGCCGCGAGTGGGACGGGATCCGCACGTTCGGGCTTCCCTCGCAGCCGAGAGTTCAACTTCGGCACGGCAAGTCCGTCGAGCCGGAACTGCAGCGGAACGCCGACAACGTTTCCCTTTGCAATATGTACGATTGACACCGCGACGCTCGCCCCTGGCACTGGCCACGTCATTGACCTCACGGCGTCGAATACTACTCCTCCGGCATCGACGATGAACTTGATTCCGGTGCTCCGCGTGTCTCCTTGCGCGATCGTGTTGGTAGCAATAAAGCCGATCGTCCCGTGCACGCCGAGAAGGTGAAACGCGCGCCGGAAGAAGTGCGCAGAAAGGTCTGCGTTACCGTGTGCGCCCTCGTGAACGACCAGGACCCAATCAAGATAGGCGTCACCGAAAGTGCCGGAGAGCTGACTGCCACCCATGAACGGAGGATTCCCAACGAAGGAATCCATCCACGCAGCCTTGTTCGCCTGGTCGGCCTCGAGCGGGTCGGGCCGCTTGCCGTGGAACACCTCGGGGAACTCGAGCGGCCAGTGGAAGCAGTAAGCCGGCGCAGACAACTCCCGAACATTCAGCGGCACCGGCGGAGCCACGCCGTCTTCCGACTTCGAAAGCCACGTGCCGAGTACGTCCTGCCGTCGCACCCGCTCCTGCTCGCGGGCCTTGTCGGAGTCGGCGGCGAAGAACGCCCCGACACACGCATCGGCGATGCGCTTCACCGGAGCCAGCGCCTCATCCGCCTCGCGCAGCAGCTCTTCCTTCTGTCTCGCAGGGTCGAGCTTCAGCTGCTTCGGCGGCGCCTCGCTGGACGGGTGCTCCAAATCGAGCGCGAGCTGCAGAATCGCCTGCCGCTTCTCCAACGCCACAGCCATCGCGCGTTTGAACACCTCCTGCGCGAGGTCGAGCTGCTTCTGCTTCTCGGTGTTCCAGTGGAAGGCGCGAATCTGGTCCACGTCGAGCCCGACGAGCGAGTCACCACACTTGAGCGCGTGGTCGAGGAAGGTGAAGGGCTCGGCCTTCGCCAGGGTGACGAGCCAGAGCGACAACTTCGCCAGGTTCACCGCCCACGGATTCTTGTCGACGCCGTACAGGCATCGCTGCGCCACCAACCGGCGCGCGCGCATCACGATGTCGTCGTCGCGCGCCGACTCCTTCAGAATGCCCTCGCGCGTCCACGCCGCCACCACCTGGTCCGCGAGGTACCGGCACGCCTCCACGAGGAACGCGCCCGAGCCCATCGCCGGGTCGCACACCTTGAGGTTGAGCAGCCGCTCCGAGGTGGGCAGGTCGCCCATGGCCTTGAGCAGCGGCTCCAGCGCGCGTCGAACGATGGGCGCCGAGAGGCTGCGTGGGGTGTAGTGGCTGCTCGTTCGCCGTCGCTCCACGCCCGGCTGCAGCACGAATTGGCCGGCCTTGCGGGTGTCGATGCTCTTCACCCGAAACGGCTCGAGCGCGGCCAGCACGTCGGGTTCCTTCTTCGCCGACTCCAGCGCCTTGGCCGCCGCCTTGAGTGACTTCCCGTCGAGCGCACCCTGCTCTTCCAGCCATGAGCCCCGCCGAGCGGCCGATTGCTCGAGCACCTCGTCAGCCGACACCCAGACCTTCGAGCCCTTGAGGCACACGCCCGCGCCAGAGAGGCGCTTGACGTGAAACCCCATGAGAGCCTCGTACACCGAGCCAATCTGCTCGACGTCGAGCGACTGGTAGCTGAGCCGCTGCCCTTCCAACACGATGAGCTTCTCGAGCACCTTGTAGATGGTGTCGTCGTCGATGGAGGGCGGTTGAACGGCTGACTGCGCCTCGACCGTGACGGGAGCCCCGCCGGCGCTCCAGCCTTCGAGGAAGGGGAAGGACTCAGGGTCGAAGAGCTGGCCGCGGCGCGGCGGCATGGCGAGCTTGCCGTGCGAGGCGCCGAAGAAGATGGAGCGGAAGAGCGCCAGCAACCGGGGCCACGCGCCATAGCGGCGGCTCATCGCATCGGGGAAGCGGCCCGAATCTTCGAGCAGTTGCTCGTAGAGCGCCTTCACCGAAAGGTCTTCGCCGTACGGCTCCTGGTCGACGGGCAACAGGCCGCGGTCTTCGGCGTAGAGGACGAAGACGAGGCGAAGGAGCGTCGTCAGCAACCCACCGTAGACGTGGTCTTCACCGCGCTCGAAGGCGTCGTTGAGCGAGCGGTTGCCGTCGCGCTCGGCCGCGGCTTCGAACCCGGCGAGGAGAATGGTGAGCGCCTCGAAGACCTGCTCGGCGAGCGCTTCGGTGACGTTGGCCTGGCGACGGCGCGACTGCTCGAGGAGCGCGGGCAGTTGATGCTCGGGCAGCACGCCGAACTGCCGACGCGCGTGGAGCAGCATCACCATCGCGTCGAAGAGCGGCCGGCCCGAGGCGCTGACGAGGTCGACGAAGCGGAAGGTGAGGTGCCCGGTGGACTCTCCGTGCGGGGCGTAGATGAGCCGAACGCTGACGCCGTTGAAGAGCAGGCCTGCAGGCACGCGCGAGGCCCTGAGGAGCCGCTCGAACTTCACCGTCGGCTCGGCCAGCCAGGCGCCGGTGGTGATCTCCTTCTTGTCGAAGTCGAGCCCAGCGGGGAGTTCCCACGAGAGCATGACGAAGGGCTCCCCTGCCCGGCTCGTCGGCGTGGAGTCGTCCGGCAGGCCTTCCGGCTTCGCCGGTGGCGGTCCCTGGCGCTTGAGCCCGCGGGTGGGAATGACGGTCTGCTGGCCTTCCACGACGTCGAGGCGGAGCTCTTCGGGGAAGGTGGTGAGCCAGTCGGTGTCGCGGTAGCCGAGCGTCTCACGCAGAAAGCGGGGCACGTCGGTGAGGGTTGGCTTCTCGTCGCCGACGATGGAGACGAAGCCGTGGTGCTCGTGCACCGGCAGGCGCTGCATGCACTGCGCGTCGACCAGCACGGGAATGGAGACGACGAGCCCTT
>JBILEB010000105.1:0-25387 GCA_044352295.1 Myxococcaceae bacterium
CGCGGTGTACCGACCGCGCTCTTCCTTCGCTCGCTTCCCCATCAATCACCTCCAAGGCGATCTTCACCCCAATGAGGTGTCTCAAGAAACCGTCACGCGCCAGACACGCATCCAACATCGGTTGGTTCCGGACCCAGCGCGCCGCGTGGTCGGTGGCCGGTCGGAAGCCGGCCAGCGCCGCGGCATCGCGCGTTCAACTGCGCGTCGCCGAGAGGATGATGGTGGCCCCCCGGCCCGTGACGCTGGCGGCGAGCTCGAAGGGGACCGCCGCGGGCGTGACGACGGAACCCGCCACAGTGCTGGCGAGGGCACCCAGTGGAGACACCGCGCGCCCGGTGAGCAGCTCGTACAATACGTTGGGGCGTTCGAAGAGTTGGTTGAGGATGCTCTGCGTCCAGCCGAAGAGGCCGATCTCGAACTCCTGGGTCCAGGAGCGCGTTCGCCGCAGGCCGGTCTTCGCCAGCAGCGCTTCGATCGCGCCGGGGGTGAAGTGGAACAGGTGGCGCGGCACGTCCAGATGGAACCACTGCGCACCGAAGACCCGTGCCTGGAGGCTGTGCGCGTTGGGGACTGCGATCAGGACGACCCCCGCCGCAGCCAGCATACCGACGGCAGCATCCAGCATCTCCCGTGGGTTCCGCATGTGCTCGAGCGTGTGCCAGAAGGTGACAACGTCGAATGGACCTCGAGCTTCGGCCTGCCGAAGGTCTTCGAAGACGGTGATGCCAGCGCTGCGGGCGATCGACGGGTTCAACTCGGTGCCGGTGACGGTCCACCCGTGCTTCGCGCCAGCAGACAAGAAGGTGCCATCGCCGCAGCCCACGTCCAACACGTTGAGACCAGGGCGTGACGCCGTCGCTGACTCGACGAAGCGAACGCGCCGGGCGTCGCTGTAGGCCGCCGTGATGCCGTGCCGCCGGCCGTGGTAGTCCGGTCCGTAGAACGGGCCAATGTCGTCCGGCTGCGGGCTGGTGTGGCCCAGGCCGCAGGTGGGGCAACGCTCGACCGCGAACCGCGAACCGGTGATCGGGTCGACGACCTCCGCAAAAGCGATGCTGCAGGTCTCCCCACAGGTGATGCACACGACCGCCATGTGGCGCCCTTCGCATACGACCTCCGCGCTCACAAGCGCGCTTGCGGCTCGAGAGGTCGAGCACTAAGGACGCGCGCCGATGAAGCCTTACGTTCTCATCCTCGCGTACAACGTCGAGAAGACCCTCGAGAAGACGTACCGCGCGATCCCCGACAGCCTCAAGCCGCACATCGTCGTCGGCAACAACGTCAGCACCGACGGGACGGCCGAGGTCGCCAGGCGCCTGGGCCTTCGGTGCGTCACTCACGAGAAGAACAGCGGCTACGGCGGCAACCTCAAGCGGCTCTTCAAGCTGATGCTCGAAGAGGGTGGCGACGTGGCGATCGAGGTCCACGGTGACTACCAGTACGAGCCGAGCCTCGCCGACTTGATGGTCGAGTACGTCGCCCGTGGGCATTACGATCTGATCCAGGGCAACCGGATCCGGACCCGCGCCGAGGCCATGGCGGGCGGCATGCCGATGTACCGGTGGCTCGGCAACCGGACGCTGACGCTGTTCGAGAACCTCTGGTTCGGCACCGCGTTCGGCGAGTGGCACAGCGGCATGCGAGCCTACAGCCGGAGCCTGCTCGAGACGGTTCCCTTCGAGACCTTCAGCGACACGCACGCCTTCGCCAGCGACATCTTGATGGATGCGGTGTACCGCGGCTTCTCGGTCGGCGAGGTGCCGTGCCCGGTGCGCTACGAAGAGGACAGCTCCTCGGTGAACGTGCCGAACCTGTTCCGCTACGCCTTCAACACCGTGAAGTCGGCGACGCGGTACCCGCCCTGGGCCCGCATGCCGCCACGCGATCGCAAGTAGTCGGGCGACTTCAACCCGCACGCACGATGGCCAGGAGTGACACCCCCGCCGGCACCGGAACGCGGGTGACGACGTGGCGCTCGGCCGAGAACAGGCGCGTCAGCAGGCCGTTGGCGAGCCCGCGGCTGGCCTCGAGTTCGGGCACCTCTTCGCGCCCGGGCACGAGGCGACGAAGCAGCCGCACCGCTGCGACCGCCGGGAACAACAGGGAGTTGTAGTAACTGTGAAACGTGACGCGCAGGCCCGCCAGGCTCAGCTGGTGGGTCAGCGTGCGCAGATCGTACCGGAGCCGGTGCTCGTTCTGCTGATCGTGCACGCTCCAGAGAAACTGGAACGCCGGCACCGTCACCAGCAGCGTCCCCTCGGGCGCCAGGTGGGCCCGCAGCTCGCGCAGCGCGGCGACGGGCTCATCGAGGTGCTCGAGCACGTCGAGCAGGGTGATGACGTCGAACCGTGAGGACGACGGCAGGCCCAGGCCCGGAAGTCGTCCGAGGGAGAGGTGGGCGTTCGGCACCCGGCGGCGGGCCGCGGCCAGCGCGCCTTCGTGGGCTTCGACGCCCCACACCTCACCGAAGCGCTGGAGCATCTCGAGGTTCGTGCCCGTGCCGCACCCCGCATCGAGCACCCGGCGGGGGTGGGTCGCGGGCGGCAGGTGACGGAGCAGCGCCTCGCGGAAGATGGCGCGCCGCCCGACGAGCCACCAGTGGCTGTCGGCGAGCTCGTCGTGCGCCTCGTGGATCGCGTCCTTCATCGGTGGTCGCGCACCTCGCAGAGCAAAGGCGTGCGGTCAACCTGCAGCGGTGCGGTATAGGGCGTTCGCCCATGAGGACGACTGCCGATCGACGACTGACGGTCTTCTGTTTCGCGGTGGCCGCCTTCGCGCTCGGCCAGGGTGTGCTGGTCGCGAACGGGAACCTCGCGCCGATGTCGATCACCTGGCTCGCCGTTGCCTGTGTCGCGACGGTGCTGGGCGTGACGGTGCGGTGGCCGAGTCACTTCGAGCTGCCCGTCGAGAACGTCGTGCTGGTGGCGCTCGCAGGCGCCGCTGGGTACCAACTGTGGCAGCTCGCGACGACGATGCCGGGCATCTACCTGCAGCTTCGGGGGCTCGACGATCTGAAGCCGTACTACGCCGGCCTGGCGGCGGCGGCCTTCGGGGTCGGGCTCTCCGTGACGCGGCGGCCGGCGCTGGGCGTGCTCACGCCGCTCGTGATGGTCGGGGCCTTCTGGTTCCTCGGCGCGTGGATGATCCGCACCTCGCCCAACCCGCACATCGACGTCTTCGTCTTCGAGCGCGACGCGGCCATCGAGCTGCTCGCGGGCAAGAACCCATGGGCGATGACGTTCCCTGACATCTACGGGAACTCTCCGTTCTACGGCGAAGGCGTGTCGGTGAACGGGCGCGTGATGTCCGGCATCCCGTACTTCCCGCTGTCTCTGCTGATGGTGCTCCCGGGTCATCTCGCGGGCGACGTTCGTTACGCGTTGGTGGCGGCGTCGGCGCTGGCGGCGTTGCTCCTCATGTACGCCCGGCCCTCTCCGATGGCGCGGCTGATGGCGGCGGTCTACCTCTTCCACCCGCGCTCGTTCTTCGTCGTCGAGCAGGCGTGGACGGATCCGCAGGTGGTTCTTGGTCTCGCAGCCGTCGTCTTCGTGGCGACCCGATTCCCGAAAGCGCTGCCGTACGTGTTCGGGCTGTTCCTCGCGAGCAAGCAGTACCTCGTCTTCGCGGTCCCAGCCGGAGTGCTGCTGCTCGAGCAGAAACCGTCACGCAAAGAGCTCATCCGCTTCTTCGGCATCGCGTTCGGCGTCGGAGCGCTGGTGACGGTGCCGTTCTTCCTCTGGAACCCGGGCGCGTTCTGGTTCTCGGTCGTCAAGCTGCAGACGATTCAGCCCTTCCGCACGGAGTCGATGAGCTTCCTCGCCTGGTGGGTGCAGCAGGGCCACGACAAGCCGTCAACGATGTGGGCGTTCCTGCTCGCGACTGGCGCCGTGGGCCTCGGCGTCTGGAGGCTCCCGCGCGGGCCGGCGAGCTTCGCCGCGACGGTGACGCTCTCGCTGGTGCTCTTCTTCGCGTTCAACAAGCAGGCGTTCTGCAACTACTACGCGTTCTGCATCGGAGCCGCCGCCATCGCCGCCGGCGCGAGCCGCTCGAACGAGGCGGACGAGGCCGAGGCGTGACCGAGACGCAGACGCCGAAGTGGGTGCTCTTCGTGGGTGGCGCCTTCTTCGCCGCCTGGGGCCTGTGGAGCTTCCTCGCCGCCGTCAACCTGCCGCTCGATTACTGGGACGCGTACGACTACCTCGTCAACGCGCGCTATCTCGCGGGGCAGGATCTCTCGCGGCTCAACCAGGCCTATCGGTTCGATCGCCCGCCCGGCATTTCGCTCCTCGTCGCGCCGGTGCTGTGGCTCGGGTACGCCCCGGGACAACGCGGCACGGCGTGGATGGTGCACCTCGTCCCGTGGGGGTTGGGCGTCGTGGGCGCTGCGGTGTTGTGGCGCACGGTGAAGGCGCAGGTCGGCGTCGCGCTGGCGTTCCTCGCGGCGGCCGTGCTCGTGCTGAACCCGCTCATGCTCCACTACCTGCCGTTCGTGATGGCGGACGTGGCGTCGATGACGTTCGTGCTCTCGGTGCTGGTGTTCTCCGAGCGCGTGGCGAGCGAGGGCCGGCCGCGGGACATGTCGGTGCTGGTCGTGGTGACGGCGCTCGCGCTGTGCACGAAGTATCCGCTCGGGGCGATCGGCCTCGCGGTGCCCGTGGCCAACGCCCTGTGGGTGCTCGTCGGAGAAGGACGGCCGACTGGCCTCAAAGCGAAGGCGCTGGCGGTGGTCAGCCCGAAGCTCGCGGCGTCGCTCGTCGGTGGGCTCGGACTGGCCGCAGCGATCCACGCGCTGATTGGGCGGGTGGTGCTCAAGAGCACGGGCACCCTGTGGGAGGCGACCACCGCAGGCGTCATTCATTCCTGGCGACAAGGGCAGGGCGCGCAGCCGACGGATCCCTGGTTCGAGCTGCCCGTGGCGCTGTGGGGCACGTTCGGCGCGGGCGTCATCGCCTTCGCCGTCCTGGGCGTAGTGGCGGTGCTCGTTCGGCGGGATCGCAGCGGCTTGTTCCACCTCGTGTGGACGCTCGGCTTCCTCGCCATGTTCGCCTTCGTCATCGGCCACAAGGAGTCGCGCTACGCCTTCCCGGTGCTGCCCTCGGTTGCGTACCTGTGTTCGCGGGGCCTTGGGTTTCTGAAGCGGCCACCGCTCATCGGGGTGGGCGCCGCCGTCGTCCTCGCGCTGCTGGCGCCGCAGGCCTGGGCCGAGTTCCAGCGCATGGCCGACCCGCTCTACACGCGGCCGTCGATGCTGGCGTGGGCCCGGTTTGCGCTCGACCGCGCGGGGATGGACCGCGCCATCCTCTCGGGCCCGTCGATTCCGCTCTTCGCGCTGTACCCGAAGAACCCGGTGGTGTTGCCGAACGACGAGTACTGGCACTACCACCACTTCAACGAGGGCGGCGTGCTGTGGTTCTTCGATCGACGGCTCTCGGGCGTTCAGGTGCGCCAGGGGCCGTCACCCGCGATCGAGCACCAGTCCGGGCTGGACCTCGTCACGGTGCCTCCCACGTGGGCCCAGGCCGCAGGAGACGACGCCGTCTGGTTCGCCGGCTACCCGAAGGGCGCCCTGGTGTTATCGACGGCGCAGCAGTGGTTCGAGACCAACTCGGCGGCGCAGCAGTTCGAGCCGCCGCGGCCGTTCACCGCCGCCGATGTGGAGCGCCTCACCCTGTCGCGCGTGGTGGACAAGGAGCAGGAGGCTCGTTTCGACGGTGACGGGTTCTCCTTGACGTTCACCCGCAGCCCGGCGGGTTGGGTCACCACGCTCCCGGCCGGGGAGCTACGGCTGTTTCACTGGGTCGACGGGGTGCCGACCCGCGTAGTGGCTCCGCTCGCCGAGGCGCCGGAACGGCTCGAGGTGATTCGTGTCACCCGCCACGAATTCCCCGTGCGCTGAACCTCACTGCGGCGCGACGGGCGGGGCTGCACGGCGCTTGGCGACCGTCACGCCTCGACGCGTCTCGACGACCTCGTACTTCCCTTCAGCCACCGCGTTCATGCCGCGCGTGTTGCCCAGATCGCCCGGCAGATCGGTCCAGATGAGGTACTCGCACTCGTACGTCCCGTCCCGTAGCGACCAGTTCGCCAGGTGCCAGGTGGTGTGCGGCTGCGTGGAGTCGGCCGAACACAGCACCGCCTCTCGCGGGATCAGCTGCGTCATCATCTCCTGAATGTCCTGATGCCGCTGCAGGTCGGCCTCGGTCGGCGGCTGGAACGGCACGTCCTGGAAGCCACCCTTCACCACGGGGTTCGGTACCCACGCGCCCCATTGCGTGTTGCCCAGGGTGATGCCGACGACGAGCGCGATGACCGCCGCCGTGCGCTTGATGGGGTCCGCCGTCAGGGCGAGCACCGCCACCATGATCGCGAAGGAGTACGCGGTCCAGTTGCAGATGTACTGGAACGAGATCGAGATCGTCGGCGCGTAGGCGGTCGAGAACCAGGTGAGCAACGCGCCTGGCAACAGCATCACGTACATCGACGGCCGACGCAGTGGCAGGAACGCGAGCGGCGCGAAGAGCTGGAGCAGGAAGCGGAGCTTCTCCCAGCTGATCAGCGACTTCACGAGGAAGGCCGGGTTCGACACCATCGTCTTCACGACCGGCCCGTAGCCGCGCTCGCCGGGTGGATAGAGCTCCTTGAAGACGTCGGCGAAGCTCCAGCCCGACTTGTTGTTCATGATCACGCCGCGCAGGACCATGAAGAACGTGAAGGCCACCAGCGTGGTCGCGATGCCCGTCTTCTTGCGGTAGCCCGAGAGCGCGAGGAACAGGCCAAGCGTGGTGAGGCCGATGGAGACGTCCTCACGGCAGAGGATCGCCATCGCGAAGAAGATCCAATACGCGACGAAGCGCTTCGCATCGACCGCCCAGAGCGCCCACATGGCCCAGGCCATCCCGAAGGGCTGCATGTGCACGTCGTAGAGCTGAGCGCCATGGAGCGGCGGGTACCCGAGCCAGGCCACCGCGAGGACGAACGCCATCCACAGCGGCAGGTGGCGACGCGCGAGGAGGAACACCGGAATCGCCGCCGAGGCGATCAGCACGGCCTGCATCACGAGCAGCGTCGGCGCCCGCGGGTACAGCATGTAGATGGGCAGCATGTAGAAGCTGCCGAGATCCGCGTGGCCGGTGAGGCCGCCCCAGTCGTAGTCCCACCCGAGTGATGGCAACCGCAGCGGGCGTCCGTTCAGCACGCTCTGGAAGACCTGGTCGTACTGACCGAGATCGAACCCGAAGGTGCGGAAGCGCTGGTGAGACCAGACCGCGAACAGGCTCATGTACACGGCCTGCGCTGCGAAGCCGGCCAGCACCACCCCGAACACCACGCGCTGGGTGCGGACCGAGGGGAGGGCTGGCGCCGCGGGGGAGGCTTCAGCCGAACCGCTCGGGCCCGTGTGGAGAGCTTCGAGGGAGTATCGAACCAATCGCTCGGTCAGCAGCACGACGGCGGTGAGCACGATCGCCGCCTCGGCCGGGCCCGCGAAGTCGCGACGGAAGAGCGGCGCCGCCAGCGGCAGAATCACCAGCGGTGAGAGCAGCTTCGTCAGCCACACGAGGCTCCGCTCGACCCGGGGACCCGCGCGGAGGCGCGCCAGCAGCGACAGCAACACCACCACCACACCCGAGATCACCGGGCCGATGACGAGCTGCATGCGCTCCCACGGATCGATCGCGTTGTCCCGGAAGAACGACGGTGACACCTGGAGCGACTCGCTGAGCAGCGTATGGGTCGCGCCCGCAACGATGATCGCAAGCAGCAGTGCCGAACGAGCCGCAGTCACGCGCGGTGCCCTAGCGCACCCCCGTCGGCGTGACAGCAGGTTTTGCGGCCTTGGCGGCCCTGGGGCCTTGGACTACGCCGACCGCCGCGATGAGCGTCGATCCTGAGCCACCCGCTGACACCGTTCCTGTCGAGCCAGCGCCGCTCGTGGCGTCCGCGCCCTTGGAAGTGCCCGCCGAGCCGGCTCCAGGACCTGCGCTCCCGTTGAGCGCGGAGCTCATCGCCCAGGCCGAGCGCCTCGACGACGAACGGAGCTTCCGCCGCGGGCTCGAGGTGATGGTGCCTGGGCTCGCGTTGCTGTTCCTGGGCCTCCTCACCTTCGGGATCTTCCAGCGTCTCGGGCGGCCGGAAGATCTGGCGGAAGGCAAGCCGTGGGTCGCCAGCTCGTCGTGGGGCGCGTGCGATCCACGCATCGGCCGGTGCGGACCGCTCGTCTCCCGCATCATCTTCCACACGCTCGAAGACGAGAGCCCCTGGTACCGGATCGATCTGGGGCAGCCGACGCGCTTCTCGGGCATGACGATCGCGAACCGCACCGACGATGCGCCCGAGCGCGCTGTCCCGCTGCTCATCGAAGTCGGTGATGACACGGTGACCTGGAAAGAGGTCGCGCGCCGCGAGTCGATGTTCACCATCTGGCGGCCCACGTTCGATCCGGTGACCGCGCGCTACGTGCGCGTGCGGGCCCCACGGAAGACGTGGCTCCACCTCGAAGCGGCGAAGGTCCACCCCTGAGCTGACGGACTTACCGCTTTCGCGCGATGGCGAAGAGCTGGGCGCCCTTCGACCCGGAGTTGAGCCGGAAGGCGAAGCGAAGCGCCGCGCACACCGCGTTCTGCTTGAGGCCGTAGGGCTCGTCACCGAACGAGCGCATCGAGCCATCGGGATCGAGGTTCGCGTACCACTTGGACAGATCGTGGAACGGAAAGCCGGTGTTCCACACGCGCTCGGCCGAAAAGCCGTTCTTCTCGAGCAGCGCGCGCATTTCGTTCTGGTCGTAGTGGCGGCGGTGACCGACGCGTTGCTCGGTCTGACGAATCGGCCCGGACTGCGTCGAGAGCACCAGGCGTCCGCCAGGCGACAGGAGCGCCGCGGCGTTGGCGAAGAAGGCCTCGGGGCGATCGAGGTGTTCGATGACCTCGGTGGCGACGGCGACCTCGAAGGCTCCTCGCCAGTCGGCGTCGAGCTCGAGCGGCGCCTGCAGATCGCCCGAGGTGAAGCGCGCCCAGGGGAGCCGCCTGGCGTTCTCAGCCACCTGCGGTCGGGACAGGTCGACGCCCGCGAACGTCGCGGAGGGCAGGGCGCTGCGCAGCTCCTCGAGCAACACGCCGTTGCCACAGCCGAGATCGACGACACTTGAAGGCCCGAGCGCGCGCAGCGTGGCCTTCATCACCTCGACGCGGTGCCGGGGCGCCGCCATCTTGCGCCAGTAGTCCTCCTGGCCCGGCGACATGCGCTCGTAGTACTCGCGGTTGACCTCGGTGGCGCTCATGGGATCAGGCTTCAACCGCAGCCAGCCGCGACGCGCAACCTCACCTTGACCCGCGACAGAGGAAGTAGCGGCCAAGCGAGCTGCACTGTGCACCGCGGAGGCCGGCATCCGACACGTTGCGAGGGGACACGACGTAGAGCGTCGTCGGGTCGAGCGGGCCCTCGAACGCCTTGCCGCAGGCGTCGCGCGCCCGCTTCGGCACGCGGCCGACATTCCCCGAGTTAATCGTCATGCGGCTGAGCGCTGCGGCTCTCGTGAGGTGCCAGACGGCCTCGACGTCGTAGCCGCAGATCCACTGCAGCTGGCTCGGCACGAGTGCGAGGTGCTTGTACGTCTTTCCCAACTCCATCCACTGTGGGTCGACGGGCGGATCAGGGGGACGGACGTAGGCCGTTCGATCGGCGATCAGCTCCGCGCCCTGCGCGGCACTCGCAGCCGAGAAGAGCAGGGCGGCGACGACCGGACGGGTTTGCACGAGGCGCGCCACCAGCACGATGACCCCGAAGGACACCAGATAGTGGAAGGACCAGATGAACCGGCCACAGGTCCTGAATGCGCTCGTGAGGAACGAGAATGGAGCGAACAACCACTCCAGCGTGAGGACTTCACGACCGAGGACGGTCACGTGTGAAGACCACGCGTAGCCTGCGAGCAGCAGGACCGCGACCAGCAGTGGGCTCAGACGGCGCAGGAAGGGAAGCGACGTCTTCCGCTCACGAAGCAGGGCGAACACCGCGATGGGAAGGAGCGCCAGCACGCCGAGACCCAGGTACGCATAACCCTCTCCCTGTCGCGGGTTCGCCGGAAGCGATGGCACCAGGCGGGACAGGTTCTGGCTGTTCACGAGGGCCAGGAGATCGGACGAGAACTGACCGAAGCCCTCGGCCGTTCGGTCGACCTCACCGGCCGGAATCGCGCCGACCAGCCAGAGCATCACCACCAGACCGACCGCGAGTGCTGCCACGTCGACCGGGAGGCGTTTCCACGGCCGCGCCCCGGTGAGGTGGGTGATGAACAACGTCGCCACGCACAGCGGGATGAGCTGCGCCGGAAGGTAGGCCTCGAGACCGACGCCGAACAGCGGGAGAACGAGGCTCCATCGAGCGGTTCTTTCCGCATCATCGGGTCGGCGCACGGCGCGAATGGCGAGCGCCAGCTGCAGGATGATCACGGCGTGGAACATCAACGCGAGGTGGCCGTTTCTGGCCATCAACACAGGGTCGACGAGGGCGAGAAGGGCGCCCCCAACCCGCGCTGCTCCTGTCACGCTGGTCTGCTTCAGGAGAAAGCGAGCCGAGAGCGCCTGCCCCACGTAGCAGCCGAAGATCCACCAGCCATAGAGCTGGAATTCCCCGGGGACGACGAGCGTGAGGAGCTTCCCCGCCAGACAGAGCCAGAAGATGGCCGCCGTGTAGAAGACCGAGAGGCCGTCAGGATGAAGGAGTCCCGGAATGGCGCCGGGCTGGAGCGTCCACGGCCCGTGCACGTGCATGAGGAACGCTTGCTGGTAGACCTGCCAATCGCCGTCGTTGAGCCACGACGTCTGGCGAATGTCGAGGATCTGCCACCCTGTGCGCGAAGCCGCCCACGCCATGCCGGCCGCGACGAGCAGGACGACCTCGAGTCGCGGCGTCCAACGCTGCCAGGTCGAACCATCCGTCACCGGGACGCTCTTACACGGCCGGCAGGCCGGTGTGTTCGGCCAGCGGGCGCGCGGCCTCGTCCTTCTTCGACAGGATCGGAGCCGCGATCGGCCACTGGATGCCGAGCGCCGGGTCGTTCCACAGAATCGACCGCTCGTGCTCGGGCGCGTAGGCCGCCGTGCACTTGTAGACGAAGTCGCACTCGTCGCTGGTGACGCAGAACCCGTGCGCGAAGCCCGGCGGAATCCACAACTGTCGCTTGTTCTCCTCCGACAGCTCACACCCGTACCACTTTCCGAACGTCGCGGAGCCCACGCGCACGTCGACCGCCACGTCGAACACGCTCCCGCGCGTCACCATCACCAGCTTTCCCTGGCCCTTCGGATGTTGCAGGTGGAGCCCGCGCAGAATGCCTCGCCGCGAGCGCGACCAATTGTCCTGGACGAACGGCCCCAGAATACCCAGCTCCCGGTAGCGCTCCTCGCGGTAGGTCTCGAGGAAGAAGCCCCGCGCGTCGCCGAATACCTTTGGTTCCAGCAACAGCACGCCGGGCAGGTTGGTGGGGATGACGTTCACAGCTTGCCTTTGTGCTCCAGCAGCCCCGCGAGGTACTGGCCGTACTCGTTCTTGGCCATCGGCTTCGCCTGCTCGGCGAGCTGCGCGTCGGTGATGTACTTCATGCGCCAGGCGATCTCTTCGAGGCACGCCACCTTGAGGCCCGTGCGTTGCTCGATGACGTGAATGAAGGTGGACGCCTCCATGAGCGACTCGTGGGTGCCGGTGTCGAGCCACGCGTAGCCGCGGCTCATCACCTCGACGGTGAGCTGCTGCCGCTCGAGGTAGACCCGGTTCACGTCGGTGATCTCCAGCTCGCCACGCGCCGAGGGCTTCAGGTTGGCTGCGATGTCGATCACCTGGTTGTCGTAGAAGTACAGACCGGTCACCGCGTAGTTCGACTTCGGTGTTTTGGGCTTCTCCTCGATGGTGAGCGCCTTCTTGCTCGCGTCGAGCTCGACGACGCCGTAGCGCTCCGGGTCCTTCACCCAGTAACCGAAGACCGTGGCGCCGCGCTCCAGGCGAGCCGCGCGCTGTACGAGGCCCGAGAAGCCGTCGCCGAAGAAGATGTTGTCGCCGAGCACCATCGCCACCTTGTCGTTGCCGACGAAGGAGCGGCCGATGATGAACGCCTGCGCGAGCCCTTCAGGCTTCGGCTGTTCAGCGTACGAGAGCGAGATGCCCCACTGGGAGCCGTCGCCCAGCAACTCCTTGAAGCGGGGCAGATCCTGCGGGGTCGAGATGAGGAGGATCTCCCGAATGCCCGCCAGCATGAGCGCCGACAGCGGGTAGTACACCATCGGCTTGTCGTAGATGGGGAGCAGCTGCTTCGAGACGACCCGGGTGAGCGGGTACAGCCGGGTGCCGGAGCCGCCGGCGAGGACGATGCCCTTCATGATGGAGTCTCCTGTCGTTCCTGCCACAAGGCGTCGAGCGCACGGGCGACGCTCCACGGCTTCTCGGTGAGCTGTGACGTCGTCTGGTCCACCACCAACCCGCTCTTCTTCGGCCGCGGACTGGCGAGCTTCACGTCCGCCATGCGGCTTGGGGTGATGAGTGCTGGGTCGAAGCCAAACCGTTCACAGAGCCTTCGTCCGAACTCGACGCGGCTCGTCACCTCGGCGCCGCAGGTGTGCCACAGGCCCGCAAGCCGCCGCTCTGCCAGCTCGGCGAGCATGTCCGCGACGTTGGTGGCGTGACTGGTCGAGACCCATTGATCGTCGAACAGCGGCACCGTCTGCCCCTTCGCCAGCGCGCTGATGAGCCAGAAGCCGAAGTTGTTCTTCCCGGTCGATGGCCAGCCCGAAACCACGGCGGTGCGGGCGATGGTCCACTGCGCAGGCGGCAGGAGCGCCTTCACCGCGAGCTCGCCGGCCGCCTTCGTCACCGCGTAGGTGCCCTTCGGGTTGGGCGTCGCGTCCACCGCGTAGGGGCCGGCCTCGCCGTCGAAGACGTAGTCGGTCGAGACGTGAACCAGGTGAGCGTCGAGCGCGCGGGCCGATCGGGCGAGCGCCGCGACACCCGTCACGTTCGCCGCCCACGCCGCTTCGGGATCGCGCTCGCACCCATCGACGTCGGTCATGCCGCCGGGGTTGAGGATCGCGTCCGGCGCGAAGGCCTGCATGGTCCGCGCGATGGCGTCGGCGTCGGCCAGGTCCACCGAGGCGTATTCGAAGGGGCCCTCGACACGGGGCGGGCCACGGGAGAGCCCGAGCACCGTGTGGCCGCCACGCACCAGCCGCGCGACGAGGCGCCGGCCCACCAACCCGTTCGACCCGGTGACGGCGACCCGCATGTCAGTGCTTCTCGAGCCGGTGCTTGTACTGGGTGTCGAAGTACTGCCGGTACGCGCCCGAGGTGACGCGCTCCCACCAGGGCTTGTGCTCGAGGTACCAGTTCACCGTCTGGCCCAGCGCCTGTTCGAAGACGTACGAGGGCTGCCAGCCGAGCTCCGCGCGGATCTTCGAGGCGTCGATGGCGTAGCGGCGGTCGTGGCCCGGGCGATCGGTGACGTACTTGATGAGCGTCTCGGGCTTGCCGACGGCCTGGAGGATCGTCTTGACGATGACGATGTTGGTGCGCTCCGAGTTGCCGCCGATGTTGTAGACGTGGCCCTTCTTGCCCTTCTCGAGCACCGTGACGAGCGCCGAGCAGTGGTCGTCGACGTGGAGCCAGTCGCGCACGTTGAGCCCATCGCCGTAGACCGGCAACGGCTTGTCGTGGAGCGCGTTGAGCACCATCAACGGGATGAGCTTCTCGGGGAACTGGTAGGGGCCATAGTTGTTCGAGCAGCGCGTGACGACGACGTCGAGCCCGAAGGTGTGCTCGTAGCTGAGCGCGATGAGATCGGCCGAGGCCTTCGAGGACGAGTAGGGGCTCGACGGAGCGAGGGGCGTGGTCTCCGAGAACAGCCCGGTGGGCCCCAGGGAGCCGTACACCTCGTCGGTGGACACCATGAGGAAGCGGCTGATCTTCGCGTGGCGCGCGGCCTCGAGCAGCACCTGCGTGCCCAGGACGTTCGTCTTGATGAAGGCCTCGGGCCCGAGGATGGAGCGGTCGACGTGGCTCTCCGCGGCCAGGTGCATGATGGCGTCGATGCGGTGCGTGCGGAGGACGTGATCGACCAGCTCGCGGTTGGCCACGTCGCCTTGCACGAAGAGGTGCTTCGGGTCGCCTTCGAGCGCGGTGAGGTTCTCGAGGTTGCCGGCGTAGGTGAGCTTGTCGAGGTTGACGACGGTCCACTGAGGGCGGTGCCGGCGCAGCCAATGCACGAGGTTGGAGCCGATGAAGCCGCAACCGCCGGTGACGAGCACGTTCATGGCGCCGCCGCGTAGTCGCAAGGCTGGCAGGTGTCGAGGTGGCTGAGGCCGTGGTAACGCCCGCGCGCATGAAGCGCTCCCGCGCACCCCGCCCGACGCCGTCTCCTGCCGCCCTCGAGACCGCCCTCGCCGACGCCCGTCGTGAACGGGATGAGGCGCTGATGTTGCTGGCGAAGGAGCGCGAGCTCACCAACGCCCTGCGCCTCCAGCTTCGCCAGCCGGCCGCCGACATTCCTCGCTATCCCACCGGCACGGGACTCGGTCCGCCGCCGCTCCGCTATGAGCTGGCGGACAAGCTGAATGACTCGGCGAAGAAAGCGCTCGGGCCTGTGCACCGCGCCGCGAAGTCGCTCCTCGGCCGCGGTGGGAAGAAGGCATGACGCAGGTCCCTTCCGCCGACGTCATCGTCCCCGTCTACCGGGACGTCGCCCTGACCCAGGCGTGCCTCGAGTCGGTGCTGCTCCATTCGGGTCCATCGCTCCGGCGCCTCATCGTCGTGGACGACGTCGGCCCCGAGCGGGGCATGCGACCGATGCTCGAACGCCTCCGAGCCGCCGATGGGCGCGTGCGCGTGCTGTTCAACGAGCAGAACCTGGGCTTCGTCGGGAGCGCCAACCGGGGCCTGTCGGTTCGTGACGGTGACGTGGTGCTGCTCAACAGCGACACCGAGGTGACCGACGGGTGGCTCGAGGAGCTCCTCGCCGTGCTGCACGGCCATGACCGCATCGCCGCGGCGACCCCCCTGTCGAACAACGCCACGCTCGCCTCCGTGCCTCGGTTCGGTGAAGGCACACCAGTCGACGCGCTGAAGGGAAGACCGTTGGAGTTGGACGGACTTCCTCGGTGGACCGAGACGCCGACGGGCGTGGGCTTTTGTCTGGCGATGCGCGGCGAGCTGCTCGAACTGATCGGCCTCTTCGACCCGGCCTATGGGCGTGGGTACAACGAAGAGAACGACTGGTGCCAACGCGCCCGCGAACTCGGGTTCCTGGTGGTGCGCGCCAACCACGCGCTCGTCTTTCACCACGGCGAGGTCTCGTTCCAGGGCGCCCGCGCAGCGCTCGACGAACACAACGCGCGTCGCCTGGTGGCCCGCCACCCGAGCTACCTGGCGCAGAACCGCGACTTCGAGTCCGGGCCGCACGCGCGGGTCGCGGCCATCGGCGTGTCCGCGCAGGTCGGTCGACTCCGGGTGGGGCTCGATCTCTCCCACCTCGTGGCGCCGGACATCCACGGGACCGCGGTCTACGGCACGCAGCTCGCCCGCGCGCTCGCCCAGCGGGACGACCTCGAGCTGACGGTGCGGGTCTCGAGCGCGCGGGTGACCGAGGCGCTGACGGCTTACGGCGTCACCTGCGTCGAGGCCACGGGTCCGTTTCGGGGCGTCGACGTCGTCCACGTGCCCACCCAGGTGTACGACGAGGCGAAGCTCCAGAGCCTGCTCGTCTCCGAGGGGCACCTCGTCTTCACCTGGCAGGATCTCATCGCCTACCGGGCGCCGCCGGCCCTCGGTCGCTTCGAGCGCTTCCGCGACTTCCGCAGCCTCACCTGGGCCGCGCTCTCTTCGGCGCAGGGCATCATCGCGATCAGCGACGTCGCCGCGGCGGACCTGATCTCCCTTCAGCCCGGCCTGGAAGCTCGCCTCGAACGCATCGGCCTGGGCTTCGATGGCGCCGCGGGGCCGGGGCGACGCCGCATCGACGAGGTGGTCCGCGCGCATGGCCTCGCGGGTCCCTACGTCATCCACGCCGGGAGCGATTACCCCCACAAGAACCTCGACCTCCTCCTCGAGGCCTGGCCGCTCACGACGGCTCGCGCCGAGCTCGTCCTCATCGGGCCACCCTCTCGGCTCGCTGGAACGCTGGGCGCCTCGGGCCGCGCGCTCCCCGACCGGGTGCGGCACCTCGGCGAGGTGGCGGCCGATCAGGTGCTTCCCCTCGTGGCGGGCGCAGCCGCCGCGGTGCTCCCGAGTGTGTACGAAGGGTTTGGTCTCGGCGCGCTCGAGGCGATGGCGCTCGGGGTGCCGCTCGTCATCAGCGGGCTCTCTGCCGTGGCTGAGGTGGCCGGGCCGGCAGGGTTCGTTCCTCGCGCGCTCACGCCCAGTGGGCTGGCCGAGGCCATCGACACGGTGTTGATGCACGAGGCCGTGCGAAGACGCCTCGTCGAAGCAGGCACGGCGCGCGCGGCGGCGTTCTCATGGGACGAGACGGCTGCGCGCACCGAGGCCTTCTACCGGAAGGTTGCGCGGTCCCCCGACGTGGCGTCCCTCGACGCCAGGGACGCACTGCGGCACCTGCTTCGTCCGTCCGGCCCGTGACGGGCGCCTCGACCGCCGTGGTTCGAAGTCGTCGTGCCGCGAGGCCCCGCAGCAGCGCCACCAGCGTGGCGAGGACCTGTGGAGGCCAGGAAGCGCGCGCGTCGGTGCACCCCAACCGAGCATCGAGGCGCGCGCGAGCTTTCGGCACCACGCGAGGCCAGCCTCGTGATGGCGCCCGACGTCCAGGCCTGTGCAACTCACTGCACACCTGCGCAGGCTGCTGTCCGTCGGAGACGGACGATGACGATCGTCGCGTGTTGGAGCGGCCTCGGCTGCCGCCCGCCTGACGATGGACCTCAGCGCCCAAGCACCTTCTTCAGCGCGCGATGGATCGGCGTCTTCTTCAGGGCGTCGTTCGCGCGGTCGGCCAGCCGCCAGCGCAGGGGGCGCGCCGCTTCGTCGGGCCACTCTTCGAGGCGACGGAGCCGCTCGATCCGCTCGGCCAGCCGGTCCTTCTCGACGGCCACCGCGCGGAGCTCGGCCTTGAGCTGCTCCACCAGGGCGTCCTGTTCGCGAAGGAGTCGATCCTTGTCGTCGACCCGCCGCTCGACGTCCCGAATCACCGCGCCGAGCTCGCCTTCGTAGGTGCACGCGGGATCGAGCACCGAGACGGCCCGGGCTGGCGCTCGCGGCTTCTTCGAACACACCGCGACGAAGTTCGTCACGTCGGCGGCGCGGTAGGGCCGGTCGATGGCGCGTGGGCCCGAGAAGTGGGTGGCGACGTCCGCTGGAGCCCCCGACGCCACCACGATCGCGCCCTGCACCTGCACCTGGTGCCACCGCTGCACGTGCGGGAAGACCGACTCGACGAGCGCGAAGAACTCGGCCTCGTGCAGCTCCTTCACGTGAAACGGGTTGGAGATCTGCTTGCGCTGGGTCCACTCCCGATTCGGGGTCGAGACGATGGCCACGCCGTCGTCGGCGAGGAACGACGAGACCAGCTCGAGCAGCGGCGCCTGGGCGAAGGTGTGCTCGATCACCTCGAGACACGTCACCACGTCGAAGCGCGGTGGGCCCTCGGCGCGCAGGCCCTCGATGGTGCTGAAGGCCAGCCGCGCAGAGCTCCGGTCACGGCGTGCCTGCGCCACCGCCTCGGCGCTCGCATCGACCCCGCGAACTTCCGCGTAGGCGTCGGCCAGGAAGGCGGCGCCGACCCCCAGTCCGCAGCCCACGTCGAGCAGCCGCCCGCCGGGGAACGAGCCCTTCACGAAGTGGTACCGCGCGTGGTGATCCGCGTGAGCCAGCGCGTTCGCGCCGTCGGGATCGAACCGCTCTCCGGAATAGGTCGCGTCGGCCATCGCGTCACCTCACTCGCTGCAGGGTGACGTAGAGGTCCCACAAGAGGGTCCCGAACGGCAAGGGCGAACGCCGAATGACACCTTCCCGCCACATGGTGTGCTCGAAGCGCCGTTGGAGCTCCCGCCACGTCTTCCGCGGTGAGCGCGTCACGAGGTCCGCCAGCCGAACCTCGAACCCGAAGCGCGACACCTGGTGAACGCCGAAGCTCTCGACGTGCGAGTAGCGCAGGAACGCCTCGGCCTGCGCCTTCGTCGGGTAGCGGATGTAGTCGAGCGCCCGGGCCAGCGCGCCGGCGCGCAGCTGCTCGCCGGTGAAGGGCGACAGGGGCGCCACCCGGCAGAAGTCCTTCGTCCAGGCGTCGATGCCCTGACGGGCGCGGCGGAAGTAGCGCTGGGCGTTCTCCCGCTCGATCTCGTACTCCTTGAGCTCGGGCAAGACCGCGGCGGGTTTCTCCGGCCGGCGCCAGTAGCCGATGGTGCTGCCGTGCGCCGCCTGCGTCACCATCTCGTAGATGGCGGTGTTGCGGAACAGGTCGGCCTCTTCGACATCGCCGCGGCGGAAGTCGGCGAGGAACCCGTGTTTGTAGGACTTCTGGTAGCGCTCGCCCTCGCTCGCCAGGGCGAGGTAGGCCCCGAAGATCTCCGGCAGGCCCTCCTCGCCCTCGAAGGCGCGCACGAGGTTGTCCTGCATGGTGCCCTTCCACCCGATGTCGGCGATCACCACCTTCTCGCGAGCCCACAGGCCCCGGTAGGTGAGGTAGTCGCGCAGGGTGTCCTTGGCGGCATCGCGCGCGTCGGCGAAGGCCGCGTGGACCTCGCGTGACTCGAGGAAGGCGCGGAACTCGAGGTCGGTCGCGGGATCCTTCAGCGGCCGCCGTGGGTTGGTGAGGCCCACCGCCGCGGCGAGGCCGACGAAGGGCTCGGCGGGGAGCGACAGGTTCTTGAGCAGCGTCAGCAGCGTCTGGTTCGGGTACTGCCGCCAGAAGCGCTGGAGCTCGGCCCACGCCAGGCTTCGCATCGCCGGGAGAATCGTCGAGGCACGCGACACGTGGAGGTAGCGCGCCATCGGGGGCTGATCGCCAAGCAGGCCCCAGCGCAGTAGCCGCCCGTAGATGCGCAGGAAGGTGAGGCCCTCGCGCGCGAGGAAGTAGATGCAGCCGGCTCCGCGCCGGCGGGCGAGGTCGACGGTGTCGAGGACGAAGGCCACCAGTCCGGGCGCGAGCGTCTGGCCCAGCTCGTAGTCGACGTCATCGGTGACACGCTCGCTGGCGCGCCCGGGCAGCCGTTCGATCAGCTCCTCGAGGAGCGCGACGTTCCAGGTGTGGTTCGTCGAGGCCAGCTGCTCGAGCGTCTTCAGCCGGGTGCGCCGCGCCGTCTCGGGGCCATCGACCACGTGGACGGTGTCGATGCCCAGCTTCCCCGGCTGGAGCTGATCCGCCTCGAGGTCGTCGCCGACGAAGAGCAGCTCGGCGGGCGAGACGGCCTCGGTCTTCAGCAGCCAGGGAAACAGCCGCCCGGTCGCCTTGCGCTTCCCGAGGTCGGTCGACGCGTACACCTCGTCGAAGAGCTCGCCGAGGCCACAGTGGCCCAACAGGCGCTCGAGCTGGCGCCCCGACAGGTACATGTCGCTGACGACCACCAACCGCACCCCCGTGGCCTTGAGGGCGCGCACGGCTTCGAGCACGCCCGGCGTCGCCGAGAGGGCCTGCTCTTCCAGCCGCAGCTCGGACTCGACGCACGCGGCCACCAGCGCCTCGTTTTCGACCGGCACCCAGGTCGCCACCCACCGTCGCGCGACCTCGGCGAAGTCGGCTTCGTTGTCCTCTCCGCGGGCGACGCGCTCCGTCACCACCTGGCGCTCGAGCTCCCGCCGGCGCTCGAAGACCGAGTCCGCCGATGGGAGGAACCAGCGGTGCACCCAGGGCTCGAGCATCTCGCGCAACCGCACCGCCGCGGCGCGCTTGAGCCACTCGCCCTCGACTTGACGGCGCACGAGGGTGTTGAACATGTCGAACGCGACGACCCGCTTGCCCCGGCCGTGGGTGATGAGCGCGGCCTCGAGCGCGTCGAAGCCGACCACCGCGCGGATCAACGGCGCACCTTTGCCAGCAGACGTCGCACCCGCGCCTCGGCCACCTCGACCCGGGCCGGCACGCCCGAGTCTACCCACCACAGCCGCAGGTGCTCGCGCAGGTGCGTGCGGGCGACCGCGGGAGGCGGCGGCCGACGATCGATGCTGAGGCGGGTGTCACGGGCCTGCTCGACGAGGAAGCGCTGCAGCGCCGTCGACAGCGAGGGCTTCATCGAACCCTCCTCAGCCTCGGAGCCCTGGTCGTCTGCACGAGCCGCTTCGCGTCGAGCGAGAGCAGCAGGTCGATGGTGAGGCGCGCGAACACCTGATCGGCGTCGAAGAACTCGCCCACCTTCTGGAACCCGCGCAGCCGCACCGCCCGGGCCGTGTCGGGGATCCGTCGGACCTCGTCGACGGCCGCCAGGAGCTGGCCCTCGGGTCGCACGAGGAAGTCGTCTTCGGGCTCGATGCCCCAGAGCGGTGGAAAGCCGGTGGTTGCGATCACCAGGACGCCTCGCGCGAGCGCGTGGAGCGGCAGCGGATCCAGCCGGCCCGTGGCGTCGTAGCCGGCGGTCACGAAGACCCCCGCCTCGTCGAGGAGGGCCAGGTGATCGATCAGCGCTCCGCCGGGCTCGAGCACCGCGAGGTCCTCCATCTTCGCCAGGCGCTCCATCACCTCGGAGGAGGGACCTGCCCATCGCGGCACCACCACCGTGCGCCGCGAGAAATCGGGTGGCGAGAGCTTCGCGCGATTGACGGGCAACGGCACGATGGCGAAGGGCTCTGGCGCGCTGTCGGGCGGCGACTCGAACCAGGTGAAGGTGTCCAGCCCGGCCTTCCAGTCATCGAGCGGCCAGGGCCCCTTCGCGCCATGGGGCGGCCGGGTGACCATGCCTACCTTGAGACCGGGCAGCGTGCGAACGGCCGCGACGTCGAAGGCATCGTCGAGGAGACAAAAGGTGACGTCGGGCCGGGCGAGCGTCGCCTCGGTCACCGCGCGGCTCCAGCCGGCGTCGACGTCGAAGACCCGCACGTCCGCCCACGTCGCGTCGAGCGGCAGCGATGGGCGCCTGGCGGCGGGCGTCAGAAACGCCACCCGCAGGCCAGCCGGGACACTGGACTTCATTCGAGCACCTTCATCGCGTACTGCCGGAGCACGTCGCGCACGGCCGGGGGGGAGAACCGCTTGAGGGTCTGCACGGTCGTCGACGCCTTGAGCTCACGGTACCGCTGCATGAGGAGCCACTCGCCGTCACCGAGGTGGGGCGCGCCTTTCTGTTCGGCTTCGAAGCGCCAGACGTCATCGAGCCAATGCGTGCGCATGGCCGAGACTGACGCCAGCGCCGGGCGCAGGTGGGCGTTGGTGTACTTCGCCCGCACTGCCTCCTCGAGCGCCGTGGCGAACTGGCCTGTGGCGGCCTTCCAGTCCGGCCAGGCCCGCGCGGTCGCCAGGGCGTTGCGGCGCAGCATCGACGACACCTCGTCGTTCTCGCTCAGCCGCACCAGGTACCGGACTGCCGCGGACGCGTCGCTGGATGGCGCGAGGAGGGCGTTGTGTCCGTGGACGACGTACTCGTCACAGCCCGAGACGGGCGTCGTGATGGCGGTGCCGCCCTGCGAGAACATCTCCAGCGGTGGCCCGTACATGCCCTCGACGGTGGACAGCTTGAGCATCACGTCGTGCTCTCGCAGCACGTCGGCGACCTCATGAATGCCGATGCGCTCCCACACCTTCACGGGCTTGCCCGAGATGACGGGGCGCTGGCCACCGGCGTACGAGGTGAGCCAGCCCACCGTCAGGGGGATCTGCCGCGCCGCGCGCTCGAGCAAATCGAAGGACTCCTTCACGCCCTTGAAGGGGACGCCCCAGGGGCCCTCGACGATGACGCGGAGCGGGCCGCGTCGCTTCGGCACCGCGCGCCGAAGGGGGAAGTACTCGGGCGACAGGCCGTTGGGCACGTACGCGACACGGGCCTGCGGCTGCAGGTGGCTGATGAACTCCTCGAGCCAGCGCGCCTCGGTGATGAAGAACAGGGGAAGGGAGTACGTGGCGCGGTTCTGCAGCTTGTAGTGGCGCTCCGGGTGAAAGCGCGACTCGTACGACTGGTTGAAGTACCCGTACACCTTCGCGTCGAGCTGGTGCAGGTCGAACCACGTCAGCCACCAGGTGGCGAAGAGGAAGTCGAACGTCTCGCCGCGGCAGTCATCGAGTGGCCGAATCGACAGCCCTTTCAGCTTCGGGTGCCAGGAGCCCTGTGGATCGGCCGGCGTGGGTGGAATGAGCACCACGTCGTGTCCGAGGGCCGACAGCCCCGCCGCGTGCTCGATGATGACGTTCGAGCCACCGCTGATGTGGACGATGTCGCCGACGAGGAAGCCGATTTTCATCGGCGCTTGCCGTACTCAAATGGGCCCGCCGACGCAACGCAGGCCCGCCTCAGCGCGCAGGGGCCACGCGGGGGTCTTTCGGCGAGACGCACCAGGCGTCGAGCCCGGGCACGCCCTCGATGCCGGCTGGGCACGGCGCAAAGGCCAGGTACCAGTCCGCCCGGGTGCCGACGGGTGTCTCCATCTGCCGCAGGCGAGAGTAGCGCTGGGTGTGTCCAGGTCCCCACACGATGGTGTGTCCCTCGAGCCCCGTGAGGAGTTTGTTGTAGACGACCATGTCTCCGTCGGTCCAATACCGGTCGTCGATTCGGCCCGCGAACGCGAAGGTCTGGCCGGGCGGCAGGCGCTGACTCCAATCGGCAAACCGCCACAGCGGTTCATCGTGGTTCGACAGATGGGTTCGCGCGAAGACGAGCGTCTCGGACTTTCGGCTGACGAGCTGGCCGACATGGTCGAACCAGACCACCCGCAGCGACAACGCCACCAGCGCGGTGAGCAACAGCCCGGCGCCGATGCGGACTGCCCGGGTGGCGGCGGTGGTCGCGACCGAGGCCAGCAGCCCACCCACCAGCACGAACGCCAGGCTCGAGAGCGAGAGCAGGCTCTTGATCCAGAAGTAGAGATCGCCCCGCACGGCCAGCAGCGACGTCAGCGCTGCGCCGATCGCCAGCGTGAGGGCCACCACCAGCCCGCCGCGGTCGCGTCGACGCAGCGCGAACACGGCGCTCGCCGCGGCCAGGATCCAGAAGAGCCAGGCGAAGGGCTGGCCGAGGCGTGCCATGAGGCCGAGCGCCGCTGAGAAACGCCGCGCCGTCTTCGGCATGGCGTCGAACAGCTCGTGATGGAAGCCGTCGGCCACGTCGCTGTGGCGAACGAGATCGTCGAGCCCCGCGAGGATGACGGGGGCGCGCGGCCCTTCGTGCCACGGGAAGATGACGTTGTGGGCCAGCAGGTTGAGCACCGGCCGGTGCTGCATCGAGCCGCGCCCGAAGTCGAAGACGACGTCGAGGTTGACGTTCACGACGATGACCACCACCGCGACGACGCGCGCGAGGCTCAAGGCGTCGGACCAGTCGCGACGGATCAGCACAAGGCCGAGCCAGACGACGCCAAAGGCCATCACGCTGAAGGCCTGGTAGGGGTACAGCCCCACCGACGCCGCGAAGACGCACCCGAGCGCGACGTCGGCCCACCAGGGCGAAGCAGTCTTCGCGGCGTCGACCCGGCCGTCGATGAACCACAGCGTCGCCCAGGCGCCCGCCAGCACGAAGTGAGCGGTCTCGTATTGCGGCACGTACCCCTGGCTGTAGAGCTGGAAGAGGACGGCGCCGTGTGCTGCCACCGCCGCCCCGGCCAGCGCAGCGCGCTCCGGCAGGTGGAGCCGTTGGAAGAGCGCGAAGGCGAGGAAGGGCAGCACGAGCCACAAGCGCACCGCCTCGGTCGTCATCGCGGTGGTGGCGTCGAGGCCGGTGGACATCGCGGTGATGCCGAGGCGCAGGTAGTCCTGGTACCGGATGCCGCCGAGGCCCCAGTCGAGGGGCCCATCGAGGGCGACCGAGGCCCAGGCCGGGTAGTCGATGGTGTCGGTGTAGACGTGCCCGTGGTACCAGCCCGGGAAGAGGACGGCAGGGTAGAAACACACCAGGGTGCTGGTGACGGCAAGCAGCGAGAGCGCTCCGAGCGTTCGTGCGTCGGGCCGGCTCACCGACTTCACGAGGCGTCGCCATCGCGCCCATCCGCCGCGCCACCACAGCTGGGCCAGGAGCAGGCCGGCGACCGGGATCACCATCGCGGTCCACGCCACCCGCAGCGGCGCGACGTGGAAGACGCTCGAGACGAGGTTGGTGGTGAGGCCCTCTCCGACGAAGAAGCACAGGAGCATTGCCTCGAGCAGTGAGAGCCGGTCGACGAACGGGGTCACCACTGCGGCCCCAACCAGGAGGAGGAAGGCCACCATCGCCAGGGCCTGCGCGAGCAGGAGCAAGGCCGAGCCCCCGACGCCAGCGACGGCCCAGACGCGCTTGCCGAGGTCAAGCGTGAGCTCGAGGCGCCGATCGACGAGGGGGCCACGCACCTCGGCGATGACGTCGAGCCCGTAGAGGACCCTCACCGATTGGACGTCGGCGGGGACAGCCTCGAGCGTGACGGCCTCGCGCCACACCGGAATGAGGGCGTGGTGGAGCCAGCGTCCGCTCGGCACGTGAAGGTGGTGGACAGCGGCCGGCGAGAGCTCGACGCACTGCCGGGGGAGCGTCGTGCTGTCGATACACGCGGTGGTGGCCACCGTGCCGCCCGTCAACCAGACCTCGAGGCCCGAGAGCTGGCCCTCCCAGGCGACCGTGCTGCCCCGCTTCGTGGATCGCCACCGACCGCCGTCACGGAGGTTTCCCTCGACCGTGAAGTCTCCCGTGGCCTGGTACGTCGCCGCGTCGCTCAGCGTCGCGTTCTTGCCGGTGACGAACGGGTTGACGAAGAGGGTCCCGTCGCCGTCATTCGTGACGATCACGCGCACAGACGCTGGCACCTCGACGATCGCCGGCGTTCGCGCTCTCGAAGCGGTGAGGCCGATCGGGGTCGGCGTCGAGGTGGTGACCTCGAGACGGAGCTGGGTGACGGTGATGAACCACGCCAGCACCACCAGGTCGACGGCCACCAGGGCCCACAGCACCGTCGCACTGAAGCGGGTTGCGCTCGGAGTCGAAGTCGATGTCATGTCAGCCAATGGGCCACGCTCGGGCCAGCCTGCGCGCGGTCATCAGTTGCCGCGCCTCGACGATGTTGTCCTCGATGCTGCAGTACGTCCACGAGCCATAGCGCCCGATGGGGAACACGCCCTGGGTCGCGAGCTGGGCCTTCATCGCCGCCACCTGCCGGTTCGACTCCGCGGTGATGTGCACGTACGCCGGGTTCATCACCACCGAGTGCTCGGCCACCACCTTCTGGCCCGTCACCACGCCCTCGGCCTTGAGCCCCTCGAGCACCCGCTCGCGCTCCTTCGCCACGTCGATGCGCGCGCCGCGGG
>JBILEB010000243.1:0-7810 GCA_044352295.1 Myxococcaceae bacterium
CGAACCGTAAGCCTCGGCGGTGGGGACGGGTCGGTCGGTGAGAGCGGCGCGGGTTGAAGATTCCACCCTTCGTCGGTCAGCAGCAGGCGCGCGGCCCGATGTGGATCGGGGAACGCGAAGGCAGCTGAGGCGACGAGGACGAAAGTGAGGCTCCAACGGACCATGTTGGAACGATGCCGCCTGCGCCGCCCTCGAGCATCGGGCGGCTGACCGATGGCTTTGGTTGCGTCCCGAGCCTGACGGGCGCAAGGAGATGGGGTGATCGCGTCCTTGCCTGCCGAGACGGTAGCCCTCGAAGCGGCTGGCATTGGCCGCGTTCAGATCTACCGCGCGGGGATCCTGGGTGAGCGGCCACCGGCGCTCCTCGTCCACACCGTGAACGCCGCCGGAAACGCGTACGAGGTCAAGCCGGTGTTCGACGCCCTCTCGATCGATCGGCACGTCGTCGCTCCGGATCTGCCGGGCTTCGGCGCGAGCGAGCGGAGCGATCGCCTCTACACCCCGCGCCTCATGACCGATGCCGTGCTGTTGGCGAGTGAGGAGCTCTTCCAGCGTACCGGCCGGACGATCGATCTGCTTGGCGTGTCGCTGGGCTGCGAGTTCGTGGCCCGCGCTGCGGTGGAGCGCCCGAAGTGGTTTCGCACGTTGACGCTCGTGAGCCCCACCGGATTTCAGGCGCGCCGCGATGGACCGGATGGTTCGACGAAAGCCCTTCCGGCCTTCTACGCGGCGCTGCGGTGGTCGTTCTGGGAGAAGGGCCTGTTCGAGAACCTCACGCGGCCCAGCGTCATCCGGTACTTCCTCGAGCGCACGTGGGGCTCGAAGCAGATCGACGAGGGGCTGTGGGCGCATGACGTGCGCATCACGAAGGAGCCAGGCGCTCGCTTCGCGCCGCAGTCGTTCCTCTCGGGGCATCTGTTCTCGGGCGACATCAGCCGCGTGTACGAGGGGCTGACGCTTCCGGTGTGGGTCGCGCACGGTGTTCGCGGCGACTTCACGAACTACAAAGGGCTGCGCGCGATGAAGGACAAGCCGAACTGGCGCGTGAGCGTGTTTCAGACCGGCGCGCTGCCGTACTTCGAGGTGCCCGAGCCCTTCATGACGGAGCTCCGCGGGTTCCTCGACGGCGCCGCGCCATGACGTGGCTCGTGTCGTCGATCCCTGCTCGTGTTGCCCGTGCCGGTGACGTCAATGGATCCGGACCTGCGGTCGCGCCGCTCGTGCTCCTCCTTCTGCGAGAAGACGCCGCGGGCCGGTAGTGTGCGGCCCTCATGTCCGATGATCTGAAGGTCCTTCGCGAAGCCATTGCCGGGTATCAGCGGCGTAAGCACCCCCGCTGGGCGCGCCTCGCGGACTGGGCATCTGGACGGCTCGAGGCGAGCGCTCCAAGAGCCCTCGTGGGTGCTGGCGGACAGGCGGCTGACACCAAGGTCTGGCTCGCGCTCGAAGCCCAGCACGACCTGCTCGATCTGCCGCGCCTCTTCGCCGCGATCGTGCCGGCGGTGAAGTCGGGGCCCGCAGCCGAACGCGTGAAGCGGCTCTCGCGCTGGAAGGACCCCCGCGTCGTCACCGGCGTGCTCGGCTTGCTCGAGAGGCCGGGTCGGAGCGCGACGGCGGCGCTGCCGTACTTCAAGACGTGCATCGAGACGCTGAAGAACTCCGGCGACGTGCGCGCGCGTGAGGGACTGACGAGCCTGTCCACCCGCTACAAGGCCATCGTCACCTCGACGATGGGCGAAGTTGTTGCGAGCCACTGCGCGAAGGCGGCTCGAGCGATGGCGGCGTCGAACCCGCCGACGCTCCCCGAGGCCGACGTGAAGCGGCTCGACGAGCTCGAACAGCGCTTCGAGGTCGAGAAGCGCGGCACCGACTCGAAGGCAGCCGATGACACGCGCGCGAAGCAGCGCGATGAGGCGCTGCTCGACGCCATCTATGCGAGCCCTGATGACGACGGACCGCGGCTGGTCTTCGCCGACGCGTTGTCGGAGCGGGTTGACGAGCGTGGAGAGTTCATCACGTTGCAAGTGCAGCGCGCGGCGGGCCAGGGTTCGCTCGAGACGCTCGCGCGAGAGCAGGTGTTGTACCGGAATCGCCTTCGCGTCGCGGCGTGGAACCTGCCGCTCTCGTCGGGTGGTGAGTGCTTCGTCGCGCGCGGGTTCCCGTCCGTCGTGAGGCTCTCCGCTCGCAGCACCAGGACGGTCATCGGGTCACCGGCCTGGGCGACGGTGGAGGGCGTGCGGCTGCCCAGCGGAGTGTCGGCGAAGCAGCTCAAGGCCCTCGTCGAGCACCCGGTGATGTTTCGCGTCCGCCGTGTGGCCGGCCTCGACCGCGAGACCCTCGAGAAGCTGGGGAGTGCGCCGCGCCCCTGGCGTGACGTGTCGATGTCGTTCACTCGCGACCAGCCGTTCTCGTCGCGGGCCCTCGCCACTCGGTTCCCGGCGCTGACGTCGCTCTCGCTCCTCGTCAGGTTCGCCGCGCTCGGCGGCGAGGCGTTCATGCCCTTCACGAAGCTCGAGTCGCTGGCGCTGATCGACTCCGAGCGGTCAGTCAGCCTCGACTGGATCCTGAACCTGCCTCCGCTCAAGCGCCTCTCGGTGTTGGGTCCCGCCTTCCAGTCATGGCCGGCGGGGCTGCAGGCGCGGCACCCCCACCTCGAGTTCCTCGCGCTCTCGGCTGCACCGCCTCCCGACCGCCTCGAGGGGCTCTCGACCGACACGCTCGATCTCGGGTATCCCGACCCTGGCGCGCTCGAGGCTGTCTCACGGGTGCTCGGCCGGGTGCGCGTGCTCACGCTTCGCGAGAAGGTGCAGGTAAGGCCGCCACGGCGTGGCCACGAGGATCGGTTCGTCGTCCGCTACGATCCGTTGCTGGAGTCGAAGACCCATTCGCGGGACCTCATCGAGCGGTGCCTGCCCGTGTGGACGACGTCGACCCTCGAGCGCGTGAACCTGAGCAGTCACGTCAGGCTCGAGCGGGGAAGCGGCGGGTGGCGCCTGGGGTGCTGCTTCACGCCGCACCTGCACGCCGAACTGGATCGGCAGGGGCTCGCGACCGTCCCCGGTATCGAGCGGCTGGTGGTGGCGCCGATGCACGTGTCGCCCCTCCATGGTCCCAACGAGATGCCGAACGCCGACGAGCTGAGGTCGCTGAGAGACGCCTGGGGCTCGCGGCTCGAGCTGCTTTCGTCGAATCCGTGGCTGCTCGAGCAGTCCCTTCGGCCTGTTGAGTTGTGACGTGGCGAGGTTCGAGAGGACCTTGCTGCTCCACCGGACGAAGCGCCGCAGGGAAAGGGGGACGCACGTCGTTCGATGACCGTCATGCCCCGATCGCGTGATCGCCGAGCTCCTGACCGGCGAGCCCATCGCGAGCGACCTTCTCGTAGAACGCGGCGAGCGTGTCCGAACCGAACGAAGGCGTGAGCGCTTCGCTGAAGGTGTTCGTCGCCGGGTCGAGCACGAGCATCGACTCGCTCGCGTAATACCGGCCGATGCGCGCGAACTCGGCCTTGTCGGCGAGCGGTGGAATGACGGTGCCGAGCGCCGAGAGCACCCCGACGATCACGTCCATCAGCGCGAGCGGTACCGACTTCGTCTTGACGGGCACGTTCAGGGCGCGCGCGAGGAGCTCGGCTTGCTGCCGTGGCGTGATGGCCGGGCCCGGTCCGCCGATGGCGAGGATCTGCCGGTGCCGCGACGGATCACCGAGGACGTCGGCCATGAACGTCGCCAGGTCGCGCTCGCTGATCGGCTTGCACGAGGTTCCCTGTCCGTCGCCGAACATGAGGAACGGGCGTCCCCGACGGACCTTCTCGACCTGGCCGGCGAGTGACTTGAAGAACGCCGTGGGGCGGATGATCGACCAGCCGATCCCCGACGCCTGGAGCGCGGCTTCGAACTCGAGCTTCGCGAACTGGAACGCCAGCTTCGGGCGCTGCACACAGATGGCCGAGAGCAGTTGGAAGTGGGTCGCTCCGTGGGTGCGGGCGACCTCGAGCACGGCGAGGTTGGCGTCCCGCTCGATGCGCCAGGCGTCCTTGATGCCGCCGCTGCGCGTCGCCAGACACGAGACGACCGCCTCGAGCGCTTCGCCGGCGAGGGCTTTGGTCATCGACTCGCCCGAGCTCACGTCGGCGAGGCGCACCTCGGCGCCACGCAGACGCTCGCGAACCTGAGCCTCATCGAGCGCGCCGCCGATGCCAGAGCGCTCGCGGACGAGGCAGAGCACCTGGTGTCCCCGCGAGACCAGCTCACGCACGACGTGCTGGCCGATGTACCCCGTGGCTCCGACGACGAGCACCTTCATGTGAGCGACCCAAGCACGCAAATGCTGCGTTTCAGTCACGATCCGGTCATGTGCGAACGGGGTTGCCCTTGAGCGTCGGTAGCATGCGCCAATGGGTCTTCGACACGAGCTGCTCGAGCGGTACGGGACGCGCGCGATTCCCCGCTACACGTCCTATCCGCCCGCCAATCACTGGCGCGCGCTGGCCCTTGACGAGGCCGCGCAGGCGCTCGGAGGAATCGATCGACCGCTCTCGATCTACGTGCACGTGCCGTTCTGCAAGTCGCTGTGCTGGTACTGCGGCTGCAACATGCTGGTCGATCACCGCGGCGAGCTGGTCGAGCGCTACCTGTCGGCGATCGAGCGGGAGTTCGAGCTCGTTTCGGCGATGGTGCCTGCAAATCGCGAGGTCGTGCAGGTTCACCTCGGCGGCGGCACGCCCACGCACCTGTCACCGTCACAGCTCGAGTGGCTCATCACGTCGTTGCGACGGCGGTTCCCGTGGGCGAAGGACGTCGAGGCCTCCATCGAGGTGCACCCGCCGGTGACGACGCAGGCGCAGCTCGACGCCCTGGCCTCGCTCGGCTTCAACCGGCTGTCCATGGGCGTGCAGGACTTCGACCCCGAGGTGCAGGAGCGCATCAACCGTCGGCAGCCGTTCGGGCAGACGCGCGATCTCGTGGCGGCGGCGCGGGCCCTCGGGTTCCAGAGCATCAACATGGATCTGATGTACGGCCTGCCGTTGCAGACCGTGGAGCGCTTCGAGCGGATGCTCGCCCTCGTTCAGGAGATCGACCCCGACCGGCTGGCGCTCTTCGGGTACGCGCACATGCCGACGATCAAGAAGCACCATCGGCTGCTCAAGCGGGAGGAGCTCCCCACGGCCGAAGGGCGGCTCGCGTTGCTCGAGTTCGCGATCGAACGGCTGGAGCAGGGCGGGTGGGAACTCATCGGCCTCGATCACTTCGCCAAGCCGCACGACGAGCTCCTCGAGGCGCGTCGCGAGGGGACGCTGCGCCGCAACTTCATGGGGTACACGACGTGCCGCGACAGTGAAGTGCTCGCGTTCGGGCCGTCGTCGATCAGCGAAGTGAACGGCACCTTCCTGCAGAGCCAGCATGACGTGCGCGCGTGGTGCGGGGAGCTGGAGGCCGGGCGGCTCGCGATCACCCGCGGCTGGACCCCGAGCGAGGACGATCAGCTGCGGCGGTCGTTGATCATGCAGCTGTTCTGTCAGCTCGACGTCGACACGAAGGCGTTCGGCGCGACGCACGGCATCGAGTTCGACGCGTACTTTCACGACGAAGTGGAGCGGCTCGCGGCGCTCGAAGTCGATGGGCTCGTGGAGCGCCAGCCCGGCCACATCCGGCTCACCGCGCAGGGCCAGTTGCTGTTGCGCAACGTGGCGCATGTCTTCGACGCGTTCACGAAGGGGCCTCCGAAGACGCACGCCCCCGCGGTGTGACAGCATGCGGCCATGCGGTCGCTGCGACTGAGTGGGCTGCTCGAGCAGGAGGGCCGCCTGCCGGTGGACGAGGCCGCGGCGCTCGCGTGGAGGCTGCTCTCCGAGGCGCCCGCGCGGAAGGCGCCGGCCCCGGAGGGCGAGTCCGATGAGCGGGCGATCGAGATGGGAATGCCTGTTCTCCCCGAATGGGACGATCCCGACGACTGAACCGGTTGGGTGGTCGAAACGGGAACCGCAGCGATTCAGCTGGGCTTCGATCTCACCAACGTACCGTTGCGAGAGGTGATGCTCGGTGACGGTTCGCGGCAGAGTGTCCCGATGATCGGTCCACTTCGGGTGTGGTTTCAGGATCGCTCCTGTGATCTCTCCGCGCTCCTGATCGGGAATGAGGCGCTCTTTGGCGCCGTGCCGATGGAGATGATGGACCTCGTCGTGAATCCGGCAGCCCAGAAGCTCACGGTCAATCCTGAGAGCCCGTACGTTCCCTCGGCTGTTCTCAAGCGAACCGCTACCGACTCTTGAGCCCAGCGCGGCGGCGCGCGTCGTAGGAGACGATCAGATCCGCTCCGGCGCGACGCATCGACACCAGCAGCTCGGTCATCAGGCGCTCGAAGTCGACCAACCCCTTGTCGGCCGCTGCGCGCACGAGCGCGTACTCACCCGACACCTGGTACGCCACGATCGGGTGATTCGTCTGCTCGCGCGTGTCGCGAATGAGATCGAGGTTCGACATCGCGGGCTTCACCAGCAACAGGTCCGCGCCTTCCTGCACGTCGAGCGCGATCTCGCGCAGGGCCTCGCGGCGGTTGTGCGCCGGCATCTGATACGAGGCGCGATCACCGAACGCCGGGGCCGAGTGCGCGGCCGCTCGGAATGGTCCGTACAGCGCCGAGGCCATCTTGATCGCGTACGAGACGATCGCGACCTCTTGAAAGCCGCTTTCGTCGAGCGCTTTGCGGATGAAGCCGATCCGGCCATCCATCATGTCGCTCGGGCACACGAAGTCGACGCCCGCCTTCGCGAGCAGCACGGCCATCTCGGCGAGCTTCGGCAAGGACGCGTCGTTCGCGATGCGGTGCTCTTCCACCACGCCGCAGTGCCCATGCTCGGTGAGGCTGCAGAGGCACACGTCGGACATGAGCACCGCGTCGGGCGTGACCTTCCGGGTCAGCTCGATCGCCGCGAGGTACTCGCGCAAGGGCTCGCTCAGCGGTCGATCCGGTGTCCACTTCGCGTCAGGCACCCCGAAGAGCATCACGCCGCCGACGCCAGCGCGGTGGAGCTGCTGCACCTCCTCGGCGAGGACGTCACCGCTGACCTGCCACAGGCCGCTCCCGGGAGACGTCTCGCGATGCACACCGGAGCCGTTCACCACGAAGTACGGCTGCACGAGGTGCTCGAGGCCCACGTCGACCTCGCGGAAGAGGCGGCGGATCGCCGGGGTGCGGCGCAAACGGCGGAGGCGGGTGGCAGGGAAGGACTCAGACATGGCGCGGCTCCAGGGCGGCGAGGGACTCGGACAACGGAAGGCCACGATCGAGCTCGAGCGCGGCGGGGAAGAAGGGCCGGGCGGCGGCCAGCGTCGAGGCGCCCCAGCACGCCACTCGCAGCGGCGTCACCAAAGGCCTGGCCGTGACGAAGTGCTCCACGGTGGACGGGCTCGTGAAGACGACGCCGTATTCGGCAGGCAGGGCCTTGACGGCTTCGTGCAGGAGCTGTGGCGCGCGGGTCTCGTAGGCCACCACCCGGCTGACCACACCCACCTGCTCCAGGCACCGAATGGCCTGCTCCTGCTCGTCACGGCGCTCGCCGAGGTCACTCGTCGGGTACCAGAAGGCGACCGGGCGTTCGTTGAACGTGTTCAGCCAGTGGACCGTCGCCTCGGCGAGCTCGAGTGCGCCCCCCGCGGCCTCCACGCCGACCGGGCGCCCCTGCCGTACGAGCGCCTCTTTCGTGGCTGGCGCGATCGCGGCGATCAGCTCGAACTGGAGCTTCTCGAGCGCCGACGCCACCATGTCGACCGCGCCGACGCTGGTGAAGAAGCCCACCCGGAACCCAGTCGCC
>JBILEB010000106.1:0-25305 GCA_044352295.1 Myxococcaceae bacterium
CCGAAGAGGTTCCCGCCCAGGCGCGTGCCGATGAGCGAGCCGAGGCGCTGGTTGTCGCTGACCCGGTAGAGCACCAGGTTGTTCTGCGAGAAGTTGAGCAACAGCCCCGCGTCCCACGACAGGTGCTTTGCCGTGTTGGCCCACTCGACGTCGATGAGGCCCGAGCGGCTCAGCGAGAGGCGAAAGCGGTCTCCGGCGAAGTTGCCGCGCTCTTGCGCCAGCGCGCTGGTGGCGAGCAGCGCCGAAGCGAACACAGCCAGCCGCGATGGACGGGAGGTGGTTCTCACGATGGAAGGCTCCTGGGTCGATGCGGCGTTGTCACCTCGCGCCGCCGAAAACGTGACACGGGTTTTGCGAATGAATGGCCCGAAAGTCCATCGATTCATCAGGGAATTCACAGGTGTCGGCTTGCATCGCACCTCTGCGGCCGATACGGCTCGGCAGTGTCGAACGACCACGAGCTTCCGTATTGGGTGTTGGTGAGCGTCCTCACCTCGACCGTCCCCCTCGATCAAGGCCTGGCGTTGGCCCTCCACGGGGTGGCGCTCGAGCTGCACCGCAGCGGCGGCGCGGTGGGGCGCATCGACCACGCCCTGGCGCATGGGCAGGTGAAGAACCTGCATCAGGAGGCGCTTCTGGGCTCCGTCGGTGGCCCCGTCTTCGAGGCTGAGCTGGACACCGAGCGAGGCGCCGGCTTCGTGCGCTTCTTCCTCACCCGGCAGGGCCTCGAGCTCCTCGACGCGCGCCGGGCCGCCACGCAGCGGGTGCCGGAGCTGCTCAACTGACCCTCCCCGGCGAAGGGCCCTGCTCGATTCCGGCCTGCACTCACCCGGCGTGCGGGGGCGTTCACGACGTCTCGCAGGTCCCGCCCGCCCTCCTTCGCTCCGGCCTTCATCTCGCGGTTTTGCAATCCTGACGCGTCGCGCTACACGTGGGGCATGTCGCTCACCGTGCTGCTGCTCGAGAAGATTCACGACGTCGCCGAGGCCCAGCTGAAGGAAGCCGGCTTCACCGTTCGCCGCGTCAACGCCGCCTTGAAGGAAGACGAGCTCATCGAGAAGCTCTCGGGCGTGCAGGTGTTGGGGATTCGCTCGAAGACGAACGTCACGAAGCGGGTGCTCGAGTCGGCCAACGCAAAAGACCTGCTGGCCATCGGCGCGTTCTGCATCGGCACCAACCAGATCGCCCTCGCCGACGCGATGAAGCACGGCGTGTGCGTGTTCAACGCGCCATTCTCGAACACCCGAAGCGTCGCCGAGCTCGTCATCGCCGAGGTCATCATGCTGTCGCGGCAGCTGGGCGATCGCGACATGGAGATGCACCAGGGCGTCTGGAAGAAGCTGGCCACCGGGAGCCATGAGGTGCGCGGCAAGACGCTCGGCATCGTCGGCTACGGCCACATCGGCAGTCAGGTGGGCGTGCTCGCCGAGTTCTTCGGCATGCGGGTGCTCTACTACGACGTGGCGACCAAGCTGCCGCTGTCGAACAACACCCCGTGCCGCACCCTCGACGAGGTGCTCAAGGCGTCCGACTTCGTCACCCTGCACGTGCCCGAGACGCCGCAGACGAAGGGCCTCATCGGCCGCAAGCAGCTCGAGGTGATGAAGAAAGAGGCGTGCCTCATCAACGCGAGCCGTGGCACCGTCGTCGACCTCGAGGCGTTGGCCGAGCGCATCAAGTCGGGGCACCTGGGCGGCGCGGCGGTCGACGTCTACCCGGACGAGCCCGAAGGCAACGAGTCGAAGGGCTTCGTGACGCCGCTCCAGCACGTGCCCAACGTCATCCTCACGCCGCACATCGGCGGCTCGACCCTCGAGGCCCAGGAGGCGATCGGCCGCGAGGTGGCGACCAGCCTCTGCAAGTACGTCGAGCTCGGCGCCTCAGCGGGCTCGGTGAACTTCCCGCCAGTCGAGCTTCCCCCCTCACCCGGCACGCACCGCATCATGCACGTCCACCAGAACGTGCCCGGCGTGCTGCGCGACGTGAACCGCGTCATCGGCGACGCGAACGCCAACATTCACGCGCAGCTGCTGTCGACGAACCCGGACATCGGGTACCTCGTCATGGACCTCGACTCGAGCGTGTCGGCGCAGGTGACGAAGGCGCTGCTCGAGCTGCCCACCACCATCAAGGCGCGCGCGCTGAGCTGACGAGAGCGGCCCAGGGGAGGCATGCTCCATCGGGTTCGCCATGCGTCTCCTCTTCACCCTCACCGGCTCTCTGGTTCTGGCCTCGGCGTCGCTGGTGGCGTGTGGGCCCACGCGATGTCCGCCGTGTGGCTCGAACGAGGTGTGCGAGCCGACGACCCTGACGTGTGTCCCCGCGCGGGTGGACGCGGGTCGCCCTGTGGCGGACGCCGGGCGGGTGGATGCCGGGGTGCGCGATGGCGGAGCACCGGGCGACGCAGGGTCTCGCTCGGTGTGTGGTGCCTGCTCGCTCGCCACGCCCGTGTGTGACGTGCCGACGCAGCGGTGCGTGCGGTGCACGCTGGGAGAGGGCTGCTCCGGCGACACCCCAGTGTGCGACCTCTCATTCCAGGGCGGGCTCGGCCGCTGTGAGCGCTGCGTGGCCGATGGTGGTGGCTGCGGGGGCGCGACGCCGGTGTGCGACGTGGTGACCGCACGCTGCGTCGGCTGCCGCCGCGACGCGGACTGCCCCGGCGGACGCTGCGACCTCCTGCAAGAGCTGTGTGTCACCGGCGTCGTCGACGCGGGGTCGGGCGGCGTCGACGCCGGCCTCGGGCGGCCGTGTCCCGGCCCGCGCGACGGCGGCGCCATCGCGTGCGTGACCGAGTGTCCCTCGGGCTTCTTCTGTCAGGGCAACGA
Source organism: Myxococcaceae bacterium (assembly GCA_044352295.1). GTDB lineage: Bacteria > Myxococcota > Myxococcia > Myxococcales > Myxococcaceae > Xiheimicrobium. Next base: position 2,826 of record JBILEB010000106.1, read on the forward strand.
GTGCGTCCTCAACGGCGGCGGGGCCGATCTGCAGGTGACGCTGAAGTGGGACACCACCGAAGACCTCGACCTTCACCTCGACGAGCCCCTCACGGACGGTGGCACGTGCGAAGTCTGGTACGGCGCGCGGGCTCCGGCGTGCGCGGTCGGCGCGCTCGACCTCGACTCCCAGGCTGGCTGCACGATGGACCTCGTCCTCATCGAGAACATCATCTACCCGGTGGATGGCGGGCGGCCTCCGGCGGGCACCTACGCCGTGCGCGTCGACCATTTCCGCACCTGCAGCACGATCGCCTGGGTGCCCTTCCGCCTCGAGGTGCGCAAGGGCGCCACCACCATGGGGCTGTGCGGCGTCTTCCGCCCGAGCGACCCTGACTGGAACACGAGCGGCGCGGCGGGCGCGGGCCGGCCCGTGATGACGTTCACCTACCCGTGAGCCTCACAGCACCTTGCCGGGGTTGAGCAGGCCCTTGGGGTCGAGCGAGGCCTTCACCTGCCGCATGAGCGCCACCTCGAGCGGCGAGCGGGAGTAGCCCAGGAAGTCCTTCTTCAAGAGCCCGATGCCGTGCTCCGCGCTGATGCTGCCATGGTGGGCCTGCACCAGCGTGAACACCGCGGCGTCACAGGCGTGGGTGCGCTCGAGGAAGGCCGCCTTCTCGAGGCCCTCGGGCTTCATGATGTTCACGTGCAGGTTGCCGTCGCCGATGTGGCCGAAGAGGCAGAGCTCCCACCCGGCGTAGTCCTTCGCGAGGAGCGCCTCGAGCTGGGTACAGAACGCACCGAGGCCCGAGACCGGCAACGAGATGTCGTTCTTGTGAGGCAGCCCGGTGGCCGAGAGGGACTCCGAGATGCCCTCGCGCAGGCTCCAGAGGAACTTCGCCTGGTCGGAGTCGGCCGCGAGCGTGCCATCGGTCACCAGGCCCCGCTCGAACAGCGAGCCCAACCAGCCATCCAGGGCGCCGCTCTTCGCCGCTTCCACTTCGAGCAAGACGTAGTGCGAGGACGGCTGCTCGAAGGGCGGGCGGATCTTCCGGTGCGTCTCGAGCCGAGCGCTGCAGCGGTCGGTGAAGAACTCGTAGGCCATCACCGTGAACGGGCCCTTGCGGGCCTCTTCGAAGAGCGTGAGCACCGCCTGCAGGTCGGCCACGGCGAAAAGGAAGACGTCGACCTTCTCGGGCAGGCGCGTGAGCTTGAGCGTGGCCTCGGTGATGACGCCGAGAATGCCCTCGCTGCCGATGAAGAGCTGGCGCAGGTCGACGCCGGTGTTGTTCTTCTCGAGGGCGCCGTTGAGCTCGAGCACCTCGCCGGCCATGGTGACGACGGTGAGGCCCAGGACCCACTGGCGCGTGAGCCCGTAGCGAATGACGCGCACGCCACCCGCGTTGGTGGCGATGTTGCCGCCCACCTGGCTCGAGCCCTTGGAGGCGAAGTCCACCGGCCAGAAGAGGCCCTCCTTCGCGCAGTGGTGGTGAACGGCCTCGGTGATGGCGCCGGCCTGCACCCGCACTGTCAGGGCGAGCGGGTCGACGGGCTCGATGGCGCGCATGCGCTCGAGTGAGAGCACCACTTCGCCCTTCGCCGCCACCGCGCCGCCAGAGAGCCCCGTTCGTCCACCGCTGGGCACGACGGGCACGCCGTGCTGGTTGGCGAGCGAGAGGAGGCGGGCCACCTCGGCGGTGCTGCGCGGGCGCACGAGGAGCGACGGCGCGGGCGTGAAGACCTTCGTCCAGTCCTTGCCATAGGTGGCGAGGTCGGCGGCGTCGGTCGAGCTGAAGTCTGAGGGGAAGTGCGCGGCGAGCGCATCGGTGAAGACAGTCGGGAGGGGCATGCGACGGCTCTAGAACTTGTAGATGAGGAAACCCTCGGGCGGAGGGTCCTTCTTCGCGGTGGGGAGCGGCTCTCCCGAGGCATCGAAGGGAAACAGGCTCGACTCTCTGGGGCCCATCACCAGGCGCGTGCCGGCGTCCGGTTTTGGCGCGGCGCCGAAGCCTTCGCGCTCGACCTCCTGGGCCACCTTCGTCAGCGCGGCGTCGACGGTGCGCACCTTGAAGCCGGTCTGCATGGAGGCCTTGAGCGCGGCCTTCGCGGCGTCATTCTTTCCGCGCTTCGCGGCGACGAGCGCGAGGTTGTAGTGGGCGCGGCCGCGTGTGCGCCACCCGCCGGGCCCCTGGGCAAGCTCCAGGGCCTTCTGGAAGTGGCCCTCGGCAGGCCCGATGTCTCCCTTGAGCCAATAGGCCCAGCCCAGGCGCAGCACGCCCTCGGCGCTGGGGGTCGCCACCGCGGCCAGGGTGGTGATGGCGTCGTCGGGTTTGTTGGCGTCGACGAAGCGGCTGCCGAGCTCGAGCCGCGCGGCGCGGCTGTCGGGGGCGAGCTCGAGCGCCCTCTTTGCGGCGGTGATGGCCTCGTCATGTCGATTCTGCCGCGCCAGCTCCTTGCTGAGGCGGCCCAGCGCGTACGGCGAGTTGGGAACGAGGGAGAGGTACTCGGTCCACGAGATGCCCGAGGCGCTATGGTCGTTGAGCACACTCTGGGTGTCGGCGAGGTAGTTGAGCGCGATGAGCTCGCCCGGGTGCTTCTTCAAGACGTCGCGCAACGACGCGAGGCCTGCGCCGTTCGACTGGAAGCGCGTCACCATCCAGAAGCGGGCGAGGGTGTAGGGCTCGATGACGTCGTCGCCGGAGCCGAGCGCTGCGAGTGCGGCGGCCGCCCGGGTGTTGTCTCCGATGATGGCGCGCGCGAAGGCCAGCACGGCGTGGGCGAAGCGCAGGGACTTGTCGTTGGCGAGCGCCTGCTCACACTGCGCGGCGGCGGCCTCGAGCATCGGCCCGTCGATGAGGGCGGGGTTGTCGACACCCAGGGGCTGGCGAATGACGGTGGCGTAGCACTGGGAGAGCAGACGCACGGCCTCGGGTGACGACGACTCCGGCTGGGCCTGGGGCTTGTTCGGGAGCGTCAGCTTCTCGGTCTTGAGCACCGCCGCCGCGAGGGCCTCACTGCCGGCGCGCAAGGCCTCGGGCCAGGTGATGGGCAGCTTCGCGGAGAACGGCGTCGTCTTCGTTTCGTCGATGACCGCCCCGGTGAGCGTCATGCCCTTCGCGTCGGAGGCGAGGGTGGTCGTCACCACGAGGTCGGCGCCGAGGAAGATGCGCGCCTTCTTCGCCTGGGCCTCCTGCGAGAGTGTCTTGACGTCGAGCCCCTCGGCGTCCGCCATCGAGAGGACCTGCTTGAGGTGCAGCTCGGAGAAGCGACCGGTGTGCTCGATGAGCTCGGAAGCGCGGGCCTCGAGCATGAGTCCGAAGCCGGCGAGATCCGCGTCGGCGGCGTCGGGCGGGAGCAGGGCCACCACCGGCGCGCGCGGCGCCGCGAGGGCGACGCTGGAGGCGAAGAGCGTCAGGAGCGCGGTTCTCATGGGTGCGCACCATACACACACCCGGGCGGGGAATCAGGGTTGCGTCGGGCCGGCCAGTCACCACACCGGTTGAGCTGGGCTGAAGTTCCGGTACTTGCCGCGAGTCACCCGTCGAGCGCGCATGACTCGGAACACGCCGACGGCTTCAAGGTCGTCGCGCGATGCTGAGGCGAGGCGTGGGAGCAGCGCCTGTACGGTCGCCAGCGCGACGAATCCGTCCCACAAGGCCCAGGAGATCTCGTTCGTCTTCTGGTCAAACCCAACGGTCGCGCCTCCACGCTGGGGCAGGACCGGAAAGAGGGTGTGACCCAGCAGCGCGAGCACATTGGCTGCGCGTTCTCCCGACGCGCCCTCCGGAGAGGGATCTGAAGCGCGAAGTGCATAGGAACGGTCTTCTTCGGGTGTGAGCCGCAGGCCACCCGCCTTGTCGCCGTGCGTCCATGGCTGTGTCAGCGTTCGAGTGATCTGCTCCTCATCGAGTTCGTCGGTGAGCGATGCGATCTGCTTGAAGAATTGCAACTGGCCGCCGCCGACCGCGCGCAGTTCGGTGGACTCCGTGGTTCCTTCGTCGGTGGGTTCACCGGCGACGACGGCTCCGAGGACGTCAGTCGCGTACCGGCGGTGCTTCTTCTGCAAGAGTCGCTCGTTGCGCTCACGAGCGACGTCCTCGACGGTCATGTCAGAAGGCTGGGTGAGTACGGCTCCCTTCGCATCCCGGAAGGTCCAGGGCCCGACGATCGAATCCGCGAGCACGCCCTTGACGACCTTGGACTGCAGATCCTCGGCGCTCCCAGCCAGTCGGGCGTGACTCGTCTTCGCGTCGAAAGCCAACCGAGCGTCTGCCACCCCGCACTCTCCCAACAGCCGAAGCGCGCCGACTGATGCGAGGAATCCAAGCAGGGTCGACCCGTCAAAGCTCCGCAGTTCAAGCGTCTGCATCGTCGCCTCCTTGTCGTGCTTCCTCTTCGCTGGCCTTGTGGTCTGCGAGCCTCAGCACCATCTCGAGCGCTGCGAGCTGGTGCCACCCGTAGCGCTCGGTGAGTCGCGCGAAGCGCTCGGCGAGGCCAGACTCGAGGCGGTGCAGCGTGGTCGCCGCTGCCGCCGTCAGTTCGAGCGGCCCATGCGAGAGCGTGACCGCTTCCTTCTGCAGGTCGGGTCGTGCTTCGACGGGTGGTGCGAACGGCCTACACCAGCCGTGGTGTGACGCGATCAGGTGCAGGAGCAACTCAAAGTCCGTGACGCCTTTCTTGGCTGCTTCTTTCCGTACGACCTCGGCGTCACACATTGCTGCGGACAACACCTCGTGTCGAGCCCCAGCGGGGTAGCCGCTCAACCGACGGGCGCGCTTGGCCCTGGCCCGCTCGTGAGGGCCCAGCCCTGACTTGGCGAGCAACCAGTCGGCTCCAGAGGACTTCGCGAGGTGAACGCTCGCCAACGTGCCATCGCGGAGCAGCCGTTGGAACCGCTCGTCGGCCTTCCCAACGTCACGGAGCCAGCCAGCGAAGCTGAGGCAGGCGATCAGTTCGTCGCTGAGCTTGAGGTTCTTTGCGAAGCCCCGGGCCCATCGCTCGACGTCGCCGCTGTGCTCGGAGAGCAGCACTGCGCGCCCCGTCGTCACCGAGTCCTCGCCGTCGGTCGTGGCATCGCCAAGGGCGAAGCCGCGAAGCATGACCAGGGTCCAGTCATCGAGTTCGACGCGTCGTTGAACTCGGGGCCGCTCATTGAGCTGGCGGCAGTGTTCCTTGAGCCAGCCTGGCGCGTTCGCTGGTTCAACGAGAGAGCCGTCTGCGGCCTCCGTGACTCCACGCAGCTCCATTCGAATCGTGACGCGAGCCCGACCGCGAAGAATGGCCTCCTCTGCGCGATCGACGACCGGCTGAGAGGAAGCCGGGTCAAAGCTTCCTGCGAACAGGCCACCGACGGTCGAGCTGACAACGATGGTGTCTCCCGGGCGAAGACTGCCCTGCTCGAGCCGCTCGGCACCATCCGCGCTCCAGCGAAAGCAACGAAGCATCAGTGCAGGGTCTTCGCTGCCTTGCGACTCGCCGTCGCGACCTTCGACGTCGCTCATGGATTGCCGCTCGGTGTCCTTCCCCAGCCATGCAAGTGCTGCCCCGAACGGAACGGAGGCCGCCTCGAGGGATGAAGGCGGGAGCGCTTCGATGCATTCGATCGCGTGTTCATCGTCAACGTCATCAAGGTCTGCTCGCCAGATGACACTGACGTTCGGTGGCTGATGCTGCGGGCCGTGGAGAAACAGCGCGACGTCTGGTGTCTGCGATCTGTCGAGCCGAGCACGTGTCTGGGCCCACAGGTCCAGGTACGACGGAAACAGCAGTGGAGCGTGCGGCTTGTCCGAGTTCGCGTCGGACACGAGCTCTGGCTCGACCTTCTCGAGCAGCGCATCGAGCGCGTCGATGCCGAAATCGAGTCCTGCCTTCTTCGCAAGCTTCTTCAACGTCTTGAGCAGCTTCGAGCTCGCCACCAATCGATCGCCGTAGACGGGGTCGTCCTTGGGAATGGCTGACTTCCCACCGTCGGTCGGCTCCTGGACCTCGAGAATCGTCCCGCGTGCTCGGCCGAAGGCGCCCAGCCGGTCGACGCGACCGAAGCGCTGCCTCAGGGCATCGAAGCTCGCCAGTTCGGTGACGATCGCGTCGAAGTCGAGGTCGGCCCCGCCGACGCAGGGCCGCCACCCGACGCGGGCAGCGAGCGCGCGCTGCGCTTCGAGGCTCCACCGGACGAGGTGCTGACCGGCGCCTGCACCGCGTTGACGCTCCAGTTCGTGGAGCGTGGCGTGGCGCGCCCGCCACCGCAGGCCGCTGACGTGACGTTCACGCTCTCGCCGCCGGTCGGACGGCTCTCGTCGACCGCCACCTGCGCCGACAACGTCGACACCCTGCCCCTGTCGCCATCGACCGGTACGCTGCGCGTGTACCTGAAGACCTCGACCGCCGGCGTCGTCCAGGTCCAGGCCACCTCGGTGCTGGGCGTCGCGGACGCGTCCGTGCGATCGAAGCCGCTGGTCCGGCGGGGGGGCTGCCGGGTCCCCGCGGCTGGGCCGCCGGCTCCCGATGGAGGCCCGGGCGCCTCCGGCATGCGTGTGGTGTGTCCCGTTTCACCGCCCGTGTAGTCGCGTGAGCGCAGTCTGCTGCTCACCCAGACGCTCACGAGCAAGCTGCAGGTCGCTGGCGCGGGCCTCGTTCGTTGCGCCCTGGCCTCGGCGTCGTCGGTGGTCTGCGAACGCGGCCAGGACTCCGACGAGTCCACCGTCTACTTCCAGGTCGCCGAGCTGCCGGAAGGCCTGCGCGTCGTGCACGTCGAGCCGAGACTGTGTGGAACGCCGGTGCTCCTCGACGCAGACGCCGGCGTCGACCTCACGCGCACGCTGCTCCTCAAGTCTTCGACGACCCCGTCGAACTTCTACGACGATGACGACAGCCCCGTGCTGTTCCCGCGGTCCGGCCGGGAGCTCGCGACCGTCGGCATGGCCTGCGGCACCTTCAGCGCCCAGCTCACCGAGTGGACCGGCGCCACCGTCGTCCGTGGCTTCTTCGATGGAGGCTCTCCCCTGACGACGCAGACGCTGACGGGGCTCCCACCGGCCGGCCCCAACACCGCGCTCCTCGTGCAGACGGTCACGCCCGACAGCGTCGCCCTCGTCTGCTCGGCCCTGCTGCGCGGCACGCTCGCCTCACCGTCGACCATCACCTTCAGCCGCGGCGGGAGCGGCGATGGGGGCTGCCCGGCCGCACCCATGCCCGGGGCCTACTTCGAGCGCATCGACTTTGGCCCCCACGCCACCGTGCAGCAGCACGTCGTCGTCTCGGTTCTAGGGGAGATCGCGACGGTGCAGGTGCGGCCGTACGACCTCTCGCGCACGCTGCTCTTCGCCTCGAGCCAGACCGTCGCAGGGCAGGGCGCCGGTGAGACGAACGCGGTGGACTCGTTCTACCCCGCTGGCACCGCGGCCTTCGTTCCGTTGACCAGTACGCAGGTGAGCGCGCTCCGGGCAGACCGGAGCCTCGGCGCCGTACACACGCTCTACGTCGTCGAGCTCAACCCCTGAGGCGTCAGGCTGCCGCCGTTGTCCACCGGTCGAGGTGGTGAGCGAGGGCCTCCGAGGTGAAGAAGACCACTTCGACCGCCCCGCAGGCGCGAGGCCGAGCTGCGGACGACGGCCGCCCCATCGAACGCGGTCGGCTCGAACTGCCACCGGTCCCCAACGCTGCGCAGGACGCCACCGTCGCGCGACACGCTCGGGTGGTCGACCACGATGTCACAGCCGGACCTCGACCCAGCCGGAACGGCCCGTCGCCACACAGCGACGCCGCCACCGCCTGGCCCTCGGCCGCGCGCGCCTGCTCCGAGGAGAGCACCGTCGCCACGAAGTTGCGCTCGGTGACATCGAGGGGCCTGGCGAGGGGCTGCTCCCAGAATAGCCACGGCCCAGGCTGTTGCTCCGTCAGGGGCCCACGACCTGGAGCAGGAACGCTCCCCACGTGCCCTCGCGGTCGATCGGCCGCTCCCAGGCGTGCGTGTCGAGCACGGGGGTGCGCCACGGCCAGTCGGCAGTGCCGGTCACCCACCTCGCCCGGCCAGGGCGTGACGGCACGGCGCCGGTGGGGCTCGGCAGCTCGAGCTCGACGGTCCCCCACGTCGGCGCGTCGGCGTCGGGGTCGCACAGCTCCGTCACCCACACCCCGCCACCGAACGGCGGGACCAGCAGCTCCGTGACGCGCCGGAAGCCCTGCACGAAGTCCCGTTGGGCGTAGAGCAGCCGCGGCGCTCGTTGGCCGTCAGCGTCGAGCAGGAACACACCGCGCGAGGGGTCCAGCGCCACCACCGTGTCGTAGTCGAGGATGCCCAGCCTGCTGGCCGTGAGCTGGGTCGAGAGCACCCGCAGCCGAACGGGACCGCCCCCCAGGGAGCCGGCCACGATGCTCCGTCCGCCCGGGCCGTCGGTGGCGAAGGCGATGGGTCCGGTGTCGGCCACCGCCAGCGCCGTGATGCCGGTCGCCTCGACCAGGCGCCGGGCCTGCCGATTCACGCCGTACAGCGGCACCTCATAGAGGCCGTCCATCAACGCGAGCACGTAGACATACGCCGTGAGCGAGTTGACGCCGAAGCCCGCGCTCAACGGGCTCGGCAGCTCGGCCACCACCTCAGCCGCGACTGGCGTGGCGGAACTCCACGCGCGGAGGCTCGAGCGCGGGTTGGGACCGCCGGCCGGGGTCGGCCACTCGGTCACCACGTAGTGAAAGAAGCCGCCGAACCACTGGCCAACGACCGAGACGTTTCCGGGGCCCAGCCGCTGCAGCTCGAACACCGCGTCGGTCGCCAGCGACTTCGCGACCAGCCGCCGCTCGGTGCCGTTGGCGCGCTCGGAGGTGAAGATGACGAAGCCCTCGCCCAGCCCGCCTTCGACGGGAAACCAGACGTTGTCCTGGGCGGCGCTCGAACCGGAGCGGTAGGCGAGCACCCCGGCGCCTTCGGTCACCTGGAAGAGACAGCCGTTTCCACACCCGGCGTCTCGCGGAGTACGCGCCAGCAGCTGACTTCGGAGCGTTCCACACCCCGACGGTGGCAGCGCCTCGACGAACGGTACCAGCGGCGTCGTTGGCAGCGGCCCCGCGTCGACCTCGAGCGTTGGCCCTGCATCGCGCGGCCCGCCGGCGTCTGGTGGGGGCGGACCGGCATCACGCGCCACCGCTCCTTCCCGCCGGATGGGGGTGAGCCCGTCGTCTACCGCCGGGTGGGGTGACCAACAGCCCGTGAAGAGCACCAGGAGCAGGACGACCGACGTTCGCATGCCGACCAGGTGCCGGGATGCCTCCGCCGCTTCACACAATCGACCACACGCCCCGCTCAGGCCGGTCCGGCCAACTGCGCGTCGACCTCCGCCACGAGGGCCAGCAGCGCCTCTCGGTCCACCTTCGCGCCAGGACCTCGGGCCTCTACGGCCGCGAGCGCGGCCCCGGCCAACGCCACCGGCAGCCAGGTGAACGCCACCATGCCGGTCGGTGCTCCATTCTGTCGGAGCAGCTCGACGTACTCGCGCGCCTGCGTGAGGTCGGCGCGCGCCAGGGCGAACAGCTCGGCGCGTGGCACCTGCGGTGGCACGAAGCACCGGCCCTCGGCCGCATCGGCGTCGGTGTCCTTGAGGATGTTGACGAGCTGGAGCCCTTCCCCGAACGCCACGGCGCGCGCCTCGAGCTGCTTGGCCACGGGCCCCAGCGAGGGCACGTCGAGGAGGAAGAGGGCGGTGAGCAGCTCGCCGACGATGCCCGCGACCACGTAGCAGTAGTCGCGCAGTTGCTGCGCCGAGGTGAGCTGGTGCCCGCGCGTGGTGGCGTGGTCGAGCATCGCCTGCATTCCACGCACCGAGCGCACCACGTGACTTACCACCACCTCGCGTCGAGCACCGCCCAGCGCCGAGAGGGCTTCGAGGACGAGGCGGGTCCGTTCGTGCAGCTCGAGGCACCCCTCGTCCCTCGTCACGCCCGACCAGCGCCACGTCGCCGCGAGCGCCTCCACCTCGGCCGGCTGTCTCGTCAGCGCCTCGGCGAGGTGTCCCAGGGCCGCCTGGCGCGCAAGGACCGGCCAGCTCGGCGAGTCCTCCACCGTGTCGGCCAGCCGCAACAACAGGTACGCGACGGTCACGGCCTCCCGCGTCGGCTCGGGCAGGCGCGGAATCACCAGGGCGAACGTGCGGCTCGTTCGCTGAAGAAGGTGCTCCAGCACTTCATCGCGCGTCGCCAGCGCGGTTCGTCGTTCAACGGCCGTCATGGAACGCCCCCACCAGGTGAGCGGATTCCGTAGCCACCTCGACCCCCGCTCGCACTCAACGCGTGTCAGTCGTGCCACGCCGAGCGTGGTAGGAGCCTCGCGATGACCATTGCCTACACGGTGACGGCAGAGTTCGACGAGCTGAGCGTGGCGGGGGAGTACGTGCGCTGGCTGACCGAGGGACACCTGGCCGAGGTGCTGGAAGGTGGCGCGGCCGAGGCGAGCCTCGTTCGAATGGAGCCGACGGCCCAGGCGCCGCTGCGCTTCGAGGTGCGCTACCGCTTCCCCTCGATGGAGGTGTTTCGCCGCTACGAAGCCGAGGTCGCGCCGCGCCTGCGCGCCGAGGGACTCGCGAAGTTCCCCGCTTCGCGCGGCGTGCGCCTGAGCCGCTCGCTCGGAGAGGTGTTGGTGACGAAGGTTCACCCGTGAAGCGCTGGGCCGTCGTCCTCCTTCTCGTCGCGCAGGCGGTGGCCGCCGGTCCGAAGAAGCCGGCTGTGCTGAAACCGGCTCCCGCGAAGACGGCCTACGTGTCGCTGGCGACGGTCGTCGATCGCTCGAAGACGGCGGGCGTGGTCGAGGCAGGCCAGCGCGCGCTGGAGGCCTCCCTGTCGGCCTGGCGCCTCACGCGCGCTCCCACGGGCGAGTCCGACGCTGACGCCCGCGCGGCGCTCAAGCGCCTTCGACTCAAGGGACTCGAGGTGGCGCTGTCGGTCGTCTCGACGAGCGCCGGTGCCGTCGAGGCGTCGCTCCTCGTCGCGAGCTACCCCGAGCGCGCGCTCACCAGCGAGTACCGCGCCCAGGGCTCGGGTGGCTCGGTCCTCGAGCTGGTGCCGCCGCTGGTCGACCAGCTCGTCTCGGATCTCGCGAAGGTCGAGGGCTGGGCGCGCGTAGCGCCGTGAGGCCGCACGTCACGGCCGCGAGGGCGCGATGATGGCCTTCTCCGCCGTGGCGAGGGCCCTCGCGATGGCCGCCAGCGGTCCAGGTCGCGCGTCGAGGTCGGTTTCTTCCAGCCGCGCAATCGAGGCCTGGGCGAGCACCCGGGCGCGCTCCGCCATCTTCTTCTCCATCAACTTCTTGAAGTCCGCCGGGCCGTCGATGACGTGCGGCGTGAGGAACACCAGCAGGTTCACCTTCGTCTTCGTCTTCGTCGTGTTCCGGAACAGCACACCCAGCAGCGGAATGTCTCCCAGCAGGGGAATCTTCGAGACCTGTTCGATCTCCCGGTCCTGCATGATGCCGCCCAGCACCAGCGTCTCTTCGTCCTTGGCCACCACCGACGTCTTCTGCCCGCGCGTCGAGGTGATGGGCCCGGCGGTGCTGCTGGTCCCCGCCAGCTCCTCGGCCTGCTGGTTGATGTCGAGCCGAATCGCGCCGTCATCACCGATGTGCGGCTTGACGGTGAGCTTCAGCTCGACCTTTTCGCGCGAGATGTTGCCGGTGAGGCTGGTGAGGTTCGCGCCGGTGGTGTTCCCCGTGGCGAGCAGCTGGGCGAGCTGCGCCTGGTTGACGCCGAGCTGGAAGGGAATGCGCTGGCCCACCGTAATCTCCGCCTCTTTGTTGTCGGCGGTGAGGATGTGGGGCATCGAGAGAACGTTGACGTCAGAGGTGCCCTGCGAGGCCTGCACGGTGAGCCCAAAGGCGGGGATGCGGAGGCCCAGCGCCGAGGCGATCTGCGACAGCGCGCTGCCCTGGAGGCCGAAGAGCAGCCCCGCGGACGTGGCCAGCGACGACAGCGACAAGGACGACGGCGCGCCCTCCGGTTGGCTGCCGTAGACGAAGCCGGTGTCGGTGTTGCCGCCGACGCCGTGCGCCGCGACGCCCAGCCGCGTGTCGCGCTGCAGGTTCACCTCCATGATGACGGTCTCGATGAAGACCTGGCGCACCGGCTGGTCGAGCTGCGTGATGATGTCGAGGAGCGCGCGGTAGTCGTTGCCGTTCGAGATGACGAGCAGGGCGTTGAGCGCCTCGTTCACGCTGATGCGAATGTCGCCGGTGGTGGCAGCCGCTCCGGGGGCTGGTGGTGCGCCGGGTGCGCGTCGGGTCTGGCCGCCGCTCGCCATGGCCTCGAGCGTGCTTGCGAGCTCTTTGGCGTCGGCGTTCTTGAGCTTCACGACCCGGGCGCGCGCGTCGCCAGGCACCTCGAGATCCAGCTCGGCGAGGAGCCGCTCGGCGCGGTCGACGGCACCCACAGCGCCCGCCAGGAGCACCCGGTTGGTCCGCTCGTCCGCGAGCGACACCACCGCGTCCTGTGGGCGGATCCCGGGCTTCGCCGCGAGCGCGCGTGACAGCAGCTCCACCACGTCGGTGGCGGCGGCGAACCGGACCTTCACCAGCCGCACGACGTCGGTCGCGGGACGCTTGACGTCGACCTCGTCGATCAGCCGTCCGATGCGCGCGTGGTTCGAGGTGAGGTCGGTGACGATGAGCAGGTCCGGCGCGACGGGCACCACGTCGCCACCCGCGCTCGAGAACGCCGCCACGGCGGTGCGCACGGTGTCGAACTCGGCGTGCTGCACGCGATAGAGCCGGGTGACGATGCCCTCGCCGCCGGGCCCCTCGCCCGTGGAGCCCACCAGCGGCACCGGGAACTGCCGCGCGCTGCGCTTTTCGACGATGCGCACGAAACGGCCCTGCGGCACCGCGGCGAGGCCGTTGGCGTCGAGCGCCGCCAGAAACGCCGCGTAGAACGCGTCGGCGTCGAGCTTCAGCTTCCCGTTCTCGGGGCCCACGATGCTGATGCGGCCCTTCACGCCGTCCGACACGAGGAACGACAGGCAGGTCGCGTCGCTCACCGTCTGCACCAGCTTCTCGAGCTCGACGTGGTCGAAGTACACGGTGAAGCGCGCCGTCTTCTTCAGCTCCGCGCACCCGGCGCGTGGCTCGGCGGCGCTGGCGGTGGCCAGACCAACGGACAGGACGAAGGCGAGACGTTGCAGCATGCGGCCGCGCAGTGCGAGCCCGGTGCCATGGCCTGATTGCAGGAACCTGGTGGTTCTTCTGCGGCTCGGCCCTGACATCGTGTCAACGTGACGCGCCAGACGCGGTGCTCTTTCGTCAGGTCCACGCAACGTCGACCCGGCGTCGTGATGCACCGCGCCAGCAACTGACACGGGGCGCGCGGCTGCGCGTCGCTACAGTGCTCCTCGCCCCATGGAGCACATCAGCGTCTTCGACATCTTCAAGATCGGCATCGGCCCCTCGAGCTCGCACACCGTCGGCCCCATGCGTGCCGCGCGCCGCTTCGCCGAACGCCTCGAGGCCGATGGAGCGCTGGGCCGGGTGGCGCGCCTGAAGGTCGAGCTGTTCGGCTCCCTGGGCTTCACCGGCAAGGGCCACGGCAGCGACGTGGCGGTGATGCTGGGCCTTGAAGGGGAGGACCCGAAGACGGTCGACGTCGACGCCGTGGCCGACCGCGTCGGTTCCATCACGCGCAGCCAGCGCCTCTCGATGCTGGGCAAGCGGCCGGTCGCGTTCGCCAGCGACGCCATCGTCTTCCACCGGCGGGAGAAGCTCTCCTTGCACCCCAACGGCATGCGGTTTTCGGCCCTCGACGAAGCGGGCGCGGTGGTGACCGAGCGCGTCTACTACTCGGTCGGCGGTGGCTTCGTGGTGAACCACGAGGGCACGCCCGAGGGCGGGCTCGCTTCACCGGCAGGCGCCACCGTGCCGTACCCGTTCAGCTCAGGCGACGGCCTCCTCGAGCTGTGCAACCAGCACGGCTTCGCCATCTCGACGCTCATGTTGGCGAACGAGCAGGCCGTGCGACCCGCGGCCGAGGTGCGCGCGGGCGTCGTGGAGATCGCCCGCGCCATGGAGGCCTGCGTCCAGCGCGGCTGCGAGCGGGAAGGGATTCTCCCCGGTGGCCTCAAGGTGAAGCGTCGCGCCGCGGCCCTGTACCGACGGCTGCGCGCGGACCCTCGGGGAGTCAGCGATCCGCTCGTCGTCATCGACTGGGTCAACCTGTGGGCGCTCGCGGTGAACGAAGAGAACGCCGCCGGGGGCCGCGTGGTGACGGCGCCCACCAACGGCGCGGCTGGCATCATCCCGTCGGTGCTCACGTACTACCGACGCCACGTGCCCAACGCGGACGACGAGGGCGCGGTGCGGTTCCTCCTCACGGCCGCCGCCATCGGCGCGCTCTACAAGAAGAACGCGAGCATCTCGGGCGCCGAAGTCGGCTGTCAGGGCGAGGTGGGGGTGGCGTGCTCGATGGCGGCGGGAGCGCTCGCCGAGGTGATGGGCGGCACGCCAGAGCAGGTGGAGAATGCCGCCGAGATCGGCATGGAGCACAACCTCGGTCTCACGTGCGATCCCATCGGCGGGCTGGTGCAGGTGCCGTGCATCGAGCGCAACGCGATGGGCAGCGTGAAGGCCATCAACGCCGCGCGCCTGGCGCTGTCGGGTGACGGCAAGCACAAGGTGTCGCTGGACAAGGTGATCGCCACCATGCGCGCGACCGGCGCGGACATGTCGTCGAAGTACAAAGAGACCGCGCGCGGCGGCCTCGCCGTCAACATCATCGAGTGCTGAGAAGACGACCGGGGTGAGCGAAGCCGGAGTCGAACTTGAAAAACAACAGGCCGGAGGGAGGACGAACCTCCGCTCCGGCCCCGTCGTGCATCACCTGCGCGACCGTCAGTTCGACTTCACGTCGAAGCGGTCGAGGTTCATCACCTTCGTCCACGCGGCCACGAAGTCGCGCACGAACTTCTCCTTCGAGTCCGATTGGCCATACACCTCGGCGATGGAGCGCAGCTCGGCGTTGGAGCCGAAGATGAGGTCGACCGGCGTGGCCGTCCACTTCGTCTTGCCGTCCTTGCTCACGCCCTCGTAGAGGCCCTCGGTCTTCGCCTTCGACCACTTCGTCGAGGGGTCGAGCAGGTTCACGAAGAAGTCGTTCGACAGCGTGCCCGGCTTGTCGGTGAACACGCCGTGCTTCGCCTTGCCGGTGTTGGCGTCGAGCGCGCGCAGGCCGCCCACCAGCACCGTCGTCTCGGGCACCGTCAGCGTGAGCAGCGCCGCCTTCTCCACCAGCGCGTCGGCCGGGGAGCGGGTCTGCCCAGCGCCGAAGTGGTTGCGGAAGCCATCGGCCGTCGGCTCGAGCACCGCGAAGGACTTCGCGTCGGTCTGCTCCTGCGTCGCGTCGACCCGGCCTGGCGTGAACGGCACCGTCACCTCGACGCCGCCCTTCTTCGCCGCCGCCTCGATGGCCGCGTTGCCGCCAAGGACGATGACGTCAGCGAGGGACACCTTCGTCGCGCCCTTGTTGAAGTCCTTCTGCACGGCGTCGAGCTTCTTGAGCACCTCGGCGAGCTCCTTCGGGTCGTTCGCCGCCCAGTCCTTCTGGGGGGCCAGCCGCACGCGCGCGCCGTTCGCTCCGCCGCGCATGTCGGTGCCGCGGAACGTCGAGGCCGAAGCCCACGCCGTGCGCACCAGCTGCGGGCCGGTGAGGCCGCTGGCGAGGATCTTCGCCTTCAGCGCCGCCTGGTCCTTGTCCGCGATGACCGCGCCGGTCGCCTTCGGGAGCGGGTCCTGCCAGATCAGCTCGTCGGCCGGGACTTCGGCGCCGAGGTAGCGGGCGCGCGGGCCCATGTCGCGGTGGGTGAGCTTGAACCACGCCTTGGCGAACGCGAGGCGGAACTCCTCGGGCTTCTCCTTGAAGCGCTTGCCGATCTTCGCGTACTCGGGGTCGAACTTCAGCGCGAGGTCGGTGGTGAACATGATGGGCGCGTGGCGCCTGGCCGGGTCGTGCGCGTCGGGCACGAGGTTCGCGCCGCCGCCCTTGACTGGAATCCACTGCGTGGCGCCGCCGGGGCTCTTCGTCTTCTCCCACTCGAAGCCGTAGAGGTTGTCGAGGTAGTTGCTGGTCCACGCGACGGGGTTGACCGACCAGGCGCCTTCGAGCCCGCTGGTGACGGCGTCCTTGCCCTTGCCGGTCCCGCACTTGTTCTTCCAGCCCAGGCCCTGCTCCTCGAGGCCCGCGGCGGCCGGCTCCGCGCCGACACACTTCGAGGGGTCGTGCGCGCCGTGCGCCTTGCCGAAGGTGTGACCGCCGGCGATGAGCGCGAACGTCTCTTCGTCGTTCATCGCCATGCGGCCGAACGTCTCACGAATGTCCTTCGCGGCGGCGAGCGGATCCGGGTTGCCGTTGGGGCCTTCGGGGTTCACGTAGATGAGGCCCATCTGCACTGCGGCCAGGGGCTTCTGGAGCGAGCGGTCTTTGCCGTACCGCTCGTCGGCGAGCAGCTTCTTCTCGGGCCCCCACCAGGTGAGGTCGGGCTCCCACTCGTCCTTACGGCCGCCAGCGAAGCCGAATGTCTTGAAGCCCATCGTCTCGAGCGCCACGTTGCCCGAGAGCACCATGAGGTCGCCCCACGAGAGCTTCTGGCCGTACTTCTGCTTGATGGGCCACAGCAGGCGCCGCGCCTTGTCGAGGTTCGTGTTGTCCGGCCAGCTGTTGAGGGGGTCGAACCGCATCTGAGCGCCGCCCGCGCCGCCGCGGCCGTCACCGACGCGGTACGTGCCGGCGCCGTGCCACGCGAGCCGGATGAAGAAGGGGCCATAGTTGCCGTAGTCGGCCGGCCACCAGTCCTGCGAGGTGGTGAGCACCAGCTTGAGGTCGGCCTTGACCGCGGCGAGATCGAGCGTCGCGAAGGCCTTCGCGTAGTCGAAGTCGCTGCCGAGCGGGTTCGAGGTGGGGGCGTTTCGGCGCAGCGGGGTGAGGTCGAGCTGATCGGGCCACCAGGTGGTGGGTGATTGCGCAGCGCTCTGCGCCCAGACGTCGCCCGCGCCGAGGGCGAGAGCAGCGGCGAGGGCCGCGGTGAGTCGAGAGGTCATGGTGTGAACTCCTGCGAACGAGATGAAGTGTGGCTCTAGACGAAGTCTAAAGCCGAACGCTCTCTAAAAGCGTCGGTGCGGCGGCGCAACCCCATCAGCGCCGGGTGCGCTTGTCGACCACGGAAACCACCCTCGGACGAACGTCAGCCGGCGCCGTCACGGGCCCGCCACGCCGGTGCCACGCCTTGCGGAGGCGAACGGCCTGACCAGGTCCGCGGCGTCGAGGGTGTGGGGCGCGACACCCGTGATGCCCAGTTCAGCGCGGAACGGTCGTGTCAGCCAAGCTGGGCCAGGGCGCTGGCGGGCTTGAAGCGCGACCAGCCGCGCGCGACGACCTGCGTGAGCGGAATCGGTCTCACCGCCCGGCTCACCGTCGTGGCGCGGCGTGACAGGAGCTTGTCCTGAGCCCACTCGGCGATGGCGAGCTGCGCAGCGATGTCGATCTCGGTGAAGCGAACGCCCACCTGCACCCCAGCGCTGACGCCCGTGCGCGCGAGCACCCGGCCCACGGCGATGATGGGGCCGTCGAGGTCCGGCAGGTGAACGCGCAGGAGGACGATGTCTCCGAGCGGTGGGGCGGTGGTGACGAAGGCCGCGCCCTCGGGCGAGAGATCACCGAAGCAGGAGCGGCTGCGCCCATGTGGCTCACGCACGTCGAGCGCGACCTCGAAGCGGGGGTAGTCGCGGCGCTCCTCGGCGCGGCGGGTCTCGAACTGCACCGAGCGGTCACTGCGGCGATCGCGGCTGCGACGGTCTTTCATCATGTGTGACAGGGTGCCACGCGTCTGAAGCCCCGCCAGTTTTCACACGTGTCGTCAGTTCGACTTCGGCTGCGCTCATCCCGGTCGCCGTGGGCGCCGGGTGACGAGGGCCGGGGGGGGCCTCTGCGGCCGAAGGTTCGCTTTCGCCTGCATCCGTTCGGCTCCGGCTTCGCGTTGCCCGACGGCCACGTGCGTCACGGAGTGGGGCTTTTGGCGGCCGGGGAAGGCGTGTAAGGGGCCGACGTCGCAGTCGCCGTCTTGAGCGAGGGTTCCATGGAAATCCAGGTATCGAAGGTCGCCACCCTCAAGCCGAAGCCCCCTGATGGCGAGCTGGGCTTCGGCCGCTTCTTCACCGACCACCTCTTCGTCATGGACTACACGACGGAGACGGGCTGGCACGCGCCGCGAATCCAGCCGTACGGGCCGCTCGGCATCGACCCCGCCGCGGGCGTCTTCCACTACGGCCAGGCGATGTTCGAGGGCTCCAAAGCGTTTCGCGGCATGGACGGTACGCTGCGGCTCTTCCGACCCTTCGAGCACGCCCGGCGCATGATGACCGGGGCTCCGCGGTTGTGCATGCCGACGCCCACCGCCGAGCAGATGGTCGAGGCCTGCAAGGCGCTGGTGCGCGTCGAGGCCGACTGGGTCCCGAAGACCGAAGGCACCGCGCTGTACCTGCGCCCGACCCTCATCGCGACCGAGGCCTTCCTCGGCGTGCGCCCGGCCAACGCCTACACGTACTTCATCATCGCGACGCCGGTGGGCAGCTACTACGGCGGCAGCGCGCTCAAGCCGGTGCGCATCTGGGTCGAGACCGTCGAAGTGCGTGCGCCCCGTGGAGGCCTGGGCGCTGCGAAGGCTGGCGCCAACTACGCCGCGAGCCTTCACGCCGCCGTCAAGGCGAAGAAGGCCGGTTACGACCAGGTGCTCTGGCTCGACGGCCAGACGCATGAGCTGGTGGAAGAGGTCGGCACCATGAACCTCTTCGTGCTGGTCGGTGACACGCTGATCACGCCGCCACTGTCGGACTCCATCCTCGCGGGCGTGACGCGCGACTCCGTGCTGGTGCTCGCGAAGGACCGGGGGCTGAAGGTGGAAGAGCGGCCGGTGTCCGTCAAGGAACTCCGCGCTGCCCACGCGAAGGGCGAGCTCAAAGAGGTCTTCGGCACTGGCACCGCGGCAGTCATCAGCCCAGTGGGAGAGCTGTCCTTCGCGGGAGAGCCGATGGTCATCAACGGCGGCAAGCCGGGCCCGTTGGGGCTCGACCTCTATGCCACCATCACGGCCATCCAGCGCGGCGCCCAGAAGGACCACCACGGCTGGCTCGTCGACGTCTGACGCCTACTTCCGCAGCGCCGTCACCAGCGCGTCGACGCTCTTCTTCGCATCGCCGAACAGCATGCGGGTGCCTTCGAGCGTAAAGAGCGGGTTGTCGATGCCGGCGTAGCCCGCTGCCATGCCGCGCTTGAAGACCACCGTCAGCCGCGCCTTCCAGCACTCGAGCACCGGCATGCCGTAGATGCTCGAGCTGGGATCGTCGAGCGCGCTCGGGTTGACGATGTCGTTGGCGCCGATGACGAGCACCACGTCGGTCTGCGGGAAGTCCTGATTGATGTGCTCCATCTCGAGCACGATGTCGTAGGGAACCCCGGCCTCGGCCAGCAGCACGTTCATGTGTCCCGGCAGCCGCCCGGCGACGGGGTGGATGGCGAAGCGCACCGTGATGCCCTTCTCCCGCAGCGTGCGCGTGAGCTCGTTCACCGCGCCCTGCGCGCGAGACACCGCCATGCCGTAGCCGGGCACGATGACGACCTGCCGCGCCTGGCCCAGCGCCTCGGCGACCTCGTCGGCCTTGAGCTCCCGCACCTCACCGCTGACGGGTGTCCCCGCCGCCGGGGCCTTCGCGTCACCGGTGCCGAAGCCTCCGAACACCACGCTCAAGATGGAGCGGTTCATCGCCCGGCACATGATGATCGAGAGGATCGTGCCGGAGCTGCCGACCAGCGCACCGGTGACGATGAGCAGATCGTTCGACAGCATGAAGCCCGCCGCCGCCGCCGCCCAGCCGGAGTAGCTGTTGAGGAGCGACACCACCACCGGCATGTCTGCGCCGCCGATGGCCATCACCAGGTGCACGCCCAGGAGCGCCGCCAGCACCGTCATCGCGACGAGGAACCAGACTCCGCCCGGCGCGCCGCCCTGCACGAAGGGCACGGCCAACCCGATGATGACGAGCGCCACCACCGCGTTGAGCGCGTGCCGTCCCGGCAGGAGCAGCGGCTTGCCCGAGATGGACCCCTTGAGCTTGCCCCATGCGATGATGGAGCCCGTGAAGGTGACGGCGCCGACTGCCACGCCAATCCACACCTCGACCTCGTGCACCACCACCGCCACCGAGTCGCTCGAGATGCCGTGGGGATGCAGGTAGCTCGAGAAGCCGACCAGCACCGCCGCCAGGCCCACGAAGCTGTGCAGCACCGCGACGAGCTCGGGCATGCCCGTCATCTCGACCCGCTTCGCGAGCGTCGCTCCGATGAAGAACCCCACGCCAATGGCGCCCGCCAGCAGCACCAGGGCCGTGGCGCGCAGGTGGAGCTCCTTCGCGACGGGATCGTGGGCGCCCATGATCCA
Source organism: Myxococcaceae bacterium (assembly GCA_044352295.1). Lineage (GTDB taxonomy): Bacteria > Myxococcota > Myxococcia > Myxococcales > Myxococcaceae > Xiheimicrobium. Next base: position 23,253 of record JBILEB010000106.1, read on the forward strand.
CGTCACCATCGCCACCGCGACCGCGATGGCCATGCCCACCATGCCCAGCTCGTTGCCGCTGGTGGCGGTCTCCTGCTTGGACAAGCCGGCCAGCGAGCGGATGAAGAGGACGCCCGCCGACAGGTACGCGATCGCCAGCACGCCGTTCATCGGTGACCTCCTCCGTGCGGGGCCGAAGGCGCGGCGGTGTCATCCCGCCGGAACATCTTGAGCATGCGCTCGGTGACGAGGAAGCCGCCGGCGATGTTGATGGTGGCGAAGAAGACGGCCAACACGCCAAGCACCGTGGGCAGGTCGAGCCCGTCACCGACCTGCAAGAGACCGCCGATGATGATGATGCCCGAGATGGCGTTGGTGACGCTCATGAGCGGCGTGTGCAGCGCGGGCGTCACCGCCCACACGACCTGCCAGCCGATGAAGCAGGCCAGCACGAAGACGGTCGAGTGCTGAAGGAAGTCCGACGGCGCGAAGCGGCCCAGGCCGAACAACACCGAGATGACGAGCAGGCCGCCGATGGTGCTGCCCCACGCGCCCCGTGAGGGCGACTGGAGCTGCTGCTGCTGCGGCTTCGCGTCGGGCTTGGGGACGTGCGGCGGCGCGGTGCTGGGAGAAGGCTCCTTCACTGGCAGCGGCGGCAACACCTTGCCTTCGTGCAGCAGCAGCGCGGGACGGATGACGTCGTTCTCGAGCGGGAGCTCCAGCGTGTCGCCCTTGCCGAGCTCGCCGCAGAGGTGCACCAGATTCATCGCGAAGAACCGGCTCGAGGTGTTCGCCATGCGGCTGGCGAGGTCGGTGAAGCCGAGGATCTTCACGCCCTGGTGCTCGACGACCTCACCGGGCTTCGTCAGCTCGCAGTTGCCGCCCTGCTCGGCGGCCATGTCGACCACCACGGAGCCGGGCTTGAGCGCCTCCACCACGTCGCGAGGGACCAGCGTGGGCGCCTTCGCCCCCGGGACGAGCGCCGTGCTGATGATGACGTCGACCTCCTTCGCCTGGGCGCGGAAGAGCGCCATCTCGGCGGCGATGAACTCGGGGCTCATCACCTTCGCGTAGCCACCCTGGCCTTCACCGCTCTCCTGCAGCTTCACCTCGAGGAAGCGGGCCCCGAGAGATTCGACCTGCTCCCGGGCCGCTGCGCGGGTGTCGAAGGCGCGCACCTCGGCGCCGAGGGCCCTCGCCGCACCGACCGCCGCCAACCCCGCGACGCCGGCGCCGATGATGAGCACCTTCGAGGGAGGGGTCGAGCCGGCGGCCGTCACCTGCGGTCCCATGAAGCCCTGCAGATGGGCCGCGGCCTCGACGACGGCCCGGTAGCCCGAGAGGTTCGCCTGCGACGACAACACGTCCATCTTCTGGGCCCGCGTGACACGAGGGATTCGCTCCAGCGCGAGCGCCGTGGCGTCCTTCGCCTCGAGCGCGCCGACGAGCTGCGGGTTGCGCTCTGGTTGCATGAGGGACACCACGAGCGTCTTCGGCGTCAGGCGGCCCACCTCGTCGACGGTCGGTGGCCGGACCTTGAAGATCGCCTGACAGCCCCACGCCGAGTCCACCAGCGTCGCGCCGGCCTCGACGTAGGCCTGGTCGGCGTACCCGGCCGCCGCGCCGGCGCCCTTCTCGACGTGGAGCGACAGGCCCCGCGCGACCAGCTTTTTCACCGACTCGGGCGTCGCCGCGACGCGGCGCTCACCTGGAAGAGACTCTCTCGGAACACCGATGATGGTTGCCACGGCGCAGGCGTCTAGCGCGGCCGGGGCAGCGGGGCTGCACGATTTCGTCAGGGGTCGAGGCCGAGCTCCGCTGGCTCAGAAGGGAAGGCCGCGGCCAGCGAGCAGGTCGAGCCCCAAGCGCACGAGCACGAACGGGAGCGTCGCGGGCAGCGCCTGCATCACCAGGAGCGCTGCGCCGTGCGTGCCGAGCGCACCCAGTGGCCCGTCGAACTTCTCCACCACCCAGCTCGTCAGTGCGGCGAACGCCGCGAACCAGCCCCAGAACACCAGCACCGGCGCCAGCGCGCCGAGGGTCAGCGTCGCCTTGAGGGTGAACAACATGCCCG
>JBILEB010000244.1:0-7748 GCA_044352295.1 Myxococcaceae bacterium
GTCCTCGACGACGAGGAGGTTGCGAATCATCAACTCCGCGTCGGCGTTCACGGAGATCGGGCACTGGCCGCCGTCCGCCAGGGTCAGCGCCTGCTGCGACCGGGCGTGGAATTGATTCAAGGGAGCGACAGGGTCCTCAGCGGGTTGAAGCGATGGCGCTTCAACGCACGCAAAGACCATCACGCTCGACATCACCAGCACCGCGGTTCTCGTCATGGGTCATCCTCAGTCAGAAGGGAGTAGGAACACTCGAAGGGATCAGGCCTGCCGTGCCGCCCGTGTGCAGGAACGAAGCCAGCGCCATCGAGGTCAGACTTCGTGAGGACGCCTGGCTGCGCGTACGCGTCAGCTGTCAATTATTGGCAGCGACGCTGCCGCAGCCGGTCACTTCTGCCTGTCTTCGTGGCGTTGACCAAGCGCGCCCCGGACAACCTCACCCTGCTCTTCGGGTTCCACCCGGCCGTCGCCGGTGCGAAGGCGAACGTGACGCTCATTCCTTCGAGGGGCGCATCCTCGACTGGCACCTCGAGCGCACCGGGAAGGCTCCGTATGCGCCGGCGGAATACCCGGGCGTGATGTCGGTGACGAAGATCTCCAGTGACTGCAAGGCCCACGGGTACAAGACCGAGGTGATGAGTGCGAGCTTCTGCAACGTCGGGAGCTCACCAGCATCGGCTCGAAGTCCCTGCCCACCATGGCGCGACGGCTGTTTCACGAGCGCGACCACGGCGCCGGGTTCGACTTCCTCACCTGATTCGAGTTCGCCCCGGCTGACACCCAGCGCTTCGACGACCTCGTCGGTGCGGCCCGGGCGACGGAAGAGTGGGACTTCGTCGAGCGTGAAGTCGAGCTGCGCTCGTCGCTCCGGGCGTGGGACTCATTCAGGCCTTCTCGCCGGTTCCTCTGCGCTCCGCGAAGGGGACCGCAGCCATGCACGGGCTCGTGCCTCGCCGACAGTCGCCCGGGCGCTGCCCGGTCAGCAGCTTCATCGCCGCGGCAGCGGCGGAATCTCAGGCAGCGGTACTTGGGTCGCGTTCGGCCTGGTCTGATGGGCGCGGGACACGGCGCTCTGGTCGAGGCGTTGCGTGGTGTAGCGCGGGCTCAAGATGCCGGCACCGACGGGCGACTCGGTGACGAGCCTGACCTTCCGCCATGGCTCGATGCCGCTTCAGCGTTGGCGAACCACGGGCCGCTGTGCACCACGTTGCCCGCCGCCTTGTTCAGCACCACGACGTCCACCTCTGCGACCTGCGGCCCTGCTGGTGCGGAGCAGTACGGCGACGGGTTGCCGATGGCCTCGATTCTCGCCCCCGGTCAGTGCTCGCTCGAGATCACCACTCAGAACCCGACGCACCGTTGGGCGGCCAGCTTCAGCACCGGCGCCTCCCAGGAGGCGCTCTTCCGGAGGGAGGGCCGAGCAGGAGGGAGAGCATTCGGTTCTCGTTCTTTCTCGCTCTCGTCGGCCCCAGGGCAGCGGGCGTCAGTTCGTCCGGCAGCTCAGGTCGGGGTCAAGCGACGCCGTCTGATTCGCCTCGGACTGCGTCGGCCTCGAGCAGGACTTGACGTTGCCCGCGTCAGAGCAGCTCTTGGTGCCACCAATCTTGCACCCGCGCTTCTCGCAGGCCTTGCGCGCCTGCTGGGTGTCCTTGTCGCCGTAGCTGCACTGCTGGCACCCACCCTCGCTTCCTCGTTGACAGATGTAGCAGCCGCCACGCGCGAGGGCGGTGGTGGGAACAACAGCCAGGGCGGAGGCGAGTACGAAGGACAAAGCGGCAAAGAAAGAGCGCATGGGCTTTCCGGGAGAGAGGGACACTGGGCCCCTGATTCTGGAGGCATTGCCCGCGTTTCGCCAGCGCCAATGGTCTCCAGCCTCGGCGAAGGGCAGGGGGTGACGAGCCTTCGACGATGCGTACCCCGGTGACCGCGCTCAGGCACAGGCGCACCACCGAGGGGCTGCAGGACCTGGTTCCGGGGAGGATGAGGCCCCCTTCGGTCGCGAGGCGGCCGCGCCCCGGGCCGCCCTCGTCGAACGATGCGCGATGGCCCGGCACCACGTCAGGTACGCGGAGTCGATGCCCTGTGCCGAGGTCGAGCCCGAAGCTGAAGTGCTCTCCTGCGAAGGTCAGCACCACCACCCGCACCGACTCGTCAGCGTCCGGGGCCTCGAAGAGCTTCGGCATCTCGCCCCAGGAGGCCGGGCCCCTTCCCCGTGGCCGTGAGCGTGACCTCGGCGATGCCCGAATCGACGGTGACGGTGGCGCAGGTGAACTCGGCGAACCTGGGCGCTCCTTCGCTTCAGGGAGCACCGAAGGGAGCCGATATGGTCCGAGGTGCGCTGATGGAGGCGTTCTTGCCACACAGAAAATTTCTACCTGACTGCACAAGGCATAGTGTATGGCGGGCCATGCGCTCACGTTTAACGGTGTCGCTCGTGGTGCTCGCCTCGGCCTGCACCCAGATTCCTGATCAGCTCGACTCGCCCCAGTTCGACTTCACGAAGCACGCGCTGTCGTTCGCGAACTTCGGAGACCGCTTCGAGGCGGGCAAGTTCAACCAGGCGCTCGCGATTCGCATGTTCGGCGCCGAGGCCGTCTGCCAGCCGAACATGACGGAGTGCGTGGTCGACCCCAACGTGCAGGCCTTCATCGACGACGTGAACAGCTCGCTCGCGACGGGACACAGCGAGGGCTTCGCGGTGATGGCGCAGCTGTTCGCGCTCGGAAAGCTCAAGGCCAGTGACTTCGGCGCCGAGCGGCCGAGCACGCTGACGCTCAACGACGTCGCGCTCGTTCGAGAGCTCGCCTACTTCTCGGCCACCCAGCGCATCGAGGCCGTGCACGCGCAGGACCAGAAGCTCGACGCGAAGGGCGCGATGCCCTTCCTCGCGTCGCTGTTCAAGCAGCCGAGCGACGAGGCCTGGCGCGTGCTGGTCGCCATCAAGCGAGACGACGGCCGCCTCTCGGCCGGACACGCGCTGGTGCCCTTCGGCTACTTCCGCGGCGCCAACGAGGGTCACTACGTGGTGCGGCTCTACGACCCCAACTTCCCTCAGGAAGAGCGCCGCATGGACGTGGACGTCAAGGCCAACACCTGGCGCTACGACGGCACCATCAACTCGATGGATCCGCTCGTGTACGAGGGCAACCCCACCAACCAGAACCTTCTCTACTTCTCTCCCGTCACGCCGCGCCTGGGCGCCTTCACACCGCCCCACCTCAGCGAGGGCTTCGCGGTGACGGTCTCGGGAGGCACGGGCCTCATCACCGGCGCCGACAACGAAGTGGGCTTTCAGGACGGCCGCATCGTCGAGAAAGGCGGCCTCGTGCTGCCGGGCGCGTCGAACTGCGCCTGCTCGAACTCGAACGAGACGGTGCAGCTGCTGCTCAAGAAGGCCGGGCTGCCGCAGGTCGTCGCAGTGACCGCGACCGGCGCGACCGTCTCAGGCAACAGCGTCACCATTCAGGTCAACCAATCGGTCACGGGCAACGGCAAGGTCGTCAAGACCGAAGAAATCAGCGTCACCGCCGATGGCAAGGCCGTCGTCACCCACAAGAACCCGGTCGAGAACGACGAGCGGTCGGTGACCGTCACCACGAAGAACAAAGACGGGTCGACGACGACGGTCACGGTGAAGACGTCTGGCAACACCGAATCACTCACCATCGACACGAATGACCCCAACAACGTGAAGGTCTCCGGCAAGAGCACCCCGGGTAACGCGTCACAGGTCGAGGTGACGGTCACCAGCACGCAGGCCGATGGAACGTCGAAGACCGTGACCTCGACCTCGTCGGGTGGCGGCGGGCGTGAGGTCAACGTCACCGCGCAGCCCAACGCCGGCACCATCTCGGCGACGACGGCGCTGCCTGCTGATTCCTGCAAGAACAAGCGCAGGGACACCAATGAGATTGGCATCGACTGCGGTGCGGCGTGCGCGATGCAGCCTCCGGCGAACCGCATCGGAAGCGGTCGCTGCGCACGCTACCAGCGATGCGAGAGCTCTGCGGACTGCGAGACGGCCGACTCGTGCGTGAACGGCGTCTGCTTCGAGCCGCGCTGCGATGACCGGGTCAAGAACGGCCAGGAGACCGACGTGGACTGTGGCGCGACTGGCTGCGGCGGCTGTGGCCTCGGCAAGGTCTGCACGGCCTCGACCAATTGCGGGAACGGGCTGCTCTGCGACAACGGCCTCTGCGCCGAGGCCACCCCGCTGACCCACCGCCTCACCGTCTCGGGTCTCGGGCCCTTCGGGCGCATCGAGCTCACGCACCAGCTCGATGGAACGTTCGGCAGACGAACGCTGACTGGGAACGCGACCGGGGCTCCGTTCGACGTCACCATCAGCGCCGCGAAGACACTCCGGGTGTCCCTCAGGGATTACAGTCCTGACTTCTTCTGCGCCTTCGACGGCCCTCGCGACGATGCGACCTGGTACTGGGCGTGGGACGCGCCAAGCAGCGGTGGGGCTGGCATGTCGAGCCGGCGAAGCATCACGTGCTATCGCACGGGCGGTACTGTCGAGGTGCCCTTCGTCATCAACGGGTGCCAGTTCGCCCGCGCCAGCGCCTCGGCGGACGGCGGTCTGTACATCAACGCCCAACGGGCGCCGAAGTTCTTCGACAACACCCAAATGCCCCCCACCGAGATGTGGTGGGTCAAATTCTACGCCGACACCAGGGGCCTCAATCGGGGGTCCCTGACCCAACAGGTGTCGTCGAGAGGTACCGCGGGCGGCACTCCCCCGAGGTACGACATCACCATCGGGCCCGACACGTCCGGGTTCTATCAATTCGACAACGGGTGGCGCACCGACCCCGACTCCGACACGCGCTTCACGATGTCTTGTCTGCCCGACGCACCCCTGACGGGGACGCTGGGCGTCCAAAGCACGACCACCTCGCCGCGCGTCTTCTGTACCTGCACCACGACGTACGCCGACGGCGGCATGGTGGTGCCCGACGCCGGCGCTCGCGATGCGGGGGTCGACGCGGGAATCGATGCTGGGAGCGGAGTCGTTGACGCCGGGTTCGACGCGGGCCGACCCGACGCTGGATCCCCAGACGCGGGCCGACCCGACGCTGGATCCCCAGACGCGGGCCGGACCGATGCCGGAGTCGACGCAGGTCCAGTTGACGCAGGCCCAGTCGACGCAGGTCCAGTTGACGCAGGCCCAGTCGACGCGGGTCCAGTCGACGCGGGTCCGGCTGGCTGCAGCATTGATTCGCAGTGCGGAGCCCAGGCGAACTGCTTCTGCGCTTCGAACCCGGGCAACTGCGCCGGCGCGGGCGTGTGCATCGGCACCAAGGCCGTCTTCAGCACGCCCACCACCAACGGAGTCGCTGCTTCAGGCACCTTCACCGTGCCAGCCGGTTGCTCGAGGGTTCACGTCTCGGCGTGGGGCGCCGCCGGTGGCAAGTACCAGGAGCAGTTCCCGTTCCCCATTCAGCTCGCAGGTGGCGGAGGCGGGTTCGCGTCGGGGTCCATGAGCGCGGCGCCGGGTGACGTGCTGACGGTGTGGATTGGCGCCGCCGGTGTTCCGACGTCGGGCATCATGGGCGGAGAAGGCATCGGCTCATACGCGGGAACCGCGGCGAACGGTGGCGGCGGCGACGGCCTCAGCGGTGGTGGCGGTGGCGGCCTCACGTCGGTGCGCCAGACGGGCAGCGCCACGCGGGTCTTCGCCATTCCGGGCGGCGCAGGGGCCGCCTCGACGGGCATCGCCGAAGCAGGTGGCGCCTCGATGTCGGGTGGCGCCCCGGGGCGCGCGGGGCAGAGCGCGATGTCGGGCAGCATGTCGGGCGGCGGTGGCGCGGGTGACCCCGGTGGAACGGCAGGCATGACCAACATGGCCGGCCTGCCTGGGGCCTTCGGCACGCTACCCTCGGGCATCACGTCGTCGATGGGCAACACGTCGAACCCCGGAGGCACCGCCCGGTACGACTACGGCTTGTGTCCCTCCCAGTCGGGGCAGGGCATGTCGGGTGGCAACGGCTGCGTGGTCGTGAGGTGCGCACAATGAATCGCTTCAGCACGTGGTGCGGGGTGTTCGCGGTGGTGCTGTCGGCGTGCACGAGCCCGTCTTCGGACTCCCAGCGAGCGGCGGTGCAGACGTTGACGTGCTCCACAGGTCAGGTGCCGTTCAACTTCTCGAAGTTCACGAGCCCCATGACGACCGAGGGCATCAGCAGCCTCGCTCCCGACGAGCGTCTGCCGCGCTCCCAGCGCACGCCCAACGTCCTCAGAATCACCAGTGCGACCTGCAACGCGCGCTTCGACTGGACGGCGCTGCTCGGCGAGTTCTGCGACGGTCGCGAGAGCTGCGTCATCAACCGCCAGGACTGCCCCGGCGTGCTGCAATACGCCTACACCTGCTCGAGCGCGCCCAACGACGTTGTGCGCAGGGAGTGCCCCGGCACGTTCAACTGCCTCGGCTCGCTCAGTTGCACCCAGCCCGCACCAGTCGTCAACCCACTGCTACCGGCCGACAAGGTCGCGTGCGTGCCCGAGAGCTGCGGCATCAGCCAACGGCGCGACAAGGACCTCAACTGCGTCGACGCGCCCGAGCGCCCCGTCGAGCTGAGCAACTTCATCGACCAGCGGCTCCCCGACTCTCCGTGGGACGACGAGTACATCGAGAACCGCGCGTGGGTCAGCGAGTTCACGACGCCGTACCCGCCGCTCGGCGTCAAGAACCAGAACGGCAACGCCATCGCCAACTTCGACTACTCGGGCATCTGGCCCTGGGCGCCCGACGGGCCGACCGGCTCGACCGCGTACCCCTTCTTCCAGCGCGCCGCCTCCGAGAACAACTTCGCGGGCCGCTATCGCGTGATGTTCGCGGGCGCGTACTACCGCATGAAGGGCGGCTATCGCTTCGCCGATACCAGCAACGCGCCACTCCAGCAGAAAGCCCGAAAAGGCAGCCTGACGCTGTACCTCGTCGACGACTACGGCACGCAGACGCAAGGCGCTGACGGCAGGGTTTCGTACTCGGTGAGTGACTCCGTGGTGCGCTGCGTGCTGCACGAGTTCGACCTGGGCAAGTACACGCCCAAAGCCGCCGCCGACCGCGCCGACAACTTCTTCATCGAGTTCGACGAAGGCGTGGTGGTGCCGCGCGACTGCGAAGAAGGCGGGCCCATCTGGTCCGAGAACGTGAAGGTGCTGGCGAAGAAGAACAACAAGACCCCGCTCGACTTCGTCAACACGACGCGGCTCATGACGACCCGGCTGCTGGCGGCCTACGACATCGCGGGGCGCGTGACCTACGTCTCGCAGAAGAAGACAGAGGCGGCGACGGCCTGCAGCCCGAAACCGCTCGACATGTTCTACAACTCGACGCTCGAGACCCACGACCGCGTCGCGTACTACCGGCAGCGCTCGGTTCCGCTGAGCTTCTCGTTCACCGGCAACGACGCCAGCAGCAACCTGCCCGCAGGAGGCTTCACCTACCGCCTGCAGAATGGCGGCGTGCACGTTCGTGGCGCGACGAAGACGAGCGTCGGCATCACCGGCGTGCGGCCCAAGCGTGTCGAGTTCAAGTTCAAGTCTGCCAACCCGAGCCGGCAGTTCTTCCGCGCCGACGTCGACTGGTTCATGTCGGGCGACGACCGCGACTTCTGGAAGACGCAGGGCCTGACTGGCGACATCCGTGCGAAGATGACGCTGTCGCTCGTGCCCGTCGACGCCAACATGAGGCCGCGGCTCGCAGACGAATTGTTGCTGGGCCCGTCGCCGCTGCTGACGAG
>JBILEB010000245.1:0-7699 GCA_044352295.1 Myxococcaceae bacterium
GCAGGCGGCATGGCCGGCGGCTCCGCCGGTGGTATGGCCGGGGGCTCCGCAGGTGGCATGGCCGGTGGCTCTGCAGGTGGCATGGCCGGTGGCTCCGCAGGTGGCATGGCCGGTGGCTCCGCAGGCGGTATGGCCGGTGGCTCCGCAGGCGGCGCAGCCGGTGGCTCCGCAGGCGGGACGGCTGACGCGGGCTGTGTCCCGGCGGGAGGCACCGACCTGCCCGACGACCTGGGACTCGACACGAACTGCGATGGCATCGACGGCGACGCGACCCTGGCCGTCTTCGTCGACGCGACGAGCGGGCTCGACACCAACCCCGGCACCCGCGCGGCGCCGTTTCAGACCATCACCCGCGCGCTCGACGCGGATCGTCCGCAGATTCTGGTGAGCGCTGGCACCTACGCCGAGGCGCTCGGGCTCGGTACCGGCAACTTCGGCATCCATGGTGGATACAACGCGGGCTCGTCGTGGGTTCGCACCGCCACCCGTCCCGTCCTCACGCAGCCCATCATGGTCCGCGGCGATGGCGGCACCCTCGCCCTCGACTTCCTGCGCGTGGCGACTGCGGCGAGTTCCACCTCTCGCGCCGCGGCGTATGCCTTCATCGCCGACGATGTCTCGGGCGGAGTGACCATCTCCCGCTGTGAGTTCGTCGCGGGCCGTGGTGGCGACGGCGCCGTTGGAGCCCCCGGAACACCTGGGCTGGTGGGCGGTGACGGGCTCCCCGGCTTCAGCGGAGACGATGGCGGCGCGCCAGGCGCTGGCGGCGTCTCGGCGTGTGGGGTGAGCGGGTCGCGCGGTGGGCGCGGCGGAACCTCCGCCAGCCTCGATGGCGAAACGCTCAGCGGTGGTGCGGTTGGAGGGACTGGGGCCACCTGTCTCACCCTCCCCTGCGCGGCGGCCACCGGTGGCACCGGCGCCCGCGGCCTCGATGGTGGCGCTGGAGCGACCGGCCTCGACGGCACACCCGCGGGCCTCATCAACAACCGGCGGTGGGCTCCGATCGACGGCCGCGACGGCGGCGCTGGATTGCCTGGACAACCTGGCCAGCCCGCGGGCGGCGGCGGTGCGGCGGACGACGTCGACGCTGGCGTCGTGGCGCGCGGCGGGGGGGCCGGCGGCACGGGAGCCGGCGGCTGCGGCGGACTCGGAGGCACCGGCGGCCAGTCGGGCGGCGCCTCCATCTCGGTCCTCCTGGTCAACGCCTCGCCCACGTTCGACCGCTGCCTGTTCGCGACGCAGGGCGGTGGCAATGGGGGCAACGGCGGCTCGGGCGGACTGGGCGGCCATGGCGGATTCGGGGGCCCAGGCGGCACCGGCGAGGTGCTCGGCCAGCTGAGCGGAGGCGATGGCGGCCTTGGCGGCACTGGTGGCTCGGGTGGACCAGGCGGCGTGGGCGGTCGCGGCGCAGGCGGACCCTCCGTCGGCCTGTGGTGCGAGGGCGCCTCGAGCCCGTCCGTGAGGGCTCCGACGTTTGCCCTTCAGCCCGCCGGCAGCGGTGCGGGGACCAACCTCACCAGCCAGCGCTTCGGCACCTGTCCCTGACCTGACGTTTTCCGTTTTCGGGACGCCGCGGTGTCCATCGTGGGACCCAGGCGCACATGAAAGGCTTGCGGGCCTGCCATGGGCGTTCCGCGCAGCTCACCACGGCCGATGCCATCAACATGCCCTCTGGCGCGAGCGGGAACGTCGCCGGCAACCCGAACTTCGTGAACGCGGGGAACGTGAACTTCGCGCCCTCGCCGGGCTCTCCAGCGCTGGGCGCAGGCACCACGAGCGGCGCCCCGATGGTGGAGCTCTCTGGCTCACCGCGGCAGGCCCCGACGAACACAGCGCCTGACATTGGCTGCATCGAGGTGGCCCAGGAGGCGGTCGACGGGCTCAGCGCAGGACGACGGCCGCGCCCACCGGCACGCTCGCGTAGAACGTCGCGATGTCCTCCGGGTGGAGCACGACGCAGCCCCACGAGAGCCCGAAGCCCTCGACGTCGCCCCGCCATGGGGCGATCCACCCGTGAAAGCCGATGCCGCCGCCCAGCCGGGTCTTCTGGGCAGGCAGGCGACGGCGCCACCAGGTCCGTGCCATCTCCGCCGCCGGCGCGTCGGAGACGAGCCCTTCGCGAACGCCACGCTCGGCATCGAACGCGTTGGGGTAGCTCACCTTCACCCAGTGCCCCCCGTAGTAAGCGGCGAAGTCTCCAGCGAAGGGGCCGGTCGACCGGTCGGTGACGAAGTACAGCCCGCGCGGTGTCCTGAGGTCTCCGCGCACGGCTTTGACGCCCTCGGCTTGGCCGCGACCGACCTCCCAGGTGTGGGTGCGCACGCCGCGCTCGTAGCGATGCGCCTCGTGGCCCTCGACGTCCACCACCACCAGCACCGGCTCCGCGTGAGGATCGAACAGGTACGGGTGCTTCGCGAAGAAGCGCTCGAGCGGCAGACCATCGAGCGTCGCCGTGCCCTTTCCGAGTACGCGCCCACGCGTCAACACCTCGCCAGCCGAAACCTCGACGCGCGGCACCTTCGCCTCGAACATCACCTCACGCCAGTCGTGGTTCTCGAAGAAGCACAGGCGCGCGCGCAGCACGCCATCGTCGAGCGTCTCCACCGGGCCGCCGCCGGGCACGCGCAGCTGACCGGCCGCTCCGCGTGGCAGCGGCATCACCGGCGACGGACAGCGCGCCAGGAAGCCGTCAGCCCCCTGCGTGAGGATGGTGAGGACGAGCGCGGCGAGCATCGATGGGCGAAGGCTTCAACGCGCGGCAGAGGGCGCCGGTTCCACCGCGCCTCGCTTCGACAGCGCGTACCGCACCATCTCGATGGCGATGTCCTGTTTCGTCGCGCGCTCGAGGCCCTCGAAGCCTGGAGACGAGTTCAGCTCCATCACTCGCGGCCCATCGCGGCCCTCGAGCATGTCGACGCCGCAGATCTCCAGCCCGATGAGGCGCGCGGCCTCGAGCGCCGTCTTCGTGAACGTCTCGTCGAGTGTGATGGGGCTGCCCTCACCGCCGCGGTGGATGTTGGAGCGGAACTCACCCGCGCGGGCCTGCCGGCGCATGGCGCCCACCACCCGGTCGCCCACCACGAGCGCGCGGACATCGCGGCCGCTCGACTCGGCGATGAACTCCTGGAGGCAGATCTCCTGGCCGAGCGACGTGAACGTGTCGACGATGGTGCGCGCCTCGCTCAGCGTGGTGGCGATCATCACGCCGACGCCCTGCGTGCCCCGAATGAGCTTGATGATGCACGGCAGCCCGCCGATGGCCTCGACGAGCCGCACGATGTGTGAGGTGTCGCTCGCCATCACGGTGCGTGGCACCGACACCCTGGCGGCGGCGAGCAGCTGGAGGCAGCGCACCTTGTCCCGGCTGCGCGCGATGGCCGAGGCGCGGTTCACCACCGGCACGCCCATGGCGTCGAGGTGGTTGACGACCTGCATGCCGTAGCCGGTGATGGAAGCGCCGATGCGCGGAATGACCGCCGACAGCCCCTCCACCGAGACGCCCCGGTAGAGCAGCTTCGAGCCCTCGGGCCCGACCACCATCGTGCAGCGCAGGGTATCGACGACGATGGGCCTGGCGCCGAGCGTCTGGGCAGCCTCGACCAGCCGGGCGGTGGAATACAGCGAGCGCTGCCGCGAGAGAATGCAGAGGCGCTCGTGACGGACGCGGGACATCGGCGGCACCACCGTACCACCGGTTGACGGAACGCAAGCGGTTGCGGCCCGGCGGCGGCGTGAATACCGATGGGCCGCCGTGTCGTACGTCCTCGCTTGCACCGCGTTCCTCCTGCTGGTCGCCTCCGCCACGGCGGTGGCCGCGCTCTTCTCGTGGTGGAGACATCGCCGCGCCGAGGCGATGGCCGAACACGCGGTGGAGCGGCAGCTCGAAGCCATCACCGCACCTCCGCTGCCAACGGCGTTGCAGGCGCCCGCTCCGCGGAGCGTCGCGGTCCGGGGGGGCTACCTCGACGCCGGCCTGGACTCCGAGCGGGAGCGCTATCGACGGCTCCTCGCGCAGGGCGTGCCGACCAAGGGCCTGGTGCTCGAGCTCCTCGAGTCGCGGCACCAGCGACGGGTGGGGTACCGGTGGAAGTGGTGTTACCGCGCGCCGACTGGTGAGGTGCGGGTGCTCACCGAGAGCGACGAGTACGACCTCGACCTCATCGCCTTCGAGAACCTGCGCGGCAAGCTCAAGCCCGTGTGGGACCTGCGCCTCAAACCCGGCTCGACCTTCACCGTGCTGGTCGACCCTGCGAGCGGCGACGCCGTCATCTACGACGCGCTCATGGTGGACGAGCCGCGCTGACGGCAGACGTGAGAAGCTTCGAGCCGTATGCCGACCCTCCGCTGCGTCGCGATGGCCGACACCCATGGCCGTCACCACCGCCTCACCGTCCCCGACGGCGACGTGCTCCTCCACGCGGGCGATCTCACCGCCCGTGGCACCCGGCCCCAATTGGAGGAGGTCGCCCGCTGGCTGCGCTCGTTGCCGCATCGGCACAAGGTGGTCATCGCCGGCAACCACGACTTCTACCTGGAAGAGAAGCGCGCCGAGGGACGGGCGCTCTTCGAGGGCCTCACCTACCTCGAGGACGAGGAGGTGACCCTCGACGGCCTCACCGTCTACGGGAGCCCGTGGCAGCCCTGGTTCCACGACTGGGCCTTCAACCTGCAGCGCGGGGCCGACCTCGACGCGAAGTGGCAGCGCATTCCCCAGGGGGTCCACGTGCTGGTGACGCATGGGCCGCCCGCGGGCCTGGGCGACCGCTGCTGGGACGGCCGGCGCGTCGGGTGTGAAGACCTCCTCAAGCACCTGGACCGGGTGAAGCCGCGGTTTCATCTCTTCGGGCACATTCACGAAGACCGCGGCGAGTGGCCGCACGGACCGACCCGGGTGATGAACGTCACCACCTCGGACTGCGAGCTGCCGTGCACCGTCTTCGACGTCGAGGTGTGACGAAAGGGGCGTGCCAGCGACGCGATGAAGTGGCACCCTCGGCCGCATGGCCACCGAAGATGAACTGCGGGCAGAGCTGGAGAAGCTGAAAGCCGAAAACGAAGCGCTCAAGAATCGCGGCGCCAAGGGCGTCTCGATGAAGGTGTCCGAGAAGGGCGCCGTGAGCATCTACGGCATGGGCCGCTTCCCGGTGACGCTGTACCAGGAGCAGTGGCTCAAGTTGCTCGACATGGCCGACGACATTCGCGCGTTCATCAAGGAGAACGAGGCGAAGCTGAAGAAGAAGGAGTGAGCGCCGCGCGGAAGTGGCTGCACGTCGCGGGCATGCAGGGCGCGTGGTTCGCCGCGGCGCTCACGGCTTCGACGAGCTGGCACCCGGTGGGCGTGCTGGCGAACCTCGGCGTCTTCGTGGTGCACGTGCTGACGTCGGGGAACGTTCGACGCGAGGTGGTCCGCGGCGGGCTCGCGCTCGGCCTGGGTCTCATGCTCGAGCTGATTCACCAATACGCCGGCGGCCTTCGCGTGCAGCAGGCCGGGGTCCTTCCGCCCGCCTGGCTGTTGTCGCTGTGGCCGGTGTTTGCCTCGGCGATGATGACGGGCAACCCCCTCGCGTGGGCGCGGCCGAGGAAGGCGCTCGCGGCGGTGCTCGGGGCCGTGGTGGGTCCCCTCAGCTATTCGGGCGGCGGAAGACTCGGAGCGCTCGAGCTCGACGGCGTTCGGTCGGTCATCGCCCTCTCCGTCTGCTGGGCCGTGGCGATGCCGGCGCTCGCGTGGCTGGCGGATTGGCTCGAGCCTCCGGTGCCGCCATCCGAAGGACCTCTGCGCGGCTGAGGCATGACCTCGCACGTCATGGTTCGAGGCCGAATCCCTCGTCATGGTGAGGGGCATGAGCCTTCGTGCCCTCGATCGCGTCTTCGCCGTCATGCTCTCCCTCACGCTCGCCCATGAGCTCGATGCCGTGGCCCAACAGGAATGGCGGCTCCTCCCGGGCCTGTCGCTGCTGTCGGACGCGGCGGCGAGGCCCGTGTTCGTCGCCCTCCACGTCCCGCTCGTCGTCGGGCTCGTCGTGGGGCTCTTCGTCAGTGAGGAGCCGCTCCGTCGGCGCACCCGGCTCGGGTTCGCGGGTTTCATGGCCTTGCACGTCGGGCTTCACGCCACGCTCGAGGTCCCCGGGGTGTCGAGCTTCGATGAGACGCTCTCACGGCTGTTCATCACGGGCGCCGGGCTGCTGGGGGCGCTCGCGCTCGCGGTGATGGTGCGCCGGTCCAAAGCCGTCGCCGCGCGTCGCTGAGTGGTCGAACCGGCTTCGACCCGACAGCCATCGGTCACCAGACCGACGCGATGGAGGTCATGTCGAGCCTCGAGGCCTTTCGAGCTCGTGCCCTGGGTGCAGGTTCGGCGGCCGAACGGAGGACCGAAAGTCGTTTCGTCGCAGCCCCTTCACGCGCGGCGCAGCACGGCCTCGGCGAGCATCGGCAGGACCACCTCGGCGCCGGCCGACAGCTCGGTCACTCCGTCGAACGGCGCGCGCTCGAGGTTCACGTTCACCACCTCGGCACCCGACACCTGCGCCGAGCGAATGGCCGTCGAGGTGATGCCGACGGAGAACGAGGTGCCGACGAAGACGATGACCTCGGCGTCGTTGAGAGCGCGACGCGCGCGGTGGGCCTGAAACGCGGCGTGGCCGTCGTAGTACTCGTCGAAGAGCAGGACGAGCGGGCGCATGGGGGCCTGGCAGCGCTCGCACGTCGGGAAGATGCCCTCGCCCACGCGCGAGAGGTCGACGCTCTCGCGTGGCGCATCGATGCCCTCACAGCCACCATCCGACGCACAGATGAAGCGGTCATGCCGGCCGTGAATCTCGATGAGCTGCGCGTCGGGGTGTCCGGCCGCCCGGTGGAGCCCGTCGATGTTCTGGGTGATGACCAGGTCCTTCGGGGTGCGCCGCATGAGCTCGACGAGCGCGCGATGTCCCGGGTTCGGCGAAAGGTCCGTCCGCAGCACCTCGGCGTGCGCGCCAAGCCAGAAGGTCTTCCACCAGCTCGCCGGGTCGCTCAGGAACTTCGCCCGGGTGCCCCACTCGAGCACGTACTCGCCCCACACGGCGTCAGGCCCGGAGCGGTACGCCCGCACGCCACTGGGAACCGACAGCCCGGCGCCGCACAGGTAGACGACAGCCCTGGCGTCTTGAATCCACCGGGCGACACGCTCCACGGTCGCGTCCATCGTCATTCGGCCTCGCGACGGCGACGGAGCCCTCGGAGCAGCAGCAACACGCCCAGCGCCGGCCCGTCGACGACGCCGCAGCCACACCCGGCCATCACGGGAACGCAGCGGCCGCCCTCGCAGCGCTCCGACGCGTCGCACTGGCACGACGCCTCACCACCAACACTTCCGCCCGCCACCGCGGCCCCTCCGGCCGACGCGCCTCCCGACATCCCACCAGCGGTGCCTCCCGCTGCGCCGCCGCTGGTCGCCGAGCCCCCGGCCATCGACCCTCCACCCGCCACACCGCCGGCCGTCGCGCCCCCCGCACTGCCACCGCCAGCACTGCCGCCGCCCAGGCCTCCGAGAGGCGGCTTCGTCGTCACACAGCTTCCCAGCGAATGCTCGAGCGCCCCCTGGGTGTATGGACCCGAGGAAGGACGCGGCCGGCCGCAGAAGTCATCGGTGACGAGCGCCTCCCTCGGCCCAGCGCCGATCAGCATCGACACGTTGCCCTGCAACGAGAGATCACCCGACAGC
>JBILEB010000188.1:0-13475 GCA_044352295.1 Myxococcaceae bacterium
CAATTGCGAGGTGGCGTTCATCTGGCCATAGGCGGCCTTCGTGCGGGGCATGCGCAGCACCGTCGGCGTGACGGTGCCGATGAAGGTGGTCTGGTTGAAGCTGGCGGCGCGGTAGTAGCGATCGAGCTCGACGATGGCGGCCTGGGCGCCGCCGACGCTGATGGGTTCCCCCGGGTCGTCCGAGAAGTCGACGCGGATGTAGAGGAGCCGCTTGTTGCCCACCGTGAAGGGAGAGGCCTCGGTGTCGGGCGTGCCGGAGCGCTGCGCCACGGCGTCGTCCAGCACCAGCACGTCCTCGATGGAGAACCCCTTGAGCCGCATCGCCTCGCGCGTCTTGAGCTTGCGCAGCTCGCCCCACGGCAACACGTCGAAGCGCCGCTCGCCAACGATGGCCTGCACGTACGTCGGCTGGCCGAGGGGGCAGAGCACCTCGTAGCGGCCGACCGCGTCGACGGGCAGCTCGAGGTGCACGGCGACCGACGGCGGCAACCCCAGGCGTGACTCGTAGCGCTCGAGCGCCCGCTGCGGGTCGGTGCGCGCGAGCGACGTGAGGGCTTCGTGGCGGGCCCGCGCGAGCGGCAGGCCGTCCTTCTCGAGCGCGCGACGGTCGGCGTCCGAGTCGGCCTCGCGGTAGCGGCGGGCCCAGTCAGCGAAGCGGTCGAACACCGCGTCGTCGGCGGCGAAGGCGGAGGACGACGCGAGGAGCGTCAGGGCAAGGAAGCAGGCACGCACCATGTGGACGGAGCTCCAGGGGTTGCAAGACGTCGACGCACGCCCGGGCCGGCCGCCCGGACGTCACGAGGCGTCGCTCTTAGCGCCTTCCCTGACAGAAGAGGACACCCGTGGGTGTCAGCGGGCCAGGACGCGCTGCAGCGTGGCGACCGCTTCTTCCAACCGCCAGGGCTTCATGAGCACCCCGGCCACGCCCAGCCGCTCGATTTCCACGGGGTCGACCAGGCTGGCAAAACCGCTCGAGACGATGACCGGCAGGTTCGGCCGAACGTGGTGCAGCGACCGGGTGAACTCCTCTCCGCTCATCTGCGGCATCGAGAGGTCCGTCAGCACGGCGTCGAAACCCAGAGGGCGCTGCTTGAAGGCCTCCAGCGCGAGACGGGGATCGTCGAACACGCTCGTGCGGTAGCCCAGCGTCTCGAGCAGCTTGGCGCTGACGCGGGCCATACCGGGGTGGTCGTCGACGAGCATCAGGTGCTGGCCCTGGCCCGGTTTGTCGTCGGCGACGTCGAGGGCGGGGAGGAAGACGTCGAAGCGGGTGCCCGCACCAGGTGCGCTCTCGACGAGCACCACCCCTTCGTGCCCGGTCACCACGGACTGGACGACGGGCAGGCCCAGGCCCGTGCGCGCGTCCGAGGTCGAGAAGTAGGGCTCGAAGATGCGCCGGCGGGTCGCCTCGTCCATGCCGCGGCCGGTGTCGGCGACCGACAGCAACGCCCAGGCGCCGGCCTTCAGCGGCGGGTGGGCGGCGGCATGGTCCAGGGACACCCGCGTGAGCTCGAGCCGCACCGTGAGTCGGCCTCCCTCGGGCATGGCCTGGAGCGCGTTGGAGACGAGGTTCAGCAACACCTGGTGCAACTGCGCAGCGTCGCCCTGCACGCGGAGCGGCCCGCTCACCACCTCGGGCACCACCGTCACCTTCGGCGCGGTGGCCGACATCTGGCGCACCACCTCGTGCAACAGCGGCTCGAGGTCGACCGGCTTCTTCTCTTCAGGCCGGCGCCGGCCGTAAGCGGCGATGCGTTGGGCGAGCTCCCGGCCGCGCGCGGTGGCCTCGAGGATGGCGCGGGTGGCGTCGGCGCCGCTGGCCGTTCCGGCCTGGAGCTGTCGCGAGTGCGCTTCGATGGCCGACAAGAGGCTCGAGACGTCGTGGGCGAGGTGGGTGGCGAGGCGGGCGAGGGCTTCACTCTTCTGTGACTCGGCGACCTGGGCCTCGAGGCGGCGCGACAACTGCTCGGCGGTGCGTTGCGCGGTGACATCGCGCGCGATCGAGGCCAGCCGGTGCACCCGGCCGGTGTCGTCGAGCAAGGGAACGATGGCGGTGTTGTAGACCCGCGCTCCACCGGGCAGCGGTAGCTCGTGCTCGTACGCGCTGGGCAACTTCGCCCGCACCGCCTGATCGTAGCGCTCCTGGAGGCGGGCCGCGGCCAGCGGCGGCAGCACCTCGCGGGCCTCCTTCCCGATGACCTGGTCGCGCGTCATGCCCAGGGAGCGCTCGCCGGCGGGGTTCAGGTCTTCACAGAAGACGTTCCCATCGAGCGAGACGCGGTACAGCACGATGGTGTCGGAGGAGTAGCGGAAGAGGTCGCGGAAGCGGCGCTCGGACTCGGCGAGGGCCAGCTCGACCCGCCGGCGCTCCACGCTCTCGAAGGCGAGGGAGGCGACGTCGGCCAGGGCGCTGACGAAGACCTCTTCTCCCGCCGTCCACCGCCTGGGCGGACCACGGTGCTCGATGCAGAGGGCGCCGACGAGCTCGCCGCGGGTGCGCAGCGCGGCGTCGAGCGTCGAGGTGATGCCCTCGGGCTCGAAGTAGCCGTGGGCGAACTCCGAGGTGCGCGCGTCGGTGCGCGCGTGCGTCACCGGCATGAGGCGCGTGCTTGCGAGCGAGTCGAAGTAGCGCGGGTGCTCGGCGCGCTCGAGGCGGGTGCCGTGCGAGTGTGTGCCGGTGGTTGCGTCGTAGAGGTCGACGAGCCGCAAGGACTGGCGATCGTCCGCGTACAGCCACACCCCGCAGCGGTCGACGGAGAGCGCGCGGCTGCCAGCGACGGTGAGCTCGTGGGCCATCGCAGTGAGATCGTCTCCGAGGAAGGTCGGGCTGCGCGCGAGGTCGACGAGGGCCGCGGTGGCTTCGCGGAGCTGCCGCTCCTTTGCCTCGGCCGCGGCCTCTTCGCGGGCCTCGCGCAGCAGCCTCGCAAGAACCGCCGAGAGCCCCAGAAAGCCAGGACGAAAGACCCAGTCGGAGGCTCCAGTGGAGAGCCAGGTGACGACGTCGGGCTCCTGCCGCGCGTCGGCGAGCACCACGAGGGGCGCGCGCTGACCGACCTCGTCGAAGAGGGCGATCCACCCCGCGGCGTCGAGGCGCGACGAGAGCAGGTCGACGAGCACGGCGTCGAAACGCATCGAGGTGAGCAGCGGGCGCGCATCCTCCGTCGGCCCCAGGCGCTCGAGGCGCACGGTCAGGTTGTCGGCGGCGAGCGCACGGTGAACCCACCCGGCGTCGTCGTCCGAGCCGCCGATCAGCAACAGCTGTGGCGTCGCACGTGTCATAAGAAGTCCACCCCACGGACAGCTTGCCCGAGTCGCCGCACGCAAGGAAGCGCGAGGGTCAGTCCTTCGGGGGGCGGACCTGTTGGAGCCTCGCGAGTTCCGGTGACTTCTGAAGGAGCCGCGCGGCGCCGTCGACGATGGCCGCCTGGGCCGGCGCCTGGCCCTGGAGTGAGCGGACGAGGTCGAGCACGCCAGTGACGCCGTTGGGGCCGCTGGTGGCGGCGGCGAGCCGGTAGGCGCTGCCCGGTGTGCCGGCGACCACGGTGATGCGCAGGCGACGAACGCCATCGGCGCAGGGCTGGAGCGCCACCACCTCGGGCGCCCGCACGACCCTCGGGGCCGGTGGCGGCGGCGCGCCTCGACTGGGTGACGAGGAGGCCTTCTTCTCGCGCCAGGCCTCGAGCTCTGCGCCGTCTACGAGCGCGAGCGCGCCGCCATCTGGTGGCACCACCGCCACGACGACCGCTTCGGCGAGGGGCACCGCGAGCACCTTCCACGTGTCGATGGAGGAGAACGGCGCGTCGGGCCTCAGGGTGATGAAGCGCTCGACGTCGTCCAGACGCGCGCCGGTCCACGCAGTGACGGCGCGGGTGAGCGGCAGGGGCTGGGCCGTCAGCTCGGAGTCGTTCGGTTCGCCCTCGGTGAGCTGCCCATCGGCGGGCACCAGCTCGAGCGTGAGCGTGTACTGCACCAGGCTCTTCTCGCGGGGCGGGCGCGGCGTCTCGGTGGCGAACGCGCGCTCTTCGACGCGCACATAGACGGAGCCTGGCGCGAGCTCGAGGCCATCGACCCGCTCACCGTCGCCGACGCCCTGGTCGTCGAGGAAGAGCCGCCGCACGAGCTTCTCGTTGGGAGCGTTCGCCGGTCCGGCGGGGTCGAAGGTCTTCTCGACCTGGAGGATCTCGACGGTGAGGTTGAGGTCGGACACGCCCGTCAGCACCAACCGGTACCGGCCCGCCTCGGGGACCCGCGCGACGAAGAGATCGCGGTCGCCCTCACCTTCCCCGGCGGCCCCCATCGCCCCGCGCACCGGACTGCCGAGGGCGATGAGCGTGGCCCTGGCGACCTGGTCGTTGGGCTCGCGCTCCAGCGACGCCGTGCTCGACGCCTGCGCCAGGTTCAGGCCGCGCCACGCCAGCAACCCGCCCGCGACGAGCACGAGGACGACGGCGAGGGGCCACAGGAACCGCTGCGCGCGCAGACGGCGCTCGAAGTGGTCGAAGTCCTCGCGGGACAACATGCGCCCGGCGAGCTCGTCGGGCATCGGCGTGAAGTCGCGCGTGGCCGGCTTCGTGGTCCCGCGAAGGGCATCGAGCGCCTTCTTCATCGCCTCGGCGTCGGCGTAGCGACGGGCGGGGTCCTTCTCGAGCGAAGTGCGAATGACCTTCTCGAAGGCAGGCGTCACCGGCACCTGTGGCGCGAACTCGGCGAGCGTCGGCACCGGCGTCTCGAGGTGGTGCTTGATGATGCTGACGGCGGTGGGCCCCGTGTAGAGCTGCTGGCCGGTGACGAGCTCGAAGAGGAGCGCGCCCAGGGAATAGAGGTCGCTGCGGTGGTCGACGGCGTCTCCGCGGACCTGCTCGGGCGACATGTAGGCGGGGGTGCCGACGAAGTCGCCGGTGGTGGAGTGCCGGCCTTCTCCCTCGGCGAGCTTGGCGATGCCGAAGTCGAGGAGCTTGACCTGGTCGTCGCCGCTCTTGCGCCGGCGCACCAGCATCACGTTCGCCGGCTTGATGTCGCGGTGGATGATGCCGGCCTCGTGCGCCTCGGCGAGCGACGAGAGGATCTGCACCGCGACGCTGACGCACTTCTCTTCGCTCATCGGCCCGTGGGCCTTGAGGTGCCAGGCGAGGTCCTTCCCGGGCACGTACTCCATGGCCATGAACAGCGCGCCATCGTCGAGCTCGCCGGCGTCGAAGACCTGCACCGTGTTGGGGTGGGACAGGCGGGCGACGACGCGGGACTCCTGGAGGAACCGCGCCTTCATGGCCTTGTCGAGCGCGACGTCGGGCCGCAGCACCTTGAGCGCGGCGATCTTCCCCATGCGCACGTGCTCGACCTTGAACACCGAGCCCATGCCCCCTTCCCCGAGCTTCTCGAGAATTCGGTAGCGCCCGTCGATGAGCTGGTTCTTGTCGAGACCCGACAGGGTGTCCGAGTGCGGAGCGACGCCGCGCAGATCGGACCCGCACGAGACACAGAAGTTCGGTTCGCCTTCGAGCACCCTGGCACAAACGGGGCAGACGACCGGACCGTCGGGGGTCGCGTTCTCGGCGTCACGCGGGTGTGAGCGGGCGGTGGTGTTCGTCCCCGACATGAGCGCGCAAGGGTAGCACGAGGTGCGCATGATGCGACCCCGGCTGCGGCGGCGCGAGGGCGTCGCTGTCGATTGACCTGCCCCGAGCCGGCCTCCAAGGTGAGCTCCCCATGCGTCTGTTCTGCCTCGGCGTCTTCGTGCTCCTCGCAAGCTGCCAGTGCGGAAATCAGGTCTCCATCCGTGACCGCGTGCTCGACTCCGGAGCAGCCGACGGGGGCGGTCCGACGTCGCGCGACGGAGGCGCCGACGCCGGAGCCTTGATGGAGGACGCCGGGTCGACGGCGTGCACCGACGGAGACCCCTGCGGTGACGGCGGGGTGTGCGCGGGCGGCTCGTGCTGCGCGGCCGACTTCGCCTGTGGCCCGACCTGCTGCCCCGGTGGAACGGTGTGCAGCTTCCTTCGGTGTGTGACGCCGGGCGCGAGCTGCCGCGAGTCGAGCGAGTGCCCACCCGGAGACTTCTGCGACCTCGCTGGAGCCCGTCCCGGCGCGCAGGATGGCGGCGTGTGCACCTCGGCCCCCACGCCCGGCCAGTGCGTCACCGAGCCCCCGCAGTGCCCACCCGACGCGGGCGCCGCCGACATCGGCCGTCGCTGCATCGAGGCCTGCCGCTTCACGCGTTCGGCGCAGTCGTTCCGCCCGGTCGTCAAGTACGCATGGGGGAACCCGACGCTGCCCACCGACACCGACGTGATGATGGCGCCCATCGTCACCCAGCTCACCGACGACGACTGCGACGGCCGCATCACCGCGCAGGACACGCCGGAGATCGTCGTCGTCACCTTCGCCGGCGGTGCCTACACGCAGATCGGCATCGTGCGCGCGCTCACCGTCCGCAACGGGGCCCTCGTCCAGGTGTGGCAGCGGCCGGGCGTCATCAACGCCGCCAGCCAGCTCGCCTCGGGCAACCTCGACGGCCAACCCGGGAACGAGGTGGTCGGCTGTGGCACCTCAGGGCCCGTCGCGCTGCGCGGCGATGGCACCGTCTTGTGGAGCGCCCAGGCCCCCGCGAACGGCTGCGGCTTTCTTTCCATCGCCGACCTCGAGGGTGACGGGGTGGTCGAGGTCATCACCGAGAGCCAGGCCCTCGATGGCCGCACCGGGGCGGTGAAGCAGACCTTCCCGTTCTTCGCCAACTCGGTGGTCGCCGACGTCGACGCCGACGGCCGACAAGACGTCGTCACCGCGAGCACCGTCGCCTTCCTCGATGGCGGCAGCCTGGCCTCGGTGTCGGGCCCCGCTGGCTTCGTCGCCGTGGGAGACCTCAACCGCGATGGCCGGCCAGAGATCGTCTCGGTCAACTCGTCGACCCACACCCTCGCCGTGTGGAGCTACGACCCGGCCGCGCCCACCCGCGGCACGCTCGTGCGCAGCGGCATCGACATCAACGGCCCGTTGTCTCCGACCCTGTGTCCCACGGGGAGCGCTGGCAACGTCGGAGGCGGCGGGCCTCCCACGCTTGGCGACTTCAACGGCGATGGGTTCCCCGACGTCGCCCTGGCCGGTGGCATCGGGTACGCCGTCTTCGACGGCCGCAAGCTGATGGATGGCACCACGCCCGCCGCGCAGACCCTGCTGTGGATTCGTCAGACGCGTGACTGCTCCTCGGCCGCGACCGGCAGCACCCTGTTCGACTTCGACGGCGATGGGCGCGTCGAGGTCGTCTACGCCGATGAGATCAACCTGCACGTCTACGACGCGACCGACGGCACCGAGCTCGTCACGGTCTGCAACACCTCGGGCACGCTCATCGAGTACCCGCTGGTCGCCGACGTCGACAATGACGGCCAGGCCGACCTCATCGTCGTCTCCAACGCCTACGCCTTTGCCTGCCAGCAGGACCCGACGCAGCGCTTCTCGGGCGTGCGCGTCTTCCGCAGCATGGACGACAACTGGGTGGTGACGCGCAAGGTGTGGAACCAGCACGCCTACGTCGTCACCAACATCGAAGAGGACGGCACGGTGCCCCGCGCGCCGTCACGCAACTGGACGGTGCCAGGGCTCAACAACTTCCGACAGAACAAGCAGCCCGGCCTCGAGTTCGCCGCGGCCGACGCCATCGTGTCGGTCACCGGCACCTGCGGCCTCACCGGCGTGGAGTACCGCGTCACCGTGCGAAACATTGGCGAGGCCCCGCTGCCACCCGGCGTGCGCGTCGAGCTCATCGCCAACCCAGCCACCTCGCCGCAGACGCTCGTCGGGTTCGTCACCACGCGCAGCCTCGGGCCGACCCAGGCCGAGACGTTCGCGTGGACGGCCCCGATGTCGGTGGGGAGCACGCCGGTCGTCGCGCGGGTGGATCCGGGCATGGTGCGCGAGTGCCGCACGGGCAACAACACCTCGTCGCCGCCGACGGTGGGCTGCATCAACTGAATCGGCTCTGCGCGCCCGCCGTCAACCCGGCTCTTCCCGGCCCAGCAGCGCGTCGTACCAGGCGAGGTGAACGGCGCGGACCTTCGCCACCAGGCCGTGCGCGACCTCGGTGCCGTGCTGCTCGAGTTCGCGGGAGAAGGACTGCTCCGACACCGACTCGTCGAGGACGCCGCGCGCGAGGAAGCCCACCACCGAGGCGAGCGCCGGACGTCCCGACGCGGGGACGTGCGGCTCGAGCGAGCGCGCCTCCGCGAGGACCGCAGCCACGTCGGGTCCCACGAAGGGCGTGCCTTCGAGCAATTGGCGATTGCGCGCCGTCTCATCTGACGGGTGCAGGAACGGCTTGTGGTGCCGATGGAGCACCTGCCCCAGCGTGCTGATGGCTTGATGCAACACGAAGGCGTACTCGCCGCGAGCGTCGACCTCCATCGCGCGACGAAACGCGCCCACCGCCCGCCGCAGGTTTCCCCGGGACGCGTGGAGCTCGCCCAACCGCAGCCAGGCTTCGTGCGCGCGCTCGCCACCGTCACGAATCAAGGACCAGAGCATCGCCTCGGCTTCGGGCCACGCGCGCTTCGCCAGCAACGTCTTCGCCGCCTCCATCGAACGCATGGCGCCACCATCGCCAATGTGGACCACCGATGCACCACTGGTGCGCGCAGGCGCGTGGTGTCCTGGGGCTCCACCGACGCCAACCCGTTGGATTGGGACAGCTCCTCTTGCTGGCACGGGGTGTGATTCTGAGGCCACACCATGAAGCGCTCCGCCCTCGTTCTCTTCGTCTCGGCCCTCCTCGCAGCCCCCCTCGCCCTCGCCTCGCCCCGCAAGCAGGTGGCGCTCCCGGTGGGGCACTCGATGACGATGGCCATGCCCGGTACCGTGACGGGCGTACGCATCGACGATCCCTCCCTCGTCGAGGTCAAGCGCACGGGCCGCAAGGTGACGCTGGTCGCGCGCGCGAAGGGCAGCACCGACGCGACGGTGCTCACGGCCGACGGCGAGCACCACTTCCGCGTGTACGTCGCGGCCGACAAGTACGCGCTGCCCCACTGACGCGCCGCGGTTGGGCTAAGCGGCCGGCCATGCGCTGGCTCGCCCTGCTCGGCTTCTTGTCGGCCTGTGACAAAGGCCGCTCCACCGACACGCGCAGCACCCAGCTCGCCTCGGCGAAGGAGCGCACCACCTTCCTGTGCGCCTACGCCCTGTGCGCCTCGGCCGTGAGCGACGCGCGCTTCCACGTCATCTGTCACGACAACAGCCGCGGTCTGCTCGCAGGTCCCGACGATCTCGACGTCCGCGCCGTGCTCCGCGTCGCCAAAGACGACCTCGAGAAGTGGAGCCGCGGCTGCCAGCCCGCGCCCGTCGAGGCCCGCCCGTCGTGGTTCACCGAGCTTGGCCTCGAGCCGGCGTTCCTGCCGACCTCGGCGCCCGATGGCTACCGCTGCGGCCAGGAGCTGCGCGCCATTCACGTGAAGGACGGCCTGGTGGTTCGGCGGATCACCTCCACGCCTTGAGGACGACCTCGTCGCAGGGTCGAACCTCGCAGTTCATACACCCTGACCCGGGTCAAACGGCGCCGCCGCTCTCCTTCTGCTGACCCACCTCCAGTTCAACCGACTGGATTTACTGGCGCCCGCTCTGGTGTCAGCCGTGCACCATGAGTCCCTGTAAGACCATGTATTTGTTTGTGATTCAACTTGCGTCAGTGTTCAAGCTGATCAACATTCTGCAGCCTGGCCGGAATCCTTCAGGAGCCCCTCCCGTGACCTCTCCCGTCTTTCTCCGTGGTGCCGCGGTCCTCCTCACGTCGCTCTGCGCCCACAGCGCACTGGCCGAGACGTACTACGGCCGCAACCCGGTCAACGCCGGAGGGCTCACGCTCGTGGGCGTCACTGCGGGCACCACTTGGCAGGTTCGGGCGCTGCCGGCGAACACGCTCGTCCAGCAGGGGTCCATCGGCCCCCTGGGCCGTGTGGTGGTTCCGTTGAACACGACGCGCGAGTTCAAGCTCGTCACCTCGCGTCCCGTGCTCGCGGTGCTGGGGGCCGACTGCTGCAACTACTCCGGCAGCTTCTTCTACCCACAGGAGGACGGTCGGAAGTTCTGGGGCCGGCGCTTCGTCTTCACGCCCATGGCCAACGGCGCGAACCAGCAGTTCGTCTACGCGCGAGACCCCGCGGTGGTCCGCGTGATCGACAGCAACGGCAATCAGGTGGCGGTGAGCCCGACGCTCTCGACGGGCCAGCGCTGGCAGATCACCAACGTGGTCCCGAACCAGACGTACGAGGTGCAGTCGTCGGCGCCCACCAGCGTCACCTCGGCCGCCCTCATCGCGCTGCAGGCCAACTCCGGCAACGGCAACACGCAGGTGCCCCCGGTCGCCCGCGACGCCGACGCTTTGGTCAACGACTGCAACAACGATCGCGGCGTGGAGTTCTACTTCTCGACGTACGCGTGGAACCGGGGCTCCATCGCGGTCTTCAACGCGGGCGCCTCGGCGGTCACCTTCAGCCTCCAGACCGTCACGGCCGGCGCGCTCGCCAACACCGCCGGCTACCAGAACATCACGGTGCCGGCCAGAGGCGCGTTCCTCAACACCGCGGCCAACGGCTTCGCGAGCCTCGGCACGGCCCAGTACCGGCTCCTCGCGACGGGACCGGTGACCGTCTGGGCCGGCGACCTCGAAGGCGGCGCTGGCATCGGAGACATGGGCGACGACCTGACGTCGAACTTCGGAGAGAACGGCCGCTCCTTCGTCATCCACTCCCAGACGCAGGGCGCCACCGTGTTCGCCCTCGAGGCCAACACGCAGGTCACCTACTCCAGCGGCGGCGCACCCACGACGGTGACCCTGAACGCCGACGGCTTCGTCACGCTCCCGGCGAACAACACGCTCTACACCGTCAGCTCGACCCGGCCCGTGTCGATCCAGACCATCGGCGGCAACGGCCTCAACGACTGGGCGGTGGCGCTGCGGCCCGCTGAGCAGCTCGACACCGACGGCAACGGCCTGGAAAACCGCCTCGAAGGCACCAGCTGCACGAGCATCGCGCCTGACACCGACGGTGACGGCCTCTTCGACTTCCAGGACACCGACGACGACAACGACTGCCTGGCCGACACCAACGAGCCGATGGGGGGGCGCACGGCGCCCACGGTTCCCAGCGCGACCGGGAGCGCCAACTGCACCACCGGCACGCTCCGCGTCTGTGACACCACGGCGGGCCAACCGGCGATCTGCCGGGAGTGCGTCAACTCCACCGACTGCACCGGCGGGCGCGTGTGCAATCCGGCCACCTTCACCTGCGTCGTGCCGCCCACGACCGTCATCACCGCGCGGCCACCGAACCCGAGCAACGTGACGACGGGCAGCTTCGCCTTCCAGTCGCCGTCGAACCCCACCGCCACCTTCGAGTGCAGCCTCGACGGCGGCCCCTTCACGGCGTGCACCTCGTCCTTCACCACGGGCGTGCTGAGCGAGGGCTCGCACACCTTCCGCGTGCGCGCGACCGTCGGCGGCCTCACCGACCCGATGCCAGCGGTGTACACCTGGACCATCGACACCATCGCTGCAGCCGCGCCGGTCATCTCCACGCCGGCGAACGGCTCGCGCACCGCCAACAACCAGCCGCCCACCACCGGCACCGCGGAGCCCGGCTCGAGCGTCACCGTCTTCATCGACGGCGTCGCCGCCGCCACGGTCACTGCGAACCCGGCGGGCGCCTTCTCGTTCACGCCGCCGGTGCTGAGCGATGGAACTCACGTCGTCTCGGCGACCGCGCGTGACGCCGCGGGCAACGTGAGCCCGATGTCGGCCTTCAACCAGTTCATCGTCGACACCACCCCGCCGCCGGCCCCCGTCATCCTCTCGCCGGCGATGGGCGGCACCGTCGGCAGCGCCAGCCCCACCTTCACCGGCACCGCAGAGCCTGGCAGCACCGTCTCCATCCGCGTCGATGGCATGGCGCTCGGCACCGCGACCGCCGGTGCCACCGGCGCATGGACGTTCACCTCGCCCATCGCGCTCGTCGCCGGGCCCCACACCGTCACCGCCCGCAGCACCGACGCCGTCGGCAACGTGGGCCCCGACTCGCCGGTGACGAACTTCGCCGTCGACCTGACGGTGCTCGACACCACCATCGCCTCGAGCCCCCCCGCGCTCAGCAACAGCGCCGTCGCGACGTTCGTCTTTTCCTCGAACAAGTCGGGCGCCAGCTTCGAGTGTGACCTCGACAACGCCGGCTTCACGGCCTGCAGCAACCCGGCGGCCTTCACGGCCCTCGCCGAAGGAGCCCATACCCTGCGGGTCCGCGCCGTCCGCGGCGCCGAAGTCGACCCCACGCCCGCCAGCTTCTCGTGGACGGTGGACACCGTGGCCTCACCGCCGCCCTTCATCACGGCACCGGCCGCGGGCGCGACGCTCGACGGCTCCCGGCCCACCATCACCGGCACCGGAACACCCGGCGACGTCATCACCGTCATCGTCGACGGCGTGAACGTCGGCACCGCCACCGTCAACGGCCTGGGCACCTGGAGCTTCTCGCTCCCCAACGCCCTCGCGGATGGCGCCCATAGCGTGCGCGCGACGGCCCGGGACGCCGCCGGCAACGTGAGCGCGCCCTCGATGCCCGTCGCGTTCTCCATCGACACCACCGCGCCGCTGCCGCCACTCGTCACCAGCCCCGTGGCTGGCACGACGCTCTCCACCGCGACTCCGACCTACACCGGCACCGCGGAGCCCAACAGCACCGTGCGCGTCGAGGTCGATGGCGTCGTCGTCGGCACCGTCACCGCGACGGCGATGGGCACCTGGTCGCTCCTCTCGCCCTCGCCCCTCGCCCAGGGCGCACACACCGTGCGGGCGCGCGCCGTCGACGCCGTCGGCAACGAGTCGCAGCCGGGCCCCACGGTGGCCTTCTCGGTCGACACCCTCGCGCCCGCCGTGCCGACCCTGACGCTGCCCATCGCTGGAGCCTCGCTCGCCACCAACCGGCCCCTCATCGAGGGCTCGGCGGATCCCGGCAGCGTCGTCACCATTCGCATCGATGGCGCGGTCGTGGGGACCACGGTCGCCGATGGTGCAGGCCTCTTCAGCTTCACGCCGCCGAGCGCGCTCACCGACGGGCCGCACCAGGTCACGGCCCAGGCCACCGACGCGGTGGGCAACAGCTCGGCGCCGTCGGCCCCGCGTGCGTTCCGCGTCGACACGGTCGCACCCGCCGCCCCCGTCGTCACCGCCCCTGCCTCGGGCGCCACCGTCGGCCTCACCTCGCCCACGGTGCGAGGGACTGCCGAGGCCAACGCCATCGTCACCGTCATCATCGACTCGGTGGCCGCCGGCACCGTCGTCGCCGATGCGAGCGGCAACTGGACGTTCACCACCGCGCCGCTCAGCCAGGGCCAGCACTCGGTGAGCGCCACCGCTCGGGACGCCGCGGGCAACGTCTCTCCGGCCGCGCCGCAGGTCGTCTTCACCGTCGACACCACCGTGCTGGACACCAACATCC
>JBILEB010000206.1:0-11385 GCA_044352295.1 Myxococcaceae bacterium
GGGCCGCGCACCCCGTCGGCGTCGGCGACGGCCGAGTTCAGCTTCTCGTCGAACAAGACGCCCGTGACATACGAGTGCAGCCTCGACATGGCGGCCTTCGCGCCCTGTCTCAACCCGGTCACCTTCACCTTCCTCGCCGATGGCCAGCACCGCCTCGAGGTGCGGGCCCGCTTCTCGCCCACCGAGGTCGACACCACCCCTGCCACGTACCTGTGGACGGTGGACACCATGGCTCCGGCCGCGCCGCAGGTGGCCGCGCCCGCCAACGGCGCCGTGCTCGCCTCGGGCCAGGTGACCGTCACCGGAACCGCCGAGCCGGGCGCCATCGTCACCGTCCTCCTCGACGCCGCCATCGCCGGCACTGCGACCGCCGACGCGATGGGGACCTTCTCACTCACGCTGAGCGGGACCGTGGCTGATGGTCCACACACCGCCTCGGCGCGCGCGACCGACACGGCGGGAAACGTCGGACCCGTCTCGGTCGTCAACAGTTTCACCGTCGACACCAGCGCTCCGGCCGCGCCCACGCTGACGAGTCCGATGGCGAACGCGCTCCTCTCGACGGGGACCCCTGTCATCTCGGGCTCCGCGGAGCCTGGCGCCACCGTCACCATCACCATCGATGGCATGGTGGCCGGCACCGTCACCGCCAACGCGATGGGGGCGTTCTCGTTCACGCCGTCGATGCCCCTGGGCGACGGCATGCACACCGTCTCGGCCACCGCGCGCGACGCCGCCGGAAACGTGAGCCCCTCCTCGATGCCCGT
Source organism: Myxococcaceae bacterium (assembly GCA_044352295.1). GTDB lineage: Bacteria > Myxococcota > Myxococcia > Myxococcales > Myxococcaceae > Xiheimicrobium. The sequence goes on from JBILEB010000206.1 coordinate 768, forward strand.
GGCCTTCACCACCGACACCACGGCGCCTGCCGCGCCCGTCATCACCGCGCCCGCCACCGGCACCGCCACCAACGACGCGACCCCGACGCTCACCGGCACCGCGGAGCCTGGCGCCACCATCACCATTCGGGTCGACGGCATGACCGTGGGCACCGCGACCGCCGACGCCATGGGCGTCTTCACCTTCACCGTGCCCACCGCGCTGGCCGACGGCATGCGCTCCATCACGGCCACCGCGGCGGACGCCGCGATGAACACCGGCCCCGCGTCGATGCCCGTCGTCCTCACCATCGACACCCTGGCCCCGGCGGCGCCCACCGTCACCGCACCGGCGACGGGCAGCACCGTGGCCACCGCGACGCCGACGCTGTCGGGCCAGGCCGAGCCGAGCGCGACGGTGCGCGTCTTCGTCGACGGCCGCCTGCTCGGAACGGTGACGGCCGACGCCAGCGGGCGGTGGTCATTGCCCGTACCGTCCGCGGAAGCGCTGGCCGAGGGCGCGCGAGAGGTGCGTGCGGACGCCACCGACGCCGCCGGAAACCGGAGCCCTCAGGGTTCGAGCCGCTTCACCGTGCAGCTCCCCGTCGATGCCGGCGTTCGCCCCGATGGTGGACCGATGACCGATGCCGGCATCGACGCCGGGGTCGATGCAGGCGTCGATGCAGGCATCGACGGTGGCCCCGACGCGGGCGCCCTCGCTGACGCCGGGAGCGGCGTGGAGGACGGGGGCGTCACGCCCTTGCTGCCCGACCTCGGCTTCCGCGGCGGCGGCTGCGGCTGCACCTCGACCGACGCGGGCTCGTTGCTGGCGTTGGCCGGCCTGCTCGGCCTGCTGCGGCGCCGGCGGGTGACCCGTTCCTGAGGGGCCACGGCTCGTTTCCATATGGGGATCTGCGCGCGGCGTCCGGGCGATCGCTCAGCGACAGACCCCGTTCACGCAGCTCTGGCTGTCAGAGCAGGTGGTGCAACTCGACCCGCGGATCCCACAGGCGCTGCGCGAGGGTGTCATGCACATACCGCTCAGGCAGCAGCCCTGCGTGCAGGTCTGGGGCGTACAGATGGGTGCCGCACACGATCGGCCATTGCAGTTCTCGGTGGGTGCGCAGGCCTGACACAGCGCGCCCCCGCCACCGCAGTTCAGGCGGTCTGCGCCCACCTGGCAGGTGCCGACCGCGTCGATGCATCCCAGACAGGTCGTCTCGACGCAGCGGCCGCTCTCACACCGGGCTCCAGGCGCGCACGACACGCACGCGCCTCCGTCGCCCCCGCATGCCTCCGGGAGATTCCCGGGCTGACAGACCAGGTCCGCGCAACATCCACGAGGACACACGCACCCGCTCCCCGCGTCGGGGCTCCCGGCGTCGACCACCTCGACGCACGCGCTCGCGACGCATCGTCGGGCGTTTCCGCACGACTGGCACACGACGCCGCCCCCTCCGCAGTAGGTCCGGCTGGTGCCTGCGAGACACTGCCCGGTGCTGTCGCAGCACCCCGTGCAGGTCGAACGGTCACACGGAGCAGGGCACCCCAGCGCCAGGAACAGCAGGACTGACACCACCACCGTCGAAGCGCGCATGGTCACCCACTTACTCGCACCCCGGTCCAGCCGGCCAGCCGCGACGCTCGACCCCTGGAGCTCGAGGGAGGGCCTCACGTTATGCTTCGTCTCATGCATCGCATGGTGGTGGTACCTGGGCTGACAGCCCTGCTCGTGGTGAGCGTCGCCTGTGACCGCCGGGGGGGACTGTCGGGGCGGTTCGGCGAGCTCGTCGTCGTCGTTCCCGCAGCGGGCGCCGGAGTCACCGAGTCGCTGACCCGAGAGGCTCGCGTCGCGGTGCCGGGTGCGCCCATGGGTGAGACCTCGACCGGGCTCGTCACGCTGCGCAACGTCGGCGACGCACCCGTCGACTTCCTTCGGGTGAAGCTCACTTCGGGGAGCACCGCGTTCGCGCTCGAGTTGCCGGAGACGATCCGCCTCGAGGCGCAGCAGGAAACCACCATGGCCGTCACCTTCTCCCCGGAGCAGGCCCCTGATGTCTCGGTGCCCGTCGTCCCCCACCTCGCGGTCTTCGAGCTCGAGACCAGTGGCGGGCGACCCGGAGAGACGACCGCCATCATCGAGCTGGTCTCCACCGCCGAGGCCCGTGACTGCTTCGTGCCGCCCCTGCTCGACTTCGGCGAAGCGCCGCTCTCGCAGAGCGTGAACTTCCCCGTCTCGCTCGCGAACAGCACCCAGGCGCCGGCCACGGCGACCGTCTCGACCATCACGGGCGCCGACCCCGCGTTCTTCTCGACGGACCTGGGTCCCTCGGTCGAGGTCGATCCTGGGACGCAGACCCGGCTCCACGTTCGCTTCTCACCCCAGGCCGAGCTGGAGTACCGCGCAGAGCTCCGGGTGCGCCGACGCGCGTCGTGTCCAGAAGGCACGGTGGTCCTCGTCGGCCGAGGATCCTCGGCGTCCCTCACCTGGGCGCCACGCGAGCTCGACCTGGGCCGTGCGCCAATTGGCGAGACGTCCATTCGTCAGGTGGTGTTCGCCAACCGGTCGGGCGTCGACGTCAGCGTCAGCGCGAGCACCTCGGGTGAGGGCTTCTCGACCCCGACGTCCACCCTCGTGTTGCCAGCCCGGTCGAGCGTCATGGTCGAGGTGCGATGCACCCCGGTTCGCCTGGGCGCGATGATGGGGATGCTCGCGGTCGACCTCGGCACCAGTCCCCTCCTGCCGGCGCGCGTGCCGCTGCGCTGCTCCGGTGGTGGCCCCCGGCTGCGCGCGTCACCTTCACCGCTCTCGTTCGGTTTCGTGCCCCTGCTCCTCAACGGGGCGACGACGGTGCCGCTCCCCCGGGAACAGCAGCCCGTCATCACGCGGCGCCTCCGGCTCGAGAACGTCGGCACGCCGCCAGCCAACCCGACCGACACCTCGTCGAACCTCATCCTCGGTCGCGAGGGGCAAGCTCCGCTCGCGTCCCTCGCGCCGCTCGGCGCCACCGAGCCGGGAGAGTTCTCGGTCTCGGTGGTTCGGCTCGATCCGGTCGGCGTGCCCGCGGTGGCCGGTCGGAACTTCATCGATCTCGAGGTGACGCTGCAGCCCGCCGGCCTGGGGCCGCGCGAGGCACTCCTGACCCTGTACTCCAATGATCCGGTGGAGCCGGTGAAGCAGGTCCGCCTTTCCGGGGTCGCCCAGCAATCGAACCGCTGCTCGTTGTTCGTGACGCCGGTGCAGCTCAACTTCGGCGACCTGCCTCCGGACTCGAGCGAGATGCTGACGGTGACCTTATCCAACACAGGGCGCAACGCCTGCCTGGTGTCGGGAGTCGAGCTGGCGTCGGCCACTCATCCGGGCTTCTCCACCACCACGCCCCCGTCCTTCACCCTCGGGCCGGGCCAGGCGATTCCGCTGCAGGTGACCTTCTCCTCGCGGGGACTGGAGACTGGCGTGACGGCGTCGGGTGCGCTGCGACTGGTGGGTGCCGGAGAGGCCCCGCGCCTCATCCCCCTCAACGCCCGCGTCGCCCGGTGCCTCGTCGCCGTTCCCGACGAGCTGGACTTCGGGACCCTCAGGCTGGGGTGTCGCTCCACGGGCCGGACGGTGCAGCTCTTCAACACGTGTGGAGCGCCGACTCGGCTCGTCTCCCTCTCGACGACCGGCGCGGGCTTCTCCATTTCGGCGGGCCCGATGATTCCCGCAGGTGGCCTCCTCATCGCGCCCTCGACGAGCGTGCCGGTGACCTTGACCTATGCGCCCCCAGGACAGGCGACCCACACGGGCTCGATCACCTTGACCGGCAGCGAAGGAACCTCGACCCGGAGCTTCTCCGTTCCGCTCCGGGGGACCGGAGACTTGACCGGCATCACCACCGAGACGTACCAGCAACCCACGCAGCCCGTTGGCGACGTGCTCTTCACCATCGATGACTCGTGCTCGATGGCCGACGAACAGATGGCGCTCGGGACCAACTTCGCCAGCTTCATCCGCTACGCGACGATGGCGAACCTCGACTACCGCATCGCGGTCATCACTACCGATGACTTCTCTCAGACGCGGCAAGGGCGCTTCGTGACGCCTTCCGGCGAGAGCGCAGTCATCACCCAGGCAACTCCTCAGGTGAGCGACGTGTTCCGGCGCCGGGTCGCGGTGGGGGTCGGTGGGTCGGGCTCCGAGCGGCCCCTCTCGACGACCCTCAAGGCGCTGACGGCTCCACTGTCGACCGGCGCGAACGCCGGGTTCCTCCGCGACGACGCCAACCTGGCCATCATCATCGTCTCGGATGCCCAGGACCAATCAGGCGAGCCCATCGCCAACTACACCTCGCGCATTCCCCTGGTGAAGGGGGTTCGCCGACGCCACCAGGTCAGCGTGTCAGTGATCGGGCCGTTCTCGCCGGCGAGCACGGGCTGCCAGACCGAGGGCCAGGACACGACCGGCCGCTACGACGCCGTCATCCAGGCGACGAGAGGGGTCAAACAGACCATCTGCAAGAGCAACTGGGGCACCGACCTGGAGCAGCTGGGCCGCAGCGCCCTGGGCCCGCGCAACACCTTCTTCGTCCGCAACCCGCCCGACACCCAACAGCCGGTCGACGTGACGGTGAATGGGCAAACCGTCTCGAACGCGTGGAACTACGACGGTGCGTCGAACGCCATCGTCTTCGCCGACGGGCAAGCGCCCGGGAGCGGCACCACCGTCACCATCACCTACCAGTCGATGTGCCTCTGAGGGCCGCCGACGTCAGGTGGTGTACTCGGCGTTGACCTCGACGTAGCGGTACGACAGATCGCTCGTCATCAACAGCGCGTGACCGACGCCCTCGTCGAGCAAGAGCTCGAGTGAGACGTCCTCCGCGCGCATCGCCTTCGACGCGGCGGCGCGATCGAAGGGGGTGGGCTCTCCGGCGCGGAAGACCTCGAGCCCCTGGAGCCGGCAGACCAACCGGCGCGGAGCGGCGAGACCCTTCACGTTGCCGACCTGGCTGACGAAGCGGCCCCAGTTCGGGTCGTTCCCGAACAGCGCCGTGCGCACGAGTCCCGAGGCGGCGACGTGCGCGGCGATCTGCCGGGCCGTGGCGTCACTCGAGGCACCCGTCACGCGAATCGTCGTCACCTTGGTGGCGCCCTCGCCGTCACGCGCGATGAGCCAGGCCAGCCGGCGGGCCACCGCTTCGAGGCGCGGCTCCCAGTCGTCGGGCGCCGTCACCTGGCGGGTCGAGAGAAGGAGGAACGTGTCGTTCGTCGAGGTGTGCGTATCGACATGTACGGCGTTGAACGAGGTGCTGGCGATGCGCCGCATGGCGGAGCCCATGGCGTCGAGGGGTACGTTCATGTCGGTGGCCACGAAGGCCAGCATCGTCGCCATGTCGGGCTGAATCATGCCGGCGCCCTTGCAGACGCCCGCGATGGTGGCCTCCCCGTGACGAGCGCCAGCCTCCTTCGGGAACGCGTCGGTCGTCATGATGGCCGAGAGAAAGCGCCGGCCGGCCTCGAGGTCCGAGGCGAGGGCGGCGAGCGCGGCGTCGATGCCCGCGCGGACCTTCTCCATCGGGAGCTTCACCCCGATGACGCCCGTCGAGCACACCAGCACCTGCTCCACGGGGCACCCCACCGCCCGGGCCACCCGGCTGCACATCTCGAGCGCGTCGGCCTCGCCCTGGGCGCCCGTGCACGCATTGGCGTTCCCGGAGTTGATGACGACGGCGCGCACCAGCCCCCCGGAGGCCGCGAGGTGCTTCTTCGACAACAGCACCGGCGCGGCGGCGAAGTGGTTCTGGGTGAAGAGGCCCGCGCAGGTCATCGGCGCATCGCTCACGAGGAGCGCGACGTCGGGGTTCCCCGAGGCCTTGATGCCGGCCTTCACGCCAGCGGCCTTGAGGCCCTTCACGCTCGAGAGGGTGTACGGCGCAGGGGAAAAGACGGGCACCGGCGGCGCAGGGATGGACATGGCGCGGCTGTCTACCAGAAGCGGCGCCGACGTCAGGCGCGCTTGAGGAGCCGGGCCGCGATGCCCTCGAGCAGCTCCCGTCGCGTCGCGGTGACGTTGGCCCCGGCGGCGGCAATGGCGCCGGTGGTGCCGGCCGGCTGGGCGTCGAGGAAGACGCGGGCCGTCGAGCGTCCGGTCCACCACTCGCGCGCCATGGCCACGCCCTCGAGCATCGTCGCCTCTCCCAGCGCGAGGTGGAGGAAGCTGGCGAGCGGTGAGGGCGAGAGGTCGAACGCCGAGGCGTTGAGGCGCCCGGCCTCGAGCAACGACTGCAGCACCGGGTCGACGGCCTCGGAGCGCCACTCGGGCGGCGGGAGGAACTGCTCGATGCGGCGCATGCGCTCGCCATTGGCGTCGCCCAGCCCACCCATGAAGAGGTCGATCGGCGCGTCCCCTCCGGACTCGACCGCCAACGCCTCGAGCACGGCGGTGCTGTAGAGCTTGCAGCGCATGTAGCGCACGGCCAGCGCGATGTTCCGCGCGGCCGCCTGCACTCGGGAATGGTGCACCTCGGCGGCGGGCTCTCCGAGCTGGGCCCGGAAGACGCGCTCGGCGGGCAGCGAGGCGAGGAAGCCCTCCATCTTCAGCAGCGCCACCCGGTACTCATTGACGGTGTAGGTGTTGGGCGTATGGAGCGTCGGGTTCGTCTCGGGCAGCAGCTTCCACGTGTTGTCGAGGAACTTCGCCGGGTCGGCCTCGGCAAAATTGCCCACGTCGTTGTTCGCCAGGCGAACGGCGCGGCGAACCATCTCGACGCGCTCGGCCTCGGGAAGCCCGAGGGCGGCCAGCCGCGCATCGAGCTGCAGCAGCTCCGGCGGCCGGAACGGAATCGTCGCTTCGATGCAGGCCGCGAGCGCGAACTGCTGCTCCTGCGAGAAGACGCCCTCCATCTCCTTCGCGGCGACGAGCCCGGAGGCCAGCTCGTTGAGGCCATTGTAGGGCGTCAGCACCTGGCCGGGTTGGTGGCCGAAGACGTCGAGCACCAGGCGCGCCGTCGGGTCGACGCCGGCGTGCGGGAGAATTCGCCACCCTTCCTTCTCGCGGCTGACGAGCGGGAGGAGGATGTTCTCGTAGTGCTGCGGTACCCCGAGGTCGACCTGCACGTAGACGATGTCGTGGTAGAGCGCGGCGATCGTCTCGATCGGGTCGGCGTCGACGATGAGGTCGAGCACGTGCTGGTGCGTGTGGAACTCGCGCGCGCGCGACGACAGCGCCTGGTGAATCGCGACGCCCCACTTCTCGACGAACAACGGAGGGACCCCGAGGCCCAGACCCTGCACCGCCCCGCTGAGGGCATCGATGATGCGGTGAACCGGAGAGCGGGCCGTGCCGGGAGTCATACGACGAGGAGCCATGTAACCACGGCCGCGCGCTGGCTCGAAACAAACGCTCGCGGTGCTACAGGGCTGTCGGCCCGTTGACGCTCGGGGGGCCTCGACGGTGGGCCTCTCCCTGCGCTCGCAACTGCAGCGCCTGCCGACTATCTCCTCCGCCATGCCAGAGCTCCCCGAGGTCGAGTTCGCCCGCCGCTCGCTGGTGACGTGGACGAAGGGTCACGCCATTGTCCGCACCGAGGCCGACCCGAAGGCGCGCACCTTCCGCAACTCGAAGCTGGCCGACGTCGAAGCCCTCAGAGGCCGGCTCGTGCGCATCGAGCGGAAGGGCAAGTTCCTGATGCTCACCTTCGACGATGGGCGAGGTGCCGTCGCGCACCTGGGCATGACGGGCAAGTTCATCAAGCGGTCGCCGGGCGACGTGCCGAAGTGGAGCCGCGCGCGCTTCGTGCTCGACTCGGGCGAGGTCATCCACTTCCAGGATCCCCGCCTCTTCGGGCTCATCGAGCCGGTCCCGGCGTCTGCGCTGTCGACCCACGAGTCGGTCGCGAAGCTGGGCGTCGACCCGCTCGTCGACGGCCTCACCGTCACCCAATTGCAGGACGCGTTGCGCGGCTCGAAGCAGGAGCTCAAGGTGGCGCTGATGGATCAGGAGCGCATCGCCGGGCTCGGCAACATCCATGCAGCCGAGGCCTTGTTCCGCGCGAAGGTGCACCCGGCCCGACGCGCCGATTCGCTCTCTGCGGCCGAGTGGAAAGCCCTCACTGCGGCGATCCACGAAGGCATCGCGTTCGCGCTCGCGGTCGAGGCCGGTGACGAGATCGAATACGTCGAAGAACCTGGCGCGAAGAACCCGTTCCTCGTGTACGGGCGCGCCGGCGAACCGTGCTCGACCTGCGGCGCCACCCTCGAGCAATTCCCCCAGGGTGGGCGCACCACGTTCCTCTGTCCGTCGTGTCAGCCGGCCCCGAAAAAGGGGCTCGCGCCGAAGGCCGCGAAGGCTACGACCTCGCGCTCGAAACCGGCGCCGCGCCGTGGCAGGAAGCGCGCATGAGCACCCGGGGCCTCGACCACGTCGCCATCGCCGTCAAAGACCTCGACGTCGCCGTGAAGTACTACGTGGAGGTGCTCGGGTTCCCCCCGCCCGAGATCGAGGTCGTCGAGGATCAGAAGGTCACCACCGCCATCTTCGGGCACGGCATGGGGCGCATCGAGCTCATCTGTCCGACCGATCCGAACAGCGCGGTGGCGAAGTTCCTCGACAAGCGCGGTGAGGGGTTGCACCACGTGTGCGTCGAAGTCACCGATCTCGAGGCCACCCTGGCGAGCCTCAAGGCGCAGGGCGCGCAGCTCATCGACCAGACGCCACGGATCGGCGCGGGCGGCGCGAAGATCGCGTTCGTGCACCCGAAGGGCGCGCACGGCGTCTTGACCGAGCTGCGACAGGGGCGGCCCACGCGCGAGTGAGACGAAGGCGCGCGGGGTGGTGTACCCCGTCGGGTCCTCGTCACCCGACGCCGACCGAGTCCGGCGAGCACGACGCCGAAGTCGAACCGACACCACGAAGAACGCGCGCAATCGGCACGCGAGCCCTTCGTGAAACCCGGCCACGCCTCGCGGAGAGGCCCGGGTTTTCCTTTGACCACCCATGGAGGGGCGGCTTATCTGCCGCGGCCTTCGACGTCCCCTCCCCTTCGGCCCTTGCCGGAGATCGTCTTTCGAGAGTGAGCCTGATGCTGCGCGCGAGTCTTACGACGCTGGTGGTGCTGTGGACCCAGGCCGCGTTCGCCCAGACTGACGGAGGCGCCGCCGCTCCAGCCGTTTCGCCGGCGACCTCGATTTCCGACACCGAGACGCTGCGCCGCGACTTCGAGCAGAAGCTCGAGGCCGCCCGGCGCGAGGTGGACGACCTGCGCAAGGAGATGCGCGCCCAGCTGGCCACGCAGTCCGTCGCGCAGGGCTGGCAGGAGGACTGGGTCGACGAGAAGCGCAAGCTCGAGCTGATCACCCTCGATGGCTACCTCCGCGTGCGGCCGGACTTGTTGTGGCGCTTCGATCTCGGCACGGCGAACGACGCCTCGGGCTACAGCCTGTGGCCGCGCAACCCGAACTCGAACACGGACCGCACCAACGTCGGCGTCAACATGCGGTTCCGCCTCGAGCCGACCATCAACGTTTCGGAAGAGGTGCGCATTCGCACGCAGATCGACGCCCTCGACAACCTCGTGTGGGGGTCGACGCCTGACTACGCCTTCTCGCGCAACGGCGGCTTCGGCTCCTGGAACGATCGCAACGAGTTCTCCATCTTCAGCCAGTCGCAGACGGCGCCTCGCTCGGGCATCAACTCGCTCAACGACTCCATCATGCTCAAGCGGGTGTGGGGCGAGGTCTCGACGCCCGTCGGCATCTTGCGGTTTGGCCGCATGGGCAGCCACTGGGGCCTCGGCATGCTGCACAACGACGGCAACGGCATCGACAACGACTGGGGTGACACCGTCGATCGCGTGATGTTCACCGCCGAGCCTCTCGCTGGCTTCTACGTGACCCCGATGCTCGACATCAACATCGTGGGCAACACGTCGCTGCGCCTGCCCGAGGGTGGCCAGCCCTTCAACCTGTCGAACTTCGATGACGGGCTGAACTACATCCTCGCGATCGCGCGGCGCGATACCGACACCGAGGCCCGCGCCAAGCTCGACTCCGGCCAGACGGTGTTCAACTACGGCCTCCACTTCAGCTACCGCAACCAGACTGTCGACTCGGTGGATTTGCTCTCCCAGCCGTTCGCGAGTGATGGCGTCAACGTCGCTGACGCGGCGCGGACGCCGCGCCAATCCGTGCGCCGAGGCGCCAACCTGTTCATCCCCGACGTGTGGGCGAAGCTGGAGCGCAAGAACTTCCGGATCGAGGGCGAGTTCGCTGCCATTCTGGGCCGAATCGATCAGCGCTCGCTCAGTGGGGCCGACATGGCCGGCGCCAACCAGGCCCTCGGCATCTGGCAGTTCGGCGCCGTCCTCCAGGGCGAGTACAAGCTGCTCAACGGCGACCTCGAGATTGGTGGCGAGGTGGGCTTCGCTTCGGGCGATCGCCAGCCGGGCTTCGGGAACAACCCGCGGCGTCGGGGCTCAGGTCCCAACGGCGCGCCGAACCCTGGCGACAGCGAGGGGCAGCAGTACGCGTGCTCGGCGATGGGTGGCTGCTCCGACCCGGCGATTCGCAACTTCCGGTTCAACCGCGACTACCGCATGGACATGATCCTCTACCGGGAAATCCTCGGCGGGGTCACCGATAGCCTCTACATCAAGCCCAA
>JBILEB010000002.1:0-159197 GCA_044352295.1 Myxococcaceae bacterium
GGATCGGCCGCTACCGACTGACGTCGCGCATCGCGACCGGCGGCATGGCCGAGGTGTACGTGGGGCGCCACATCGACGAGGCCGGCACGTTCGGCCCGATGGTGGCGGTGAAGAAGCTGTTGCCCCACCTCCGGAAGGACAGCTCCATCGTCCGCATGTTCCTCAACGAGGCGCGCATCACCGCGCAGATCCACCACCCCAACGTGGTGCGCATTCACGAGCTGGGACAGGTCAGCGGCGAGCCCTTCATTGCCATGGAGTTGCTCGAGGGCCGCACCTTCGCGGATCTGCGCGCCAAGGCGGCTGAAGACGGGAAGCGGGTGCCGCTCCCCATCGCGCTGCGGATCCTGTGTGAGGCCTGCCGAGGGCTGGGCGCCGCGCACGAGGCCCAGGACGAGACCGGCCAGCCGCTCGCGCTGGTGCACCGCGACTTCACGCCCGACAACATCCACGTCGGCGTGGGCGGAGAGATCAAGGTCATCGACTTCGGCATCGCCAAGACGGCGAACTGGGGCGCGGGCACCGAGCCGGGGACGCTCAAGGGCAAGTTCTTCTACATGTCGCCGGAGATGATCCTCGCGAGGCCGGTCGACCACCGCGCCGACATCTTCGCGGCCGGGGTGATGCTCTACGAGCAGATGTGCGGGCGCCGGCCCTTCACCGGGAACAGCGTCGACGAGGTGGTGATGAAGATCGCCGAGGGCAAGCTGTCTGCGCCCTCGCAGTTCGATCCTTCGCTGCCGCACGCACTCGAGGCCGTGTGCCTGACGGCGCTGAACAAGAACCCGGCCTCACGGTTCCAATCGATGGGCGTGTTCATCGACGCCATGGAGATGGTGGGCGGCGAGGCGCAGCTGGCGAGCTCCGACGAGGTCGCCACCTACGTGGGCTACCTGTTCCCGTCGTCGGACACCCGGCGGGAGACCCTGCGCCGCGCCCGGGAGGTCGACCCGTCGATCCCGGGCCTCACGGCCGACGTATTGGCGAACGCGCCCGAGCTCGGTCCCGAGTTTCCGCCCACTGCCGCGAGTCCTGCGCGGACCGAAGCGCTGGCGCCGACGCAGCAGGCCGTGCCGGCGCACCAACCGCCCGAGAGCGGCGCTGCCATTCACGTCACGGCCGATCGCATCGAAGCGCAGGTGGCTCCGGCGCCTGGTCCAGCGGCTCCCGTTCCGGCTCCGGGCAGGCGCTCGAACCTGCCGGTGGTGCTGGCGGTGGTGGGGCTCCTCGTGGTGGCCGTCGCGGCCGCGGTGGTGCTCTCGGGCGGCGGCGCGTCGGCCCAGGAGGTGTTGACCCGCGCCGAGCAGGCCACCTCCCCTCAGGCGCGCGCGAAGGTCCTCAAGGGCATCTGGAAGGCGCCCGGGGTGTCCGACGCGCAGCTCCAGCGAGCGGGCGAGGTCCTCGTCGAAGGGAAACAGTGGACCGTCGCCGATGAGCTCGCCGACGCCTGGCTCGAGCGCAGCCCGAAGAACGTCGAGCCCCACCTCCTCAAGGCGCGCGCCGCGATGAACCTGCGCAAGGGCAAGCGCGCCGAGACCGAATTGGCCGAGGCCATCGCCCTGGCGCCCGAGGACCCACGCCCCGACGTCGTGCTGGCAGAGCTGCGAGAGCTTCAGGGTGATGCGCCCGGGGCGCTCGAGGCCTGGACGAAGGCCGCGAAGAAGAACCCGGCGAACGTTCACGCGCTCACCCGACAGGGGTACTGGCTCTCCCAGTCCGCTCGCCTCGACGACGCCGCCGCGGTGCTCTCCCAGGTGCTCAAGAAGCAGTTCGACGCCGAGGCCGCGGCCGAGCTGGGCTTCGTGAAGTTCCGCAAGGAGCAACCCGATGAGGCGCTCAAGCTGCTGGGGCGGGCCGTCAAGGAGAAGCCGGACTTGATGGTCGCGCACTACTACCGGGCCGCCGTGCTCTATCAAAAGGGTGACGCGAAGGCCGCTCGCGCCGAGTACCTGGAAGCCGATGCACTCGCTGGCGCCGATGCTCGCCCGCTGGTGGCGCTGTGCGAACTCGAGGCGCAGCAGAAGACGACGACCGAGTTCGACGACGTGAAGAAACGCCTGCGGGAGCGGTTCCCCACCGAGGCCGACAAGCTCATCGCCGGCTGCGCTCCATGAGCCGCGCCCACCTCGTGCTCAACGCCGATGACTTCGGGTACGACCCGGCGGTCTCGCGCGGCATCGTGAAGGCCATGCGCGAGGGCGTCGTCTCGAGCACCACGATGATGGTGAACACGCCCTGGGCCGAGGACGCCGCTGGCCTCTCATCGGACCTCTCCATCGGGCTCCACCTCAATCTGGCGCGCTTCGACTCGGTGAGTGTGCCCGGCCGTGTGCTCGTCGAGGCCGATGCCGCCACGCTCTCGCCTGACTTCGTGCACCGCGAGACCCTCGCCCAGCTCGACCGGCTGGAGCGCCTCATCGGCCGGGGTGCCACGCACCTCGACGTCCACAAACACCTGCACCGGCACGAAGGTGTGCTGCAGGGTGTGGTTCGCGCCGCGAAGGAGCGCGGAATCGCAGTTCGAAGCCTCGACGCGCCGATGCGAGCGACCCTGCGCGCGGAGGGCGTACCCACGAACGACGTCTTCATCGGAGACACCGGCGCCGAGGCCTGGTGGACGGCCCAACGGTTCGCCGACGTCATCGCGTCACTGCCGTCGGAGGGACTCGTCGAGCTCATGTGCCACCCGGGCTTTGCGCCCACGGCCATCGCCAGTGGCTACTCGGCGCAGCGGGAGGTCGAGCTGTCGACCTTCTGCGCGCCGCAGGCCCGTTCCCTGCTCGACGCGCGCGGCCTTCGGTTCTCCGCCTGGAGCTGATGCGGCGTGGACTTCTTCGACTTCGACTGCGCCGGTGAAGTGATTCGGGTCGAGCGCACCCTGGCGGACATGTCGCGCCCCCGGGTGCACCTCGGTGCCTTCGCGGCCACCGTCTCGAAGCCGCCCGCGCTCGTCATCGAACGCCACCCCTCTCTGCCCGAGCACGCGCAGGTGGCGGAGGGTCCCCTGGGGCGCTGCCGGTTCCTGCTCGACGGCAGCCTCCTTCAGGTCGAAGTGCCCGACGGCATGTTCCAGGGTGAGCTGGTGCTCCGACTGGCCTGGTACCACGTCACGACGCGGCGTCTGGGCGGCGTGCTCCTTCATGCGGCGGCCCTGACGGACGGCCACTCCGCGCTCGTGGCGTCGGGGAAGAGCGGCGACGGCAAGTCCACGCTGTCCCGTCTGTGCCGCACCGCCGGCCTCACGTTGCTCACGGATGAAATCGTCCAGCTCTTCCCGGACGGAACCTGTGGCGGCACTCCGTTCCGATCGGACGAAGACAACGTGGGTCGACCGGGACGCCATCCCGTGCGGTGCTTCGTCGCGCTCGAGAAGGCGCAGGCCGAGACCCTGGGCCCGCTGGCCCCGCTCGCCGCCGCCCAGCTCGCCACTTCGCAGTGCTTCGATGGAGACGTGTTCGCCCTGCCCCGCGCCGAGGTGAACCGCCGCGTGCTCGGCTTGTTGAGCCACGTGCACCTGGGCACCCTCGCGTTCCGCAAAGACGTCGCCGTCGGAGCCTTCGTCACCCGGCTGCTGGCGGGCAGGTGACACGAGGCCCCGTGGGGCGCTAACGGCCGTGCATCGCATGCCCGTCGACTGGCTCAAGGGAGGCCTCAAGCTGCAAGGCGCGTCGCTCTGGTTCGACGCGCGCCGCAAGGCCGAGGTGAGCTTCGTCTCCCACGCGCACACGGATCACATCGCCCGACATGCGCGCGCCATCGGCACCCGCGAGACGCTCACCCTCATGCAGCACCGCGTCGGCGCCATCGACGCGCCGATGCCGCTCGAGTACGGCCAACGCTTCGCCTTCGAGGACGTCTCGCTCGAGCTCTTCCCCGCGGGCCACGTGCTGGGCGCGGCGCAGGTGCGGGTGACCCGCGAGGACGGCCACCGCCTCGTCTACACCGGTGACTTCAGCCCTGGCCGCTTCCTCACCGCGCGGCAGGCCGAGACGCCCGCCTGCGACACGCTCATCGTGGAGTCGACCTTCGGACACCCGAAGTACCGGTTCCCGCCCCGTGAGGCGGTCTACGACGAGGTCGCGCTCTGGTGTCGACGACAGCTCGAGCGCGGCGTGCGCCCCGTGCTGCTCGCCTACAGCCTCGGCAAGAGCCAGGAGACGATCCAGCAGCTCGCTGCGCGGGGGCTGCGGCTCGTCACCCACGAGTCGATCCACGCCATCTCGGCGCTCTACACGTCGCTCGGCGTGCCCATCGACGCGCGCTGCTGGGACGGCGCCTTCCGTGACGGCGAAGTGGGGCTCTTTCCGCCGTTCCACAAGCACCGGCCGTACGTGACCGAGCCCATCGCGACGGCGGTGTTGACGGGCTGGGCGCTCGAGCCGTGGGGTGCGCGTCGGAGCGGCGCCGACGTCGCGTTTCCCGTGTCGGATCACGCCGACTATCCCTCGCTGGTGGAGTTCGCGAAGGCGACGGGCGCGCGCGAGGTCATCACCCTGTTCGGCTTCGCCGAGGAGCTCGCTTTGGGCCTTCGCAAGGAGGGCCTGTTCGCCCGCGCCGTGTCCGAGAAGATGCAGCTCGACCTGTTCGGAGCTGCGGTGCCGCCTGTCCGAAAGGCCGCACGGATCCGCTAGGCCCGCGACAGGAGCTGGCCTATGGCGCCGCACCGCCACAGGTCGTTACGACTGGGGCGTTTCGATTCACCTCGAGGTTCGACGGCATGGCTGAGACCGGAAAGACGTTGCGGCACCTCCTCCTCGGGAAGATCCACCGGGCCGTCGTGACCCGTGCCGACCTCGACTACGTCGGCAGCATCACCATCGACCAGGAGCTCATCGACGCCGCCGGCTTCCTCGAGAACGAGAAGGTCGACATCTATGACGTCACCAATGGCTCGCGCCTGGCGACCTATGTGATCCCGGCGGAGCGTGGGTCCGGAGAGATCGGCATCAACGGCGCTGCCGCGCACCTCGTGAAGCCCGGCGATCTCGTCATCATCGCGGCCTACGGGTGGATGAAAGAGAAGGCGGCGCGCAAGCACCGGCCGAACGTCGTCCTGGTGGACGATCAGAACCGACCGACGAAGGTCGCCTCGGAAGAGCGCAACCCGCCACAGCACCCCTTCGCAGACGCGCGCGACCAGGCGCCGGCCGACGAGACGGTCGAGACCGCTACGCCGAAGAAGCTGAAGAAGAAGGGCAAGAAGAAGAAGGCGGCCTGAGGCGAGCTTCGGAGCCGGAAGCCGACGAAGAGCCGCACCGAGACGCCTGACAGGCTCGTCTGCGCCGACGCCACGCAGGCCACCATCGTGACGACCACGACCGTGCCTTCATGGTGATGCCCAGGAGGCTGAACGGGACGGACGTCGGTGTCAGGCTGGCTGCTCGGCGCTACCCGCCATCGCTTCGACATGGGCGGCCGCTTCGGCCAGGTAGGCGAGGCGACGCATGCGCACCTCGTCCGGCAGGCCCGCGAAGGACTCGAAGGCCTCCTTCAGCATGCCGCGGTCGCCGTTCGAGGCCATGTGCGCGAGATCCTGCGAGGCCTCCTGTGAGTCGACGGCCTCTTCCCAGTTGTTGTCGGGCGAAAACCCGGCCTCGAGGAGCGAGGTGAAGAGCTGCACCGCGGCCATGCGCACGCGCAGCTCACCAAGGTGCTCGAGGCCTTCGGCGGTCGCCCGCAGCTCGAGCATCGCGCCGGTGATGCGGGGATCGACGTCGGCCGTGGGATCCTCGACCTCCATCGCGGCGGTCAAATCACTCGCCAGCGTCGCGAGGGCCGCATCCGACGGGGTCGTCTCGACGCCGACCTCTCGCAGGTACATGACGGCGACGGCGGTCTCGGCAGAGCCCTTCGCGATGGCCTCCTTCGCCTTCTCGATGGTCTGCATGTCGGGCACGGGACGGCGGCCCTCCATGCGCGTCTTCACGGCCTCGCGGTACAGGTGCTCGATGCTGACGCCCGGCGCCATGCGCACCGGCAGGGGCGGACGCAGACCGGGCACGTCGAGCACCCACGGCGGCGGGTTGGCGACGTGCTTGAGGCCGCGGAACAGCAGGGTGCCGGGCGGATCGGTCGGGCGGAACGGCGGCAGCTCGCTGTCCTGCTCGGGCTGCTGCTGGGCGGCCATCGCGGCGGCGCGCTGCTCACGGGTGAAGCTGGTGATGCCGACGGCGGGCGGAGGCGGAGGCGGTGGCGCCATCTCGCCGTCGAGGCCCACCACCCGGTCCATGTCGCAGTCGTCGAACTCGAGCTCTTCGAGGCCCCTGGCGCCCGTGAAGTCGCAGCGCAGGAGCTTCAGCTTCTCGAAGGTGGCGCCCTCGAGGTTGGCGCCGCGAAAGTCGCAGTCCTGCAGGCGGCCGCCGTGGAAGTAGCTGTTCGAGAGGTCGGCCTCCTTGAAGCTGACCTTCGAGAGGTCGCACTTCTCCCACTCCGAGCCGATGAGCGTCAGGCCCGACAGGTCGGCGTTCGCCGAGAACAGCTGGGGGAACGTGGCGCCGGTATGATCCAGCCCCACCTTCCCGTCCTTGCGGAGCTGGTTCCACTGCTTGCTGCCGTTCTTCAGGAGCTCTTCGATCGTTGGCTGCTTGGGCATGACGGTGGCGCTTCTACATGGCCGACCACCGGGTGACGAACGGTTTTCGATGTGGTTTGAGCCCCCGTGATGCTCGAGTTTCGCATCAGCGAGGACGACACCGGCCTGCGGCTGGACAAGTTCTTGCGCCGCACCTTGCCCAACGTGCCCACCTCGCACCTGTTCAAGATGATCCGCGTGAAGAAGGTGCGGGTGAACGGCAAGCGGGGCCAGCCGGAGCAGCACCTCATCAAGGACGACATCGTCACCATTCGCGGCGACGAGAAGGCGCTTCGGCAGGAGCGTGAGCTCACCCCGCCGCCGCCGCCGAAGGTCGACCTCGCCGACCTCAAAGTGCTCCTCGAGGACGACTTCATCGTGGTCATCGACAAGCCCTCGGGCATGGCGGTGCACACGGGCAGCGGGATCACCGGCGGCACGGTGGTCGATCTCGTGCGCGCGTACCTGGGCCCGAAGGCCGAGCGCAACGGCTTCACCGCGAGCCCAGCGCACCGCATCGATCGCGAGACCAGCGGCGTGCTGGTGGTGGCCAAGCGCCGGCCCGCGATGGTGCACTTCACCGATGTCTTCACCAACCACCTCGCGAAGAAGCAGTACCTCGTGCTGGTGAAGGGCAAGCTCCCAAAGACCTCGGGGCTCATCGACGTGCCGCTCCCCGAGCATCAGCAGACCGCCGAGTCGCGCGCGCGCCGCGGCGTCAACCTGCAAGAGGCCCGCACCCGCTACACCGTGCTGTCGCAGACCAGCCAGGTGGCCTTCGTCAGCTGCACCATCGAAACTGGCCGAACCCACCAGATTCGGCGACATTTCGCGTCGATTGGCCACCCGGTGGTGGGCGACGCAAAACATGGGGACTTCGCGTTCAACCGGGACGCGAAGGCGAAGTGGGGGCTGGGGCGGCTGTTTCTGCACTCCACGCGGCTCGAGTTCCCCCACCCGCAGAGCAAGGAGCGCACGGTCGTTGCAGCGCCGCTCCCCGATGTGCTCGCCGAGGTGCTGCGGCGGGCCGGTGTGGTGATTCCTTCCTCGGTCCGGGTGGCGGGCGTGAGGGCTGACGAACACGTGGCCGGCAGACCACGTGGCGGCGCAACGAACGACGGACCGACGGAGGCGAGCTGATGCGAGAGCACGAGGCGAGCAAGTCCGCGCGGGCTGGTCGGTCGACGCCGTCGAGCGGGAAAGGACAGCTGGTGCTGGTCGACGTGCCGAAGGCGCGGTGGTGGAAGTGGCCCTTCAAGGCCCTTGGCTGGCTCACGCTCACGGGGCTCACTGCTGCGGTGATGGGCTACGGCTTCGTGGTGTGGAAGTACTCCGACGGCCTGCCGGACTTTCCGAGGCCCGAGGCGTACCGGCCGCCGATCCTCTCCGAGGTGTACACGCAAGACGCGGTGCTCGCGGGAGAGTTCTACAACGAGCGCCGCAAGGTGGTGCCGTACGAGCGCATTCCCAAGCGTCTCGTGCAAGCGTTCATCGCGGCCGAAGACGCGGACTTCTTCGACCACTTCGGCATCGACGTGTTTGGCACCGGCCGCGCCGTCTTCAAGACGGTGATGAAGAAGGTGACCGGCTCGGGGAAGGTGCAGGGCGGCTCCACGCTGACGCAGCAGACCGCGAAGGCCGTGCTCATCTCGACCGAGGGGTACAAGGAGTCCACCGCCAAGACCATCAAGCGGAAGATCCGCGAGGCGCTGCTGGCGCGGCGGCTCGAGACCGAGCTCACCAAGGAGCAGATCCTCTACCTGTACCTGAACAACGTGTACCTCGGGCACCACAGCTACGGGGTGCAGTCGGCCGCCGAGAACTACTACCGCAAGGACGTGAAGGACCTCACGCTCGCCGAGATGGCGCTCCTCGCGGGCCTCCCGCAGGCGCCGTCGGCCTTCTCGCCGTTCACCAAGCCCGAGCTCGCCCGCAAGCGCCGGCAGTACGTACTGGGCCAGATGCTGTCGAAGGGGATGATCGCAAAGGCCGAGTTCGACGAAGCCTCGAAGGCCGAGGTGAGCGTCTACGACGTGGAGGACGTGTTCCACGAGTTCTCGCCGTACTTCACCGAAGAGGTGCGCCGCGACGTGGTGACGCGCTACGGCAACCCGCTCCTGCTCAACGAGGGCCTCAAGATCTTCACCACGATGGACTCGGAGAAGCAGCGCGCCGCGCAGGACTCGGTGCTGTGGGGCCTCCTCGCCGTCGACAAGCGGCAAGGCTTCCGCGGCGCGCTGGGCAACCTGTCGACCGAGGCCGAGCGCAAGACCTTCCTCCAGCGCGCCGAGAAGGCGATGGGAGACGACGAGCTGACGCCAGGCCGCTCCTACGTGGGCCTCGTCACGAAGCTCGAGAGCAACGGGAGCTCGGCCGAGGTCCTCATCGGGAAGAAGAAGGCCCGGCTCCCGGCGCTGGGCATGCGCTGGGCGCGCACGCTCAACGCCGAGCAGTACTACCCGAACGTGCTCATCAACTCGGTGAAGTCGGCGCTCAAGGAGAACGACCTCGTCGTGGTGCGCGCGGTGGCCGACGTGAAGGCCCTCACCGATGACGGCGAGACGCGCAACGACACCATGGCGAAGGACGTGGCGACCGATCTGCCGCTCGTGCGCCTCGAGCAGGAGCCGGAGCTCCAGAGCGCCCTCGTCAGCATCGACCCGCAGCGCCAGTACCTGGTCGCGATGGTGGGCGGCTACGACTTCGACGCCAACGAGTTCAACCGCGCCTTCCAGGCCTGCCGGCAACCGGGCTCGTCGTTCAAACCCATCGTCTACGCCACGGCCTTCGACAAGCTCGAGTGGACGCAGGGCACGGTGCTCGTCGACAGCCCCATCGTCTACGACGACCCGGAGAACCAGAACCGGTGGAAGCCGGCCAACTACGACGAGGACTTCAAGGGCGACGTGCTCATTCGCACCGCGCTCGTGAACTCGATGAACCTGCCGGCGATCAAGACCTTCATCGAGATCGCCCGCAAGCTCGGCGCGAAGAACGAGAAGGTGGGCATCGAGGCGTTCGCGGACTTCATCCGCACGCTGGGCATCTCGAACCACGCCGACACGAACGAAGATGGCGTGCCCGACTCGCCGGTGAACCACAACTACTCCACCGCGCTCGGCTCGACGTGCCTGTTCCCGCTCGAGCTCGTCAACGTGTACGCCACCATCAACCGGCTGGGCGTGAAGAAGCCCACCCACTTCGTGCGGAAGATCGAAGATCGGTTCGGACGCACTCTGGAAGATCACACCGCCTGGGACGACCCCTGGGCCTCGCTGCAGGACCGGGTGTCAGCCGGCTACGCGCGCCTCTACGAGCCCGGAGAGCAGGTGCTCACGCCCGAGACGGCCTTCCTCGTGACCGATCTCATGCGGGGCGTGGTGCGCGAGGGCACGGGCGCGGCGGCCTCTCGCCTGGGCAAGCCGGCCGCAGGCAAGACGGGCACGACGAACGACTCCTTCGACGCGTGGTTCACCGCCTTCACGCGCGACCTCGTGACGACCGCATGGGTGGGGTACGACCTGAACAAACACCCGCTGGGCCGCTACGAGACGGGTGGACGCGCGGCGCTCCCCATCTGGCTTTCGTACATGACGCGCGCCCTGCAGGGCCGTGCTCAGCCCGAGTTCGATCCCCCGCCCCACCTCGGGCTCGTGCGCCGCCGCGTCGACCGGACAACCGGAAAGCTCGCGACCGGCAAGGGCACCATCGATCTCTGGTTCAAGCGCGGCACCGAGCCAGAAGACTCCGAACCCGAGGCCGGCGCCGTCGACACCACGCAGTTCATGATGAACGAGTAGCGTGAGCCCCCGGGTGCTTTATGACCCGCTCGTCACGGGTCGACCCCGCCGCTGAACGGGCTTTCCCTCGGAGCGGCACGGCGCATGTGCCTTGCAGTCCCACCTGCGCATGCTTCCTCCGGGCTCGAACAATCCGAACTACGGCAAGGGCACCCACACCATCGGAGACGATGGGCCGTCGATCGAAGAGGAGGAAGCGAAGCTGACCGGGTGGCTCGAGGCCTTCCTGGCGAAGCCGACCGTGAATCTGCCCCGACTCCCGGCGGTGGCGATGGAGATCCTCGAGATCTCCCGCAAGCCCACTGCGCGTATCGAAGACATCGCCTCGCTGCTCGAGCGTGAGCCGCTGCTCGCGGCGAAGGTGCTCAAGCTCGCGAACTCGGCGCTGTACGGCGCGCCGGTCGCGGTGACGACGCTGAAGCAGGCCCTCATTCGCATGGGCCTGTCCACGGTGCGCGACGTCGTGATGGAGGCCGCGTACCAGATGACGGTCATTCGGGCCGAGGGGTTCAACGACACGCTCGAGGCCATCCGCC
This sequence comes from Myxococcaceae bacterium, assembly GCA_044352295.1. Classification (GTDB taxonomy): domain Bacteria; phylum Myxococcota; class Myxococcia; order Myxococcales; family Myxococcaceae; genus Xiheimicrobium. The sequence goes on from JBILEB010000002.1 coordinate 10,908, forward strand.
GGCACTCGACGGCGACGGCGTGGCTCTCGCGCTTCATCGCGCGCAACACGGCCATGGAGGCCGAGAACGCCTTCCTCATCGGACTGCTCCACGACGTCGGGCTGTCGGTCGGGCTCATCGGGTTGTCCGAGTGGCTCAAGCAGCACAAACAGCCGGTGCGCCTGCGGCCGGAACACTGGCTGGCGGTCGAGCGCACGCACGACACCATCGGCGGCAAGCTGCTCGACTCGTGGAAGCTACCTCCGGCGTTGACGCTCGTGGTGAAGAACCACCATCAGCTCATGGTGGGCGGACACCCGCACCCGTCGGTTGCGATCCAGATCATCGCGGAGCACGTCGCCTATGGCGCGGGCTGGGGCGTGACCCCGATGGTGTACCGGCAGGCCGACGACATGCCGCTCGTGTCGGGCATCACGTCGATTCATGACGATGCGCGCGACAAGGCCCTCAACGCGCTGTCGCTGACGCTGCGGCACTACGAGCAGTTCGTGCAGGACACGAAGAAGATCCTCGACACCCTGTCGGGGCAGTTCCAGAAGAAAGCGGCGTAGGCGCGGGCTCGACGCTAGGCCATCTTCGGCATGGACCTGCGCGGGCGTCACGTCGTCATCACCGGGTTGGGCGGCTTCATCGGGCTTCGGCTGGCCGAGGTGCTGCGAGAGAGGGGCGCGCGCGTCACGGGGCTCGAGCTGCCGGGCGCCGGGGTCGAGCGCGCGAAGGCGGCGGGCTTCGAGGTGCAGGCCGGTGACGTCACCTCGGGCGCGGACGCAGCGCAGGCCGTTCGTGCCGCTGACGTCGTCCTTCACACCGCGGCGATCGTCGGCGAGGGCGGTGAGCTGGAGGCCTACCGGCGGGTCAACGTCGGCGGCACCGTCACCGTGGCGAAGGCAGCGAAAGACGCGGGCGTGCGGCGCTTCGTCCACCTCTCCTCCGTGATGGTGCACGGCTTCACCTTTCCCCCGAACGTCGCGGAAGACGGGCCGACCCGCGGTGAGGGCAACGCGTACTGCCAGACGAAGATCGAGAGCGAGGCAGCGCTCCAACCACTCGTCGACGCGGGCCGCTTCGACGTCACCATCATTCGCCCCGGTGACGTCTACGGGCCCGGCTCAATCCCCTGGGTGGTCCGCCCGCTCGAGTTGATGAAGCAGGGCCTCTTCGCGCTCCCCGACGGCGGCACCGGCATGATCAACCATGTGCACGTCGACAGCCTCGCGGAGGGCATTCGGCTGGCGATCGAGAAGGACGCCTCGGGGGCGTTCTGTCTGTCGGACGGCGTGGCGACGTCGTGCCGCGACTACTTCGGGCACCTCGCGCACATGCGCGGCGCCACCATGCGCTCCGTGCCGTCCTGGGTGTTGCTCGGCGCCTTCTCGGTCATCGGGCCGGCGTTCCAGGCGTTCGGCAAAGCGCCGCCCGCGAGGGCCGAGGCGGTGCGCTACCTCCTGCGGCCGAACGCGTACTCGATCGAGAAGGCGAAGGCGGTGCTGGGCTACCGGCCGCTGGTGTCGCTCGCCGAGGGCATGCAGCGGGTCGAGGTCTGGGCCCGCGCACAGGGCCTGCTGGGCTGAGTGCGCTGGTGTTCGGCGATCGGAGTTTCAGGGTCTTCCCCGTCGAGCGAACGACTGAAATGGAGAGGCTCCCCGTGCCAGCCCGATGGCCGCCCGACTCAGCGTCGCTCGAGGCGCCGCGCCGCCAGCCGCGCTGCGACACCGCTCACCGAGAGCGGTCCAAGCAGGAGACCCAGGACGAGCATCGCGGGTTCGCTGAAGGGGGCGGAGGCCAGCATCGCGACTGGAGCCACCCACATCGCGTGGCCCAGCCGACCGAGGCGATGGGCGCTTTGTTCGATGGCGTCGCGATCGTCGAGCTTCGCGGTCGCCATGGTGCGTACGATCTCGAACAACCAGCCCAAGCAGCCGAGCGAGCCGGAAATGACCATCACGCGGGGCCAGTCGACCCCCTCGTCCACCTGGCTCCCGGCCAGAGTCACCGTTGCGACGAGGAGCAGGTACCACCCACCGGAGAGCACCGAGGCGACGAAGGTCGACGCGGCCCACACGCCGCTGCGCGCCTCGGCGTCGCGCCGGTGAACGTGCGCGAGGGCCTCGGGAGGCACCTCGAGCGCCCACGGGTACCCGAACGACAGCCACTTCGTCACCACCACCTCGAGCGCCGTTCGCCCGTCCACGTCGGTCTTCGCGACCGGGGCGACGAGCTCTGAGACCTCCCACAGCATTCCGGACGACCCGTCTCCCGGCGTCAGCCGCTCCACGGCCATGGTGAACCGGGTGGCGGCGCGCTCGGTCGGAAACCGGGCCAGCGCCTGGGCCAGCCCCACCACGTCGTCGTCCTGGGGCTCGGGCTCGGTCAACTCGGCGAGGTGGTCGCGCTCCAGCACGGCGTCCATGCGGCGAGGATGCAGGCTCCCGACGAGCCGTGCAAGCCAGCCTCAGGCGGCGTGGTAGCGGCCGTCCGTCGCGATGACGCGCTGTTCCGCCTCCAGCTTCCTCAAGATCGCCACGGTGTTGCGCTCGGCGATGGGCCAGACGAACGCGCCGACGTCGTCGTACGCCTTCGGCACCAGGTCCTCGAGGCCGACGGACGTGGAGAACGAACGTACGGCCTCGAGCACCTTCGCTTCCCGCCAGGCCCGGTGCGCCAGGTACTCCTCGAGCCTGGCGACGCCGTGAGCGAGGACGGGGCCGTGCGCCGGGTAGAGCGCGCCGAGCGGGAGCTCCCGCAGTCGCTGCAGCTGCGCGAGGTACACGGCCATGTCCCCCTCTGGAGGATCGATGACGATGGTGCTGACCGTCGACACCATGTCGCCCACGATGCCGGCGCGAGAGCGCTCGTCGATGAGGCAGACGTGGCCAGCCGCGTGTCCAGGGGTGTGCATCACGCGCCACCGCATCGGGAAGTCGCCCTCGAGCGTCAGCGTCTCGCCGTCGACGAGGAGCCGCTCGGCGCGCACCGGCAGTCGATCAGCCGTTCTTTCGTGGGCCCAGACCGGCAGCCGCAGGGCGTTCGCGACGTACGAGAGACCACCGATGTGATCGCCGTGATGGTGCGTGGCCACGATGGCTTTCGGCGTGGCGCCGTGGGCCCTCAGCTCCTCGACCACCTGCACGAGCTTCTGCGCCTCCTCCTCATCCGGGCTGCCGGGATCGACGACGAGCAGCTCGCCCGCCCCGAGCACGTACGCGTTGGTGTGCGTCGCTGGCGGGAGCGTCGGCGTCAGCAACGGGACGACGTGGACCCCTCGCTGGAATTGGAGGTGTCGGGCGATGAAGGCCTCGCACCACGGCGGCCGGGCCAGCGCGTCGAGCGCCTTCTCTGGTGTGGAGAAGCCCGCCATGACCTCGAGCGCGTACAGGTTCGGCGGGTGCAACAGGGCGCTGCCGGCTTCCCACCGTGCCAGCGCCTCGGCCGGAGCGATCCACTCGCCGCCCGCGAGCTCTCCGGGCCAGACGCTCGCGAGCTGATCCTGAGGCGCCTCGACCAGGAAGAAGCGCGCGTCGAACCGATGCTGCAGGTACGGCGGGGTAATCCACCGGCCGGCGGACGCCAAATCTCCGGCGTGGAGCGACAGCCCAGCCTCCTGCAAGAGCGTCGCGAACGCCGCCCCGTCGAGGAGACGTCGGCGCAGCGCATCCCGTGCGGGCTGGGGCATCGAGGGCCCCTGGGCGACGAGCAGCCCCGTCTCTTCGAACAGCTCGCGCACCGCCGTGACGCGCAGCGAGGCCGCCTCACCCGTCACACCAGCGACGGGCACCTGCGCATCGGCCGCGTCGACCTTGCCACCGGGAAACGCGAAGAACCCGCCCGCGAACGACAGCCGCTGCTCACGCTCGAGCCAGAAGACCTCGACCCGGCCGCCAACACGTCGAAACACGATGACGGCCGAGGCATCGCGGGGCGGCTTCGGAGCTGGCGGCGCAGGGACGCCCGCGAGCGCCTCACTCATGGCGCCGGCCTCGGACCGGTGAGCCGCGCGACCAGCGGCCGGGCGATGTCGAATTGATCGGGCCGGACGAAGACCCGCGAGAGCAGCACGGCGCCGGCGAACCGTTGGTAGAGCGGCGTGTAACTGGAGATCTCGGTGAGCCGGCCGCTCGAGGGGTCGAACACGAACAGCGACGGCGTCTCACCCTCGTCGTGGTATCGAGACAGCACGCCGCGGGACTCGAGGGTGAAGTGGTCGACGCCGGCGGCGGTGAGCCCGAGCGAGATGGCCTTGAGATCGTAGTCGGTGTCCCGCTCGGTGAACTGCGCGACCCGTCGGTACCCGCGACGGCTCGAGATGCGCTCGGCCCAGCGGTTCTTCGAGCGCCGCAGCGTCCACCACAAGGCGACGTCGTCACAGAGCAGGAACGCGTCGGGGTCGGCGGGGATCTCGAACTCCCCGGGCGCCTCGTCGTAGTAGCGCCGGAGCATCCAATCGAAGCTCACCGAGGTGTGGTGGTAATAGACCGACAGGAACATGTGGTACCGGCTCAAGAGGAAGTCCTCGAACGCGAAGACCGCCGCCTTCGACAACGCCAGCACCGCCTTTCCGTCGCGCTCGGCCGCGCGCAGGTTCTGGAGGATCCACTCGATGTCGTACCGGCCGTAGTTCACGCCCGTGTAGAACGAGTCGCGCTGCAGGTAGTCCATGCGGTCGGCGTCGAGCTCTCCCGACACCAGCGCGCGCAAGAGCGGCGTCCAGTCGAGCCCGCCGTCACGGAAGCCCTCGAGCCCGGGCGGGAGCTTGCCGATGATGAGGCCCGCGATGAGCTCCGGCGTGATGCCGTGGCGACCGTAGGTCTCCCGGATGATGGGCGTGAGCGCGCTGTCGATGAGGAGCTTGGCCGTGAAGTCCTCGTGCGTGGCCTGCTGGCCGTCGTCCGCGCCCGTCCACGCGGGGAGCTTCAGCAGGGCGCGCGCCGGCGCGATGGACTCCGACGCGTGGGACAGCGGCATGTGGCCGAGATCGTGACACAGCACGGCGAGGCGAACGGCGGCGCGAAACCGCTCGCGTGAGGGATCCGACAGCCGCGAGCGGCTGGCCACCGCGTCGAAGAGCCGCGAGGCCACGTGCATCGCGCCGAGGGAGTGCGCGTGGCGGGTGTGGGTCGCGCCGGGGAAGGCGAGGTCTCCGAAGCCAAGCTGCCGCACGCTGCGCAGCCGCTGGTAGAAGCGGCTGTCGATGATGGGCTTCTCGTCGTCGGAGACCGTGATGGTGCCGTGAATCGGGTCGCGAATTCGCACGACCCGCTCGTTAGCACCGTTCGATCGTCACTTCGCCTTGACCAGCTTCGCGCCCAGGGCGGTGGGCCGCTTGTCCTCGGCGCCCATGTTGCCGTCGGCCGGCCGCGCGCCCAGCCACATCGCCGCGCCGTCGACCTTGAAGAGATCGAACTCCCGGCCGTACTTCTCGACGCTCGCGACGAACGAGCAGCCGCTCTTCGAGACGTCCTTCGCCTTGCCGACCTCGAGGCCGCAGCCGTCCATGCCGAAGTTCTTCGCCACGTCCTTCGCTTTGAGCGTCACCTTCTTGCCCGTGAAGTCGAAGGTGGCCTCGGTCGCGCCGGAGACCTTCTCGCTCGCCTTGCCGGGCGCCCAGGGCCCTTCGAAGTCCATCGCCACCAGCGGCGTCTTGAGCTCCTTGTCTGCGTAGATGGTGAAGGTGAGCTGCCACTTCGTGGCCGTGAAGGTGAAGTCGCGGGTGCCGAAGGAGCCGTTGCCGAGGTCTTCGGCGGCCTCGCTCTTCCAGCGCCCGACGGCGGCTTTGCGGAGATCGGCATCGGCCGCGTGGGCCAGGGCGGTGATGGAGAGGACGGCGACGGCGAGCAGGCGGGACATGGGAACTCCGGGGTGGGGGTTGGCTTGCGGACCGCATGGTGCGTCGGAACCCATCATGACGCCAACGCATGCTATCGATACCAACCATGAAGGCTCTTCATCATGTCGATCTCAACCTCTGGCTCGTGTTCGGGCACCTGCTGGAGACGAACCACGTGTCGGAGGCGGCGCGACGGCTCGGGCGAACGCAGTCGGCGGTGAGCCACTCGCTGGCGGCGCTCCGGGAGCTCTTCGGCGACCCGCTCTTCGTCCGGGTGGGCGCACGGCTCGAACCCACCACCCGCGCGAAGGCGCTGACGCCGATGGTGAAGGAAGCGCTGCGGCAGGTCGAGGCCTCGCTCGCGCCGCAGGCCGACTTCGATCCGAAGACGCTCAAGCGCACCTTCCGCGTCTTCCTCTCCGACTACGTGCAGGTGGTGCTGCTCCCCGGGCTGTTGAGCCACCTCGCGACCGCTGCGCCACAGGTGACGATCGACGTGACCTTCCGGGCCGACGCGATGGACGAGGTGCTGCGCGACGTTCGGGAAGGGCGGTCGGATCTCTCCGTGGGGCCGCCAGTGTCGGGGCTGTCGGGCATCCTCACGCAGCCGCTCTTCTCCGACACCAACGTGTGCGTCGTGCGCGCGGGGCACCCCTTCGCTCGCCGGCCGACGGCGAAGGGGTGGGCGGCGTTGCGGCACGTGGTGGCGTCTCCGCGGGGCGGCTTGCGGGACTTCGTGGACGACGCGCTCGAGGCCGAGGGCCTCGCTCGGGTGGTGGTGGCGCGCGTGCCGCACTTCACCGCCGCGCTCGCCCTCGTCGCGCAGTCCGACACGGTGACCCTCGTTCCGGCGCGGCTCGCGCGCGCCTGGGCCGGGAGCGCAGACGTGACGGTGGTGAAGCCTCCCCTTCCGCTGCCCTCGTTCTCGATGGCGTGGTTCGTCTCGGAGGTGCTGCGCAACGATCCCGCGAACGCGTGGCTTCGACGCGAACTCAAGCGCCTCGCTGAACGGACCGCGTCGAGGGGATGAACGCGTTTCGCTTCCGGCGATTCGAGCGCGTGTGCTACCAACGCGTCTTGTCGATGTTCGTCACCATTCTGCACAATCACGATCACGCCCTGCTCGAAGACGATCCCGGTCGGGAGGCGCGCGCCGACGTGGTGAACGTCGCAGCGTCGATGGCCGATGCGCTCACGGGCGGCAAGCGCCGCGTCACCGTCAAGCCCGTCGACGACGTGACCTCGGTGGCCGACGCGCTCGGCGATGCGCCCGACGTGGTGGTGAACCTCTGCGAGTCGCTCGGCGCCGACAGCCGGGGCGAGTCGCTCGTGCCGGCGATGCTCGAGCTCGCGGGGCTCTGCTTCACCGGCAGCTCGTCGTTGTCGCTCGCGCTGTCGCTCCACAAGAACAAGGCGAAGGAGATCCTCGCCGCGCGTGGGGTGCCGACCCCCTGCGCGATGGTGGTCGAGCGTGTGGAAGAGCTGGTGACGGTCGACCTCCCCTTCCCGCTCATCGTCAAACCCACGCGCGAAGACGCCTCGATGGGCATCGGCTTCGATTCGGTCGTTCGCGATCGCGCCAGCCTGGGGCGCGCCGTCAGCAAGGTGCTGCGCACGTTCCACCAGCCGGCGCTCGTCGAGCAGTACATCGACGGCCGGGAGATCTACGTGCCGCTCCTCGGGAACGCGGGCCGGCGCGCGCTGCCGCTCACCGAGATCCAGTTCGGAGCCGCCTTCACCGACAAACCCAGGGTGCTCTCGTACACCGCCAAGTGGGACACCAGCTCGCCGGAGTGCATCGACAGCCCCTCCCGCCTCGCGGACCTTCCCCGGGGCCTGCAGCAGCGTTGCATCGACGTCGCCCTGTCTGCCTTCGAGGCGCTCGAGTGCCGCGACTACGGCCGCGTCGACCTGCGCGTCGACGGGAACGGCCAGGCCTGGGTCATCGACATCAACCCCAACTGCGATCTGCACCCGCAGGCCGGCTACTCCCGTTCGGCGCTGGCGGCCGGTCTGTCGTACCAGGACCTCGCGCTGCACCTCGTCGAGCTCGCTCAGGAACGCCACCATGGACATCAAGCCCCTCGTCTCCCAGGACCGAACGCAGCTCGAAGGACTGCTGCGCCGCATCGAGACCTTCACGGCCGACGAGGTGGACTGCGCCCTCGAGTTGATCGACGGCGCCGTCCAGCCGAGTAACAAGGACTACCAGGTGCTCGTCGCCGCGCGCGACGGGAAGGTCGTCGGCTACGTCTGCTACGGCCCGACGCCGATGACGACCGGCACGTTCGACCTCTACTGGATCGCCTCGGACCCGCTCGTGCGCGGCCAGGGTGTCGGCGCCGCGCTGGTGAGCGCGATGGAAGGCGACATTCGCCGCCGCAAGGGACGCCTCATTCGCGTCGAGACGAGCGCCATGGAGGCCTACGGGCCCACCCGCGGCTTCTATGCGGCCATGCAGTACAAGGAAGAGTCGCGCTTCCGCGACTTCTACAAGCCCGGCGAAGACCTCATCATCCTCGCCAAGCGGCTCTGAATCGTTCCGCACGCCGCCCGTCCAGCCAGCGTGCCCCTCGTCGAACCGACCCCCGTGAGGCCCCGTGGTAGGGTACGCGCTTCCATGCGTCGGGCCCTCAGCCTCGTCCTCCTCGTCGTCAGCACCCTCGCCTTCGCCGAGAAGGCGCCCGCGCGCTCCGACGCGCTCACCGTGCAGCGCCCGAAAGACGGCGAGTACTTCGGCGTCTACCTGTCGAACCAGAAGGTCGGGTGGATGTTCAGCCAGGTGAAGGCCAACCAGGCCGGCGACCAGCTCATCGCGGTGAACGAGCTGCACTTCCTCGCGAAGGTCGGCCCGCGCACCACCGATCGCATGATGAAGGAGACCAAGGTCTTCGAGGCGAAGCCCGGCGGCAAGCTGCTGTCGCTCCGCCTGGAGCAGAAGGGCGATGGAGGCGATCAGCTCCTCGATGGCCTGATGACGAAAGAGGGCCTCAAGATCATCCGCACGCGGCCCGGCAAGGCCGACGAGACGCTGGTGCTCCCCACGCCGAAGGAGCTCGCGGAGGACGCCGACCAGGTGCGCGTCGCGCTCAAGCGGAACGCGAAGATCGAAGGCGTGGTGACCGACAGCACCGACCTCAAACAATACGTGTGGACGACCACGCCCGCTGGCAGCGAGACGCGCACCATCCGCGGCGTGAAGGTGAAGCTCCAGAAGGCCACCACCGTGAGCGAGAAGGACAAGGTGCCGCAGGTGGCCTACGTCGACGAGCAGGGCCGCATGCTCGAGGTGCAGTTCGGGCCCACGATGATGATGCGCATGGAGCCCGAGGATCAGGCCAGGCGTATCGATCTCGTCGAGGTGTTCTCCCTCACCCGCGTGAAGCTGCCGAAGCCCGCGCCGCCCGAGGCCCGCCGCATTCCGGGGACGTTGACGCTCGTGATGAGCGGGCTGCCCGAGCGGTTCCACGTCAACAGCTACCGCCAGCAGTTCGAGAAGCTCGACGACAAACGCGTGGTGGTGAAGCTGTCGGCCTTCGAGCCGAAGACGCGCCAGGTGCGCCCGCTCGTCGATCCCAACGGCGGGAAGAACCTCGAGAGCGACATCATCGTCGAGGCGAACGCGCCCGAGATCGTCAAGCAGGCGAAGCTCATCATCGGCAACGAGAAGGACGCGTACGCCGCCGCGCTCAAGATCAACGACTGGGTGCACAAGGGCGTGCAGAAGGACTACGGCGCCTCGTCCGACCGCGCGACCGACGTGCTCAAGACGATGAAGGGCGACTGCACCGAGCACTCGTTGCTCATGGTGGCCCTGCTGCGGGCGGTGGGCATTCCCGCCCGGCGCGCCGACGGCGTCGTGTACCTGATGAACGAAGACCAGGTACCGGCGCTGTACTGGCACGAGTGGGTCGAGGCGTACGTCGGTGAGTGGACCCAGCTCGATCCGACATTTGGACAAACGGTCGCCGACGCCACGCACTTCAAGGTGGGCGAAGAGGGCAACTCCGAGATCACGCCCCTCATCGGCAGCCTGACGGTGACCGAGGTCCGCTGACGGCATGCTCGAGCGCTTTGGCCGCTATCAGCTGCTCCGGCGACTCGGTCGCGGCGGTATGGGGGAGGTCTTCCTGGCGCGCGCCGAAGGGCTCCCGCGTCGCGCCCTGGTGGTGGTCAAGCGCTCGCTCCCGCACCTCGCCGATGATCTGGCGCTGACTCGCCAGTTCCTCGAGGAGGCGAAGGCCGCCGCGCACGTGCACCACCCGAACGTCGCGGCCGTGCAGGAGCTCGGCGTGCTCGACGGCCGCTTCTTTCTCGTCATGGAGTACGTGCCGGGGACCGACGTGGCGACGCTGTCGGCCGGGGGCCCGCTCCCGCCCGCGCTGGTGGCTCGACTGATCGCCGATGCAGCGCGCGGGCTGCACGCGGCGCACACGGCGGCGGACCCGTCGGGACGCGCCCTCGAGGTGGCGCATGGCGACGTGACGCCGAAGAACCTGCTGGTCGGCCTCGACGGGGTCTCGAAAGTGATCGACTTCGGCCTGACGCGCTGGCGAGGGACACGCGCCGAAGGCGCCCTCGGCGGCACCGCTGGCTACCTCGCGCCCGAGCAGGCGCTCGAGGGCATCGTCGACGCAAAGACGGATCAGTTTTCGCTCGGGGTCGTCGCGTGGGAGCTGCTCACCGGAAAGCCGCTCTTTGACGGTGCGACCGATCTGATGACGCTGGACCAGGTCGTCTCGTGTCGAGTGCCCCCGCTGGGGCCGTTCCTCCACCCACGAGCCCCGGCGCTCGAAGCGCTCGTCGGCCAGATGCTCACGAAGGATCCGCGAGACCGGCTCGAGCACTGCCTCGACGCGGCGGACCTGCTCGAGCGCTGGCTCACCTCGCAGCGACAAGCCACCGTACGGCAGGAGCTCGCGGCGCGTGTGTCGACCCGCGCTTCTGCCGAGGTCCTCGATGAGCCGGGCGAAGCGCCGGTGACGCCCCTTCTGGTCACGACGGCGCGTCCGCTGACGACTCCAGAGCGCCTCGCCATGGACCGCCTTCGGACCTTGCCCGCGCCGCTCACCCTCGAAGGCATGGAGGACGCCCTGGGCGACGACTCCAGCCCGGCCATCGATCTCTTGCAGGGCCTGATCGAGGCTGGCGCGCTCCGGCGGCTGGATGACGAGCGCTTCGAATTGACGCCTACGCCTTGAGCGGACCGCCGGCGTCGACCTTCGCGATGACGTCCTTGGTGAGATCTTCTCCGGTCGACCAGACGATGGCGCCCTTCTCGAGCACCACGTCGAGGGTCTTCTTCTTCGCGAGCTCCGCGATGAGCGGACGCGCCCGGTCGATCAGCTGCTGGCGAAGGGCGGCGCGCTTTTGCTCGAGCTGGGCCAACAGCTCGCGCTTCTTGTCGTCCGGCTGGGCCTTCGCCTCGGTCCACGCCTTCTCGAGGGCCTTCGCGGCCTCAGCGCCGACCTTGCTCGAGTCCAGGAGCGCCGCAGTGTCGATGATCCCGATCTTCACCATATGGATCTCTCCTACCCTGACCGCATAGGGTGGAGCCATGCCCAACGTGTCTGGACCGACCGGCCCCCGTCCCGTGACGGGAACCCCTTCTGTTTCGAACACCACGCCCGCCGCCCCGACGCAGCCCGCGGCGCCGACGACGCCCGCTGGCTGGGCCGCCGGCACCGGCACGCGGGGCACGGTGAACCCGGGCGTGTCGACGCCGCAGCCGAACGCGGCCAACGTGCAGGCGACGCTGCCCAACCCCGTGCGCGCCGCAGTGACGGCGAACATCGACCGCTTCAACTCGCGGCTCGAGTCGGCCCTGGGCCACGACGCCATGAGCATCGCGCGCGGCCGGACCCCGGTGCGTGAGGGTGACGTGCTCACCGATGCCCAGCAGACCGAGCTGCGCAACGCCGCCACCGACTTCATCAAGGACATGCCGCTGGGCGCGCTCGACCCCACCATCGCGCGCGAGGTGCAGAACCGGCTCGAGTCCCGCGGCGTTCAGGTGCGTGACATCGCCAGCACGAAGCTGGGCGACCTCGGCGACATCGGCGCCGACATCGCGAAGGACCTGCTCAAGGACCTCAAGTCGAACTCCCCCGCGGCCTTCTACGGGCTGGCGGCGGGCGCGGCGGTGGCAGCGGGCTACGCGGCGTGGTCGGGCGGCAGCGCGCGGCTCCAGAGCCTGGGCATCAAGCCCGAGATCAAGGCGAAGTTCTTCGACGACAAGCTCGAGGTGAAGCTCCGCGGTGACTGGCAGGCCCACTTCAAGGACTTCAAGCCCTCGGCGACCGTGGGCTACACCTACACCAACGACGCGTGGAAGCTGTCGGCCGACGCCACCGTCGACTCGTCGGGCCTCGCGGGCCTCGGCCTCAACGGCTCGTACACGACCGACACGCTCTCGGCGAACGCGTACCTCAACGCCAACCGCAACGGCCTCGAGAACGTCGGCGGCAGCGTCGTCTACCGGCCCAATGACAACTTCCGGCTCTCGGCCGGCATCGACCACGACTTCCAGACGAACCGCACCACGGCCAACGCCGAAGCGGCCTGGCGCGTGCGCGACAACGTCGACTTCGCCCTCTCGGCGAGCCACGACAGCCGCGGCGATTCGCGGGTTGGCGTGGGCGTGCGCGTCTCCTGGTAACCGTCGCCACAGCCCTGTTGCGACCGCCCGTCGGCTGCCAGAAGTCCACGGCACCCTGACAGCCTTGTCGTGTTAACTCCTGCGCTCAACGCAGGAGCCGTGATCGGTGTGTTCGGCTCCGGCAACAAGCGCTCGGCGAACGGAGCGTCGTGCTGAGGAGCGAGATGGCTTTGGGGTTGCAACACCGCGCGACCGTGCGAGCCGGCTGGCTGCTGATGGGGCTCATCTCGACGGGGTGCATCACGGTCTACCAACCGCTGGTCGGGCTGCAGCGGCCCATCGCGATCGATCCGTACGCGTCGAACACCTTCGAGGGGAACCGCCTCCTCGTGCGCTGTCACCAGGGCGACGGTGTCGAGGCCGATACCTTGTGTCGCAACCTCCGCACCGCGTTCGGCAAGCAGGGCGCGCAGGTGACGACCGAGATCGTCCGGCAGCAGGGGCGCCCGCCAGCCGCGACGACGAACCCGGAGCCGCCGCAGTACGTGATGGACGTCACCTCCCGCCGGGTGGCGGAGAACCCGGGCGGACTGTTGTCGGCGCTGCTCTGCGGCCTCTCGTTCACGCTCATCCCCGCGGTCGACGAGTACACCTTCGCGCAGGACGTGGTGATCCGCGATCAACAGGGCTTCATTCTGGCGCAGCAGACCTTCCAGGAGCGCTTCGTCGAATCGTTCGGCCTCGGCGTCTGGGCGCTCAACGGGCTCATCGACCTCATCGTCCGGCCAAAGAGCGAGCAGGTGACGGGCGATCGCTACAAGGAAGAGTTCACCCGCGATCTGCACGGGCACCTGGGGCAGCTCCTCTACAACGCGAACGTACGCGCGCGGGTGATGGGGAGCTTCGCGCCCGAGGTGCGGAGGGCCGGGGCAACGACCGAGAAGCCGAAGGGGTCAGCGCCATGAGAGCCCTGGTGCTGGCGATCCTGATCGCTTCATCGGGTTGCGTGCTCGACCCCCGGCTGCTCGCCGACCCGGTGCTCTTCTCGAGCCGGGCCGAGCGACGCAGCGTCGACTGCACCCGGCTCTCGCAGCTCGAGGCCTCGGAGCGGTACCCGGGCCAGGTGCCTGCGCCGGGAGCGCGTGGCCTGCCGACCGACGAGGGCGCGGTGCTGACCTGCAGCGCGCGCTACTTCGGGGTCGACGAGCGGCCGGCGCGCGACGAAGCGATCCTCTCGACGCTCAGCGAGCAGGTCGGCGGCCTCACCGAGAGCGCGAGCGCCCTCTACGGCCGCGAGGTGGTGTGGCACGTCGACGCCTTCTATCCGTCGCTCCCGGTGGCCCAGAAGATCGCCATTGCGGCGCGCACGAGCCTCGCGGAGCGGGGTCTGCAGGTCTCCAACCGCGTCCCCCTGCTGGCGGCGGGTGACGTCGCGGTGCTCGCGTCGCTGCCTCCCGCGGAGGTGTACCCGACGGCCTGCCGGCGCTCGTTCGAGACGAAGGTGCTCGAGGGCCGCGACGTCTTCTTCGGGCTGATGATCGTCGACGCGAAAGAGACGATCCTTCACGGCGGCGTCTGCAGTGAAGGCGCGTGGCGGTGGCTGCCATGAAGCGCGCGCTCCTGTGCCTGCTGGTGGCGACGACGGCGTGGGGGGCCGAACCGGTGGACGTCGATCTGCGCGAGCGGCAGGTCGAGCTGCTGCGCGCCGAGGTGGCCAGTGAGATCCAGCTCCAGGCCGCGGGGTTGCTCGACGAGCTCGTCTACGGGTGGACGAAGGAGCCTCCGTTTCAGGTCGACACGCCAGTCGTGCTCACTGGCGTGACGGTGCCGGTCTCGCTGGGCACGGGCCTCGAGGCGTTCCTCGAGAACCACTTCGCCTCGCTGGTGACGAAGAACCCGAAGTCACGCGTGCAGCTCGTGCACTGCCCGGCGTGCGCGTCATGGGTGGTGCACTCCGGCACGAAGGGCACGGTGGTGTCGCGGGGCTTCGACGTTCCCGAGACGCTCGCGCAGAGTGGCTTCGTCGCGGGGAGCAAGCACGCCCTCTTCCTGGACTTCGAGGCCGAGGGCGCCTCCCTCGTGTTGCGCGCACGGATCACCACGCTCGACGCAAGCCTGCGCATCGTCTCGGCGAAGACGCTCACCACCACCACCTCGAAGCCGGCGTTGTTGCGCTCGGGCGAACGCCTCGTGAGCGCGGCCGAAGCCCGCCAGGAGTACCTGGATGCGCTCGGGGGCCGCGGCCTTTTCCTCGTACCGGTGCGCTTCGGTGTGCGGGCCTACGCCTCCGGGACCAACTCGAACTTCGGCAACACACCTTTCTTGTGGATCTCCACCGGCCTGGAGGCGGCCTTCAGTCAGGCGCGCGCGTGGACGGCCAGCATCAACGCCGGCTTCTCGTGGCTGCCGCAGTCGCACGTCGCGGTGATGGCGCAGGGGCGCATCTCACGTCTCCTCAGCGGCAACACCACGTCCCTCACCTGGCCCGACCTCTACGGCTTCTTCGGCGCGGGCGTCATGTACGGCCAGGGCGCCACGATGCTGAACTTCCGCAACACCAGGCCGACCATCGATGACATCCGCAACACCACCACGAACAACGAGCCGCGGGCGACGCTGGGGATCTTCTCGCTGGGCCTGGAGCTGCGGGTGAAGAACCGCATCAGCCTCATCGCCTTCCTCGAGACGCTGCCGGCCATCGAGATCACCGACAACATCGGCACGTACGTGAACTTCCTCATCCGCTTTCAGTCGTTCGGCGTGGAGGTGGCGTTCTGTTTCTGACGCGCGCCCTCGTGGTGGGCTGTCTGGTCGCGGCGCTTCCCGCGCTGGCGCAACGGGAGTCCACGCGCGGCGCGTTGTCCCGGCTGGAGGAGGCGCTTCCGCGGCGCCTGAACGACGGCGTCCTCGCGCTGAAGGACCTCTCTCCCGCGCTGGTGGTGAGCACCCTGCCCGCCTTCGAGCAGACGCGCGCGTGGTACCCCGCCGCCGCGGTGACGAGCCTGGCGCGGGTGTTGGGGCCGGGCTCCTTGCGCGCGTGTGAGGCCTGCATGGCGCAGCGCCTGGTGGTGGAGGACGGGCGTCTGGAGCAGGTCGCCTCGAGCCTGTCGGTGCAGGATCTCACGCGCCTCGACGAGCTCACCCGGGGCACCTCCGCGCGGGCGGTGAGCGCCATCTGGCTCGACGAGACGAGCGAAGGGGTCGCGCTGCGCATCGTCGACTTGCGCAATGGCCGCATCCTCATCGCAGAGAACTTCGACACCACGCTCTCGGCGCAGGCCGCCTCCCGCGGGGGCGTTACCCTCGCCCAGGAATACGAGCGCCGCGCCCGGGGCGACAGCCTCACCCACCTCTTCGTCGACGTCGGCGTCATCCCGCAACAGCACGTGTCGCTCGACTGGCTCGAGCAATGGGGCCCCGACAACTGCAACCTGTCGGGCTTCACCCTCTCGCTCTTCGACCCGCTGCTGGGCGCGGGCGCGAGCTACTTCCGCGTCATCCCCGTGGCGTTCAACCTGATGGTCGGCGCCAAGTTCATGGTCAGCGTGCCCAACGCGCTGATCACCGCCATCAGCCCCGATCAGCCCGCGCCGTTCCTGGGCGACAACCTCTTCACCGGCGTCTTCATGATCCGAATCCCGCTCTTCAAGACGAACTACGCCGCGGTTGCGTCGGTCTCGACCAACGGCCGCGTGGCCATCGGCATCTCGTTACTCAACTTCTCGCTGCTGCCCTTCCTGCCATGACCCGACTGCTCCCACTCGTCGCCGTGCTGACGCTCTCGTGCACCGCGAGGAACTACACGTATTACCTCATCGACCCACCGGTGAAGCGCGTGGCGACGCTCAAGGAGGACGACACCCTCGTGCGCCCCTTCGGCTACGGCTCCACCACCGTGATGAAGGTGCGGTGGAACGACGGCAAGGTGCTCACCGAGGTCGACGTGCCGGTGCTCGCGAGCGGCCAGCGCATCGTCATCGAGCACGGCGCAGGCAACTCAGGCATCAAGACGATCGCGCCCATGCGCGTGGTGCCTCCGCCGCCCACGAAGGCCGACGCGTCGCTGGTGGAGGCCTACCGCGCCCGCGGGCTCAAGGTGGACGAGGGGGCTCCCGACGTCAGCCTCACGCGCGCCCTCACGCTGGTGCAGGAAGCGACGAAGGCCGGCAACTACGCGCTGGCGCTGGAGTGGTGCGAGACGGTGCTGCAGCGCTACCCGTCGCACCCGGAGTTCATGCGCGCCAAGGCCTCCCTGCTCCTGATGCTGGGCGAACGCGACAAGGCCATCGAGCTCTACGAGGCGGCAGAGGCCGTCGAGAGCGACCCTGCGGTGCGGAAGAAGCTCGAAGAGCTCCGCAAGCAGCAACCCTGAACAAAGGACCACGGTCATGCAGCTCCTCGGAATCGCAACTCTGGCGTTCATCGTGTGGTTCGGCTTCGCCGATCGGGACTCGACGCGGGCGGTGTCGGCGTTCGATCTCCACGCCCTCGTGATGGTGGTGGTGGGCTCGGCCTCGGCGGTGCTCCTCTCGTCCTCGGCGCGGAACGCGCTGCGCACGCTGCTGGCGCTGAAGGAGCTCGTCCCCGGCCTGCGCAGCTTCCACGCCACGACCGAGACGATGGAGCAGGAGCGCGAGCAGCTGTGCGCCCTTTGGAAGAGCGGGCAGCGCGCGCAGGCCGTGGCCCTGGCCGACAAGAGCACCTTCACGTCCACCAAGCGCACCCTGGAGCTGCTCCTCGAGCGCGCCAACGAGGCCTCGAGCGCGAAGGTCTTCACCGAGCTGCGCCACGACGAGATCAGCGACTGGCAGCCGGCCATTCACAACTGGGAGATGCTCTCGAAGCTCGGCCCCGCCTTCGGCATGGTGGGCACCATCACCGGCATGATCCAGCTGTTCCGGAACATGTCGGCCGAGAACCTCAACATCGGCGCGGCGATGTCACTGGCGCTGCTCGCGACGCTGTACGGCGTGGCCTTCGGCGCGGGCATCGCGGGGCCCATCGGGCACTTCTGGAACGGGCTGCTCGACGAGCGCCTGGGCCTGCTCGAGCGCTGCGAGAAGAGCGTCAACGAGCTCGTCTCGCGTGGAGTGGGGGCCTGACATGCGCCGCTCGAAGAGCTCGGGCGAGGAGAGCTGGCTCCTCAGCTACGCCGACCTCATCACCAACCTGCTCCTGTTCTTCGTGGTGCTGCTCACGGCAGCGAACCTGTCGAAGGGCCGCATGCAGCAGATCGCCAAGAGCCTCTCGGGCGACGAGATGCCGCAGAGCCTCGAGTCGATCCGCAAGGAAATCGACGAGCGTATCGCCGCCCAGAACCTCAAGGACCTCGTCAGCACGAAAGTCACCAACGACGGGCTCGAGATGTCGCTCAACTCGGGCCTGGTGTTCGACTCCGGCAAGGCCGTCATTCGCCCCGAGCTCGAGCCGGTGGTGGTGAGCATGCTCAAGACGTTGGAGCCGTACGGCTCGAAGTACAGCTTCGCGGTCGAGGGCCACACCGACTCGAACCCGGTCGTGGCAGGTGGTGCCTTCAGCTCGAACTGGGATCTCGCGGCCGAGCGGGCCATCGTCGTGCGCGAGCGGCTCGAGGGCGTCGGCATTCCACGCACCCGCATCCGGGTGGAAGGCTACGCCGACACCAAACCCCTTCCCGAGGCCGAGCTGTCCAGCCTCCCCGTGGACCAGCGCAACGCCAGGCTGCGGCGCGTGGTCGTGAGGATCTACTGATGCGCACCGCACGCCTCCTCTCGTTGCTCTCGCTCTGGGCCGTGACGGCTTCCGGGCAACAGCCACAGTCCGCCCCGCCGCTCCCGGCCCCAGCACCCGCGCCCACCGCGGCGCCGCCCGCGCGCACCATTCCGCCGCAGATCCTCCTCGAGGTGCGCGAGCTCGAGCGCCAGTTCGACCAGGCGCTCCTGCGAGACTGCGCCCCGGAGCGGTGCTCCTCGAAGGGCTGTGTGTACAAGGAGCACCTCGCGGTCGATCTCCCGCCGTCGACGACATCGCTGCCAGGCCTGGGCTCCAACGAGGGCATCGGCGCCGTCCCTGCGCAGCTGTACCTGACGCAGGCGCGCTGTGAGTTCACCCACGAGAAGGCGGTGCCGGTACGTGACGTCGAAGCGCTCGCCCGCCGCCTCGAGCAACGCCTCTCGAAGGGCTTCTTGAAGGTCATCGTCTCGCGGCAGGTGCTGGATCCGATCAACCCCGCGCTCGCCGACTCGCCGCCCCCCAAAGAGGACAAGCCTCCGGCCCCGAAGGAGGAGCCAAAGCCCGAGCCCGTCGCCCCGCCGCCCCCACCGACGTGGGACGCCGACGTGGCGTTGCGGGAGCTGTGGCAGGCGCTGTTGCCGCACTTCAGTTGGATGATCGCCGTGTTCCTCGCCACGCTCGCGACGCTCGTCATCATCTGGGGCGCGCGAAGGCTCGGGAAGGAGACGCTCGAGGAGAAGGCGATGCTCGCGCAGCTCACCCAGACGCCCGCGACGGCTCCTGAGACGAAGGTCGACCCCGCTGACGCGCCGATCGACGCCGACAAGGCCTTCGTGGACGAACAACAGAGCGCCTGGGCCCGCCGCATCGCCGACGCGCCGCTCGAGAAGGACGACGCGCTCATCGGCCACCTCCTGCGCGAGTGGCTCAAGCAGGGTGAGTTCGCGCTGCTCGCGAAGGCCACCGTGCTGTTCGGCGACCGCCTCTCGCTGGCGTTTCAGTCCGACCCATCGCTGACCGCGCGCAAGTCCGAGCTCGCCCAGTTTCTCAAGACGATGGATGCGCAGGCCCTGCCGAGCGACGTCCAGTTCTTTCGGACGCTGAACCAGAACGCGGTCGCGGCCTCGTTGCTCGCGCAACCCGACACCGAGGTCTACCGCAGCCTCTCCGACGAGTTCGGCAGCGCGGCGGTGGTACAGATGATCGAGAAGCTCCCGCCCCGGCAAGGTGCGCTGTTGTTCGCGTTGACCCCGATGGATCGCCAGGATGAGGTCGCGCGGCTGTTGCCGTACCCGCTGAAGGTCGGCGTCGCGCACCAGCTCCTCCTCTCGAACCGCAGCCACAAGCATGAACGTGCGGCGCTCTTCGAGGCCGTCGGCAACGCGCGCGAAGGCAAGCCGCTGAAGAACGGGCACGCGGCCCAGACGAGCGACGTCATCGACCAGGGCCAGGAGTTCGACGCCGCCGGCGCGCTCTCGGTGCTGTTGGGCCACCTCGAGGACGCCGACCGCCGGGGCCTGTTCGAGAAGGCAGTGTCGGGCGATGGCTTCCCGGGCTGGTACGAGCGCATCCTCTCGCCGCAGATGTTGCTCAAGGTGCCCGACTCGCAACGCAGCGACCTGTTGCTCGAGGTCGACGTGAAGGGCCTGGCCGCGTGGTTGTCGCTCCAGCCGGCCGCGCGACGCGACCAGCTCGTCGGTCCGCTCTCCGCCTCGGTGCAGAACGCGCTCAAGGCCAGCATGTCGTTTGGCTCACGCACCGAACAGCTCGAGCTGGCGAAGCGGGGCCAGGCCGAGCTCGTGGCCTCGGTGCGACGTCGCATCGCGGGCGGCGCGCTCTCCTTCCCGGAGCTGGTGAACTGAAGTGACGACGGCGCGCGCGAGACTGCTGGGCCTGGGGCTGTGGGCCCTCCTGCTCTCGTGCGACAAGGTGCCCTTCGTCGACATCAACGCGAGCTTCAGCATCTCGGACGTGAGCTGGTTCGAGGACGAGCGGACGATGTTCGTCTTCTACCGGGTCGACGCCGAGCAGGGCATCGGCCCCGAGTCGCTCATCGAGCTGCGTTACGGCACCGACGACGTCTTCGTGGACTGGACGCCGCTCGGTCAGCTCACGCCCGTCCATACGCACCTGCCGGTCGACTGCGGGCCGCGCGCGAAGTGCGGCAGCCTCTCCATCGCGGTCGAGAAGGTGCCGCGCAGCGTCTCGCTTCGGCTGCGCTACCACCGAAGCGGCGTGTTGAGCCTCAACGCGCCGGTCGTCTTCAACGTCGTCGGGACCGGCCCCGCGCACCTCGTGCGGAGCCTCGCGGTGTACGGCGTCTTCGACGAGACCAACACGCGGGTGCAGTGGCGCGCGCGGCACCAGTTCCCCACCATTCGCAACGAGCAGGCCACCGAGCTCGGGCTGCGGCGGCAGTTCACCATCAGCGACGTGGTGCACGGCGAGGTCGGGCCGCTGCCTGGAGGAAACCTCTATGGTTATTCCATCTCACCGGTGTGTCCGACAGGGCTCACTCCGCTTCCATGGCAGGCCCGCGCGACGACCGACCGCGCCTTCTTCGAGCCTTTGACGCTGCCCCTGACAGCCTCGGACAGCGACGTGGTGTGCGCGAGCGCCACGGTGACCGACGCGATGGGCGAGTACACGGCCGCCGCGCTGGCGCGGAAGAACCCCATCACGCGCGCCGGGTTTCCGACGCTGCGCAGCCCGATTCGCGACCTCGAGCCCGTCGGCTGGGTGTTCAAGCCCTGCAACCGCGTCATCAACGACGCCCACCTCTCGATGCAGGTGCAGCGCCTCCAACTGGCAGGCGCACCGACGATCTGCACCGACGACTTCACCTCCCGGGACTTCGCGAGCCGGCTCGTGGGAACCATGAAGCCGCGAATCGACGCGCTGCGGTCGGCGGGCCGAGACCTGGTGCTGGTGCTGGCGATTCACCGCGACGACACGACCGGCCGCCTCAACCGTGAGCTCGAGTCGGTGCTCGAACAACTGCTGATCCCCGAGCGCGACAAGTCGACGCCGCGGGTCGTCGGGGCCTACCTCTTCGACAGCGCCTCGTGGCGGCTCACCCGGGACCCGCTCAAGCCCGTCGTCCTCTGGTGCCCGTCGCGGCTGGTGACGCAGACCGATCTCGACTTCGTGCCAGGCGCCTCGGAGCGCGACTGCCCGCTGCTTCCAGACACGTTCACGCTGAACCTGGGGCCCTTCAGCTTCACGCAGCTCCCCATTCTGCCCACTCGGCAGCAGTACGAGACCTTCGTGATGAAGTACTCGGACGCGAACACCGGCAGCGTGACCAAGCTGTCGCTCCGCGGGCCGGAGCGCACGGCGGTGTCCGAGAACATTCCCGTGGGTGACTTCAGCGTGATCACGAAGTTCAACAACGAGCTCATCAGCGCCGCGCCTGAGGATGCGTTCTCGTTCTGTCCCCCACCGACGACGGACGGCGGCGTTCCGTCGGTCTCGCGCGTGGTGGTGCAGCCCGTCGATGCGCCGGGCGCCATCGTTCAACTCCAGGGCCTGCCGCAGCTCCATCAGCAGTCGCCCTCGATGCTCTATGCGCTGGGCCTGGCGTGGGAATCACCGTTCCTCGTGAAGATGGACTACGAGACGCGCGTCGCGGGCGCGGCCACCGTCGTCGCGATCACGATCCCGTTCGGCATCGCCAACACCGCGGAGCGCTTCCTCGGGAACGAGGAGTGGAAGCGAGACGCCTTCCCGCTCGATGCGTTGCGGCAGTGCACGCGCTGGTGCGATCACCCCACCTTCGACTCCGCAGGCGTCTACCAACCCACCGCGCCTTTCCGGCTCGCCTTCGCCCAGCAGTGCTACGCGCCGCGCTTCCCCGTGCCCACGGAGGGAGGGTTCCCGCGTGATCCGTGAGGTGATGGCCACGGCCCTCCTCGTGACCGCCGCGGCGCGCGCCCAGGACGGCGGCGTGCCCACGAAGGAGCCGACGCCCGACACCACGCTGGAGCGGTACCGCACGCCACTGGAGGCGTTGACGGAGCGGCCCATCGGCGAGGCCTCGCGCGCGGTCCGCTTCGACTGGCGGCGCTCCCGCATCGGCTTCGGTGCCCTCACCAGCAGCGTCATCGAGCTCAACAACTATTCGAGCGCGCGCATCGGCGGGTACGTGCGCAAGGCGCTGGGCAGCTTCATGCTCGAGCTGGCGGTCACCTACGTGCACACCTGGGGCAGCTTCGCCTCGGAGCAGCTGTCGCTCACGCCGTATCGCCAATTCGCCCGGCCCAGCCGCCTCGAGGTCGACTTCAACCTCTCGTACGCGCTCGCCGAAGGCGTGGTGACGCCGCGCGTGGCCTTCCTCCCATCGGCCGAGCTCGTCTTCAGCGCCACCGCGGGGATCCGGTACCTCTACTACTTCGGCTCCCTCGCCGGCGTTCCCGCGGGGGACGTCCTCGCTGCGCTCTTCAACCCGCGCCTCTCCGACCGCGAGGCCGACAACCTCGAGCCGCAGCGACTGCCTGCGATGCAGATCGCGCGCACCCGCTACAGCCTGCTCGCCGGGTTTCAGCTCGACCTCTACCTCCGCCCCGGCCTCGCCGTGACGCCGCGCGTGCTGCTGTCGCTGCCGGTCTTCGGTGGCATTCCCGGCGCCGGGCTCTCGTGGTGGTGGGAGCTTTCGTTGGGGGTGGGAGCGGCGCTGTGACGGCGTCCCTCCTCGCGCTGCTGGTGCTCGCCGCGGAGCCGTCGGCCGATGCGCTGCCGCAACAGACGCTCGTCTTCTACAACGCGCGCCTGGCGCAACGGGCGAAACGCTCCACCGAGGTCTTGACGCTGTGGTTGGTCCGCAACGCGCTGGTCGATTCGGGGCAGGCGGGGCTGCACGACGGGCCGTTTCGATCGCTCCTGTGGGCCGCGACCGGCGCTGGCGGCTTCTGTCAAGACGGACTGGCGCGTGACGAGGGGGCTGGTGGCGCAGGCTTGTGGCCACTCGCGCTGCACAACCACGTCCTGACGGCGAGACAGCCAGAGGATCTCCCCGATCCCTGGGGCGCCTTCGACGTCGGTCGGCAGCAGCGCCGCATCTCGCTCGCCGACGTCTTGTCCGAAGAAGAGCTGCAGTCCGTGACCTTCTCGCAGACCGAGTGCTTCGCGCCGCGGCTCGCGCTCCTCGAGTTCGGGCTCTCGCCCCTGCTGGATCTCGAGCAGCGCCTCGTCCAGGGCACCTTGATGAAGCAGCTGCTGGTGCGCGCGCTCAAGACCGTAGAGCCGAAGCTCGTCACCACCACCGCCGTCGTCGAGGCCCGGCTGTTCGATCTCGAGCTGGCGATGGCGGAGCTCCGGGGGCGCAAGAAGCGCGAGGTGGCGCTCGACCAGGCCGATCAGGTTCGAGGGCAGAACATGTCGACGGTGGCGGCGCGGCAGGCGGGCCAGCAGGCAGCCTCTGCCGTGGAAGATCCCGCGCAGCAGGCGTTCCTGAAGAAGACCCTCACCTGGCGCGCGGACGAGTGGCTCACCCTGAGCCGCCAGCGCCGGGAGTTCCTCTTCGCGCAGGCGCGGCCCCTTTCGAAGGACGACGCGGCCCTCCGAGCGCTGGTGTTGGGCGTGATCGACCTGCTCATCGAGAAGGACGCCGGCGGCGAGCTGGGTGGGTGGATTTCGTACCTGACGAGCGAGGCCGATCACGAAGCCGTCTTCGAGGGCGCGCGAGGCGAGCGGCTGCTGGCGATGTCCGAGAGCTCCGGCTTTCGGGAGCGCGCCGTCATCGCCTTGCACCGCGGCGTCAAGCAGCTCGAGCGGGGCGCTCTGGGAGACACGCTGCGCAGCTTCGCCTTCGCCCTGGCCCACGCCGACGTCGCACGAGACGGATCGACGGTGCACGCGCTCGCGCGGCGGTGGCTGTCGTACGTGCTCTCCCGCTACCAGGCGACCGCCGACGTGCTCACGACGCTCAAGGCGCTGGTGCCCCGGCAGGACTTCAACCCCATCATCGAGGATCTCGTGTGGGCCGCGGCGTTGCGCGCCGACGCGGCGTCGTTCGAAAGGCTCGCGGCCAGCGCCCAGCGAGGAGGCGCGTTCGACTCCCGGCTGACCCGCCTGGGGCTGCTGGCACACGGCAAGCCCTCGGACCTGGTGGTGCTCCTGCAGCAGGGCGCGGTCGAGGCGCCCTACGAGACGCTGCGCTTTGGACGGCAGCTCATCGACACGCTGGAGCGCGAAGAGAAGGAGGTGCGCCAGGCGAACCGGAGCCTCTTGCAGCAGCTCGTCACGCTCTTCGACGCCATCGGTGGCCAGCTGGAGAACTCCAAGACGAACGAGCGGCTCGCGCGAGAGCTGGCCGGCCGCGCGCAGGCGATGCTCGAGGCCATGGGCAGCAGCGGTGGGCCGAAGGGCGAGACGCGCGCGTTGGCGCTCGGCTACTCCGCGTTCGCCGGGTCCTTGCGGCTAGCCCCGTCCGATCCGCTGCCCTGGCCGTTCGAGGCTCCGTTGGTCGAGGCGCCGCCCGCCTTCACCCCCCTCCTGTTGGTGCCGGTGGAGTGGCGTGACCTGCAGGGCGCGCTCGTCTTCGGCTGGAGAATCACCGAGTGACGCCGCAGCTCAAAGCGCAGCTGCGCGAGACCAGGCGTCGGCTCCGCCATGAGGTGCGTCTGGCGAAGGAGCGAACCGAGGCCGTGGTCACCGCGAACCCCGCGTTGATGAAGGCCCGGCGTCGTCGACGCCTCCGACGGGCGATGGCGATCGCGCTCTTCCTCCTGCTCCTCCTCTTTCTGCGCTGTGGAGGCCCTGGGGCTCCGGCGCCAGCGCCTGACCCCACGCCGCCGCCGACCGCCGAAGTGAAGAAGCCCGCCCCTGCCCCACCTCGAAAGCCAGCGCCAAAGAAGCCGCAGGTCACCAGCCGTCCCGTCGAGCGCCCCGACTTCGACACGCCGAGCCGGCCTGCCGCCGCGTGGCTCGACGCCTTCCGGCTCCAGGTCGCTGCGCGCAGCCCTCGTCTCTCGCGCTGCTTCATCGGCACCGAACGACCGGGCGCACTGCGGTGGACGACGCTCGTTTCGACCGAGACCGGCGCCGTGGGGGGCCACGAGTTCGAAGCGAGCGGCGGCGGTCTCGACCTCACGAAGGAGCAGCGCGCGTGCCTCGAAGCGGCGCTCTCGTCCCCGAGCTACGGCTTGAGCGACGCGCCCACCGAAGGCCTCCCGCAGCGCGTCAGCCTCGTCCTCGAGTTCTGATTACGGCGGCAGCGCGCGGTCGAGACTCTCGGGCCGAAGGTCGTTCACCTGGCCCCACGTCGCGTTGAGCCGATCGAGCCCCGGCGGCGGCCCGAAGTTGTTGATGTGCACGCCGAAGTCGAAGCGCAGCACGTCGAAGTTGAAGTACGGCATCAACAACCGCAGCCCGAAGCCGGCCGAGGCCTGGAGCACCGGCGAGCGATCGAACGCCGAGCCCACGTCGGTGAAGAGCACGAAGCCGAGCCAGGTGCCGAGGAAGAAGGCGATGGGGCGCGTGCGGTACTCGACGTTCGCCAGCAGCAGGTTTCGGCCGGTGAACTGCTCAGGGAACGTGCCCCGCAGGCCCTGGGAGCCACCCAGCAGCACCTGGCGGTTGTTGAGATCGTTCCACCGCAGGTCCACGAGCACGCGCGTCACGAAGCGCCCGCCGGAGAACTGCGGCGAATAGTTGAGCAGCTCGGCCGCGAAGCGCTCGTTCACCGTCGACAGGCCCGGCCGCAGGCGCGCGCCTCCCGAGGCGGTCAGGCTGAAGAGGTTGTCGAACCGGTAGAAACGGTACCGCGCGGTGCCGCCGACCTCGACGAAGGGCTGCGTGGTGAGCGGCGATGGAAACGCCCAGCGCGCACCACCGCTCACGCGGAAGCCGAGCTGCTGGTCCTCGGAGAGCTCGAAGGTGTCGAGGTTCTTGAGCACCCGGAAGTCGTTGCTGAACGCCGTCGCGAGCGCCTCGACGTACGTCGCGTTCTCGCTGCGCGGCAGGTAGTTCGCGGTGAGCCAGGTCGCCTGCTCGTCGGTGAGGCGCGATTCGGCCATCGGCGTGTACTGCCGAAGGTACGCGGCGGCCGTCAGCGTCAGGTCGACCTTCACCGCGTCGCCCATGCGCCGGGTGACGATGGCGTCGAAGCCGAGCTCGCGCTGATCGAACTGAAACGGCACGCGGTCGGCGCCCTGCGCGTCCGGGTACGGGAGCTGCCACACGCTCGCGCCCCGGAAGATGCGGCGCTTGCGCACGTTCCACGCCGCGTCGATGAGGAACCCCCACGGCTGATCGAGCGTGATGATGGGGTAGCCGAACAGCACCTGGCCCACCGAGCCTTCCACCGCGCCCGTCTGCCGGTTGAAGACGACGTTGGCGGCCTCCGAGAAGCTGAAGCGCGAGCCGAAGAGCCGCCGCTCAGTGAAGGACTGACCGAGCGCGAAGGTGTCGAGCCGCAGCACCGTGTCGATGGAGAGGCTCTGGCCCCAGCCGTTGAAGTTCACCTCGACCAGCGTGAGTTGCAGGAACTGGAGCAGCCCGCCGATGAGCGTGAAGGAGTTCGACAGGCGCAGGCTCCAGCGGTCTTGCGTCACGACGAGCACGTGCACCTTGCCGTTGGGCGCCCTCGCCGCCACCACCTTCGCCACCGAGAGGATGAAGATGCGCCGCAGGTTGCGTTCGGTCTCCAGCGCGCGCGCGGCGTCGTAGCGATCGCCCGGCGTGAGCAGCACCTCGCGCCGCACCACCGCGTCGCGCGTCTTGAGGTGGAGGACGTCGAAGAGCTTGGGGTTCGACTCGGGGAAAATCTCTTCACGCTCGACGAACACCTGGTCGATGGGCTTGCCCTCGGGGTTGGGATCGAGCTCGAGCTGACGACGGTCGAGGCCCCAGGCGATCAAGCGCTCCTCGGGGCCCTCGGTCGATGCCGGCGCGGAGGAGATCAGGACAGACGCGAAGAGCGAAGAGACCAGCACCGGAGCGACCGACGCTACCCTACCCCTCCCGCACTCGCGCCTTCCCGTCACCCAGCCACCAGGCGACGAAGCCCTCGTCGATGAAGCGGTCGTCGACGTCCGTCCGTGCCCGCGCGAGAACCCGGGCCGAGGCCTGAAACGCGGCGAGCGGGTCCGAGGGACGGTCGACGCTCCACGCCCGCTCCCAGTCCGTCAGCAGGTCGAAAATGGGCGTGCCCTCACGCACGTCGCGGCGCAGCTCGCGGGGCAACACGTCGCGGAAGAGCCAGGGCGAGAAGCCACGCGCGCCGTCGGTGTGGAGCACCAACGCCGCGGGCCGACTCCCACCGTGTCGCCAGACCAGGAACGCAGAGACATGGCCCTGGACGTCGGTGCTGCCCTCGAGCACCAGCCCGCCCTTCGACACCAGCGCGGTCGAGAGCTGCACCACCGCCGCGACCGCTGACTTCGACAAGGCGCGACCGACGTTGGCGATGCGGACGAGCCGAACGTCCCGTTCCCCCAGCACCACGAGCAATCCGCCGTGGCGCAGATCGAGCTGCGGAAACTCCCGCCTGGCCTGGGCCACTCGGAGCCCATCGGCCTCGAGACCGATCACCCGATGCCGCGGAAACGCGGTCGCCAGCTCGTGCGTGGTGATGGCCGAGACGCCAAAGCCCACGTCGATGAGGACGCCTGGCGTGGCGAAGCGCTCGGGCTCGGCGAGGCGCAGCCAGCGATCGAACGCGCGCAGGCGGCCCGGACGGGTGCGTCCGCGCACGGGCCGTCAGCTCACGGGCCGATACGAACCGAGAAGGCGCGCGTGGCGACCGGCGCCGCGCCGGCGTTGGCCGACGGAATCAGCCGAGCCCGCGCGGTGAAGCTGCCATCGAGCTGGAGGCCATCACGATCGGTCAGCGGCAGCTCGGCGCTCCAGGTACGGCTCTGGCCGGCCGCGAGCGACACCGAGGTGAGCGCCATCGTGCAAGCGCGATCGTCCGACAGGCGCTTGACCACCAGGCCCGACGCGCTCACCACCTCGACCTCGAGCTGGCAGCCGGTGCGGAAGTTCCAGGTCTGCGCCGCGGGGCTCCCGTTCGTGACGGTGAACGTCACGCGCGCGACCGCGGTCTCCTCGTTGCCCGGGCACGGCGTGGTGACGCAGCGGATGGTGTTGGGGGTGTTGACATAGCTGGCCCGGTCCAGCGTGACGGTCGCGGAGACGGTGCCGTTGCCAGCCGGAACGCGCTTGCCGTCGACCGTGGCGCTCTTGAGCACGAAGCGCTCGCCGCGGCCGGTACGGAACGAGATGAGGCCCACGCCCGCCGCGAACGTCATCTCCGAGAAGGCAGGCGGCGCACAGAAGGCCGTGGGGTGTGAGAGCTGCTCGATGCTGATGGTGCGGGTGTCGGCGAAGGCGCCAGCGGGCGTGCTGACGGTCGCGCCGGTGCCGCTGCGACGGAAGCGCGCGCCGGTGCACGGCTCCGTGCCGACCGACCACGGGGTGCTCGCGAAGCCAAAGCGCAGCCACGAGCGCCAGCTGCGCGAGGCCGAGTCCCACTGCATGAGCGTGGTGGACGTGCTGCTGGTCACGCCCACCCAGGTGGCGGACGAGGTGAGGCCCGAAAGCTCGGCCATGCCGTCGGTCACGGTGCCCAGGCGCACGGTGCGCGTCGACCCGAGCGAGGACTCGTAGGTCCAGGTGTTGGCGGAGTTCAGCGGGAACCACAAGCCCGCGCGGCTCGACGAGGTGAGCTCGCCCTCGGTGGTGGCCACGGCCTCATCGGTGTCGACGTCTTGCGCGTCCGCCAGGCCGGCCGCGTCAGGACCGCAGGCCGAGAGGCCGAGCACTGCAACTGCTGAGAAGAGGCTGTGTGCGCGCATGGAGGCTCCCTCCCGTTCGAGTTCCGAGGTGGCCCTTGCCCAAAGCGCACACTGTCGTCAAGTGTGGTCTAGGGGTCGATGAGCGCCATGGTGCAGCGAGAGATGCAGATGAGCTTCCCTGCCTCATCGGTCAGTCGAACCTCCCAGACGTGGGTCGCCCGGCCGAGGTGAAGCGGGGTGGCCGTGGCGGTGACGACCCCCTCTCGCTTGCCGCGCAGGTGGTTGGCGTTGATCTCGAGCCCGACCGCGGCCTTGCCGACTTCGTGCGCATGCATCCACGCGCCGGTGCTGGCGACGCTCTCGGCCAACACGACGCTCGCGCCTCCGTGGAGCAGCCCGAAGGGTTGATGGACCCGCCGCTCGACCGGCATCGTGGCGACCACCTTGTCCTTGGTCACCTCGACGAACTCGATGCCCAGCAGCTCGGACAACGTGCCCCTCGAGGCCTCGCGCATCAGCTCCATCGGCGTGCTCATGGCGTCTTCCTAAACGGCCCGCGCACGTTCTCCAACCAAAGGGCCTTCCACCGCTCGCGCACCACATGCTACCTGCGCCGCACCTATGGCCGAGCTCGTCTTCCTGCGTCGCGGTGAAGAAGTCCTGCGGTTCACCCTCGACAAGCCCCGCGTGGTGCTGGGGCGTGGCGACAGATGCGACGTCGCCGTGCCGGATCCCGAGGTCTCGCGGCAGCAGGTCGCGCTCGTCACCACCGAGAAGGGCGTCGAGGCCGAGGATCTGTCGGGCAAGGGCATCGTCATCAACGGCAAGAAGGTGATGCAGGCCGAGCTCGCCGACGGCGCCGACATCGCGCTGGGCCAGTGGCGCGCCATCTTCCGCGAGAAGACCTCGAGCACCGACGACGACGCGGCCACGGAGATCGGCCAGCAGACCGAGCTGGCGCAGCGTGGCTCCGATGGACCGCGCATCACGGCGCAGCTGCGCGTGCGGGGCTCGACGAAAGAGACCGTGCACAAGCTGAGCGTCGACACCTTCACCGTCGGCAAGGACTCGAGCAACGATCTCGTGCTCAACGAGCGCTACATCTCGAGCCGGCACCTCAAGGTGGTGCGCGCCGAGAACCGCTTCCATCTGTACGATCAGCAGTCGACGAACGGCACGTGGATGGGCCCGGTGCGGGTCTTCGAGGCCGAGATCCCCCTCTTCTCGACCGTGAAGCTCGGCGAGACCGAGATGGTGTTCGAGCCGACCTCCACCACGGCGCTGGCGGCGGGCGCGAAGGGCGGCACGGCCTACGAAGGCCTCGTCGGGAACGACGGGTCCATGCGCTCGCTGGCCGAGATCATCGAGCGGGTCGCGCCCTCGAGCGCGGCGGTGGCGATCTTCGGCGAGTCGGGCACCGGCAAGGAGCTCGTCGCCCGGGCCGTACACAACCGCTCGACCCGCGCCGAGAAGGCCTTCATCCCCGTCAATTGCGCGGCGATCTCCAAGGAGCTCATCGAGTCGGAGCTCTTCGGCCATGAGAAGGGCGCGTTCACCGGCGCCGAGAAGACCCACCGCGGGGCGTTCGAAGAAGCCGACGGCGGCACCCTGTTCCTCGACGAGATCGGCGAGCTCCCGCTCGAGCTGCAGGCGAAGCTGCTCCGCGCGCTGGAGTCGGGCGAGATCAAGCGCGTGGGCGCGGCCCGGCCGATGAACGTCGACGTGCGCATCGTGGCGGCCACCAACCGCGATCTGATGGACGAGGCGCGCAAGGGCCGCTTCCGCGAAGACCTCTACTATCGGCTCTGCGTGGTGCCGCTGAACCTTCCCCCGCTGCGCAGCCGCAAGTCCGACGTGCCGCTCCTCGCCGCGCACTTCATGAAGGTGTTCACGCCCAAGGGCCAGACGATCACGCTCGCGCAGGACGCGTTGGCGAAGCTGGTGGCGCACCACTGGCCGGGGAACGTGCGCGAGCTGCGCAACGTGTTGCACCGGGCGCTCCTGATGCGGCGTGGGCACGCGGTCGAGGCCGGAGACATCACCTTCCAGGCGAACACCAGCCAGGCGCTCCCGCCGATGGAGGCCAGGGCGGCCCCCATGGCGGCGCCCATCGCGGGGCAGATCTACGTCCCGGGCCGAACGCTGGAGGATCACCTGCAGGCGCTCGAGAAGGAGATCATCCTCCAGGCGCTCAAGCACCACGGGCAGTCGAAGGAGAAGGTGGGCCGCGAGCTCGGCGTGGGCCGCTCGACCATCTTCAAGCGGCTCAAGGACTGGGGCATCACGTCGGCTGACACCGACACCGAGTAAAGCCGGCCACAGCCCAGCGTCGCGTAACCAGCCGAGAGCACGTGGGTTCGTTCTGGCATCGCGCCTGCGAGGGAACGGGCATGCCCGCTCGTGCCCCCTCTCGTCGTGTGTCGTTGGCCGCGGTTCGCGTGGCCGTTCTTCCGCGCCGCACAAACGCCCTGAATCACGACACTTCCGGTGCAGATAGATCGCCCGGTCAGGCGAGGCGTTGAAAGTCGCCATGACCGCCCTCCCGCCGCTTCATGAGCTCTACCGTCAGCACCGCCAGCGGGCGCTCGCCGTCGTGCGCCGCATCGTGAAGGACTCCGACGAGGCCGAAGACGTGGTGCAGGACGTGTTCGTGCGCCTGTACACGAAGAACGTGCACTTCGACGGCAAGGCCGCGTGCACCACGTGGCTGCACCGGATCCTGGTGAACTCGTCGATCAACTCGCTGCGTGCGCGCAAGCGTCGCGGGAAGCTCGAGACGCCGCTGGGCCTGGTGGAGGATCCCGAAGCGCGGGCGGTGGGCAACGAGCGTCACGCCATGCTGCTCGAAGCGCTGCAGCACCTCTCGGAGCAACACCGGCTGGTCGTCACGCTGCGCGACGTGCGCGGCTACTCGTACCCGGACATCGCGCGAATGCTGGGCCTGCCCGAGGGCACGGTGAAGAGCGCGCTCAACCGGGGGCGGACGCGCCTGGCGAAGGTGCTCGCTGCGGAGGAGCCGTCGCCCGAGGACGAGGTCGACGCGCCGGGGTCGCTCGACTGAACCGCATCGCCTCCCTCGAGGCTCGGCCGAAGAGAACGGCCTACTCGTCGCCCTTTTGCCCGATGAACTGATCGTTCTTGTCCCGGAACAGCACGTTGAACGTGGTGAGCGAGCCGTAGCAGCGCGTCACGTACTGCTGCATCTCGACCTTCTCGGCGTCGGACAGCTTGGGGTGCGCGTTGAGCTTCTGCTCCAGCACCCGCAGGCGATCACGCACCATCACCACTTTGTGGAAGAGCGCGTCGATGGGCAGGTCCTTCGCCTGCAGCTCCGGGTTCGCGGGCACCAGCTTCACCGTGCCGCCCTCCCACTTCTGCGCGAGCGGCACGTCGGCGAGGCCCGAGGCCTCGAGGAACAGGTCCATCAGCTCCTGGCGGGTCATGCTGTCTCCTTCGAAGTCGACCGTGGTGGACGGATCGATGCGGTGAACGAGGGTCGGTCCCACGGCGGTGGGCCGCGTCGAGCCCGAGGCGGTGCGCACCATCGGGGCGATCGACTTGAGCGCCTTTGGACGCGACGAGGTGGCCGCCTCGTGCGCTCTCTGCACGGCTTCTCCGCGGGGCGCGAAGGCGTTGCAGATCGGCGCCGAGGGCGGAAACAACGAACGCTGCGGCTGCACGCGACACTCACCGACCCAGCCCTTTTGCGCGTCGGCCGAGTGCACCCGCCACAGCTTGCAGTTGCCGCAGACCTTCTCGTGCGGCTCGAACGAAGGCACCGGCGGTTCCGCGGGCGCGTCTGCGTCACTCATGCGAGGTGGCGGTGTACCCAGAGCCGCGCCGCGCCGCCATGACTTGCCGCCGCCATCGCGATGTCACCGAACGACGTGGAACGACCCTTGTGTTTCGTTGGCCCTTTCAGTAGGGGCGCCGCCGCTATGGCGAAGATCCCCCTCGAACGAATCCGCAACATCGGCATCTCGGCCCACATCGACTCGGGCAAGACCACCCTCACCGAGCGCATCCTGTATTACACGGGACGCATCCACGCGATCCACGAGGTCCGCGGCAAGGACGGCGTCGGCGCGAAGATGGACTCGATGGACCTCGAGCGTGAGAAGGGCATCACGATCCAGTCCGCCGCGACGTACTGTGTGTGGCAGGGCTCGAAGGAGCAGCTGCCCGAGCACAACATCAACATCATCGACACGCCGGGCCACGTCGACTTCACCATCGAGGTGGAGCGTGCGCTCCGCGTGCTCGACGGCGCGATCCTCGTGCTCGACTCGGGCAAAGGTGTGCAGTCGCAGTCGATCACCGTCGACCGCCAGATGAAGCGGTACCGCGTGCCGCGCATCGCGTACGTGAACAAGATGGACAACCCCGGCGCGAACTACGAGCGCGTCGCGGACATGCTCAAGGAGAAGCTGGCCCACCACCCGGTGAAGCTCCAGGTTCCCATCGGCGCCGAGGACAAGTTCTCGGGTATCATCGACGCCATCACCGGCAAGGCGTACTTCTTCGATGGCGACAACGGCGAGAACATTCGCGTCGAGGCCGTGCCCGCCGAGTTCGTGGAGCAGACCAAGGCGGCCCGTCTCGAGATCATCGAGCGCGTCGCCGACGTCGATGAGCAGCTCGCCGAGAAGTTCCTCGCCGAGGAGCCCGTGTCGGACGACGAGCTGCGCGCCGCCGTTCGCCGCGCCACCCTCGCGCTCAAGATGACGCCGGTCATGTGCGGCTCGGCCTTCCGCAACAAGGGCGTGCAGCTGCTCCTCGACGCGGTGTGCATGTACCTGCCGAACCCCGCCGAGGTCGAGAACGTCGCCTTCGACCAGACCAAGAACGAAGAGAAGCTCGTCCTCGAGTCGGTTCCGAACAAGCCGTTCGTC
Organism: Myxococcaceae bacterium; assembly: GCA_044352295.1. Taxonomy (GTDB): domain Bacteria; phylum Myxococcota; class Myxococcia; order Myxococcales; family Myxococcaceae; genus Xiheimicrobium. The sequence goes on from JBILEB010000002.1 coordinate 44,670, forward strand.
GGCCTCGCGTTCAAGCTCACCCAGGACAAGTTCGGTCAGCTCACCTACGTGCGCATCTACCAGGGCAAGATCGCCAACGGCGATACCCTGGTGAACACCTCGAACCAGCTCCGCAAGGCGCGCGTCCCCCGCATGTTCCGCATGCACTCCGACGAGCGCGAGGAGCTCACGCAGGCCGAGGCCGGTGACATCGTCGCCTTCTACGGTCTCGAGTGCTCGTCCGGTGAGACGTTCACCGACGGCAAGCTCAACGTCACCCTCACGTCGATGTTCGTCCCCGCCGCGGTGATCTCCCTCTCGGTGACTCCGAAGGATCGTGGCAGCGAGACGAACTTCTCGAAGGCGCTCAACCGCTTCACCAAGGAAGACCCGACCTTCCGCGTCCACCAGGACGAGGAGTCCGGTCAGACCATCGTCTCGGGCATGGGCGAGCTCCACCTCGAGATCTACATGGAGCGCATGAAGCGCGAGTACAACTGCGAGGTCGTCGCCGGCAAGCCGCAGGTGGCCTACCGCGAGACGATCACCCAGCGTGGCGAGTACGCGTACACCCACAAGAAGCAGACGGGTGGCTCGGGTCAGTTCGCGCGCGTGTGTGGCTACCTCGAGCCGCTCCCCAACGACGCCGTCGAGCAGTACGAGTTCGTCAACGAGATCGTCGGTGGCTCGATTCCCCGCGAGTTCATCCCCGCGTGCGACAAGGGGTTCCAGGAGGCCGTCAAGAAGGGCTCCCTCATCGGCTTCCCCGTCGTCGGGCTGCGCTGCGTGGTCAACGACGGCCAGTACCACGACGTCGACTCGAGCGAGCAGGCGTTCAAGACCGCCGCCATCATGGGGTTCCGTGAAGGCTACGAGCGCGCCAAGCCGGTGGTGCTCGAGCCCATCATGAAGGTCGAGGTCGAGGCGCCCATCGACTTCCAGGGCTCGGTCGTCGGCCAGATCAACCAGCGCCGCGGCGTCATCCAGACGACCTCGTCGTCCGAGGGCAACGTCATCGTCGTCGCCGAGGTGCCGCTCAACACGATGTTCGGCTACTCGACCGACCTCCGCTCGGCCACCCAGGGCAAGGGCAACTTCACGATGGAGTTCGCGCGCTACGGCATCGTGCCGCGCGGTGAGCAGGACGAGATGATGAAGAAGCACAAGGAGCGCCTCGCCGCCGAGCAGGCAGCCCGGAAGTAAGGCACCTCGTCCTTCGCTTCGCCCATCGGGCCGTCGTCCTCTACGTGTTCGAGAGGCGGCGGCCCGAGGTGTTTTCGGCGCCCTCCCGCGCGCTCTGCCACTCCGCGGCGCGCAGCACGATGACGGCGGCCTCGACGGCCCCCATGCGCACCCGCGTCACCGCCGCCCGCATGCGGTCGCTCGTCTCGAGGTGCCCGTTGACGAACAGCGGGAGACCGAGCTGCACCGGGTTGAGGTGATCCTGCATGTTGCGCTTGACGTAGCCCGCCAGAATGTTGGCCGCCTCGGCCAGCGCGTCGGCCATGTCGGCCGCTGAGAGGCTCTCGCCGCTCGGCAACTGCATGAGCGAGCGGGCCATCGTCTCACAGCCCTGCTGGGTCGAGACGATGCCCACCTGAACGGACTCGTTCGTGGCCACCAGAGGAATGAAGCTGCCCGGCATGCCCTGCGGGATCTCTCCGCACCGCTCGAGCACCTCGAAGCCCTGAAACTGAAAACCGTCACGCGAGATGTCCGTCGCGCCCGCCTCCACCGCGCCCTGCCACACGCTCAACGACACTGCGTCGCTCATCGTCGCCTCTCCTGGAAATGACGTGCCCGCGCGAGCGAAGCGCCCGGCGGTGTACCAGCGGGCGCCAAGACGCAACTCACAGGCCAGCCGAACGCAGCTCGCTCGCCAACCCGCTCCAGCGGCCCCAAGGCGCCGCCCCGACTCGGAAATCAGCCCGAGCTGATCCACCGCGCATTGACAGGGCCGTGGCGCGAGATGCCGGGTCGGTGAAACCCCGTGGTTGCGAGCGACCCATGGGAGGGGTCGACGTGGCTCCGGCAACCCTGCGGATCGGCACGCGCGCTCCGACTGGCATGTGCGCTGCTCTCGTTGGAGCCGTTCCCCTTTCCCCTACCCGAGGACCGACCCATGAAGGACATCCGCACTCCGATTCGTCGCCGTCGTCGCGCTGGCCGTGCCGTTCGTGCCGAGCTGCGGGCGCCGAAGGGACTTTCCGACGCCGCGCCCCCGATGGAGGCCCCCGCGTCGCGTCGGTCGAGCCCGCGCAAGGCCCGGCCCCCGCGGGCGCAGGTGCCCACCCAGGCCTTCGAGCCGCTCCCGTCGGCCGAGCCTGCGACGCCCGAGATTCCCTGGCGCCACATCGTCAACGCCGGAACGCTCGCCAAGTTCTTCGTCGGCCTCGACGGCCACGTTCGCTTCGCCAACGCCTCGGCGACCATGGTGATGCAGAGCGCGGGCTACGTGGGCCAGGCCGAAGGGACGCGCTTCGAGCAGTTCGCGCCGTCCTTCGCGGGCTTCGCGGACAAGTTCGCGTCGCCGCCGGCGTCACCCTTCGAGACCGAGGTCGCCTTCGGGGGCCGCTCGTACAAGGCGAGCATCAACGGCGTGCGCACCGAGGCCGGCCAGGCGCTCGGCTGCCGGGTCGACCTCCGCGACATCACCGATTCGGTGCAGCTGCGCACCTTGCACGGCCAGACGATGGACGCGGTCGAAGGCTCCGCGCGCCGCATCAGCGAGGCCGCCTCGAGCCTCTCGCACATCGCCAACCAGCTCGCCGCCGGCGCCACCCAGACGAGCGCGCAGTCGATCATGGTCAACGGCGCCGCCGATGAGATCAAGGGCTCGGTGGCCTCCGTCGCCAGCGCCGCCGAAGAGATGAGCGCCACGGTGAAGGAGATCGCCTCGAACGCCACCGAGTCGGCCAAGACGGCCCGTGGCGCGCGCGAGACCGCCGAGTCGGCCTCGACGATGGTGCAGGGCCTCTCGTCGGCCTCGGCCAACATCGGGAAGATCACCAAGGTCATCAGCACCATCGCCCAGCAGACGAACCTGCTCGCGCTCAACGCCACCATCGAGGCGGCGCGCGCGGGTGAGGCCGGCAAGGGCTTCGCGGTCGTCGCCAACGAGGTGAAAGAGCTCGCGAAGGAGACGAGCAAGGCGACCGAGGAGATCACCCAGCAGATCGACGCGATTCGCGAGGTGGCCCAGAAGAGCGTCGACTTCGTGAACGAGATCAGCCGGGTGATGACGCAGATCGACAGCTTCGCGTCGTCGATCGCGGCGAGCGTCGAGGAGCAGGCGTCGACGACCCGAGAGATCGCCCGGAACGCGGCAGAGGTGTCGTCGGCGGTGTCGAGCGTGGTCTCGAACATCTCGGGCGTCACCGCGGCGGCGAAGGAAGCCGAGCGCAACGCCACCGCGACCCAGACGAGCGCCCGCGCGCTGTCCGACATGTCCAACGAGCTCCAGGGCCTGCTCAAGCGCGGCTGATCCACCGCCTCGACCCATCATGACGCTCGCCGCCGCCATCTCGCCGAAGCCCGGCTCGCACGCCCTGCGGGTGGTGGTGCTCGACGACGACCCGGTCTTCCGCACGTTCCTGAACCAGATGCTCACGCGCATCGGGCTCGACGTGGTGGCCCAGTGCTCGTCGATCGAAGCGGCGAAGAAGCGCCTCGCGCAGGGCGGCGTGGACGCGGTGACGGTCGACGTGGTGCTCAAGGGCGAGTCGGGCCTCGATTTCCTCAAGTGGTGCCACCAGAGCCACCGCGGCGTCATCACGGTGCTGGTGACAGCCGGCACCGAACGCGGCGCGCGGACGGGCGTGGACGCGGTGTTCCTCGGCGCGGCGGCCCTGTTGACCAAGCCCGACTCCCGGAGCATTCAGGGCTTCGAAGCCGAGCTGCGACGGGTCTTCGCCGATGGGCGACGCGCGCCGACCCGACCCACCGCCGGCATCACCGTGTCGACGAGACCGATGGCGGCCGTGAGCTCCAGCGGTCCCCGCGCGGTCCGTGGCGCCTTTGCTCCGGCTCGGCGAACCGAGCTGCTCGCGATCGGCGCCTCGACAGGTGGCCCTCCCGTGCTGCTCAAGCTGCTCAAGGGCCTGCCGCCGGCCTTTGACGTGCCCATCGTCATCACCCAGCACATGCCGGCGCTCCACATTCCCTACATGACCGAGCTGCTCGCCTCACAGTCCGGTCGGCGGGTGGTGGTGGCGGCCGAAGGCCAGGTGCTCCTGCGCGGCTGTGCCTACGTGGCCGTCGGCAAGCACCTCACCGTGTTTCGCAGTGGGGATCGCCTCTCGCTCAAGTACGACGACGGCGCGCCCGAGCACTTCTGCAAGCCGGCGGTCGACCCGATGTTCCGTTCCGTGGCCGAGGTCTGCCGCGGAGGCGCACTCGGCGTGGTGCTCACCGGCATGGGGTCCGATGGAGCCAAGGGGGCCGTCGCGCTCCGGAGCGCGGGCAATCCCGTCATCATCCAGGACGCCGAGACGAGCGTGGTGTGGGGCATGCCCGGCTCGGTGCACGCCCTCGGCGCCGCCGACGGGGTCTTTCACGTCGATCGCATTCCAGCTGCCATCCAGGAGTGGATGGGCTTCTCGCCCCGGGGAGGGACACGATGAGCAACCTGTCTGACGATGAAGAGATCAAGCAGCTGTTCATCGACGAGTCGCTCGAGGCGCTCCAGCGCTGCGAGCGCCTGCTGCTCGACGCCGAAGAGGGCCGCCGCCGCGCCGATCTGCTCGACGTGCTCTTCCGCGATTTCCACACCATCAAGGGCACCTCGGCCCTGCTCGGCTACGACAAGATCGCGTCGGTCGGTCACGCCGCCGAGGACCTCATGTCGAAGCTGCGCGACAAGAGCATCGAGGCGCGCCCGTACCACTTCGCTCGCATGGTCGACGTCGTCGATACCCTGCGCGCGATGATCGAGAACACCCGCGATCAGAACAGCGAAGGCGCCACCGACGTGTCGGTGCTGGTGAAGCTGCTCCGTGAGGATCTCGAGCGCGGGAACGAACCGCCGGCCGAGGCCGCGCCGATGCCTCCCGTTCCTTCCCCCGCGCCCGCACCGGCCGCACCGATGCCTCCCGTTTCTTCCCCCGCGCCCGCATCGGCCGCGCCGCCGCCCCGCTTTGAGCCCGTCACCCTGGAGCCCGCGCCCGCTGTCACGCCCAGCGCGGTGGACGCGACCGAGAAGCCCGAGCCGGCGCAGGATCCAGAGCATGAGAAGGCCGGCGCCGCGAAGGGCGAGGCGGCCGACGGTACCGTGCGCGTCAACGTCGCCGTGCTCGACAAGCTGATGAACCTCATGGGCGAACTCGTGCTGGCGCGAAACCAGATGGTGCAGTCGACGCGCTCGCTGCGAGACCAGACGGCTCAGGCCGCGGCCCAACGGCTGTCCCTGGTCACCAGCGATCTGCAGGAGCAGATCATGAAGACGCGCATGCAGCCGGTCGCGCGGGTGTTCGAGAAGATCCCCCGCATGGTGCGCGACCTCTGCCAGCAGACCGGCAAGAAGGTGGCGCCCGAGATCGACGGCACCACCACCGAGATCGACAAGGCGCTCGTCGAGGCCATTCGCGATCCGGTGATGCACATCATCCGCAACGCGGTCGATCACGGAATGGAGCCGCCCGAGGAGCGCGTGAAGAAGGGCAAGAGCGCGACCGGGAAGATCTCGGTGCGCGCCGTGCACGAGGGCAGCACCGTCAGCATCGAGATCCGCGACGATGGGCGCGGCATCGATCCCGTCAAGGTGAAGGGCATCGCGCTCAAGAAGGGCGTCATCAGCCAGGCCGAGGCCGATGCCATGAGCGACCGCGAGGCGATCAACCTCATCTTCCGCCCCGGCTTCTCGACCGCCGAGAAGGTGACGAGCCTCTCGGGCCGCGGCGTCGGCATGGACGTGGTGCGCACCCACGTGGAGCGCTCCGGCGGACAGGTCGAGCTCGAGTCGACGCTCGGCAGGGGCACCACGATTCGCCTCAAGATGCCGCTCACGCTCGCGATCATCCCCGCGCTGCTCGTGCGCGAGGCCGGCCAGCGCTTCGCCATTCCCCAGGCCAACCTCATCGAGCTCGTCTACCTGGACGAGGAAGACTCGAAGCAGGCCATCGAGTACGTCCGTGGTGCGCCCATCTACCGGCTCCGTGGAGAGATCCTCCCGTTGGTTCGGCTGGCCCCGTTGCTCCGCAAACAGAGCCCCGAGGCAAGGGAGGGCGTCAACATCGTCGTCGTCGCCATCGGCCAGCGGCGCTACGGCCTCGTCGTCGAGTCGATCCAGGACACCGAGGAGATCGTCATCAAGCCGCTGTCGAGCCAGCTCAAGCGGCTGGGCTGCTACGCCGGCGCCACGGTGCTCGGCGATGGCAACGTCGCGCTCATCCTCGACGTGGCAGGCATCGCCACCATGGCCGGCATCGACGTGAGCGGGCGGGCGGCCGCGGCCGAGCCGGCGACGCACACCCAGATCGTCGAGGGCCAGCAGTCGATGCTCGTCTTCAAGGCGGGCGGTGGCGCGGCGTGTGCGCTGCCGGTGTCGATGGTGGCGCGCCTCGAGACCATCGAGCGCTCCAAGATAGAGCACGTGGGCGGCAACGAGGTGCTGCAGTACCGCGGGCAGATCATGCCCGTGCTGCGCCCCGAGAACGTGCTGCCCGTCGGTCAGCCGCCCGAGTCGGAGGACGGCCTCCAACGCATGATCGTCTTCGACTTCGGCGCGCCGGTCGGCCTGGCGGTCAACGCCATCGTGGATGTGACGGACGTCGAGGTGTCGAAGGCCGCGAAGAGCGAGCTGCCACACGTGCTGGGCACTGCCGTGTGCTTCGGCAAGACGACCATGCTCGTCGACATCTTCGGGCTGGTCCGTCAGCTCGCACCCGCTGCGCTCGAGGCCGTGAAAGCGCGCGAGGCCCGTCGTCCCCGGGTTCTGCTCGCAGACGAGGTGGATGCGGTGCGGGCCGCGCTCGCCGGCTGGCTCCGTTCCTCGGGCGTCGACGTCGTGGAGCTGTCGAGCGACGCCGCGGTGAAGGAGCTGCGCAGCGACTCTGGCCGTGGCATCGACGCGCTCATCGCCAGCCTCGATGGCGGCACCGCGCGAGGGCTCGAGCTCATTCGCACCGTCAAGCAGGAGCAGCCCGCGCTGCCCATCGTCTGCACCACGCGGCAGCTCGAGCAGTTCGAAGGCCAGGCGCGCGCCGCCGGAGCCTCGGCCGTCGTCCGCCGGATCGAGCGCGAGGCGGTCCTCGAGGCGCTCCACAGCACCGGCATCTTCACCACCCCTGCTGACCTGGGAGCGACGCCATGAGCCAGACCGACACGCAGACCGGCCAGTGGGCCACCTTCCACCTCGGCGGCGAGCAGTTCGCGCTCCCGGTGGAAGACGTGCAGGAGGTGCTGCTCAAGCAGCCGCTCACACCCGTGCCACTCGCGCCCGACGAGATCATGGGCCTGCTCAACCTGCGCGGCGCCATCATGCCGGCCATCGATCTGCGCCGACGCCTGGGCTTCCCCGACGGCGAGCAGCGCGACCAGAAGCTGTTGGTGCTCAAGGGCGCCGAAGGCCCGGTGAGCGTGGTGGTCGACGACATCGGCGACGTCTTCGAGCTCGACGGCAAGGGCTGGCGACCGCCGCCCGACACCCTCGAGTCCTCCCACCGGAGCTTCGTATTCGGCGTCTTCCCGCTCGAGGGCCAGGTGCTGCTCGGCCTCAAGGTGGACACCCTCTGTGCCGATCGCTGAGGAGATCTCATGAAAGCCCTCGTCGTCGATGACTCCAAGATGGTGCGGACGGTGCAGCAGCGGGCGCTCGAGTCGCTGGGCTGGGAGGTCGTGCAAGCCAGTAACGGCGAAGAGGGCCTCGCGGCGCTCGAGCGCCTGGGCGGCTGCCACCTCGTGCTGGCCGATTGGCAGATGCCGGTGATGGACGGCCTGGCGATGGTGAAGCGCATTCGCGCCGATCAGCGCTTCAAGGACATCGTCATCATCATGATCTCCTCCAACGCCGTGCTGGAGTCGATCCAGGAAGCGCTGGACGCAGGGGCCAACGACTTCGTGATGAAGCCTTTCAGCGTGGAAGCGCTGAAAGAGCGCGTCTCGGGAGTCGTGTTCCATGCCTGAGCCCACGCACAGCTGGGCCGCCCTGCGATCGTTCATGGCCACCACCTGTGGCGTGGCGCTCGCGGACGACCAGAGCTACCTCATGCAGGCGCGCCTCTCGCCGGTGGCGAAGACGCTCAACTACCGAACGGTGGACGAATACGTGCTCGAGGCGGTGCGGCCCGGCGCGCCCAACCGCGTCACCGCGCCGCTCATCGACGCGATGACGACGCACGAGACGTACTGGTTTCGCGACACGCCGTTCTGGAAGGCGTTGCACGAGCTGGTGATTCCGCGCCTGGGCCTCACCGAGCCGGGCTCGAACCGCGCCTTCACCATCTGGCTGGCGGCGTGCTCGTCGGGCCAGGAGGTCTACTCGCTCACGATGTTCCTCGAGGAGAACTTCCCGCTCCTCCACCAGCGCACCACCATCATCGCCACCGACGTGAGCGAAGCGGCGGTGCAGCAGGCGAAGTCCGGCGTCTACACCGTCTTCGAGGCCAACCGCGGCCTGTCCGCGCCGAGGCTGGTGAAGCACTTCGAGCGGGCCGGGGCGAACTTCAGGGTGAAAGAGCCTCTGCGCCGGAAGGTGACCTTCGGCACTCACAACCTCGTCACCCAGCCACCGCCCGGCATCGGCTTCGATCTGGTGCTCATGCGCAACGTCCTCATCTATTTCCCCGAGGTGACTCGCCGCGCGGTGGTGCAGCGGGCGATGAGCGTGATGAAGCCCAACGGCCTGCTGGGCATCGGCGCCACCGAGCTGCTGACCCTGCCGTCGATCGCGCCGGGCTGGTACCCGAAGATCCCGTAAACCGGTCGAAAACAACCCTTGCGGGCGTGTCACGCGCCCGTAGCATGCGCGCCCTGTCTCTTTTCAAAGGACGCGACCCATGGGTTTTCAAACCGTTCCCGAAGTGCTGCTCCACCGGGTCCAGGCCACGCCGAGCAACACCGCGTATTCGTACCCGGCCGGCAGCGGCTGGAAGACGGTGTCGTGGAAGGAGTTCGGTGAGCAGGTGAAGCAGATCGCCATGGGCCTGCGGAGCTTCGGCCTCCAGGCCGAGGAGCGCGTCGCGATCCTCTCCGGCACCCGCTACGAATGGATCGCCGCCGACATGGGCATTCTCAGCGCGGCGGGCGCCACCACCACCATCTACCCGTCGAGCCTCGCCGACGACTGCGCCTACATCGTCTCGGACTCCGGCTCGGTGATGGCGTTCGCCGAGAATGAGGAGCAGGTGAAGAAGCTGCTGTCGGTGCGCGGCCAGATGCCAGCGCTCAAGAAGATCGTCGTCTTCGACGGTAAGGCGAGCGGCGATGGGTTCGTGGTGACGCTCGAAGAGCTCCAGGCCGCCGGGAAGGCCTCCAGCCAGGCCGAGTACGAGGCCGTGACGAAGCAGGCGAAGAACGAAGGCATCGCGACGCTCATCTACACCTCAGGCACCACCGGGAAGCCCAAAGGCGTCATCCTCACCCACGACTGCTGGGTCTACGAGGGCGAGGCCATCAACGAGATGAAGCTCCTGGTGGCCGACGACGTTCACTTCCTCTGGCTTCCGCTCGCGCACTCCTTCGCCAAGGTGCTCGAGATGGCCCAGCTCTCGATTGGGTTCCACACGGCGGTCGATGGCCGGGTGGACAAGTTGGTCGAGAACCTCGGCCAGGTGAAGCCGACCTTCGTCGCGGCCGTGCCCCGCATCTTCGAGAAGGTCTACAACAAGGTCGTCGACGGGGCCAAGAAGGGCGGCGGCCTCAAGTACTCCATCTTCAAGTGGTCCATCGAGGTGGGCCGCGAGGTGTCGAAGCTGCGCCAGCAGGGCCAGGAGCCGTCGGGCCTGCTCGCCATCAAGAACAACCTCGCCACCAAACTCGTCTTCTCGAAGCTGCAGGATCGCTTCGGTGGCCGCCTTCGCTACTTCGTGTCGGGCTCCGCGCCGCTCTCGCGCGAGATGGCCGAGTTCTTCCACGCCGCCGGCATTCTCATTCTCGAGGGCTATGGCCTCACCGAGTCGAGCGCCGCGTCCTTCGTCAATCGGCCGGTGGGCTACGCGTTCGGCACCGTCGGCCCGCCGCTCCCGGGCACGCAGCTCAAGATCGAGGCTGACGGCGAGATCCTCATCAAGGGCCGCGGCATCATGCGCGGGTACCACAACAAGCCCGAAGACACCGCCGCCACCCTGCGCGACGGCTGGCTCCTCACCGGTGACATCGGCGAGGTCGACTCGGCCGGCCGGCTCAAGATCACCGACCGCAAGAAGGACCTCATCAAGACCTCGGGCGGCAAGTACGTCGCGCCGCAGAACATCGAGGGCCAGTTCAAGGCCGTCTGCCCGTACGTCTCGAACGCGCTGGTGCACGGCAACAACCGGAACTTCTGCGTGATGTTGATCGCGCTCGACCCCGAGGCCATCACCGCGTGGGCCCGCGAGAACGGCGTCACCGGCGGCTACGAGGAGATCGTCAAGGACCCCCGCACGCACGCGCTCATCAAGCCCTTCATCCAGGAGCTCAACAAGAACCTCGCGAGCTACGAGTCGATCAAGAACTTCGCGATCCTTCCGAAGGACCTGACGCTCGAGTCGGGCGAGCTGACGCCGAGCCTCAAGCTCAAGCGCAAGGCCGTCGAGGGCAAGTACAAGGACCTACTCGAAGGCTTCTACGCGGGCAACGTCGCCGAGGTCTGAGGCCCGTGGAGCGCTCGACGGGCGTGATGATCGCGCTCCTCCTGGGATGCGGGGGCGGCGCCAGCAAGACGGTCGACCTGACCCTCACCATGCCCGACGGCACCGTTCGTCGGCAGTCGCTCTCGGACCAGAGCGGCTTTCTCTACGAGGGCACCGGGCGCGCGACCGCCTCCTTTCCGGCCGTCGGCACGTGGAACAAGAACGTGCCGTTGGGCGTGTCGGTCGGTCTGTTTCCACTCCAGCCAGGCCGCTACGGCTCGAGCGGGAACCTGCACCTCGGCGGTGACACGGTCGCGGTCGCGCCCCGCCTCACCCTGAGCGTCACGGTGGACCGCGTGCGCTGGCAGAACAGCGGCGCGTTTCCCTTCCGCCTCGAGGGCTCCTTCACCGGCACCTCGGACCAGAACCACAAGGTCGACGGGACCTTCAGCACCACCACCGACGACTGCTCCGACAAGGTGAGGAAGAACGGCAACTCGTGGCTGTGCGGACTGCCCTTCCCCGACGATCCGCCCGAAGAGCAACGCTGGACGATTCCCGCCTGGACCACCGAGGGGACGTGTCCGGATGCGGTGGTGGCCCGCTTCGGCGGCGGCGGGACGCTCGTCATCAATGGAGCCCAGGCGCTCATGGGCGGCCAGAAGCCGCTCCAGTGTCAGCGTGGGTACGTCCCCGAGAACCGGTATGTGTGTGGCGGCAGCGAAGAGAACGTGCAGGCCGATGGCTGCACCTGGGCGGTCACCGCCTTCGCTGCACCGGGCGCCCTGACGGTGAACCAACCCCGCGTCAGCATCATCGCCGGCACCGTCGGTTCCTCGTGCGAACCGAGGCTGTGCAGCGCGACGCCTTCGGCTTTCGTCCACGTCTCGGGCGCCACCCCGTGACGAGCGACCTCAACCAAAGGTGCGCACGAAGAACACGATCGTCATCGTCCACCCGATGGCGATGACGAGCCGTTTGACGACCCGGACGTCGAAGCGCAGCGCGAAGGTCGCGGCGAGGTAGCCGCCCGCCGTGGCTGCGACGGCCATCACGAGCGCGCGCTCCCACTCGACGAGGCCCGACACCGCGAACGTCAGCGTCGCGGTGAGGTTGATCGCCAGGCCGAGGACCGACTTGAGCCCGTTGAGGCGATGGAGATCCCTCCCGCCCAGCAGCGTCAGCGCCGCCAACATGAGCAGGCCGATGCCGCCTCCGAGGTAGCCGCCGTAGAGGCTGATGGGCACCTGGGCGAGCACGACGAGCCACGGCTTCGGCGCTCCGAAGCGCGAGAGCCACGCGCGCAGCCGGTCGCCCACCGTGAAGAGCACGGCCGCCACCAGCACGAGGAAGGGCACCAACCGCTCGAAGGTGTCGCCCGGCGTCCTCAGCGCAGCGATGGCGCCGACGAGCCCCCCGATCAGGCTCACCAGGATGAGCGGAACCAGGGCGCGGCGCTCCTCCGACATGACGCCGCGATAGCCCCACGCGCTCGCGACCGAGCCGGGCCACAGCGCCACCGTGCTCGTCGCGTTCGCCGCCAGCGGGAGGGTCCCGGTGAAGACCAGCGCCGGGAAGGTGAGGAAGGTCCCGCCGCCCGCGATGGCATTGATGCAGCCGGCGAGGAAGGCCGAGCCGCCGAGCAGGAGCCACGTCCACACGACGCCCGCGTACCATGGACACCGCCCTTCGAGGACAATGCGCGCCATGCGCCACGTCGCCATCGGAGATCCGCAGGCCCCGTTCGAGACCTTCCTCCGAGTGCTCGATCGGCACCGGCTGCTGGGTGACGACGGTCGGCTGCGCGCCGACGTGCACCTCGTCTCGATGGGTGACCACTTCGACTATGGGCCTCCCTCGGTTCGCGAGCGCGCCACCATCGAAGGCGAGACGATTCTGTCGTGGCTGGCCTCGCACCCGCCAGAGCAGGTGACGATCCTCGTCGGCAACCACGACGTCAGTCGCGTGATGGAGCTGTTCCCGTTCACCGACGACATGTTCCTGTTGGCGCACCTCGAGGCCAGGGCGCTCTACGACACCGACGGCGACGAGGTGGCGCTTCGCGCGAAGTACCCGTCGATCCCCGACGCGGAGTGCCTCGCGCGCGACTACTCGTGCTTCGCGACCTCACAGCGGGTGCTCGTCACCGAGCTCCTCCGCACGCGCCGCCTGCGCCTGGCGGCCCATCATCGCGGCCTGCTCCTCGTGCACGCAGGCGTGACGGTGGACGATCTCGCGTTGGCGCAGCTCGACGCCAGCGACGCCGCCTCCGCCGCCGACGCCCTCAACGCCTTCCTCGACGCGAAGCTGGCGGCGTGGGCCGATGGACCGCTCGACCTCTCGCCGCTCCACCGGCCGGGTGCCGCGGCGACGGGCGAGGGTCGTGGCATCCTGTACCATCGGCCGTGTGATCCCTCGACCCAGTCGCCCGACACGCTCGAGGGACCACCGCGCCGACGGTTCGACCCCCGACGCCTGCCGCCCTTCCCGCAGGCCATCGGCCACATCCGCGACGGAAAATGCCGGGAGCTGATGCCCGCCTGGAGCCCACCCGGTCCCGGAGTCGACGGCCCGCTGCGATCGCTCACCGTCTCGGGCGAAACCGTTCGCTACGCGGTCGGCGTGCAGCCCGACGCGAGGCTGATCTTCACCGACACCGGCATGATGCACGCGCCCCCAGGCGCCTCCGAAGTGCTCGATCTCGACCGGCGCGCCCCGTACGTGCCGGGACTCGACGTCAGCGCTTCGGCTCGAACCGGGTGATGAGCGGCACGTGATCCGACAGCCCATGGAATCGGCTGGCCTCGTCTCCGAAGGCGTGGGTGTCGACGAGATCGCCGAACTCCACGCCGTGGCCGAAGATGTGATCGAGGTGCATGCGCAGCTTCAGGAACCCGGCCGTCGAGAACGAGTCGGGCCGGGAGGCGTCTATCTGCTTGAGCACTTCCTGCGCGCCCTGGAGCTTCTGCTGCTCGGTCAAGAGCCGGTAGACCGGCGTCGAGGGCGCCGAGTTGAAGTCGCCGACGATCAGGTACGGCTCGTCGCGCGAGACGTGCTGGGCGTACTGGGAGACGCGGGTCGCCTCGGCCAGTTGATTGGCGCCAAAGCCCATCTTCGCCTTCTGGCTCCAATACTCCTTCGCCCAGGGCGTCGGCAGCGACAGGTGGGTGTTGAAGAGGTGGAACGCGCGGCCCTTCGTGTCTTCGAGGTGCAGGTGGGCGGCGACGCGCGTCTGCTTGATGCGCTTGCTGGTCGAGGGGGTGCGATGCGTGACGTCGAACGGCTCGTTGGAATTGGTGTTGAGCGCGTTGACGGTCTGCTGATTGACGAGAATCGCGAGGCCGGTCGTGTACACCTTGAGCGGGCCCACGCCGTACACGTGCGCCGGGAAGTAGTGCGCCCGGTACGGCATGACGTGCCCGGCGCGCTGCATCGCCACGCCCAGGTGCCGCATGAAGGCCTCGAGCTGGGTCTCGTTCGCCATGCCGCTGCGGTGCGCCGCGGACGAGCGGATCGACTTCGTCTCGACCTCCTGGAGCGCCACCACGTCGGCGAGCGGGGACAGGCCAGCGATGGCCTCGGCGATGCGCTGCTTCGACGTCGCCGTGCTGGCGAGCCCCTTGAGCGCGTGCCCGAAGTACCGAACGTTGTAGCTGACGACCCGCATCGTCGACCTGGACTCTACCGCGACCGGGGCCGTCGAACGCGAGCCTCGAAGTCGATCGCCTCGAGGCGAGACGGCCCATCGGCGACGAAGCGCTCCGGCGCCGACGTCACCAGCCGCTCCAGCGCCAGCAGCGTGCCCAGCCGTCGGTGCTGATCCACCGACAAGCCCACGCCGTCGATGGCCTGGAGCGCGTCGGTGAGTTCCTCCTCGGTCACCACGAGCCCGGCGAGCCGCGCGAACTCCGCGACGAGCCATCGACGGGTGCCTCGCGCCGCGAGCGCGTCGGCGTCGCCTCGCGCCTGAAGCCGGGCGAGCCGGGCGAGCCGGGGCCCGTTCACGTCCACGAGTCGCCGTCGGCGGACGAAGGACGAGAGCGACAGCGGCCTGGGCCGCTCCTCGGCGCGAGCATCCATGAGGCGGCGCGCGACCTGCAAGGCCTCGACGGCATCGAGCGCCTTCTGATCCACCGCCGACGCGCGCACCCACGCCAGCACCTCGGCCCGTCGCGCCGCCCTCCATCGGGGAACGCCCGCGAGGAGCCCTCGCCAGGTTCGCTCTTTGTAGAAGGTCTCGGCGGCGAGGCGATGAAGCCCCCGGGCCTCACGCGGCGACAGCACGCGCTTCGTCACCGCTCGCTCCAGCGTCGCCTGGACGTTCACCAGGGGCACGGTGAGCGGCCGGTAGCCACTGTCGGCATCGCCGTGGAGCAGCACCACATCAGCGTCATCGATGCGCTGGCCGGCGGCATAGGCCTTCGCGATGCGGCCGATCGGCTTCATCCCGAAGCGCTGCAGCTCGGCGGCGCGCAACGCGCCCATGCTCGAGGCCCCCAGGACGAAGCCCCCGCTCGCCAGCGCGGCCCGCAGCTCGTGATGCCACACCGACGGCACGGCCTCGAACACGCCGTCGATGAGCACGATCCCCCGCGGACGCTCGGCGAGCGCCCGGAACACGTCGCCTTGCCGCGCGGGAGGCCGATAAGTCGCGTCGAGGACCTCGCGGGCACGTTCGAGGGGCAAGGACGGGCCGAGGAACACGATGACCTCGTCGCTCATCGCAGCAACTCCGATTCGTCGAGGTCGATGCCGACGGCCTTCACCACCACCAGCGGTCTGGCGCACAACTCGACGAGCACGACCCGCTCCAGGACGGCGCGGGGCACCTCCCGCACGCGACTGCGCGAGAGCCGCGCT
Organism: Myxococcaceae bacterium; assembly: GCA_044352295.1. Lineage (GTDB taxonomy): Bacteria > Myxococcota > Myxococcia > Myxococcales > Myxococcaceae > Xiheimicrobium. Next base: position 60,275 of record JBILEB010000002.1, read on the forward strand.
GCCCGGCTGCGCTGGGCACTCGACAGCAGCGCCCGACCCGCCTCCCGATGGCCGACCGCCACGTCTTCCCGCGCACCGTGTATCTCCGTGAGTCGCGACTGCGCCGCCTCGAGCAGGGCGGCCTCGAGCGCGTCTCCTACGGAGCCCCGGCATGCGTACCCGGCGGTGAGCGGAACGTCCGTCGACTCGGGCTCGAAGAGCAGCACGCCAGCCAGGGGCACCGGTCTCATCTCGAGCACACACGCCACCACCACGAAGCCCTTCGCTTCGACCTTCGTCACGAGCGGCGACCTCCACGCGACGCGCCTGGTCCGGACGTCCGCGGCCCGCCAGCCGTACGGAAGCGCGCGGGACAGCGCGTGCCGTTCCCACACCTCCAGCACCGCATGGCGCTGCGCGAGACGTCGGAGCCGGTGGGCGCCCAGGCCATTGCTCGACCACGACCTCGTCGAGGGCCCGAGCCACACCCGCCCTGCCGGAGGGCAGTACACGCGCTCGGCGGCGACCCACACGGGCACCTGGTCCGAGGCGCGCCGTCCACGGACCCACGCGCGACGCAGGCCGTCGTCGTCGAGCACGAGGCCTTCGAGGTCGCTGCCTGCCGCGAACACCAGCCGCGTCGGCTCCGGGCGCTCCGCGGCGTCCAGCTCCGCCGCCTCGCCCACGGCGCTCCACGCAGCCGCGGCTCGGTCCATCCCCTTCCCCTGCGTCACCTGCAGCACGTGGCCCGTTGGACGAACGGCCGCGAACACCTCCACGCCGGTCCGGTCCAGGCCCGTCACGCGCGCCAGCCGGGTGATGCCGAGCGCCTCGAGGAGCGCAGGAGGGACGTCTCGTCGCACGGCACCGATGTACTCCGCTCCCGAGGGCGCTCCGTGCACAAACCGCTCACGCCGGGTATGGGGCCCGCGTGCGGGATGATGGTTCCAGGCGCGCAGGCCTCGGCGCGGTGTGCCTCGCCGCCAGCGCGTGGGGCACCTGGCCGCTCTTCGTTCGCGAAGGAGGCCAGCGCGGCCTCGTGGTGAGTCTGCTGACGATGGGCGTGATGGCGCTCCCGGCGCTGTGGCTGGCCCCCAGGGCCCGCTGGGACGACCGTGGCGCGGTCCTCGCCCTGCTCCTCGTCGGCGTGGCGGACGCTGCCAACGTCGCCCTCTACTTCTCGGCGCTCGAGCAGGGCCCCGTCGTGGTGGCGGTGCTGACGCACTACCTCGCGCCGCTGCTCGTCGCCCTGACGGCCCCGCTGCTGTTGAAGGAGCGACCCTCGCGGCGAGCCCGCCTCGCCCTGCCCCTGATGCTGGTGGGTCTCTTCCTCGTCCTGCCGAAGGGCGACGGCGCCGGCTCGGCCCTGACGACGGGCCTGCTCGGCGCGGGCTCAGCGATCTTCTACGCCGTGCTGGTCCTCGCCAGCCGTCGCGCGGCCGAGCGCTTCTCACCCCTCGCGGTCGTGTCCCTCCATGCCGTCGTGTCAGCGGCGCTCCTGCTCCTCATCTTTCGAGAGCGCGCCGTGCCATCGCAGCTCGACGCAGGCGTGGCCGTGCTGCTCGTCGGCGCCACGGGGAATGGCCTCCTCGGCGCCTGGCTCTTCAACTTCGGGCTCCCCCGAATCGGGGCGCAGCTCACCGGCGTGCTCACCTATCTCGAGCCGCTCGTGGCTTCGGTGTTGGGCCTCGTCGTGCTGCACGAGGCGTGGAGCTTCGCCACCCTCGGAGGGCTCGCCCTCATCCTGGGCGCCGGAGCGTGGACGGCGCTCGAGCCCTGAGCGGCTTCACCGGGTGACCGTTCCCTCGAGGGCGACGGCGGCAGGGAGGCATTGGCTCGACCACCGCAGGGTGCCCTGGGGGCGAGTCATCCAGAAGTTGAAGACCAAGGGCGCCCCCGATGGATCGGGGCGATCGACCGTACCGTCGCTGACCGTGAGGCAGCTCGGCTGGAGGGGAAGGCGCAGGCCATCGTCGGCGACGCCCTCGAGCGAGTAGTAGCGGTAGAGCGTGCCGCGGGTGGCCTGTAGCGGAAGCGACACGGGGCCGACGGAGGCCCACCTGCCACCCTGTCGGGTGACCTCGGTGAAGACGAAGGTCTGCACACGGCTCATCGCGATGACGTCCACCGTGACGGGCAGGCGCTGCCCCAGGGCGGTGAAGATGATGGTCCCTCGGCCATGGCCTTCGGCGCGGAAGGTGCGGCACCGGCGAACGGCTTGCTCTTCGACGAGAGACGGGCCGGTGGAGGGAACTTCGACGGTGATCTGCTCCGGCATCAGGTCGACGAACCGGCCGCTCGCCGTCGCAACCTCCGCGCACAGCTCGACGCGATCCCCGGCCGTGAGCGAGAGCTGGGTCACCGGCGTCAGTGCACCAGTCCCCAGGCGAACGAGCGCGCTCCGGAACGGATCCACTTCGACGCGGAACTCGTCACCGAAGCGCACCCCGTCGGACGTCCGCTCGATGATGGGCTCGAACACGAGTTCGTCGGTCTGGCCTTCCACCACCGTCACCGCGAAGCGGGCTGCGCCGTCCGCCGACGGCAGCGGAACCGCCTCACAGGCCGCCCGCGGCACGCAGGAGAGAGAGCGCGCCGTGAACTCCGCAGGCTCCGTGTCGCCGTAGCGGGTGAAGCTGAGGGTCATCGTCGCTCCGGGCACCAACAGCGGGGACTGGACCATCGAGAGCCGACCGTACACACCAGTGTTCACGCGGCCACAGCACGTGAGCACCACCGCGATGAGAAAGAGAGGGACGCGTCGCATGTACGCGGCCCGTTCAAGCCGCGCGCCAGCGCCTCCACCCGAGGACACGGCACCATCCGGCACCCGCGAGTGTGCAGGACCTTGCACGGTCCTGTGCAAGCGCCTGCGCGTCTACGGCGTGGGCGGCGCGGGCGCGGGCTCACTCGCCGGCGTCGTCTCGGGTGGGGGCGGCGCGTCGGCCGGCTGGGTCGCCACCGTCTCGCTCTTCTTCCCCTTGAACTCGTAGCCAATCTCGACGTCGACGACGAAGCCAAACTGGGTGTCGTAGCGGCGCAGCTCGGCGTTGCGACGGAACGTCTGGTACGCGCGCCCGTTCACGAAGAGGAACGGAAGAATCTTCAGCCGCGCCCCCGCGTAGAAGATCGTGTCCTGCAACTGGGGATCGATCCGGAAGATGGCGGCCGGCGAGGTGATGCCCCGCTTGTAGTAGCTGCCGAACACCTGGAAGAAGTCGAGCACCGGCACCTCGAGGTGCGCGATGAGGTTGGTGTTGGGCGCGTTCGACACGCCCTCGGCCGCCAGGGTGAGGCCCACCTTCCCGGGAATGCCCCAGCTCGCCTCGAGGTAGTAGCCCAGCCGCTGGCCCAGCCCCCGCTCGAGGAGGAACTGCTGCCGCGTCAACGCCGTGCGCACCGGAGAGCCCGGAGTCTCTTCCGAGGCGAAGATGAAGCGCTCGATCTCGTAGAACGTGTCGAAGTAGCTGGGCAGGTAGCGGTTCCCCAGCACGCGGAACTCTCCCACCAGCCGGAACGCGTTGACGATCTCGGTCCCGACGTTGAAGCGGCCCAGAATGCCCGCGGTGAACCCGCCATCGCCGCCCAGGAGGTGCGAGTAGTCGACGTAGGGCTTGAGGTCGACGTGGCGCGTCTTCACCACCTTCACCTCGGCGTCGATGCCCACCAGGACGGCTGGCCGTTCGTTCGCCAGCAGCCGGCCCGAGGCGTCCACCTGGCGCAGGCCGGTCGCCGCGTCGGTGCGGATGGTATACGGCGCGCGCCAGTCCGTGGCCCCGGTGACGCCCACCGAGAAGCTCTTCGTGAGCAGGTTCTCCTTGTTGAAGAAGGCCAGCGGCTTGACGAAGGCCAGGCCCGCGAGCGTGTTCCACTCGAGGAGATCGTTCGTGAACAGCTCGAAGCCGGCGTACTCGTTGTACGCGTCGACCTGCGCCGAGGCTCGCGGGTAGTCGATGTCGATGTTGGGCGCGTAGCGGCGCATGATCGCGCCATGGCCGATGGACGAGGCGTAGCGCTGCCCGGCCGAGATGTAGAGCGGGTCCTCCTTGCGGCCCCACGTCACGTATTTGATGACGCGCCCGAAATCGTGCACCTGGTCATAGTCTTCGAGGCGAAGGCGGCCGAGGTTCTGCGTGAGGAACGGCGACCCCGTCGCGGGGTTCGTGGCGAGGTTCACCAGCTCGAAGCGCAGCGGCACGCCCAGGCCGAAGCCCAGCTTGCCGTCGAAGAAGCGCAGGTCCACCATGGGCTCGACCAGCAGGTAGAACGCCGACTCGAAGCGATCGAGGCCCGCAGAGACGCCCACGCGGTTGTTCTTCACCACGAGGCGATCGCTCCCCAGGTACATCGACAGCTCGCCCTTGATGAAGCCGCTCGTCGGGGCCGTCGTCTCGCCCGGGGCCAGCGTGGTGGGCTTGTCGTCGTTGACCGCCATCGGCACGTCGGCGGGCGCGACGAGGGGCACCGGCTCCGGCGTCGTCAGCGGCGTCACGTCCCCCGAGGCGCCCCCGTCCAGTTGGGAGAGCACCGTCACCACGAACCACGTCAGCATGTCGACTCCTTCAGGGCCTGCCCACCCGCGGACGCGTCACCGGCCGCAGGGGTTCATTGGTCGCACGAACGCCGCCAGCGCCGCCTCGTCGGCCACGGTGCCGGTGAGGTCGAGCTCCGAAACCGGCTTCTGCGGCGAGGGGTCGCGCATCGCCCACACGCCCGCGTGCAGCTGCTCGCCGGGACAGTCGAAGAGCAACGCGACGTTGAGGCCGTTCTCGGAGCCCTGCTGGTTCCCCACGCCGAACAGCCCGCGGTACGCCACGTAGTAGAGCTTTCGCCCATCGACGGTGAGGTTGCCGCGTTTGACGATGTCGTCCTTCTCGATGTTGACGCCGCTGTTCCGCAGCGTGCCGAGATCGCCTTCGCCCGACCGCAGGAACGCCTTGGTGCGCTCGTTCTCGCCGCTCGCGATCGCCCGGTAGTACGTGAAGATGCGATCGCCGACCTCGACGCCGCCGTCCGAAAGCCCTTCGCCGTTCGTGAGCACCGCGATGTCGACGAGGCCGAACATGCTGAAGGACACGGCCGAGACGTAGCCTTCGGGGATCTCGCCCAGCATCTTGCGCGCGTTCTCGGTGCGCACCTTCGGGTTCGTCACGCCTTCACCGAGATCGTTCACCTTCTTGGCCGCAAACGCGAAGACGAGGAACACCCCCAGGCAGGAAAGAACCGCGAAACCACCACAGCCCAAGGCGACGTAGACCCACGGAGAGCGCTGCTTCGGCGCGGCTTGTTCCATTCGGGTCGCTTAGCCAATCGCCTGCGCAAGACAACCCCGAAGCCGGGCCTCGGGTCAGACGGCGCCGAGCTTGAGCACCAGGTAGATGCTCTTGAGGTAGGTATCGAGCGCCTCGAACAGGCGCAGGTACTGGCCGATGCCCATCATCGAGCCGGCGCCGATGACGAGCAGCGCGTGGCTCACCACGCTGTACTCGACCATCGATTGGCCCCGGCTGAGTCGGCGGCGGCGCTGGGCAGGAAGACGGAGAAGCGTGGCGCGGGTGGTCATGGCGTTCCTCGTTCAGAAGGAGTTGGCGTTGGCGGGCTTCTTCATCTTCTCGCCGCGCTGGCACGACTGCGCGCACGAGGTCTGCAGCTTCTTGAGCACCATGTCGCAGCCCGCTTTGCTGTCCGGGTCGTTCTGCGCGGTCTCCTTGCACTGCTTCTCGAAGGCCTTCTGGGCGGTGGCGCAGTTTCGCTGGCAGTCGGGCCGTCCGTTGGCGAGCGCCAGGGCAGGCGCCACCAGCAGGGCCAGGGTGAGGGTGAAACGTCGGGCCGTCATGGGTTCGTCCTTTCCCGCTCGAGGCTGTACATGAAATCAAGCTCGCCCGGCGCTCGCACGCGGGCCGAGATGGACTGCGAGACGCCCTGCCGTCGACCGATGATCGATCTGCCAGACTCGGCGCTCATGACGTCCTCGACGGTCCACCCCGCCTTGCGCAGCTGCTCGCCGAGCGCCTTGACGGTCTCGTCGAGCGAGCCACGCGCGCGGGTGGTGAGCACGGTTCGTTGCCGCCCCTCGAGCTGCATCTCGACGACCTGCGGAGCCTGCGCCCCGTCTGGCAACACGACGCCCTCAGGCAGGTTCCGTTTTCCGTCGAGGAGGCGCTGCGGCCGCGAGGCCGACAGCAAGACGATGGTCTCCCGGTCACGAGGGGTGTTCTTGATGACCGACACCATGTGCATGACGCCCTCGGCAACCCCCGCGTCGGTGTCTTCCTCGTCGAGCCAGGCGACATACCCCTGGTCCTGGTGGAACATGTGGCTGACGATCGGGTAGCCCGCATCGAGGTAGGTCATCTCGTAGAACGAGATGATCTGCTCTGGCGGGTCCTGGGTGGTGAACCAGGAAGCGACGAGCGGCATGCCCATGACGTCGGTGACGGCGCCGAGGCTGCGCGGCACCGCGTTCGGATACGGCGGGATTCCACGCAGCGACCGCGGGTCGGCGTTCATGAGCGAGCCGGTGCCGGGCGCGTCGGCGGGTGCTCCCATTGGGAGCAACTCCTGCGCCCGCCGATCGATCTCGTCCAGCACCACACCGTTCTCCTCTTCGCTCGACCGGTTCCCGAGGAGCAACCCCGAGACGCCGCCCACGACCGCCGCCACCGCCAACAACACCTCGACTCGAATCGAGCGTCGCTGCTTCGCTACCAAGAACTGTTCCCGAAGTAGCTCCGACCTCGGTTGCCAGCCGTCCGCTGCACCCGACCGTCGCTCCACTGGCCCGCCCAGTGGTCACCGAACTGCTGCTGGGCGTCATTGGGCCTGAAAGCCGCCGCGGCAGTGGTCAGGTTGTCACCTTGCCCGTCCTGACGTGTATTGCCATTGAGGAAGCCTGCCTGCTGCATGGTGTTGCTGTAGCGCTCGGCCTGCGACACGGCCCCGTTCTGCGTCGAGTAGGCCGCCTGAATCCGCGCGTGAATCGGGTGGGAACCCGGGCCGACGATGCTGAACGCCGAGGGGACGTTCGGGTTGATTCGCCCGAGGGGTTGGCCACCCGACAGGGTGACCGCCCAGGGATCGACCAGCATGGCATTCTCGGTGCGCTTGAGGCGCCAGTAGTTGGAGCCCGCCGAACCGGAACCGCTGGCCACGGCTTTGTTCACGTCTCCCCCACCACCGGGCGTGTGGACCTGATCCTGCTGGGCCCCCGACGCAGCATTCGACGTGTTTCCCCGCGCCCAGCGGGATTCCATCTTCCGCTTCGCCGTGCCGTTCCCGTCGGCGTTGACGCTGAAGCCCTCGCCGCCGCGGAACGTGGTGAGAAACTTGTTGGGCAGGTAGTAGTTCATGATGCCCAGGCGCTGGTTGCAATTGACGATGCCCCCGTTCCCGAAGGCCGCCACGGCTGCGGTGGCCGCACCCGTTGGCATCGTGGGGTCCAGGAACCCGATTGAGCAACGAACCTGACCGCTGAAACTGCCGCCCTGGTCTCCAATCCAGCACTCGTGGGCCGCCATTGACTGATGGTGGATCAGGTCGTCGCAGTCACGCAAGGTGTAGGAATCGAACGCCGCCGAGTGATCGCAGTACGTCAGGCGGCTCATTTGTCCGGGGCTCCCGGCCCCGCTCTGAATCTCCTGACCAACCGGTGTATCGTTGTTGTACTTGTACTCGTAGTTCAACACCGAATAGTCCCACGGCGCCTGCACGGCCGCTTCTTGCCCGTTCAACTTCATCAGCAACATATCCTGCAAGAAGAACATGTACATGATGAGCGGGACCAGAAAGATCATCGACACCGCCAGCTCGACGGTCGCGGCACCGCGGGCCTGCCTCATTCGCGCGCTCATTGGACATCTCCTTCCACGGGACCTCGAATGCCAGTGTTGCGATCGCCCGCCCGGGCCAACGCGGCGCGCAGTTCGTCTCCCTTGAACGCGTGCAGCTTTGCGCGCCAGAAGGGGTCGAAACCGTTGGGGGGCAGTTCCCAGGAGTCGCCCTGGCCAAACTGGTGGAAGTACGCCTTCGCCTTGGCCACCGCAGTCGCGTTGCCTTCGGGCACCAACTGCACCTTGTGCTGCTCAGTGCCGATCTTGATGGTCACCGTTCCCTGCGAGTTGATCTCGTAGGCGCCCTTGTCGCCGTCCTGCAGCATCCGGAGGTCCTGCGTCACGGCGCCGTAGGCATTGGGCTGGCCCCAGTCGTTGCCCGGACCCGGGTTGTCGTGGGCACGGAACGTCACGAAGGTAGCTTCTCGAGGTATGCGAGCGATGGTCTTGAATTCGCGGTGGTTGCTGTCGCTGCCAGGGATCCCGAGGAACCCGTACTCATGCTGCCCGCCATTGCGTGACGAGAAGACATTGGAGTTCAGTGGCCAGCCACCCCGCCCGTGACGCCAGCGAACCGAGACCGCGCCGAAACCCGTTCCCGCACCCACGTTCTCGGCCAGCTCGGTGTTCGAAGAACCCTTGCTGAATTCCGTGTCACCGACGCGAGAGGCAAACGCTCCGGGAATGTAGACTGCATTGTACTGCCCTGAGCCCTGAATGTTCATCATCTTTCGAGGGTTTCGAACCGAGAACGGGCTGTTCCCCTTGAAGTCGTTGTGGGTGAGCATCGCCCCCGCGCCACCATACGAGTTGAACAAGCTTCGCGCGGCATTCGCCGAGTTCTCCATCATGCGGCTGCGCTCGGCGGGCGAGACATCTGGCCGGTTGAACACGAGCGGCTCGGCCCCACCGCAGCCGGTGATGTCACCCTCAGGGCCACTGAGCGAGCACTTGTAGTTGCCCGAGTTGACCGTGTGGATGCCCATGGCGTGGTGCGCCTGGGGCGCAGTCGTCTGCAAGATGCTTCTCAAGACCAGGCCCTGCCCACGGATCTCGTTGTCGATGCGGTCGACGTAGGCCAGCTCCTGGTCGTAGAGGGTCTGCTTCGACTCGTAGAGCGCCTTGACCGCGTCGTTGAACTCCTTTTCCTTGGACTCGAGTTTGTCTTTGTAGTCGTTGTACTCGCTCAGGTAGTCGAGGGCGATGAGGAAGGCCTCGAACGCGTCCCAACAATGCCAGGGCGTCCACTTCGAGCACTTGGCCTTGCCGGCCTCCCAGGCGGACACCCCCAGGAACCCCATGAAGCCCGCGAACAACATGTCGACGTTGTGCGTGGCGAGATTGTTCCACGCATGCAAGGACATTTGCGCCACCGTGAGGGCGGCAATGGTTCGGTTGATGGTCGCGTTGATGTTGAAAGAGCGCGCCTGCATCACGGCAACGCTATAGGCCTGTGAGTCGGCCGCGCTCTGAAGCCGGATTCGCTCATGCACCGAGTGGGACACGTTGAATCCGATGGTCATCATCAGCGCCAACATGAGCATCGTGACGACTGAGAGGACCATCGTCTGGCCCCGGCGGCTTCGAGAGGGTTCTCGGGTAATGGTCATCGCGTGCCCCATGTTCAGAAGTTCCAGGTCTTCTTGCAGGCAGGGTTGGTGTATGAGCCCGTGTTCGGCAGCGCCTGCGCCGCACTCTGGCGGAAGTTCGACTGCATCCGCATCGCGTAACTGGCGCGAATCGGAGTAATGTAGACTTTCTGGCTGGCGTATTGAGTCAGGTTCTGGAAGGCCTTCGCGGTGCTGGTCGTCGAGCCAGCCTTCCACCCCAGCGTCCGCATCTTCTGGGGCGAGCCATCTTCTCTGTTCGCCGCGATCCGCCAAACCATCCAGTTGGCGAAGGGAATGAACATCCGGTAGTACGTGGTGACCTGGATCTGGAGCTTGGTGTTGTTGAAGCTCCTCCAGTCCGAAACGGTGCCCGAGTTGGTGTTGCTCGGCCCGATCGCCGTACGGGGGTCGTCGAAGTCCGACGCGGCGTTCGCCTGACTGCGCGAGGGTGAACACACCACCACCTCGGCGAACTTGAGGCCGCCAATCTGGTTGTTGTTCGACATCGCGCTCCAGGCGGTGTTGTAGGCCATGACCGAGTCAGTCTTGTACGGCGCCCCTGCGGTGCCGCGTCGCCCCAGCACCGGCAACAACACCCCAAGCGCCGCGTTCTCCATCATCCCGACGTCACCGCCGTTCACCGCGCCCGCTCGCACCGCCTTGAAGGCCGCGTACTTCGTCAGCACCCGCGCGTGCGACATCAGGCCCATCTGCAACAGACCGAGGATGAGGAACACGAAGACCGGAAGCACGAGCGCTGTTTCCACCGCGACCTGTCCACGCGTGCGTCGTCGGCTCATGTTCGAAATCTTGCCTGAACCCGCGGCCATTTCGATTGGTCCGGGCACCTGACCGATGCGGAGTTGTCGAGCCCTCATGGCCGACATTGTCGGACGACGTGTCAGTCGCGGCCATCCGTCAGTTGGACGACGCCAAGCCCTTGATCATCCTGGACCGACAGAGACCTACTCGGCCTCACCCGCGGGCTCAAAGTCGAGGCCGTCGACGGATCGGAGCATGGCCTTGGAGAAGTTGAAGCAGGGGTGCTCGCGCGTGGGGAAGTAGTCGGGAATGTGCTCGAGCACCTGGCGCGCCTCTTCGTAGGCGTTGGGGCGGGTGTTCACGATGGTCTTGAACTGCACGAGCATCGAGTTGCACTTGCGGTCGAGCTCCGGGCGGATCTCCTTCATCCGGGTTCTCGAGAGCGTGAGGAGCTCGGCCGGCGCCTCGGGCGTGGCCTCGAGGAGCAACCAGGCCTCGCGGTACGTCTTCCACGCGCGGAACATGTTGGCGGCGCCGACCTCGCGCATCTCCCAGGCCTTCGAGGCCTTTTCGATCTCACCCTGCGCGCGGCGGCGGGCCTCCTCGGCGCTCATGTCGGGCACGGGGATGATCTCGACCCACAGGTTCCAGATCTTCCACTCGTCGTCCGCCGGCGGGTTCCTGGTGTTGTCGAAGACCATCAGGTTCTCGTCCTGGGTCTTCAGCAACGTCGCCGGCAGCACCAGCTCGAGCTCGCGCGAATCGGGATCGATGTCGTCGGCCGGCACCGAGCCGAGGTCGGTCCCGTTGAGGTTGATGACGACTTCGTCGGCTGACACCTTGGCGGCCTGGTAGTGGAGCACGCCGACCACCCGGGTGGGCGCGGTGGCGCTGAAGGTGAGGGCCTTCTGATCGGGCGTCTGGAAGGTCACCTTCCCGAGGCCGAAGCTGTCCTCGATGGGAGAGCCATCGGTCTTGAACGCGCGCGGCTCCGGCCGGTTCACCACGTTGCGCGGCCAGGCGACCCACGCGGCGAAGGCGAACGTCCCCACGACGAGCAGGGTGCCGAACCCTCCGAGGAACAGCCGCGCCGGCCGTGGCAGGTCCTGCCACATGAGCTGCATGCGGCCCGACGCCGACTCGTTGAGCTGCCGACGCATGCGGGCGCGTTCGGCCGCGCTCAGCTCGACGGCATCGTCCTCGTCACCACCACTGCGTGCCAGCGCGCGGCCGCGCGAGGGCCGCTCGACCGCTCCGGTGGTCCGTGGAGGCCGTTGCACCGCCGGGGCGGCGGGCTGGCTGCGGCGCGCCAACGCCTTGGGCTTGGGGACGTCGACGAACATCGTCGAGTTGACGTCCTCACCGCTCTCGTCGCCGGTCGAGCCTGCGTCTTCGTCGCCAGTGGAGTCGGGCTCGTCCGCGGCGGGCTCCTCGTCGTCGTCGTTGGTCGCGTCGGGCCGGGACGCGGCGCTGGCCTTCGCGGCGGGCCGCTTCGTCGGCAGCCGCGTGACGTGGGGGTCGTCGTCTTCCGCGGGCGGCTCGTCACCCGCCTCATCCATGGTCGACGACGGCGACGACTCGGGAGCGATCGTCTCGTCGAGCTCGATGGTGACCTTGAACACCGTGTCGCCGATGACGATGTTGTCGCCGTTCTTGAGCTCCTTCGCCTGCTTCACGGCGGCGGTGTTGAGCCTCGTCCCGTTCGCGCTGCCGAGATCTTCGACGAAGAACTTGCCGCCCTGCTCGTAGACCCGCGCGTGGCTCCGGGAGGCCGCCTGGTCCTTCACCACCACGTCGTTGTCCGCGGTGCGGCCGAGCTTCGCCTCGTCGGCGAACGAGTACGACTCTCCAGCGGCGGCGCCCTTGGTGACTGTCAGCTGAAAACCCACGGGCAAAGCGAACCCGTCCAGCCGCGGCAGGTCAAGGGCTTGTCGTTCGTTCGTGAACGTGGTGGCAGGGTCGCCTCATGCGCTCGACGCTCGGCGGTCTCGACGTGGTGACGGTTCAGGCAACGCCACGGGTCCCGCCCACCGGGGTGGTGGTGCTGTGTCACGGGTTCGGCGCACCGGGCACCGATCTCGTCGGCCTGGCCCGCGCGCTGGTCTCGGTCGAGCCGTCGCTGGCCACCGCGCGCTTTCACTTCCCGTCGGGCCCGCTGTCCCTCGGCTCGCTGGGGTACGGCGACGCGCGCGCGTGGTGGATGATCGACTTCGAGGCCATCGAAGCGCTCAAGGCTCAGGCTCCCGAGGCGCTGCGCGAGTTCCGCAAGCGGGAGCCCGAGGGAATGGCGGCCGCGCGCCGGGCGGTCCACGCGATGGTGAATGAGGCGATGAACGCGTCGGGGCTGCCGTTCTCGAAGCTCGTGCTGGGCGGCTTCTCGCAGGGCGCGATGATCACCACCGACGTCGCGCTCCGGCTCGAGGAGGCGCCGGCCGGTCTCGTCGCGCTCTCGGGCACGCTGCTGGTCGAAGACGCGTGGCGGCAGAAGGCGAGCGCGCGCAAGGGGTTGCCGGTGTTTCAATCGCACGGGCGCTTCGATGGCGTGTTGCCCTTCACCGCCGCGACCTGGCTCGAGGCGATGCTCCGGGACGCCGGGCTCGGCGTCGAATTCCACGCCTTCGACGGCGGCCACGAGATCCCCGAAGACATCTTGGTGGCGCTCGCAGGTTTCCTCGCCCGTCGACTCGCGCCCTGACGGTTGCACCCGGGATTCACCAGTGGCAAGCGCCCCACCGTGTCCTACGCCCGGCGCTTCGTCCTCTTCGGCCTCGTCACCCTGGTCTCCATCGTGCTCGACCAGTGGACGAAGGCCCTGGCTACCGAGGCGTTCAAAGGGAAGCCCACGCTGACGTACTTCGGCGACGTCTTCCGTTTTCAGTACGCCACCAACGAAGGCGCCTTCCTCTCGCTCGGAGGCAACCTCCCGGAGTCGGCGCGCTTCTGGCTGCTCACCGTCGGCGTCGGCGGCCTGCTCCTCGCCATCAGCGTGCACGCGCTGCGCAACCCCGTCGATTCGGCCCACCTCACTGGTTACGCGCTCATCGTCTCGGGCGGCTTCTCGAACTGGATCGATCGCGCGCGCTTCGGCGGGGTGGTGGTGGACTTCATGAACATGGGCCTGGGGTCACTGCGCACCGGTGTCTTCAACGTCGCCGACCTCGCGATCCTCGGCGGCATCGGCGTGCTGCTCATCGCGGGTTGGCGGCTCGACAAGGCCAAAGCGAAGGCGACTCACCCAGCGGTATCGGCCGACCCTGCCCCTGCACCGGAAACCCCGCGACAGGACAGCTGAACGAGGCGGCACATCGGTTGCTCCGGGGGACTTCGGTCTCCTCACCTCCCAAGGGGCAACACCATGCAAACCTCCCGTGTCGTAGCGGCCGCCCTCGCGGTCGTGGTCTCGGCGTGTGTCAACGCGCCGTCGTCGTCCTCCCCCACCTCCACCCTGCAGCTCATCGAGCTCAAGTCACCAGGTGACACCTTCACGGTGCGCAGCACGCTGCAGCTCGAGGCGTACGGCGTGTATTCGAACGGTCAGCGGCTGCGCATTTCGGACCAGGTCCTCTGGGACTCGTCGGACCCCGACACCATCGCCATCGATCAAGCGGGCGTGGCGCGACTGACGAAGGCCGGCCGGGCGCGGGTCTCGGCACGGCTGGACGACAAGCAGGCGAGCACGTCGCTCGTCGTGAGCGCAGCCGTGGCCCGCACGCTGGAGCTGTACCCGAACGATCTGTTCGAGGCCCCCCGGGGCCTGACACCTCAGCTGCGGCTCTTCGCGAACTTCAGCGACGGCACGCGCCGCGAGGTGACGGCCGAGGCCCGGTGGACCGCGTCGGGCGCTGGCACCTGGCCGATGCAGGAGCCCGGCCGCTATCGCCTCGACACGCAGGGAGACGTCGACCTCATCGCCCGCTTCGGCGAACTCGAGGCCCGCAAGACCGTTCGCGTGCTGCCCGCCCGTCCTGTCGCGCTGCGGCTCGAGGCGCTCGAGCAGCCCGTGCGTCCGGGTGAGTCCCTCGGCTTCCGCGCCATTGCCTCCTTCACCGACGGCGCCTCGCGTGACGTGACGCTCGACGCCATGGTGCGCTCGCTCGACGCGCACATCGCCGAGGTCCACGGCACCGCGGTGCGCGGCGTGTCGGTGGGCCGTGCACGCATCGTCGCCGACTACGCTGGTGTGCAGGCCTCCCGCTTCGCCACCGTCGTCGCCCGCCAGCTCATCGGCCTCACCGGCAACCTGCCCCACGCCGACGTGCCGGGTGGCCGTTCGGTGGGCTTCCGCGTGACCGCGTCGTTCGATGACGGTACCTCGATGGACGTGACGGCGAGCGCGCTGTGGCAGTCGTCGGACCAATCGATCGCCGAGGTGAGTGAGGTCGGCCTGGTGACGGCGCGTCAGCAGGGCTTCGCGCAGGTCACCGCGCGGTACGGCGGCGAGGCGGCGGCCTTCACGGTGTCGACGGTCGCTCCGGTACTCGAGGACCTCGGCCTCTCTCTGCCCAGCGCCCGCCTGGTCGTCGGTCAGCAGGCGACGTTCGCGGTGTACGGCCGCTTCAGCGATGGCGCGGTGGTGAACCTGAGCCCGGTGGCCATTCTGCGCAGCCCGCCGGCCGTCGCGGCGACGCTGTCGGGCGATCTGCTCGCGCTCGAGGCCCTCGCCGATGGGACCGCCTCGGTCGAGGTCGAGGTGTCGGGGCTGGTCCGCATTCTCCCCGTGACCGTCGGCGTCGAGGCCGTCACGGACCTCGTCGTCGAGCGCCGCACCTCGGAGGCCGGTGGTCCCGCCCGCGGCTTGCGCGCCATCGCCCGCTACGCCGACGGCAGCACGGCCGACGTCACCGAGCTGTGCGACTGGTCGTCGGAGGATCCGGCGGCCCTCGACGTGAGCTCCATTCCCGGTCAGCGCGGAGAGCTCATCTTCGGTACCGGCAGCGCGCGCATCTCGGCGGGCATGGCCGGCCTGCGCACCCTCTTCGACGTCAACCCGTAACTCCCCGGGAGCGACCCCATGAAGACGGTCATCTCCGAAGAGCCGGACCAGATGAACGTCGAGTGCGACGCGTCGAAGAAGCTCATCTTCGCGACGTGGGAGTCCCTGGTGGGTCCGCAGGTCCGCAAGGCCATCGACGCGGCCGCCAGCAGTCACGTCTCGAAGCATGGCATCACGACGTGGATCGCCGACGTCAGCCAGGCTCGCGACGTGCCCACGCAGGACGACCTGTGCCTCGCGCAGCCGTTCGACGCGAAGATCGAACCGCACAGCTTCCAGCGCCTCATCAACGTGCTACCGCAGAGCGCGATCGTGAGGCTGGGCGCCGCGCAGCGGTCGAAGAACGCCAGGAAGCGCACCGCGACCGGCACGTATGACGTGGACTCCATGGCCGACGCGCTCGAGCTCGCGGCGTGACCGCTACTTCGAGCCGGGCGCGGTGGTGACGGCAGGACGAAGCGCCACCACCCGCTTGCGGATCTGCGTGATGACGTCCGGGAGCGAGCCGGCCTGGCCCAGGCGAATCAGCGGATCCGGCACGGCGATGAGCGGATCGCTGTCGATGTCGTAGACGACGAGGCTCCTGGTGCCGTCTCCCCACGGGATGATGGTCCAGGAGCCGTCGTTTCGGCGGTAGCTGCCTCGCACCATCTTCCAGGCGCGCAGGAAGTGCCCTTTGGGCTCCTCGCGGATCTCGGCGGTGGTGTCGCTCCAGAGGTTGGGCAGCGGAAAGGGCATCTGCAGCTCGACGTGGCAGATGGTGCCCACGCCCTCTTCTTCCCGGAACCAGCTCTTCTTCGTGCGCGGCATGAACTGCCAGTACCGCTGGCAGTCGCGCAGCACCTCCCACACCTCGGCCGAGGGAGCCTCGATGACGCCGAGGGCCATCGCACCGACCCCCTTGCCGCCCGTGGGGGTGGTTTCCCGGGTGACGATCTCGCCCTTGTCGAGCTTCTTCGTCTCGTCGTCGGTCAGCTTGGGACCGGTGACGGGCTGCGCGAGGGAGACGAGGAGCAACGTCGCGGTGAACACGTCAGCCACGGTAGGTGAGGTGGACCGCCGCGACCAGTCCCCTGCCCGGCCAAAGCAGGTAGAAACCGCCCATGCCGGACCGCATCGTTCACTGCACCGAGGGTGTCGCGTGGCTCGAGACGCAGACGTTCGACGTCCGGCACGCCGTCATCACCTCGATGCCGGACGTGTCGGAGATGACGCTCTCGTTCGAGGCCTGGCGAACCTGGTTCAGTGACACGGCCCAACGTATCTGCACCCGGCTGTCTCCGACGGGCGTGGCGGTGTTCTTCCAGACGGACATCAAGCGGGACGGCCGTTGGGTCGACAAGGCGTACCTCGTCCAGCGGGGCGCCGAGGCCGCCGGGAGCTTTCAGCTGTTCCACAAGGTGGTGTGCCGCGCACCTGCAGGCATGACGACGTTCGGGCGGCCGGCGTGGGCGCACCTGTTGGCCTTCAGCCGGGAGCTGCGGGTGGAGCCGGGGGACTCGACCCCCGACGTGCTGCCGCGCCTCGGCGAGATGCCCTGGGCGCGTGCGATGGGGGTCGAGGCGTGCGAGGCGGCGGTGCGCTACGTGAAAGAGCAGGCGAAGGCCTCGATCGTCGTCGACCCGTTCTGTGGCCTCGGCACCGTGCTCGCCGTCGCCAACCGGCACGGGCTCGATGCCGTCGGCGTCGAGCTGTCTCGCAAGCGGGCCGAGCGGGCGCAATCGCTGACTGTCGCGCCTCCGGTCCCGCGCTCCGCCGCCCGCGCCAGCTGAGCGCCATCACCTCGCCAAGGCGGCGCGCACCAAACTGCCTCGTCAGACGCCCTGCGAGCAGGCAAGACGCCTCCTCGTTCGACTGACCGTTCCCCGGCAGATCGTCTTGACCCTGAACACCCGTTCCGTCACAAGCACGGGCACGCAGCGCGCTTCCCGAATAGGAATTCGCCCCCATGGCCGAGCCCGAAGTCATCACCATCCGCGGCGCCCGCGAGCACAACCTCAAGGGCGTCACCCTCGAAATCCCCAAGAAGAAGCTGGTGGTGTTCACCGGCGTTTCCGGCTCCGGCAAGTCGTCGCTGGCGTTCGACACACTCTACGCCGAGGGGCAGCGTCGCTACGTCGAATCGCTCTCGGCCTACGCGCGGCAGTTCCTCGGGCAGATGGAGAAGCCCAGGTACGACACCATTCGGGGGCTCTCGCCCACCATCTCCATCGAGCAGAAGGCGGCCTCGAACAACCCGCGCTCGACGGTCGGCACCGTCACCGAGGTGCACGACTACCTGCGCGTGCTGTTCTCGAACATGGGCGTGCAGCACTGCCACACCTGCGGCCGCAAGGTGGGCAAACAGTCGGCACAGCAGATCGTCGACGAGATCATGAAGCTGCCGGCGGGCTCGAAGCTGCAGCTGCTCGCGCCGGTGGTGGTGAACCGCAAGGGCGAGCACAAGGAGCTGCTCGTCGACGCCCAGCGCCGCGGCTACAGTCGGGCCCGCATCGACGGAAAGGTGCGTTCGCTCGAAGAGACGATCTCGCTCGACAAGAAGTCGAAGCACGACGTCGAGCTGGTGATCGATCGTCTCGTGCTCAAGGCTGATCTGCGCCCACGGCTCACCGACTCGGTGGAGAACGCGCTCAAGGAGGGCAAGGGCGTGCTCATCGTCACCGACGAGACCGCCGACAAGCAGGCGGATCGCACGCTCAGCGAGCTCAACGCCTGCCACCACTGCGGGCTCTCGTTCCCCGAGCTGAGCCCTGCGTCGTTCTCGTTCAACAACCCGCTGGGCATGTGCACCGACTGTTCGGGCCTGGGCACCCGACCGGAGATGGATCCCGATCTGATCGTCGTCGACAAGACGCGCTCCATTCGGGAGGGCGCGGTCGAGGTGTGGGCCTCGGGCGTCACCCGCGGCGAGGGGTGGACGGCGGACCTGGTGGACACCTTGTCGCGCGCGTTCGGTATCGACCTCGAGGTGCCGTGGGAGAAGCTGCCGAAGGCGCATCGCGACGTCATCATGTACGGCTCCAGCGGCAAGGAGGTGTCGATGAAGTGGGGCGACGCCCGCTGGAAGATGGAGTGGGAGGGCCTCGTCCACAAGCTGATGCGCGGCTTCCAGTCGACCAGCTCGGAGTCGATGAAGCAGTACTACATGCGTTTCTTGTCGGACAAACCGTGCCCCACCTGCCAGGGCGAGCGACTCAAGCCCGAGTCCCGCGCGGTGAAGGTGCACGGGAAGACGATCGTCGACCTCTCGCACCTCACCATCAACGAGGCGCAGGCGTTCCTCGGCGCGATGCCGCTCACGAAGAATGAGCAGACGATCGGCGCGGAGCTGCTCAAGGAAATCCGCTCCCGCCTGGGCTTCCTCGTCGACGTGGGCCTGGGCTACCTCACCCTCGATCGAAGCGCGTCGTCGCTGTCGGGTGGCGAGAGCCAGCGCATTCGCCTCGCCTCGCAGATGGGCAGCGAGCTCACCGGCGTCATCTACATCCTCGACGAGCCGTCCATCGGTCTCCACCAGCGGGACAACGGGCGCCTCATCGCGACCCTCAAGCGCCTGCGCGATCTCGGAAACACGGTGCTGGTGGTCGAGCACGACGAAGAGACGATGGAGGAGTCGGACTGGCTGGTCGACTTCGGGCCGGGCGCCGGAGAGCTGGGCGGCGCCGTGGTGGCCGAGGGCACGCCGGCCGAGGTGATGCGAGACGAGAAGAGCCTCACCGGTGGCTACCTCTCCGGGCGGCTCGAGATCTCGGTGCCCGAACGGCGGCGCGCCGGGCTCAAGACGAAGATCAGCATCCGCGGCGCGAAGGAAAACAACCTCAAGAACGTGGACGTCGACCTGCCGCTGGGACGCTTCGTCGCGGTCACGGGGGTCTCGGGCGCGGGCAAGTCGACGTTGATCAACGAGATCCTCTACCCGGCGCTGTCACGGCACCTCCACGAGTCACGCGTGATGCCGGGCAAACACGCCTCCATCACCGGCATCGAACACCTCGACAAGGTGATCGACATCGACCAGCGGCCCATCGGTCGCACGCCGCGCTCGAACCCGGCGACGTACACGAAGGTGTTCGACCCGATCCGCGAGGTGCTGGCGCAGACGGCCGAGGCGCGCGCGTTCGGTTACACGCCAGGCCGCTTCAGCTTCAACGTGAAGGGTGGCCGCTGCGAGGCCTGCGAAGGCGATGGCGTGAAGAAGGTCGAGATGCACTTCCTCGCCGACGTGTACGTGCCGTGCGAGATCTGCGGCGGAAAGCGCTTCAACGAGGCGACGCTGCGAGTTCGGTACAAGGGAAAGAACGTATCGGAGATGCTGGACCTGTCAGTGCGTGAGGCCATCGAGCACTTCTCGGTGCACCGGGACATCATGCGGCACCTCCAGACGCTCGATGACGTCGGGCTGTCGTACCTGAAGCTCGGCCAGCCCTCGCCCACGCTGTCGGGCGGTGAAGCGCAGCGCATCAAGCTGTCGCGCGAGTTGGCCAAGGTCGCGACCGGACGAACGCTCTACATCCTCGACGAACCCACGACCGGCCTGCACTTCGAAGACATTCGGAAGCTGCTCATCGTGTTGAACCGGCTCGTCGATGCGGGGAATACGGTGTTGGTGATCGAGCACAACCTCGACGTCATCAAGTCGGCCGACTGGGTCATCGATTTGGGGCCCGAGGGCGGCGACGGCGGTGGACGGATTCTGGCCGAGGGCACGCCGGAAGAGGTCGCCGAGGTGAAGGGCTCGTATACGGGCCGGTACCTCAAGCACGTGCTGGAGAAGGCCCGGCGGCAGCGCGTCGGCGTGCGCGTCGCGGGTTGACGGCGGCGCGGGCCGGGGTCAGTCGAACACGTCGGCGGACCGCCTCGCCGTCAAGGCCCGTTCCAACCACCGAGCCAGCGTCGTGGCGTTCGCGGCCTTGAAGCGTGCGCGCGCCGTGCGGGTGGGACGCGCACGAAACCGGGTCTGCCAGACGGCCACCAGCGCCTGCCGGAGACCCTCGGCCTGTCCCTGCTGAAGACCCGCCTCGAGTCCCTCCTGGAGTCCTTGCTGGAGGCCCTTCTGGAGTCCCTGGCGGAGTCCTTTCTGGAGGCCCTTCTCGAGGCCCTCCTTGTGACCAAGCCGCTCACCACGGACCCGGGCCGCCTGGAGCGCCTCCTTGCGAATGATGTCCTGCAGGAAGGGCACCTTCTTGCGGTACTCCTCCATCGACATGATCTGAAAGGCGTCGTTCACGCGTCGTCGCTGAGTGGCCGGCATAGGCAGTGAGCGAAGATACACCATCGCCTCGCGGTGATGACCAGGGGTCAGCGCCTGGACCGCTTCCACGGTCGGTCGCATCAGGTCTGCCTCGTCTCCGGCGCGGGACACGTCGGTCGACACGCTCAGCAGCCACCAGGCCAGGTGCGCCTGGGGTGGACCCGGCCGGGTAAGCACCTGTTTCGCGTCCAGCGTCGAGAGATCGTCGATGACGAGGTCCAGTCCGGGCAGGAAAGGCCGGGCGGCCGTGATGAGCGGCGGCGCGCCCTCGAGGATCTCCTCGAGCGACCGCGGCCCGGTCCATCCTCCGGGGACATTGGCCACCACGAGCGGAACGATGGGTGGCAGGCGACGGGCCGTGGGGTTCGCCTTCAGGTGCGCCGCCCAGAACCCCGTCACGTAGCGCAGCACGCGGAACGGCATGAGCCGCGGCGCGCTCCGCTGGTGCTCGAGGAGCACGAAGACGCGCGCCGTCCCGGAGATCGTGGACACCTGAAAGATGGCGTCGGACTCGGGTGTGCGGAGCGAGGCCTCCGCGAACCGCGCGCCGACCGCCTCGACCCGCTCAAGGTCGAGGTGCTTCGTCAGGTGCTCCGGCAAGACCGTCTGCACCTCGGCCGCCATCACCCGCGTGTCGGCAAAGACGGAGCGGAAGAACCCATCGTGCCTCGGCCGTCGCAGTCTGCGCGTCTCGTTCGACATCTCGGACCACCCCACGCCGCCGCGGCAAGCAGGTGGCGCGGCGAGCCAGCCCCCATGCCGGCCCACCGCGCCAACGACTGGTCGAGCTCCACCCCGACGGCCTCCATCCCCTGCTCGACGCAGCGTCGTGTCAGCACGGGCGGTGCCAGCGCGATCGCGTCGCAAGCGCCTCGAAGCACGATGGCCCACCGTCGCGCGCACGAGACTGGAGCATCCACGCCCCACCCATTCTCACCGAGCGAGAGGCGTGCGCGTTCAGCGAACGTCAGCGGAGGCGCGCGAGCCGCGAGACCACCGCCGCATCGGCAAACACGTCGAGCTGCCGGCCTCTTCGAAGCGTGATGGACCCCCCACCGACCAGCGGTCCCTCGTCCCATGGACCGGTGGGAACGCCCCACTCGCCGTCCCTCCGCTGGAGCGTCCGCACCTCCAGCCGCGTGAGCGTGGGGGCGCGCCGTCACGCACCTCGCGCACGGCGACGAGAAATGTGCGACCACGATGGCCGACCACGGCATCTCGAGGCCAGGCTGGGTGAGCTCGACGCAGACCGGCGCACGAAACAGCTCGCGCGTGGCCTTCGCCAGGCGTGAGTGCCGGACCTCGGGGCGAAACCCATCGACGGTCTCCTGCGCGAGGCTTCGCACCGCGGCGCGCACCACGAAGCCGCGGCGCCACTCGAGTTGAAACAGGGACGTGTGCGTCGACGCAGCGCCGAGCAGCTCACGCCCGAACGTGGCGAGGTGCCGCGCCTCGGCCGCCACCAGCCGTGGCTCTTCCGGCCGGGCCTCGAGGGCGAGCTGGAGCTGAACGAGCATACCCAGCGCCGCACCGCTCGCCGCCAGCGCGTCGCCGTACACCGCCATCGCGGCGGCGTCAGTGAGGTGCGGAGATGTGTTCTGAGTACAGCAGGGCCAGCCGTTTCGAACCCGGGACAGATGAGCCAGAGCGACGATGGATCAGCGCGAGGCGAGCGCCCGGCTCGTGGCGAAGCGCGCGGCAACGGTCTCCCGCAGGGCTGGGGAGGCCTCGAGCGCCTCGAGCTCGGCTGGCGAATAGGTCGAGACGACGCCGTCCTGGGTCACCGTCACACCCCTCGCGTGGGCTTCGACCGTCGCGAGCACGGCGCCGCTGCGGTCTCGGGTCAGCCCCGCGGCGTCACCAGCGACCACGAGATCGACGTCGGCGACGACCTGCCCGTCGACGGTCCGCACGACCCGAACGGTGTCATCGCCCACGCGCTCCAGTGTGGCCTTCGAGCCGTCGGGCAGCTGCACCGAAGCGAGCGGGTTCGAGCCCGTCCAGAACTCGATGAGGTTGAAGATGAGCGCGTCGCCCAGCGTGAACAGTTGGTACACCGGGAGAATCAAGAACAACCAGAAGATGAGCGTCGAGACGAACTTGCTGCCAAACGAGCCATTCCAGGTGTGCAGCTTCTTCGTGGCAGCGAACGACCCGAAGCACCCGGTGCTGGCGGCGGCGACGAGGGCGGACACGGCGAGACGGCGGGAGAGCATGGGCTGACCTCCTGAGGGGAACCACGGACGACGACGACGTGGGAATGATGGGACCGACGGGTGGCTTCGGGTACGAGGCGGCGTCATGGCGAACCAGTCGAAGACGGGCAAGTTGCCTCCGCAGATTCCCTTCATCATCGGCAACGAGGCCGCCGAACGCTTCAGCTTCTACGGCATGCGCAACGTGCTCACGAACTTCCTCGTGGGCTACCTCCTCATCGAACTCGCCGAACCGGAGCGGCAGGCCGCCGCGAAGGAGGTCTTCCACGTCTTCGTGATGGGCGTGTACTTCTTCCCGCTGCTGGGTGGCTGGCTGGCCGACCGCGTGCTGGGGAAGTACCGCACCATTCTGTACCTCTCGCTCGTCTATTGCGTGGGCCAGGCGCTGCTGGCGATCTCGGTCGAGTCGAAGAGCGGCTTCTACGCGGGCTTGTTCCTCATCGCGCTCGGCTCCGGAGGCATCAAACCGTGCGTGTCGGCGTTCGTGGGCGACCAGTTCGACCAGTCGAACAAGCACCTGGCGAAGCTCGTGTTCGACGCGTTCTATTGGATCATCAACTTCGGTTCGTTCTTCGCGTCGCTGCTCATTCCACCGCTGCTCGCGAACAAGCCGACCCCCGTCTCGTGGGGTGAGTCGGTGCTCTTCACGCTCGACACCCCGCTCCCACGCGCGGCGTTCGGCATTCCTGCGCTCTTGATGGTCGTCGCGACGATGATCTTCTGGGCTGGCCGAAACCGCTACGTGAACGTGCCGCCCACCGCGTCGGATCCGCACGCCTTCACCCGCGTCTGCCTCACCGCCCTGACGACGAGGACGAAGGCGAGCGGTCAGTCCGGGCTCATCCTCGCGATCGTGGGCGCGGTGGGCTCGCTGCTCGCGCTGGTGACCATCCCGTGGCTCGGCGTGATGGCCTCCGTCTGCCTCGCCATCACCATCTTCCTCGTCTTCGCGGGGGGAGGGGTGTGGCTCCAGCTCGACGGCGCGAAGGGCACGCACCCGGAAGAGGACATCGAGGGGGTGCGCGCGGTGCTCCGCGTGCTGGTCATCTTCGCGCTGGTGACGCCGTTCTGGTCGCTGTTCGATCAGAAGGCCTCGACCTGGATCCTGCAGGGCAACACGATGGCGCTGCCGGGCTGGGGCTGGTTCAAGAGCGCGGCGCAGATGCAGGCGCTCAACCCGCTCCTGGTGATGCTCCTCATCCCCTTCAACAACCTGGTGCTGTACCCGGGACTCAAGGCGATGGGCGTCGAGGTGACGCCGCTGCGCCGCATGGGCATGGGCATCGCCTTCTCGGGGCTCGCGTGGGTGGCGGTGGCAGCGCTGCAGCTCGTCCTGGACGGCGGAGAGAAGCTGCCGGTGTTGTGGCAGTCACTCCCCTACGCGCTGCTCACCTTCGGCGAGGCGCTCGTCTCGGCGACGGGCCTCGAGTTCGCGTACAGCCAGGCGCCGGCCAAGCTCAAGGGCGTGCTGATGAGCTTCTGGAGCCTCTCGGTGACGGTGGGAAACCTCTGGGTGCTGCTCGTCAATGCGACGGTGAAGAACGCCTCGGTGACGAAGGCCATCGGCGACGCCGGCTTCGGTGTGATGGCGTTCCAGATGTTCTTCTTCGCGGGCTTCGCCTTCGTCGCCGCGGCGGCCTTCGCGCTCTACGCGCGCCGGTACGTGGTGGTCGACTACTACCGCAAGGCCTGACCCTTCAGTTGCGCTGTTGGCGGAGCTGCTCGAGCAGCTTCGCGCGCACGTCGGGCGGGAGTTGATCGAGCCCGTTCATCTGGCCGAAGTCCGGCGGCGGGGGCGGCTTCTTGAAGAGCTCCGGGCCACTCGACCACTGGGTCTTCTCGAACACGCCGGTGGTGTAGGCCGCGTCGTCGATGGAGCCCTTCACGTAGACGCGGTTGTCGGCGCCGGTCTCGGCTCCGAACACCACGCGGACCGGCTTGCCATCGACCGTCACCTCGATGGTGGCCGAGGGTGGCGTGAAGGCCGTCTTCGGCGCCTCACCCACCCAGCTGAGACCGCGCAGGCCTTTGACCCGGTTGAGGACCGTTGGCACCTGCGCGGCGTCGAACTCGGGCGCGGACTTCGGCTCGACGAGCTTCCAGGCCTCGCCCTCCTTCACCACCACCGTCTTCTTCGCGCCCGCCGTCAGCACCAGCTTCGTGGCCTTCGCGACGTCGAAGTCGACGAGGGTGAGCTCACGGAGATCGTCGAGCTTCTTGTCGAGCGCCTGCGCCTGGTAGCTGGGGAGCAGGTACACCTGCGGATCACCCTCGACCTGCGCCGCGACCGTGCCGTCGTCGCGTTTGGTGGCCGCGAGCTTGAGCGTGATGGACTTCCCGTCCTTCAGGCTCGCGACGTAGGTGTGGGCCTGCGGTGCGTCGAAGGCGCCCTCGGCGAAGTCCTGGGCGGAGAGCGACGTGAACTGGTTCACCACCCCGCTGGCGGTCGACGCGCTGAATCGGAAGCCCTTCGGCAGCTCGGTGCCCGACGTCCACATGCCGCCCTCCCCCGCCTTGAGCGAGAACGAAGCGCCGTCGGCGCGGGTGACGGTGAAGGACGTGACGTCGGACAGGGCGACCGTCAGCACGGACTTCTTCCGCCACGCGGTGAGGCCCTGCTTCGCCTGGTACTGGAGCCCGGACATCGTGACGAAGACCGCCGGCGCACCCGCCTTGCGCACGTAGGCACCGCCGCTCTTCGACGCCTTGCCCAGGACGACCTCGAAGGACTTCCCGGCGCCCCCCGTGGCCTTCACCACGGCGCCCTTCGCGTCATCGACCTCGAGCTCGGCGTGCTTCTCGGTCTTCTCGGTGACGAAGTCGGTCGCCTTGAACTCGGCCAGCGCGGAGAGGATCGACTGCACCTGCCCGTCGTCGGCGGCGTAGCTGGAGCCCGGCTTCTTGCCATCGGCCACCATCCACCCATTGGCGCCACGGGACACGGTGACAGCGCTCGCGGCGCTCTTGAGCTCGAAGGAGGCGATCTCCTCCTTCGTCAGCTTCGTCACCTCGAACTTCTGCACGCCGACCGACACGTCCTTTTCACGCGTCGCGAAGAAGGCCAGGAGGAGCGCAGCGAAGACGCCCACTGCGATGAGGGTCTGCTTGTTCATGAGCGGTTCCTCGGTCGAAGGGTCAGACGGTGACGGTGGCGCGGCTGGCCTCGCGCATTCGCCAGCGAATCAACCCGAAGGCAGCGAGCAGCAGCGGCAGGCCGAACGCGTTGCCGAACTTCACCAGGTTGCGGGTCGAGTCGGAGAGCTCGGACTGCAGCACGGGCAACGCGAGGCCCCGGTTCCGCATCGCGAGCAGCGCCGGGTCGAGGAGCAGCCAGTCGGCGACGTTGAGCGCGAGCGCCTGG
Organism: Myxococcaceae bacterium; assembly: GCA_044352295.1. Lineage (GTDB taxonomy): Bacteria > Myxococcota > Myxococcia > Myxococcales > Myxococcaceae > Xiheimicrobium. Next base: position 86,276 of record JBILEB010000002.1, read on the forward strand.
TTCGCCCGGTTCTGCATGAAGTCGTCCTGGAAGAGGGCCGACGTGCCCACCACGACGATTCGCGCTTCCTTCTCGCTCTGGGCGATGACGGGCGTCGCGCCGGGGGCCGACTGGGTGGCCTCGGCGGCGTAGTGGCTCTTGAGCGTCCCCGAGACCTGCACCATCAGCGGGTACGGGCCGGTGGGCGTGATGGTCTCGGCTCGCCAGTCCCGCTGCGGGTTCAGGTTCGGCGGCGAGTTCTCGAGCCAGCTCTTGGCGGACGAGCGCGCGAGCACGGTGGCGGTCGTCCCCTCGGGCTGCTTCACCTCGAGCGACGTGGCGAACGGGAAGAGCACCTCGCTGAGCCCCGCCGTCACCACGCTGTCGCCCTCGAGCCGCTGCACGACGGGGAGGAACGGGTACGGCACCGGCTGGTTGATGACCATGAAGCCGCGGCGCTCGCTGATGGAGACGTTGCCCGACTTCACGTCCGCCACGAGGCGATTGCCCACGGTGACGCCGTAGGTGGAGAGCAGCTCGGTCATGCCATGCGTGGCGTCGCTCGGCTGGAACGTGCGCACGTCGACCTGCACCTGATCGAGGAAGAACGCGACCGACTTTCCCTTCATGAGGAACTGGTCGATGGCCTTGAGCTCGTTCGGAGGCAGCGCCGTCTTCGGGCCCATCACGTACAGCGCATCGAGCGTGTCTTCGAAGCGGTCCTTGCCCGCGAGCTCGACCGGCCGCACTTCGTACATCTGCGACAGCATCGTCAGCAGGTAGCGGTACTTCTCATCGGCCTTGGGCTCTCCGTGGCCCTGAAGCAGGCCGATGACGGGCGTCTTGGCCCGGGTGAGCTTCCGGACGAGCGTCGTGAGGTCGTACTCGAGCGACGAGACGTTCTGCACGAGGGGAATGACCTCTTTCTTCTCCTGGTGCTTGAGGGAGATGGCCATGTAGGCCTTCTTGGTCTGCTGCTGGTCCTCTTCCACCACGCGGATCTCCACAGGCTGAATGCCCTGGCCCGAGAGCTCCTTCTCGACGGAGGTCTGGTCGCGGAAGCGGCGGCCGAAGATGTCCTGCTTGACCTCCTTCTTGGCCTCCTTGTCAGCGTCCGTTTCCTGCGACTGCGGGTCGACGAACTCGAAGGCGACCTTGCCCTTGGACACGGCGCGGAACTCTTCGAGCAGGTCGCGCACGTAGCGGGCGTTGCTCGAGTACGGCGCGGGGAGCTGCTCGGTGAAGTACGCGGTCACGACGACGGGCTCTTCCAGCGCCGAGAGCGTGTCCCTGGTGGCCTTCGAGAGCGTGTAGGCCTTCTCACGGGTGACGTCGACGCGGCCGAAAGCGCGCAAGCCGAGCACGTTCAGCAGCACGAGGATGCCCACGACGGCGGCGATGAAGACAACGGAGAGGGTTCGGTTCATGGGAGCGGCTCCGAGGTCAGAGGCGCGTGGCCTGAATCTGGCGGGCCGTCATGACGAGGCCGGCGATGGTGAGCGAGAGATAGAAGATGAGGTCGCGCGTATCGATCACGCCGCGCGCGATGTTCTCGAAGTGGTAATCGACCGACAGGAACTCGAAGAAGCCCGCCAGCGTGTCGGGCAGCAGCGGCGCGAACTTGTCGACGAAGTAGAACGCGAAGCACAGCACGATGCCGAAGATGAACCCGACGATCTGGTTCTTCGACAGGGCCGAGCCCCACAGGCCGAGCGCGATGAAGGCCGACGCGAGCAGAATCAGGCCGAAGTAGCCGGCGAAGACGGGCCCCCAGTCGAACGCGGGGCCGGGGCCGGTGAGCGCGGCGACGGTGAAGGCGTACGGCAGTGTGCAGGCCAGCGCGACGGCCACCATCCCGAGGGCGGCGAGGAACTTGCCCAGGGTGATCTGCCAGTCGTCCATCGGGAAGGTGAGCAGCAGCTCGAGGGTGCCGCTCTTCCGCTCCTCCGCGACCGCGCGCATGGTGATGGCGGGGACGAGCACCACGAAGAGCACCGGCGCGACGCCGAAGAACCCACGGAGCGAGGCCTGCCCGGCGAGGAACAGCGTCGAGAAGTACAGCCAGCCCGACAACAACAGGAAGCCGCCCAGCACGATGTAGGCGATGGGCGAGGTGAAGAAGGAGCGGAACTCCCGCTTCGCGAGTGCGAGTGCGCCGTTCATGCGGCCCTCCGGGTGTCGGTGAGCTTGCGGAAGGTGTCTTCGAGGCTGACCTGCGTGCGGCGCAGCTCGAGCAGCACGAGGTCCATCTTCACGACCGTGTCGAACAGCACGCGGCGCACGTCGTCACTGCCGTACCGCACGGTGAAGCCCAGGGTTCCGGCGCCCTCGTCGCCCGCCACCTCGACCGCGCTCACGCCGGCCATGGCCGACAGCGAGGTGCGAATCGCCTGCGCGTCCATCGGCTGGCCGAGCCGGTGGCCGACCACCACGTGCAGGGTGTTGCCCCCTTCATTGGAGGACGTCGTCAGCCGCTCTGGCGTGTCATCGGCGACGAGCCGGCCCTCGTTGATGATGAGCACCCGGGAACAGGTCGACTGCACCTCGGACAGGATGTGCGTCGAGAGGATGACCGTCTTCTCGCGGCCGAGCTCCTTGATGAGGTTGCGGATCTCGACGATCTGGTTCGGGTCGAGGCCGGCCGTCGGCTCGTCGAGGATGAGCAGGTCAGGCTCGTGCAGAATCGCCGCGGCCAGGCCCACGCGCTGCCGAAAGCCGCGGGAGAGCTGGCTGATGTCCTTCGAGACCACCTGCGTGAGTCCACAGCGCTCGACCGCCGACTTGATGCGCGCGGCCCGCAGGTCCTTCGGCACGTCGCGCACGTCGGCGATGAACCGCAGGTACTCGACGACCATCATCTCGTCGTAGAGCGGGTTGTTCTCGGGCAGGTACCCGATGAGCTTGCGCGCCGCGACCGGGTTGGCCGTGACGTCGACGTCACCGACGAACGCCTTGCCCGAGGTCGGGTTCACCGAACCCGCGAGGATGCGCATCGTGGTCGACTTGCCGGCGCCGTTGGGACCCAGAAAGCCGACCACCTGGCCCTTCTGGACCTCGAACGAGACTCCCTTCACCGCCTGCGTGGTTCCGTAACTCTTCGTCAGCGCTTCGATTCGGATCATCGATGAAGGCATGCGCCCTCCTTCGGCAATTGATCGGCCGCTTCACTAAGTCGCCTGTCCGAACTGTCAAGGCCGACTGGCTGTGAAAAGGTTGCGAGGTCGCCTTCGCCAAGGGGCTACCCTATCCAACCGATGCTGAAAGTGACGCCGCTCGGCGGGTTGGGTGAAGTGGGAATGAACGCCATGGTGCTCGAGCACGCGGGCGAGCGGGTGCTGGTGGACTGCGGTGTGCGCTTTCCACGCCCGGACCAGCTGGGCATCGACGTGGTGGTTCCGGACTTCACGTCGCTGCGGGACGAGCCGGACCGTCTCAAGGCCGTGGTGCTGACGCACGCGCATGAGGATCACCTGGGCGCGCTCTCCTTCCTGCTGCGCGAGTGGCCGGTGCCCGTCTACGGCACGCCCTTCACGCTCGCGCTCGCCCGTCATCGACTCGAGGAGGCGGGGCTTTCGGCCGACCTTCGCCAGATTGGCCCCGGAGAAGCCTTCGCCGTGGGCGACTCGTTCTCCATCGAGCCGGTGCAGGTGACGCACTCGGTGCCGGACGCGGTGGGGCTGTTCGTCAAGACGCCCTCGGCGAGCCTCATCCACTCCGGCGACTTCAAGCTCGACCTCTCGCCCATCGACGGGAAGCTGACCGATCTCGCGCGGCTCGGTGTGCTCGGCGAGCAGGGCGTCGACCTGCTGTTGTCGGACTCGACCAACGCCGAGAACGACGGGTGGACGCCGAGTGAAGCGCTGGTGAAGGACACGTTCGAGCGCCTGTTCGGCACGGCGAGCGGGCGCATCGTGGTGGCGCAGTTCGGCTCGCACCTGCACCGGGTGCAACACCTGCTTCGGCTCGCCGTCACGCTGGGCCGCCAGGTGGCGCTCTCGGGCCGCAGCCTCATTCGCAACGTCGAGCTCGCGCGCTCGGTCGGGCGCCTGGAGGTCCCCGACGGGCTGCTCCTCACCCTCGAAGCGGCGGGAAAACTCCCGCGGAAGCGCGTGCTCGTCATCTCTACCGGCGCCCAGGCCGAGGTGCGCTCGGGGCTCTCGTGGCTGGCGTCCGACGAGCCGGGCCCGCTGCGGCTGGAGGCGGGCGATCTCGTCGTCATCTCGGCGCGCGCGATTCCGGGCAACGAGCCGAACATCGCGCTGCTCCTCAACGCGCTCTACGCGAAGGGCGTCACGGTGGCGTACCCGGGCAACGAGCCGGGCGTGCACGTGTCGGGACACGCCTCGCGCCAGGAGCAGACGCGCCTGCTCGAGACGGTGCGTCCGAAGGCCTTCGTGCCGATTCACGGAGAGCTGCGCCACCTGCACCGCCACCGGCTGACCGCCATGGAGACGGGCCTCGACGCCGCGCACACGCTGGTGGCGACGAATGGAGACATCCTCGGGCTCGACGGGACGGGGCTCCATTCGCTGGGCCGCGCGCCGGTGGGCCAGTGGCCGATGCGCCGCGAGGGCCTGGCGCCGGTGAGTGAAGCGTCACTGCAGGAGCGCAAGCGCCTCGCCGAGGTCGGCCTCGTCATCGTCGTCGTGGTGATGCAGCAGGGCGGCGGCAAGGTGGTGCATGGCCCAGTGGTGAGCGGCCAGGGCCTGTCGGGTGAGGAGAAGTCGGCGCTGGCCCTGGCGGCCGAAGGCGCGGCGCTCGAGCTGAAGGAGCTCTCCACCGCCGTCCGCGGCGACGACGAACGCGTACGCGAAGCGATGACCCAGGGCGTACGACGCGTCTTCAAGCAGCTCTTCGGGAGCCGCCCCTTCCTGCACCCCGTCGTCGTGCGCGTCTAACACCTCGAAAACGAGGTATTGCATGGACTCTCGGCGCTCAACGCCTCATTCTCGAGGTGTTGATTGACCTCCTCGCCATCGCCCGGCGCGCGCGGACACTGCGGCTGCACCACGACCTGAGCCAGGCGGAGCTCGCGCGGCGTGCGGGGGTCGGCCTGGCGACGGTGCAGCGCTTCGAGGCGACGGGCCAGGCGGGGTTCGACGTGGTGGCGCGGCTGGGCTGGGTGCTGCGCGCCGAGGGCCAGTTCGATGGGCTCTTCGCGTTGCCCGCGTTCCAGAGCATCGATGAAGCGCTCGCTCAAGAGGCCATCGTCACCCGGCAGCGCGCGCGGAGACGGCGGTGAGCTTCGTCCCCACGCCACAGCTCGAGGCCGGCCTCACCTGAGCGCCGCCTCGAGGAACGCGTTGGTGCGCCGCCACGCCTCACGCGACGCCCGCCCGTTCGCCTGCGCGGAGCCACCGTAGACATCGAAGACACCGCCATCGTCGCGCTCGAAGGACACCGAGCGCCCCATCGGCAGGCCCACGTAGCCTGGGTTCACCACGTGGCCCGCGCCGGGGAAACACACCGACTCATCGAGCGGAAACCGCGTCACGTGCCCCGCGTCCACCAGGCGCCCGAACGCGACGCCTGCCAGCTCGCACGACGGCCACACCTGGTCGTCCTGCGCGCCGAGCAACAGCACGGGCGCCTGGATCTGCTCCACCCGAATGGTGGCGGCCTCGAGCTCCGCGGGGCTCGCGCGACGAATCGCCTCGCCCCACACCGACCGGAGCACCACCTCGACCCCTCCGTCCTCGAACGTGCGCCGCACCGGCTCCGCGTTCGCCCACGGCACATAGGGCACGCCTGCGTCCTGGAACGTCCACGATGGCTCCGTCCACACATCGAAGGCCGGCCACGACAGGCCGCTGGGCACCACCGCGACCACCGCCTTCACCTGCGGCGAAACGGACGCGACCAGCAACGCCGCCTCCCCGCCTCGCGACAGACCGATGAGGCCGATGCGATCGGCGCGCGCGCCCGGGTATTCCTTCACCAGCTCGATGGCCTGAAGGAAGTACTCGAGCGGAATGCGCGAGAAGGTCTGCGGCAGGTTCTCGGTCTTCCAGTACGACAACGCGAGCACGAGGTAGCCCTGCTCGACGTACGTGCGCGCCACTTCGCTCGACACCACCAGGCCGCCCTCGCTCCCACCGATGGCGATCAGCACCTTCCAGGGCGGTGGCGTCGTGGGGAGGTAGAGGTCTCCAAACACCCCTCGAGCGCCGCGAATCGGGAGCACGTCGATGCCCATCGAGCTCGTTCGCCGCGGCCAGGTCAGTTCGAGGAACGGGTCGACGCCCCAGTTCGCGAGCACCTGAATGTCCTGCACAAAGAGGTTGCTCTCGGCCGAGGTGATGGGCCCGTCGGGATCAGCCCCGCTCCAGGAGCCCCGCAGCGGTGCCTGCGCCGAGCTCACCCGGCCGTCGAAGTCCGCCTGAAACACGGCATACGCGATGCCACCGAAGGCCTGGCCGAACACCACATCGAGCGGCCGGCAGGGCGGAAGGCCTTCCACCACCACCTCGGCCTGGTCCCAGGCGAGCAACCCCGCGTCCGGCACGCCCCCGTCCACCACCAGGCGAATCGTGGGCGAATAGAGCCGCTGGGTGGGGATGCAGCGCGGGTCCGACACGTCGTACTCGAACGCGCCGCTGCCCTGGCCGCTGAAGCGCGACGCGGGGCCGCAGCCGAGGCCTCCGAGGACCAGCAGGCTCAGGAGGACTCGCTCCCACATTCCTCCGCGAGGTTAGCCGGTCGTCGTCGGGGCTGCGTGGGGTGTTCGCGGGTGACGGCTCGGTCACCGGGGCGCGGTCAGGCGCCCGTGGGTTGCTCCTCGCGGCGCTTTGTTGGTAGGGCCTCTGTTCAGTCCATGCTTTCCAGTCTGGTGATCCTCGTCTCCCTGGCCGCGCCGGCGGCTGAAAAGCCCATCAAGCCCTTGCCGGCGCTGTCGAAGGCGCCCGTCCTCGATGGGGCGCTGAAGGACTTCGCGCCCGCGTTCGAGCTCAAGCTGCCCAAAGCCGCGAAGGACGCGACGGTGGCGCTGACCGCGAAGGCCACCTTCTTCAAGGACACCCTCTACCTCGCGGTGCAGGCGAAGGACGACGCGTTCAACGAGCACGATCAACTCGAGGTGACGCTCTTCTTTCCGGGCTCGGGCACCACCTCGCGGGGCTACGTCTATCGCTACGGCAAGGATGGCGTTCGGCCCCCCTCGACCGAGGCCGGGCCGCCCTCGCACATGCTGCCCAGGCTCAAGGCGGCGGTGAAAGAAGACGACAAGGCCGGCACCACCACGTTCGAGCTGGCGTTTCCGGCGCGCACCCTGCCCCGCTTCCAGGCCTTCACCCAGCTGGCCCTGTCGATCTGCCTCGAGTACCAGGACGTCGACGTGGCCGGGCAGGACGGCGTGAAGACCGTGACGTGTCCGACGGGCGAGATGGTGGGCGGCCCGACGCGGCTGCCCGACGAGTTCCGCAAGAACCTCAAGCTGCAGCCGGCCTCGGACGTCGAGGGCATCGAGGCGCGGCCGACGGGCTGGGTCGGTTTTTCCCAGCTGCACTACCCGACGTGGGTGGTGGGTGACGGCGAGCTGACCCCCGAATCCCTCGCCGAGCTCATCGCGCTCGACAACGCCATCGACCCGGCGAGCGTCTCGTTGCCGATTCCCCGCAAGCTGGTGCTCGGTGACAACCGGCCCCTCTTCACGCTGCTCACGGGCCAGAACCCCTACTCGAAGGACTCCTGCAACCCCTCGAGCGAGCTGCGCATGGCCATGTACGTGGTGAAGGGCCCGGTGGCGACGCGGGTGCTCGAGTGGCCGGCGGCGACCTGCAACCTGGGCCGCGCGATGCGCTTCGAGCTCGACACCGAGTCGGGCCAGCTCCTCATCGGGTACACGAACGGGCAGAGCGCGCGCTTCGTCTTTACCAACGAGCACTTCGAGCGCAGCGAGCTCGGCAAGCGCTGACAGCTCCGTCCCAAGTCGACCCCAAGGCCCCCTGTGAAGCCCACTCCCAAGTCCCTCTACATGATGACGCTCGGGTGCCCGAAGAACCGGGTCGACTCCGAGGTGATGCTCGGCACGCTCAACCAGCGCGGCTACGCCCTGGTGGAGAAGCCCGAGGACGCCGAGGTCATCGTCGTGAACACCTGCGCGTTCCTCAAGGCCGCCGAGCAGGAGTCCGTCGACAACATCCTCGAGTTGGCCGAGTACAAGAAGTCCGGCCGGTGCAACACGCTGGTGGTGACGGGCTGTCTGGTGCAGCGCCACGGCGAGGGGCTGTCCAGGGAGCTCCCCGAGGTCGACCACTTCCTGGGCACCTCGGCGTACGTGCAGATCGGCGACCTGCTCGCGGCCGAGGCGAGCCCCCGCCAGCTCATCCCAGACCCGGACTACATCCACACCGCGGCGGTGCCGAAGGTGAACTCGATGCCCGGGTACACCGCGTACCTGAAGATCTCCGAGGGCTGCGACAACAAGTGCGCGTTCTGCATCATCCCCACCCTGCGCGGACTGCAGCGCTCCCGGCCCATCGATGACATCGTCGCCGAGGCGCACCAGCTCGCCGACGCCGGCGTGAAGGAGCTCAACCTCGTCGCGCAGGATCTGACGGCCTACGGACACGATCTCCCCGGCAAGCCGAAGCTGCACGAGCTGTTGCGCGAGCTGGTGAAGGTCGACGTGAAGTGGATTCGCCTGCACTACGCCTACCCCCGCGTCTTCACCGACGAGCTCATCGAGGTGATGGCCACCGAGCCGAAGATCGCCAAGTACCTCGACATGCCGCTCCAGCACGCGAGCGACAAGCTGCTCAAGTCGATGAAGCGCGGCCGCGACTCGTCGTTCCTCAAGACGCTGCTGGCGAAGATTCGCGCGCGCGTGCCCGGCCTCACCTTCCGCACCTCGCTCATCGTCGGCCTGCCCGGCGAGACCGAAGAGGACTTCGAGCTGCTCAAGGCGTTCGTGAAGGAGTTGCGCTTCGAGCGCCTCGGCGTCTTCCAGTACTCCGACGAGCCCGGCACCGGCGCTTACGAGATGGAGAACAAGGTGCCGCAGAAGACCATCGAGCGCCGCTGGCGTGAGGTGATGGCGGTGCAGAAGCGCATCGCGCGCGAGCAGAACAAGAAGCTCGTCGGCCAGCGCCTCGAGGTCCTCGTCGAAGGCGTCAGTCCCGAGTCCGAACACCTGCTGGTCGGCCGTCACGAAGGCCAGGCACCCGACATCGACGGGCAGGTCTTCATCAACGAGGGCCTCGCGTACCCCGGGGAGCTCGTCACGGTCGAGGTGACCCAGGCCCACGACTACGATCTCGTCGGCAAGGTGGTCGCCCGCGCCGACCCGAAGTCCAGGAAGCACGCGCCGCGCGGCGCCGTCCCTGCCGCCGTTCGAGGGGGCGAGAAGATCATCACGCCCCCGACCTGGCTCGCGCCGCGGTGATCCTTTTCCCCACCCCGCCTCCCGAACCTTGAATTGTTCAGGGAAGGATGCCCCATATACTCGCCGTCGTGCGACACCTTCGACTGGTGGTGGGGCTGGCCCTGTTCGCCTGGCCAGTGACCGGTTGGTCTCAGGTCACCGAAACGTCGGTCTCGAGTTCGGCGGCACCGCCGGCGCGCAAACGCCCTGAAGAGCTGTTCGAGATCCGCCTCCGGTACGGCGGCCTGACGCCCAACGACCCCGGCCTGCAGGCGTGGGTGTTCCCCCTCTTCAACGGGATTCTGGGCTTCACCGGCGGCTTCGGCCGGGAAGGCTTCGCGCTCTTCGACCGCACCACGAACACCCGCATCACCGGGGGTGGGCTGCTCCGAGGCCAGGCCGCCGTCACCGCGCGCTTCCGGCTGGGGCCGGTGCGCCTCGAGCCCGTGGTGGGCTACTCGCTGGCCCAGCTCGCCGACTTCACCGACTCGGCCGCGCCGGCCTTCCGCCCAGCGACCCGTCATGGCCTGCTGCTGGCTGCGCGTGGCCTCGTCGACCTTGGACCCGTCACCATCGAAGGCCGCTTCGAGTACCCGCTCTCGCTCGCCGCCCTCGACGGGAGCGGCGCGCGGGCCACCTCCCAGGGCCTGTGGGCGGGTGGCGGTGTTCGGGTGGCGCTCTTCCGCACCGGCCTGGCGCTGTGGGGCGTGATGCTCGACGCGGCCTACTCGTCCGACCGGCTCGTCATCGGTGGCCTCGATGCCAGCCAGAGCCACGTGCGCGGCGGCGCCTCCATCGACCTGCAGTGGAAAGAGCCCGAGGCGAACGCGGCCCTCGGCGCGCTGAGCCTCGCAGTGCAACTCGAAGACGGGACGCCGGCGCCAAAGGCTCGCGTCGCGGTCGTGGCGAGTGACGGCGAGAAGCTCCCCCCCCTGGACGAAGCCGGCCGTGGGCGCCTCGACGAACTCACGCCGGGCACCGTCTCGGTGAAGGTGAGCCTCGAGGGCTACGAGTCCTCCGAGCAGACCGTCGGCGTCGCCGCGGGCGCCGAGACGCCAGTCGCCGTGCGCCTGAAGAAAGAGGCGCCGAAGGTCGGCAGCCTCGTGGTCACCATCATTGATAAGGGCACTCGCGCCGCGTTGGCCGGGGCGAAGGTCAAGGTCGGCGGGTCCGAGAAGACCACCGACGCCGCAGGCACCGTGCGCTTCGAGGGCCTCTCACCGGGGGCCGTCAGCGTCGACGTGAGCGCCGCGGGCTTCACCGCCGTGAGCGAAGGCGCCAGGGTGCTGCCGGCCCTCGAGGGCAAGGTGGCGCTCGAGCTCGTCAGCGCGAAGAAGCGCGAGCCGGCCACCGTGTCGGGCTTCGTGCGCAGCGCGCGTGGTGGAGCGCCCGTGACGGCGAACCTCGAGCTCCCCGAGGCCGGCCTCAAGGCGAAGGCCGATGACAAGGGGTCCTTCGTCTTCCGGCTCGCGGCTGGCACCTACACCGTTACCATTTCGGCGAAGGGCTTCGTGACACAGACGAAGCAGGTCACCGTGAGGGACGGCGACCAGGCCATCTTCAACGTCGATCTCCAGCCGAAGTGATGCTCCGCCCCCACCACCTCCTCGGTGGAGCCCTCGCCACGCTCCTCGCCTGCTCCGGGCCCGAGGCCGATCTGCCGAAGCCTGCGCCGCCGGTCGCGCCAGCGGACGCTGGTCCTTCAGCCTCGAAGGCCGTCGCGACGCTGAAAGAGGCGAAGGGCCCGGTGACGGTGACCCGGCGTGGCGCGACGACGCCCGCAAGCCCGGGGCCCTTGTTCGACGGCGACGTGCTCGAGACTGGTGACGATGGCCGCGCGGTAGTGACCCTCGCCGACGGACGGGCCCTCGAGCTCGAAGCGAACGGCCGACTCGAGGTGGGCTCAGGGAACGAAGGCCCGGTGCTCGAGGTGGGCCAGGGCGTGGTGGTGGCGCGGGAGCGCGTCGGCGGTAGCGGCGAGGCCGGCGTCGAGCTCACCCTGGACACGCCGTATGGCCTCGTCCGCGTCGGGGCCGGTGGCCTGTCGGTCAACGTCGGCCAGAGCGAGACCACCATCGACGTGCTCGCGGGCGACGTGACGCTGGTGGGGCGCGAGGGCCAGACGCTCGAGCTCGAGGCCGGCAGCGGAGGCACGCTCTCGTCCAAAGGCGCCACGCGCCGGGTGACGCTCGAGCCGCTGACGGTGGTGCTGACGCAGGGCGCTGGACGCATCGAGCTCAAGAAGAAGGACGGAAAGGGGTTCACGGCGGTGAACCCCAGGAAGCTGCCACCAGTCGCGCCGGGCGACACCGTCCGCGTCTCGAACGGGAGCGTCGCGCTGACGCCCACCGGGAGCGACGCGAAGGTGACGCTCACCGCAGGCACCGAGGTGGGCATTGGCGAGAGCGTGAAGGCCGGCGGCGCCGAGGAGCTCGGGCTCGAGCTGAAGAAGGGCCAGCTCTCGCTCGCCCTCCCCTACGGCAAGAAGCGCACCCTGCGCCCCGGCGACGGCCTCACCCTGGTGTCCGAACAGGGCGGTCAACTCTCGGTGGTGCGGGGCAAGAACGGCCTCGAGCTCAACTCGGTGGTGGGCGACGTCATCGTGACTTCGGAGGACGGCACCCGCACGATGGTGAAGGGCGGCCAGGTGGCGACGCTCGCCCGGGCGGGCGTCACGGCGCGAGACGTCAGCCGGGAGGCGCTGCAGCTGCCAAGCCGGGGAGGCCTCAAGCTGCTGCACCCGGGCTCCGAGCGGGTGGCGCTGGTGTGGAGTGACGAGGGCGGCGGGCCGTGGCGCTTCACGATGGGCACCGAGCCCTCGCTCGACAAGCCGCTCGTCGACGGCGTGCTGCATCAGAACTTCTTCAACACCGTGGCGCCACCGCGCGGCGCCCTCTTCTGGCGGGTGATGAAGGGCGACCAGGAGATCGCCCGGGGCTCGGTCGGCTGCGCACCCGAGCAGGTGACCGATGAGCTGGGCGGGATCACCAACGAGGTGCCCGCGGGCCCCGAGAAGACCGTCATCTACTTCCAGGACAAGCCGCCAGCGCTCCTCTTCACCTGGAAAGTGCCGGACAAGCCCGTCGCCTCGTACCACCTCAAGGTGTACCGCGCGGGCGCGCTCGAGGCGGCGCTGCAGGAGCGCACCGTTCCCCAGACGTCGGCCCAATTGCCGCTCGGCGCCCTCGGTGAGGGCAAGTACCAGTGGGACGTCACCTGGCTCGACACGAAGGGCACGCCCATCGGCACCGCGGGAAAGATGAACCAGCTCGAGCTCAACTACGACAACGCCGTGCGCGGCCTCGTCATCAAGAGCCCCCGCAACGCCGACGCGCCCGCGGCCAGGGTGGCCGTCGCCGGCATCGCGCCCATCGGGATCAAGGTGACTGCCAACGGCCAGCCGCTCGCCCTCGACGCCAAGGGCCGGTTCTCGGGCGCGGTGCCGCCGATTCCGGGAGCGAGGGTGGTGTTCCGCGCCACGCAGAGCGGGGCTGAGACCTTCATCGTCCGCTGGCTCGGGGGCCCCGGCGCGCGATGAGCTCCACCGACACACGCATGCCGCTCGGGCCCGTGCCCATTCAGCGGTACGGGAAGTACTACCTCATCGCCAAGCTGGCCGAAGGCGGCATGGCCGAGATCTTCCTCGCCAAGCAGGTCGGCGTGGAGGGCTTCGAGAAGAACGTCGTCGTCAAGCGCATGTTGAGCCACCTCTCGGCGGTGCCCGACTTCGTGGCGATGTTCCTCGATGAGGCGCGCCTGGCCTCGCGGCTGTCACACCCCAACGTGGTGCAGATCCTCGACCTCGGCTTCGAGGCCGGCTGCTACTTCATCGCGATGGAGTACCTGCCCGGCGAGGACTTCTCGACCGTCATCCGCTCGGCGGCGAAGCAGCGTGCGTACGTGCCGCTCAACATCGCCCTCAAGGTGGTGGCCGACGCCGCGCACGGCCTGCACTACGCCCACACCTTCACCGACTCGAAGGGCCAGGCCCTCAACGTCGTGCACCGCGACGTGTCGCCATCGAACGTCTTCGTCACCTACTCCGGGCAGGTGAAGGTGCTCGACTTCGGCATCGCCAAGGCCGAGTCGCGCGTCACCAACACCACCGCCGGCGTCGTGAAGGGGAAGTACCAGTACATGGCGCCGGAGCAGGCCCAGTCGCTCCCCGTCGACGCGCGCGCCGACGTCTATTCGCTGGGCGTCTGTCTCTACGAGGCCACCTGCAACGCCCGGCCCTTCGCGCGGGACTCCGACCTCGCCATCTTGAACGCGGTGCTGAAGAACGAGTACCGCCCGACGCGCCAACTGCGGCCGGATCTCCCCGTCGAGGTCGATCAGATCATCGTCAAAGCGCTGGCGCGCGACCCAGATGAGCGCTTCGAGTCGGCCGGGGTCCTGGCGGCGGCCCTGGAGAACTACCTGCGCGCCTCGACCTCGGTCACGAGCGGCGCGGCGGTGACGCAGTACATGAGCGCGTTCTTCGGGCCCGAGCGGGTGGCGCAGAAGACGCGCATCGACTCGCTCGAGGACTTCAAGGCACGTGGCGTGGACCTCCCGGAGTTCGAGCCGCAGGCCCGGCGGACGCCCTCGGGCCCGTCGTCGGTGCGCGTCCCGGCGCCGCCCACCAACGTCTCGCAGTCGATCGACGTCACCCTGGAGGCCAGGACGCCGTCGGTGAGGGCTCCGAAGTCGGTGGTTGAGCAGCGACACAAGGGCGTCGGGAAGCTGGTCGGCGCCGTCGCGGTGGCCCTGCTGGTGGGCATCGGCGGCACCGTGGCCGCGCTCAAAGCCCAGGACCAACGGGACTCGAAGCCCACCACGCCGGTCGAGCCGCCACCCGCCATCGCCGTCCCGCTCCCCCCTCCCCCGGTGGTGACTTTGCCTCCAGCCTTCGAAGACGCGGGCGTCAGCGAGCCGGTGGTCGATGCCGGCGCGGTCGATGCCGGGGCAGCGGGAGTGCCGGTGCAGCCGGACAAGCCAAAGCCGCGCCTCCCGGGAGTCCTCGGCACGCCTGAGATCTCCAAGGTGATCAAGAAGAATGCCGGGCCGGTGGCGAAGTGCTTCCGGGAGCACCGCGACGATCTGACCGGCACGAGCGGGAAGGTCGACGTCACCATCACCATCGAGGCCTCGGGGCGCGTCATCTCCGTCGACAGCCCGATGAAGGGCACCGCCGTAGGCAGCTGCCTCGAGGCGCGGCTCAAGGCGGTGAAGTTCCCCGCGCACGTCGACAAGTCGGTCACCGTCACCTTGCCGCTCAGGCTGCAGTGACGTCTTTGTGGTTCCGCGCAGCCGCAGCGGCTGCCGTTCTGCGCCGACGGCGGTCTGCTCTCAAGGCATGACGTTCCACGACCTGCGGGCGGTCTTCGCAGCGGCGACCAGGGCCTTGGGGCGGTGGCTCCACGAGGCGCTGGGGCCTCCGGGGATCGGCGTACTCGAGGTGACGCGTCAGTCGGCCGGCGTCTCGTAGAGTTCGCCGAACTGCGCGATGGCGCCGGGCGTGAGCGACCACTTGCCCTCGGGGAGCACGTACAGCACCCGGCGGCCGCCGAGCCCGACGCCGGCCCCGACGATGAAGGACTTCGAGTCGAACTGCGCGCCATCGAGCACCAGCACGTCGTGTTCAACCGCCCAGGTGCCCTCGTCATGGCTGACCGAGAAACGCCCGCCCCCTGAGCCGGTCGTCGCGCCCTGGAAGCGGTACGTGTACCGATGGTCTCCGTCGAACTCGTACCGGATGGCGTAGGAGACGGATTCGGTGCTGGTGCTGCCGGTGATGACATGGACGTACTGGCCGATGGCGCCGGTGCTGTAGGTCCACCGCCCGGCCACCTCGTCGTCCGAGACGAGAGGCAGGCCCACCGGGCTGCCTTCGACGCCCTGGAGGAGCGTCTCGACCGCCGGGTGCGTCGTATCGAAGGAGTATTTGTTCATGAAGTCGGCGCCGATGCCGGTGTCGAAGAACTCCTGCACGACGGCGAAGCACTCGAAGCGGTCCTGGGCCTCGACGAGGTAGAGGCTCACCATCGAGCGGCGCCGCTGCCCGGGGACCTCCACGGTGGCGAAGGTGTAGAAGGCGCGCGCGCCGTTCTGCACGAAGCGCCGGAGCGGCAAGGTCGTCGAGGGTGCGCCCGGCCAGTCGCGCACGATGGTGCCCGTCCACGTCGCCTGCAGCTTGCCCTGCGGGTCGTCCAGGCCGGGGATCGACGCCAGCAGGATGACGTCGACGGTGTGCCGGGAGCCGCCCTCCTCGAGCTCGAAGCGGTGGCGGTGCTCGTCGACGGGCTTGAACGTCGGAGGGAACGTGATGCGGAAACCGCCTTCGACACCGGGCCGGGCTTCGGGCGAAGGGCCACTCGAAACGGGGGAGTCCGTCGCGCCCGCGACGACTCCAAGACCGACGAGGGCCATCGTCCCCACGCCACAGAGCGCGCAGAGACCACCTACGCCCAGGAGCACCCACAGCAGCGTCTGGTTCGAACGCCCCCCAGCGGCCTGCATGGGCCTCAGCCCACCTGCTCGGCGTAGGTCATCACGAGGAACACGCGGGCCTCGACGGTGCCCGGGTTCTTGTACGCGTGGGGCTTGTCGGCCTCGAAGAGGATCGCGTCACCGGCCGTCAGCACGTACGTCTCACCGGCGGTCTCGAGCTCGAGCGTGCCGCGGGAGACGACCATGTTCTCGAGCGTACCCGCGGCGTGCGCGTCGGCGATCTCGACCCCTTTGGGCGCGATGACGAGCTCGTAGAACTCGACGCGGCGGGGCTCGTCGAAGGGGAAGAGCGCGCGCGAGGAGAAGGTGCCGTCGTGCGACAGCAGCCGCTTGGCGTCCTTCTCGCGCAGCACCTTCACCGGCGATTGCTGGGTCGACGAGATGAGCGCCGAGAACGGCACGTCGAGGGCCCGGGCGATCTTCCAGAGCACGTTGATGGTGGGCGC
Organism: Myxococcaceae bacterium; assembly: GCA_044352295.1. GTDB lineage: Bacteria > Myxococcota > Myxococcia > Myxococcales > Myxococcaceae > Xiheimicrobium. The sequence continues at coordinate 102,554 of JBILEB010000002.1, forward strand.
CGACTGGCCGAGCTCGACCTGGCCCAGCATCGCGCGCGACACCCCGGAGGCCTGTGCGAGGCGCTCGAGCGACAGGCCGCGCTCGGTGCGAAGCCGGCGCAGGTTTTTCCCCACCACCGGGGCGAGGTCGGCGTTCGTCTCGCCGGGAGCGGTCTCGGGAGTTCGGCTCTTGCGTGCGGCCATCAGGGCACCCTCTTTCGGCGGCGGCGGCGGTGGGCCTTCTGCTCGAGCGGATACGTCTCGCGTTCACCGCATGGGGTCAAGCGCGGAAAAGACCAGCGCCGTGACGACCGGTGGGTTCCCGGTGAACGTCACGGCGCCAGTGCTGGGGTTCGCGCGTCGGGGAGGGGGACCGCCGCGCCGCCCAGCCGTTGCCCTCAGAACTGGTGCTGCTCGGTCGAGTCGACGAGCGCCTTGGTGGACGACAGCCCGCCCGAGATGACCTCGGCGACCTGGTCGAAGTAGCCGGTGCCCACCTCACGCTGGTGACGGGTCGCCGTGTAGCCGTGCTTCTCGGCGGCGAACTCGGCCTGCTGCATGGTGCTGTACGCCGCCATGCCGGACTCGCGGTACTGCGAGGCGAGCTCGTACATCGAGAAGTTCAGCGCGTGGAAACCCGCGAGCGTGACGAACTGGAACTTGTAGCCCATGGCGCCGAGCTCCCGCTGGAACTTCGCGATGGTGGCGTCGTCGAGGTTCTTCTTCCAGTTGAACGAGGGCGAGCAGTTGTACGCGAGCATCTTGGTGGGGAACTTCGTGCGGATCGCCTCGGAGAACCGCTTCGCCTGCGCGAGGTCCGGCGTGCTCGTCTCGCACCACACGAGGTCGGCGTACTCGGCGTAGGCCAGGCCGCGCGCGATGGCGAAGTCGTCACCGTTCCCCTTGAGGCGGTAGAAGCCCTCGGCGGTGCGCTCCTTCGACGCGATGAAGGGCACGTCACGCTCGTCGATGTCCGAGGTGATGAGCTTGGCCGACTGGGCGTCGGTGCGCGCGACGAGAATGGTGGGCACGTCGAGCACGTCGGCCGCCAGGCGCGCCGCCACCAGCGAGCGGATGAATTGGCTCGTCGGCACCAGCACCTTGCCGCCCATGTGGCCGCACTTCTTCTCGCTGGCGAGCTGGTCCTCGAAGTGAACGCCCGCGGCGCCGGCTTCGATCATCGCCTTCATCAGCTCGAAGGAGTTGAGCGGGCCACCGAAGCCGGCCTCGGCGTCGGCGACCATCGGCGCGAACCAGTTGCGCTCGTGCTTGCCCTCGGCGTGGTCGATCTGATCCGCGCGGCGCAGCGCCGAGTTGATGCGGCGCACCAGGTTGGGCACCGAGTCCACCGGGTAGAGCGACTGATCCGGGTACATCTGGCCCGCGGTGTTCGCGTCGGCCGCGACCTGCCAGCCCGAGATGTAGAGCGCCTCGAGGCCGGCCCGGACCATCTGCACGGCCTGGCCGCCAGTGAGCGCACCGAGGGCGGGCACGTGCTCCCGGGTGTTGAGCAGCTCCCACAGCCGCGTCGCGCCGAGGCGGGCGAGGGTGTATTCGATCTTGATCGAGCCGCGCAGCTTCTCCACGTCGGCCTTCGAGTACGGGCGGGTGACGCCGTCGAAGCGGCGGGCGTGCAGGTCGGAGTTCGTCATGGCGGTCTTGGTCATGGGAGCGGGTGGGTGATGGGTGGAACGTCAGGCTTCGGTGGCGAGCAGGCGCTGGTACGCCGGCACGGTGAGGAACTCTTCGAAGGTCTCGGCGGTGGACAGGGCCCGGAACAGGGTACGCGCCTCGCTGAGCTGGCCGCCCGAGAAGGAAGCGAGCTCTTCGTTCATCACCTGGTCCAGCTTCTCGGAGGAGACGAGGCCGTGGCGCACCTGCTGCCACACCTGGGCGCGGGAGATCTCTGCCGTCGCCGCGTCCTCCATCAGGTTGTAGAGCGGCACGCAGCCCTGCCCGCGCAGCCACGCCTCGAGGTAGCGCACGCCGACCCGCACGTTCTGCCGCAGGCCCGCGTCGGTGCGCGTGCCCTCGGGAACGCGGAGCAGATCGTCACGCGTCACCACCACGTCGTCGCGCGTGACGTGCAGCTGGTTCGGCGTCGGCATGTGCTCGTCGAAGAGGGCCTTCGCGAGCGGCACCAGCGCCGGGTGCGCGACCCAGGTGCCGTCGTGGCCGTCCTTCACCTCGCGCAGCTTGTCGGCGCGCACCTTGGCCAGCGCGGCTTCGTTCGCCGCCGCGTCGTCCTTGATGGGGATCTGCGCCGCCATGCCGCCCATCGCGTGGGCGCCGCGCCGGTGACAGGTCTGGATGAGCTTCTGCGAGTAGGCCCGCAGGAACCCCTTGTCCATCGTGAGCTGCCCACGGTCCGGCAAGAGCAGGTCGGGCTGCTTCTTGATGAAGCTGAACATGTAGTCCCAGCGCCCGCAGTTGAGCCCCGCCGAGTGCTCCTTGAGCTCGTAGAGGATCTCGTCCATCTCGAACGCCGCCGGAAGCGTCTCGATGAGACACGTCGCCTTGATGCTGCCGCGCCGCACGCCGAGGGTGTCCTGCGCCCAGACGAAGACGTCGTTCCACAGCCGCGCCTCGAGGTGGCTCTCCATCTTCGGCAGGTAGAAGAAGGGACCGACGCCGCGCGCGAGTTGCTCCTTCGCGTTGTGGAAGAAGAAGAGTCCGAAGTCGAAGAGCCCACCCGACATCGGCCGGCCGTCGACGAGCACGTGTTGTTCGACGAGGTGCCAGCCACGCGGGCGGACGAAGAGCTGCGCCACCTTCTCGCCGAGCTGGTACTTCTTCCCTTCAGGGGAGGTGAAGGTGAGCGTGCGGCGAACGGCGCCGAAGAGGGCCTCCTGGCCGCTCACGACGTTGTCCCACGAGGGGGCCAGCGAGTCCTCGAAGTCCGCCATGAAGACGTTCGCGCCGGAGTTGAGCGCGTTGATGACCATCTTCGCGTCCGTCGGGCCGGTGATCTCCACCCGCCGGTCCTTCAGGCAGTCGGGCACCGGAGCCACGCGCCAGTCGGCCGCCCGCACCGACGCCGTCTCAGGCAGGAAGTCGAAGCGCGTTTTGGCGCGCCGCCGTTCCAGCAGCTCGCGCCGACGCTCACCGAACCGACGCTCCAGCTCGGCGACAAAGGTCAACGCTTCCGCCGAGAGCAGCGGAGAGGTCCGCGCAGCCTTCACCTCGATGCCCTTCACAACCGCCATGCGGACCTCCTGTGAATTCGTGAACGGACCGGGAGCCGCCGTTCAAGGCCTACAAGTAGCCAGCATCTCAAGAAATGACAAGCCGCGTCACGAGAAAATCAGGGGCTTTCTTGTAAATCTGAAAAGTCAATGTTGCGCCGCAAGGTAAATCGAGGGCTTCACAAATTAACGAAGAATTTGCGGAGTGGCGGAAGGGTTTGTCAATTCGTGAACCAGGTATGGAGCGAGGCATGTTGAGCCGACGACGCGTGGTGGGAGGCCTCGCCGTGACAGCGCTCACGAGCCGAGCGGCGAGCGGCCCGCGCACGTTCATCCTGGTGCCGGGGGCCTGGCACGGTGGCTGGGCGTTCGAGCGCCTGAAGCTTCGGCTCGAGGCGATGGGGCACGTGGTGGAGGCGGTGACCCTCCCGGGCCTGGCAGAGCGGAAGGGCGAGCTCGATGCCTCCATTCGGCTCAGCACGCACCTCGACGACGTGCGTGCGCGGGTCGAGCGAGCGTCCGGCCCCGTGGTGCTCGTCGGACATTCATACGCGGGCGTGGTGGTGACGCCGGTCGCCGCGGCCCTTCCTGACCGCGTCGGGCGCCTCGTCTACCTCGACGCGTTCATCCCGAAGTCGGGGCAGTCGATGCTGGCGATGATGAAGGCGGAGTACTCGGAGAAGTGGCGCGCGAAGGCGAAGGCCGTGTCGAACGGACTGTGGGTGCCGCCGATGCTCGACGCGAAGGCGATGGGCATTTCGGACCCGAAAGAGGCCACGCAGGTCGACGCCAGGCTGACGCCTCACCCCATGGCGACGCTGGAGGATGCCGTCACGTTCGACGAAGCGGCGCTCGCGCGCGTGGAGCGTCGGTACGTGTGGTGCGCGAAGTACCCCGGGTTCAAACGGTATGCGGATCAGGCCCGGGCGTTGGGTTGGACCGTGCGAGAGCTCGCCGCGGGGCATGACGCCGTGTGGACGCATCCCGACGAGACCGCCGCCGCCCTCGGGTGAGTCAGCGAGGGCGCGGAACGTCGGCGGGGTCCAGGGCTCGCGCTTTCTCGAGCGCGACGGTCCGCGGCGTTCGCGTCGGACCACATGACGATGTCGGCCCTTCTCGAACTGGTTACCGAGCGACGACCTTCACCGTCCACGAGGCCTTCACCTCGCGGCCATCCTGCAGGAAGACGGTGAGCGAGATGGTGTGCGCTCCCGCCCTCGGGAGCTGCCACTTCGCCGAGTTGCCGTTGCCCATCAGGGTCCCGCCGGTCACCTGCCACTCCGGCGCGCGCACGGTTTCGGCGTCGTAGAGGGCCTCGAAGGTCTCGGTCGCGAACTCGACGAACTCACCGCTGCCGCGCTCACGGACCAGGCCGTGGATCGATGAAGCGGTGACGTCGGTGGGCACCATCAGATCGGAACCACCACCGCAGGCGACGAGGGACAGCGAGAGGATCAGCGCGAGACGAGTCTTCATGGCAGCGGGGACAACCCTGGACACGACGCCCACGTGCAGGAAATGTGTCCACCGCGTGACGGATTCCAACCCTCCAGAATCAGGACGAATCTCCTCCACGGCGTCAGTCGATGTGACAGCGAAAGGGCCACACCGCGAGATGAAGGCCGCAGCGAACGATAGCGAGCGGACCTGCAGTGACTGCCTGAACTGCCCGCACGCCGGGTGACGATGTGGGGTGAGCAGTCGACAGTTTCCAAACGAGTGCCGGCCCCGTCGGGAGCGGGTATGGGGCATTCCGGCATGCCCACCCTCGCTGAGCAGCTCCCGAAGAAGGGCGACCCCGCGCTGTCCACCGATGCGGTGCTCGATCGCTTCGTGACGTGGGCCTCGGCGTCGGGGCTCACGCTCTACGGCCATCAGGAAGAGGCGATCCTCGAGTTGTTGGGGGGCAAGCACGTCGTGCTGGCGACGCCGACGGGCTCCGGCAAGTCGATGGTGGCGCTCGCCTTTCACTTTCTCGCCTTCGCGCAGGGCAAGACGAGCATCTACACGTGCCCCATCAAGGCGCTGGTGAACGAGAAGTTCTTCCAGCTGTGTGACGCCTTCGGCGCCGAGAACGTCGGGATGATGACGGGTGACGCGGCGATCAACCGCGACGCGCCGATCCTGTGCTGCACCGCGGAGATCCTCGCGAACCTCGTGCTTCGACAGCAGCGCATCGTCGCCGAGGCCGTGGTGATGGACGAGTTCCACTACTACGGCGACAAGGATCGCGGCGTCGCCTGGCAGGTGCCGCTGCTGTCGATGCCGGAGACGCAGTTCCTCCTCATGAGCGCGACGCTTGGCGACATGAGCGCGATCTCGACGTCGCTCATCGACCTCACGAAGCGGGAAGTCGCCGAGGTGCGCAGCGCGACGCGCCCGGTGCCGCTGGAGTTCACCTACTCCGAGAAGCCGCTCCACGAGATGATCCAGGAGCTGCTGCGAGCGAACCGCGCGCCGGTCTACCTCGTGAACTTCACGCAGCGCTCGGCGGCGGAGCAGGCCCAGAACCTGCTCTCCATCGACGTGTGCACGAAGGAGGAGAAGGAGAAGCTCAAGGCCGCGCTCGTCGGCGCGAAGTTCGACACGCCGTTCGGCAAGGAGCTCAGGCGCCTCCTCCTGCACGGCATCGGGCTGCACCACGCGGGGTTGTTGCCGCGCTACCGACGGCTCGTGGAGCGGCTGGCCCAACAGGGACTCCTCAAGGTCATCTCGGGCACCGACACGCTCGGGGTGGGCGTGAACGTTCCGATCCGCACCGTGCTCTTCACGCAGCTGTGCAAGTTCGACGGTGAGAAGACCGCGGTGCTGTCGGTGCGCGACTTCCAGCAGATCTCGGGCCGCGCGGGGCGCAAGGGGTTCGACGACGTCGGCTACGTGGTGGCGCAGGCGCCGGCGCACATGATCGAGAACATCAAGCTCCAGCAGAAGAGGGCCGAGGGGAAGAAGAACGTCACGCTGCAGAAGCCGCCGACGAAGGGCTACGCGCATTGGGACGCGACGACGTTCGAGCGCCTGAAGACCTCGCTGCCCGAGAAGCTCGAGTCGCGCTTCACCGTCACGCACGGGCTGCTGGTGAACCTGCTCCAGGCCTACGAGGGCTCGTCCATCTCGGGCTACCGGCGGCTGGTCGAGCTCGTCGGGCTCTCGCACACCACCGCGGGAACCCAGGCGCGGCTGCTCAAGCACGCGCGGGTGCTGCTGCGGTCCCTGCTCGGGGCGGGCATCGTGCTGCACGAGAAGCGAACGGCGACCGCGGCGCCCCTGCTGCGCGTAGCGGCCGGGCTCCAGTCGAACTTCTCGCTCAACCACACGCTCTCGCTGTACCTCGTGGAGACGCTCGCGGCGCTCGACGGCGCGGTCGAGTCCTGGCCGCTCGACGTGCTCTCGCTGGTGGAAGCGATCCTCGAGAACCCCGACGTCGTCCTCTATTCCCAGCTCGACGCGCTCAAGGGCGAGAAGGTCGCCGAGCTGAAGGCGCAGGGCGTCGAGTACGACCAGCGCATGGAGGAGCTCGACAAGCTCACCTGGCCCAAACCGAACGCCGAGTTCATCTACGGCACCTTCGACGCGTTCGCCGCGAAGCACCCGTGGGTTCAGCACGACAACGTGCGGCCCAAGTCGGTGGCGCGCGATCTCTTCGAGCGCTGCATGACGTTCCCCGAGTACGTGAAGGAATACGGCCTGCAGCGCAGCGAGGGCGTGCTGCTGCGCTACCTGTCGGACGCGTACAAGACGCTGCAGCAGAACGTACCCGAGGCGATCCGCACCGAGCCGCTCGAAGACATCGCGGCGTACCTGCTCACCACGCTCAAACACACCGACGCGTCGCTGGTCGAAGAGTGGGAGGCGATGCGCGACGGGCGAGAGCTCGGGCTGGTCGTGCCGCCGGGCGAGGCGCTGCCGAAGCCGAAGAAGGACCTCGCGAAGGATCTCAAGGCGCTCACCGCGCGCGTGCGGGCGGAGCTGCATCAGCTGGTGAAGCTGCTCGCGAAGAAGGACGCCGACGAGTTCATCGAGGTGCAGCCGACGTGGACCGTGGACGCGCTCGAAGCGGCGATGGCGCCGTACTGGGCCGAGCATCAGCTCATCGACACCACGCCGCGCGCTCGTCAGCCGAAGTTGACGTCGTTGACCTCCGATGGGCCGCGCCGGTGGAGCGTGAAGCAGTCGCTCCTCGACGCCGAGGGCGAGCCCGACTGGTTCATCGAGGGGTTGGTGGATCTGACGGACAAGCTGGACGTCGATGATGGCGCGCTCTTACAGGTGAGGTTCATCGGCCGATGATTCGCAGCTTCGTCCTGCACTCGTCGCAGCGGCGGTTGGGGTGGCTGCTCTTTCTGGGCCTGGGCTGCGTGGTGGCGACGACGCTGGGCCATCTGTTTCGACCGCAGGTGCTCGAGGGCGTGACGGATCTCCCGGGCCTGCCCTTCGACGCGCTCGCGCGGTGGGACGCCGGTTGGTACGGGTCCATCGCGCGCGATGGGTACTTCTTCGAACCCACGCGGCAGTCGCCGGTCGCGTACTTCCCGCTCTACCCGCTCGTGATGCGCGGGCTGTCGTTCGTCGGGATCAATCGGTGGGTCGCTGGAACGATCGTCTCCTTCGCAGCGGCAATCGCAGCCCTGCTCCTCGTGCACCGCTGGGCCAGCAAGGTGGCGCCCGTGCAGGCGACGACGGCGTTCCTCGTGCTCGCGACGTACCCGTACGCTTGCTACCTGTACGGCGTCGTCTACTCGGACGCGTTGTTTCTGCTCCTGGTGGTGGCGGCGTTCGTCGCGCTCGAGTCGGATGCGCCGGTCGTGGCCGCGGTGCTCGGCGCGTTCGCGGCGGCGTGTCGTCCGGTGGCGCCCGCGCTCGTGGTGGGCCTGACGGTGCGCAGCCTCGAGCGACGCCGGCGGGCTGGACTTCCGATTCGGTTCGTCGACTTCGTTCCGGGTCTCGCGGGGCTCGGACTGCTCGCGTACATGGCCTTCCTGCAGCAGCGCTTTGGCGACCCGCTCGCGTTCGCGCACGTGCATGGCGCGCCCGGGTGGGATCAGGCGCCGGGCTGGCAGACGTGGCTCAAGGTGTCGTTCTTCGAGCACGTGCGGGTCGATCACTGGACGGTGAAGGTTCGGCTGCTCGCGCACGCGCTGGTGACGGTGGGCGCGCTGGCGCTGGTGCCCTCGGTGGTGCGTCGCCTGGGCTGGGGCTACGGGCTGTATTGCCTGCTCGCCCTCGCGCTGCCCGCGGTGTCGTCGAAGGACTTTCAGGGCATGGGGCGGTACGCGATCGCGGCGTTTCCACTGGTGGTGCCGATCGCCGGTTGGCTCGATCGCTGGGCGGGCCTACGGGAACCGGTGCTGATCGGGCTCGGACTCTTGCTCGGGTTGTGCGCGGGGCTGCTGGGAACGGGCGCCTACGTGTCGTGATTCGTCAGAAGGTCACCAAAAGTCTGGAGTCAGCCGCAGTTCTTGTCAGTTCTCGCTGAATTCCTGGCTGATTTCGTTGCCGGTCGCCCTCATCGATCCGCCGCACGCGCCACTCACCGCTGCGGGGGCAGTGCGTAGGTCACCACGGCGTGGGCGCAGAGTTCGTCACTCGACACGCTGTGCAGCGAGACCTCTCCGACCGCCAGGAGCCGGCCCTGCTTGAGCAACCTCGCCTCAGCCACCAGGTCCTCGGGCTGAGGCCTGCGCAGAAAGTTCATCGTCAGGTTCGTCGTCACGGCCAGCGGCACCTCGCCCACCGCAGACAGCACCAGGGCGTACATCGCGGTGTCGGCCAGCGCCATGAGCGTCGGCCCCGACAAGGTGCCTCCGGGACGAAGCTGACTGGGGCGGTACTCGAGCGACAGCCGCGCCGTCGCGCCGTCGGCGTAGAGCACCCGTGGTGTCTGCACCTCGGGGAACTGCTGCGCCAGGAACGCCTCGATGGCCTGCGCCGTCATGCCGGACATGGGCCCTCCTCCCGTGCTTTGGCCCGCCGACGCAACCCCTTCGAGAAGGCGGCGCGGTATGAGCCGCCCATGCCGATCTCCGCCTGGGAGCGCTCCGCCGTCCTCTCGCTCGTCGCGGCCGCGCACGACGACTTCGTTCGACGGTTTCCACTCCACGCCGGCGCCCGCCAGCCCGTGCACGTGCTCTACGGCGGCCTGCACCTCTTCACCGCCGCCACACCGGCCAAGCTCGGCCAACTCGCGCGCGCGCACCTCGCGACCTTCGCACCCGACGCGGCCACCCTCGCTCGCGTGTTCGACCTGCCGGCGCCGATCGCGACCGAAGTGCTCACTCGCGTGCTGGACAAGCTCACCCGCGAGCCCGTCGAAGATCTCCGCCTCGACGCCGAGGACGGTTACGGCCATCGCGCAGACGACGAGGAGGACGCGCACGCCACGAAGGCAGGCGAAGAGGTGACACGTCTCCTCGCGACGGGACACCGTCCTCCGTTCCTGGGGCTCCGCATCAAGCCGCTGTCGAAAGAGCTCGCGCCACGCGCGCTGCGAACGCTCGACCGGTTCTTCGATGCCCTCAGCGCGGCCACCCCGCCAGGCTTCCTCGTCACGCTGCCGAAGGTGACCGACCCGCGACAGCTCCGCGCCCTCGTCCTCGCGCTCGAAGCGGTCGAGGCAAAGCACCGGCTCGCCCCGGGCACCATCCGCATCGAGGCCATGGTCGAGTCCGGGCCTGGGCTCTTCGATGACGATGGGCGCTGCACGGTCCCGATGCTCGTCGAAGCCGGTCAGGGCCGGCTCTTCGCCGCGCACGTCGGCGCGTACGACTTCACCGCTTCACTGGACGTCGTGGCATCGCGGCAGCGGCTCGACCACCCGTCGCTCGACTTTCTGCGGCAGCTCCTCAAGGTGTCGCTCGCGGGGACGGGCGTCTTCCTCGCCGATGGCGCCACCACCCAGCTCCCGCTCGCGCCACACAAGGCGGACTCACTCACCGACGACCAGCGCCGTGAGAACGACCGCGTCGTGCACGCCGCGTGGAAGGCCCACTTCGCGAACATCTCCCGCGCGCTCGATCAGGGCTTCTTTCAGGGGTGGGACCTTCATCCAGGGCAGCTCGTGCCCCGCTATGTCGCCACCTTCGCCTTCTTCCTCGAAGCGCGTGACGCGATGACGAAGCGGCTCAAACACTTCATCGAACAGCTCGGACGCGCGACGAGCGTCGGTGACGTGTTCGATGACGCCGCCACGGGTCAGGGGTTGTTGAACTTCTTCCTGCGCGGGCACTCGTGCGGCGCGCTCACCGAGGCGGAGGTGCTCGCGACCGGGCTCACCCTCGAGGAGCTGCACAGCCGGGACTTCGGGCACATCATGAAGGCTCGGCGAGGGTGACCCTCACCGCGCCTGTGGAAACGCGCCGCGAATCGAACCTCGACGAAACGAGACGGCGCCTCGGGTTCGCGCGGCCGCTACCTCAGCGACTGATTCGAACCGCGCAGGGACCTCGCCATCCATCACGCAGGTTCCAGCTTCCTCCGGCGGAAGCGATGGAATGAGCGCTCGCGCAGCAGCAACGGCGCGGTGCCACCGCTCGCCCAGGTCGCGGGCATCCGGTCGCCCGTTGTCTTCCCAGTCGAGGGTGTCGAGCTCGACCTGCGAGTACCGAGCCGTCTTGACCGCCTCGTCGACGAGCGCGACTGGATTCCAGCCCGGATCCTTTCCACACGCTGCCCAGGCCAGGAGGCCCAGGGGCTGAACGGTGTCGACGCAGCGGAGGGCGTCCACGAAGTCGCGCGGCTCACGCCTCCCCGCCAACGCGAGGACCTTGTTCGTCGCGAGATCGATCGGATGGAGGGTCAACCCGAAGGCCGCGTGTTCGACGAGCGGAAAGAAGCGGTAGGCGCTGTCGTGCGACCACTCGAAGATCACCGATTCAGGGCCACGCCGAATGACCGCCTCGATGAAGGAGGGCCGCTCGCGGCGCGGCTCGACCACGAACCCGTTCGACCGCAACAGCGTCAGATCGGTCGCCCACGAAGTCTGCAGCGCAGTCTCCGTGTCGTGAAAGACGTCGACGTCGCGCGAGACGCGGCCGCCGCCAAGGACCTCGTTGAGGGCGAGGCCGCCTGCCACGTACGCCTCGCCGCTCAGCTTCCGGTGCTCGGCGAGGAGCCTGCAGACGTCGCGCTGGAGTGGCGTGAGAGCCATGCTGACAACACCCCTGCTTCCTTGAAGGCGGCGAGATCGCAGCGCCGCTGAATGGCCTGCAGAATGCGCAGTTGTTCGTCCGGAGTCTGAGGGACGTAGTCCGCGCGCACGTACCAGAGACTCGTCTCGCGGTGGGTCTCGAGGAACGTCGCAAAGCGCTGGTTGAATTCGGTCTGCGTCACCACGGAAGTGTCGCAGCGCATCTCCCGAGAGACAACCTCACCTGGGGCCCAGGGAGGACACCAACTCGGCCAGGCCGACCGCCGTCGACACTGGCGCCTGACACGCGAAGGCCCGGCAGAGGTACGCGGCGGCCTCTCCCTTCACCGGGCGTGCAGACAGCACCTCGTCGACCACCGGCGCGATGGGAGTTCCAATCACATGGGCCTGTACGGCGAGCGTCGGCAGGTAGCGCGAATCGAGCTCCTCGAGCATCGGCCCCAGCCCTGCCTGCGTTCCCACCAGCGTCACCTCGGGAGCCCCGTCGAGCGCGGCGTCGGCGGCGAGCCACAGGTGCGCCACTGCCATCGGCTGGTGGGTGAGCTCGTGGTGAAGCTGATCGATGTACGTCTGCGCCTGCTCGAGGTGCCGCGCTCGGCCGGTGAGCGCGCCGAGGCCCACCAGCGCTTCGGTCAGCGTCGACGCTCCCGAGGGAAACGCGTTGTCGTGGAGCGAGTACGTCGGCACGAGCAGATCTTTCTGCGACTTCGGCGCGATGAAGTAGGCCCGCGTCTTCTCGTCCCAGAAGTCCTGCACCGCGAGGTCGACCAGTTCCTCCGCCGCCGCGAGGTACTTCGGTTCGAAGCACGCCTGGTACAGCGCCACCAGCCCCGCGGCGACGTTGCCGACGTCCTCCAGCACGCCGTCGATGCGCGCGACGCCCGAATGAAAGACCCGGAACAGCCGGCCATCGGGCTTGCGCATGCGCTCCAGGACGAAGTCGGCCGAGCGGCGGGCGAGCGCGAGCCAGTCGGGGCGCCGGAAGACCCGTGACGCAAACGCGAGCCCTCGAATCATCAGCCCGTTCCAGCCCGCCAGCACCTTGTCGTCCGTCGCGGGAGGCACCCGTGTCGCGCGCGCCGCGAAGAGCTTGCCGCTCGCCTGCACCACCAGCGCCGGCACCTCGTCGGCAGGCCCCTCGAGGGCCAACACCGTCGCGCCGTGCTCGAAGTTCCCGCCCGGCCGCACCCCGAAATGAGCCGCGATCGCGGCGGACTCCTCGGCCGAGAGGACCACCCGGAGCTCATCGGGACGCCAGACGAAGAACTTGCCCTCCTCGCCTTCGCTGTCGGCGTCTTGCGCCGCGAAGAAGCCGCCCTCCGCCGCCACCATCTCGCGCGAGAGCCACGCCACCGTGGCCTCGACCGTTCGTCGCCACAGCGGGCGCGGCGCGACGAGCATGGCCTCGGCGTAGAGGTGCACCAGCTGCGCGTTGTCGTAGAGCATCTTCTCGAAGTGCGGCACCAGCCAGCGCTCGTCCACGCTGTACCGATGGAAGCCGCCACCGAGGTGGTCGAACACTCCACCCCGCGCCATCGCCTCCAGCGTCTGGAGCACTGGCGCCTTCAGGGCCTCGTCTCCGCTGCGGCGCCAGCCCCGCAACACCAGCGACAGCTGCATCGGGTTGGGGAACTTCGGGCCGCTGCGGCCGAACCCGCCGAAGTCGGGGTCCAGGCGCGACCCGAGGGCCCGCGCGGCCGTCACCACGTCCTCGGGCTTCAACGTTCCCGGCTTCGCGTCCTCGAGGCCCCACACGCCGTACTCGGTGAGACCCTGCTCGAACTGCTCCGCCTGCTGCTCGAGCTCGCCGCGCTCCTTCACCCACGCCTCACCGATGCCTGACAGCAACGCGCCGAAGCCCGGGAGCCCATGCCGCGCCGCCGGCGGGAAGTACGTGCCGCCATAGAAGGGCCGCAGCTGCGGCGTGAGGAACACCGTCAGCGGCCAGCCGCCGCCCCGCCCCATCAACTGCACCACGCCCTGGTAGAGCTGATCGACGTCGGGGCGCTCCTCGCGGTCCACCTTCACGTTGATGAAGTGCCGATTCATCAGCGCCGCCGTCTCGGGGTGCTCGAACGACTCGTGCGCCATCACGTGGCACCAGTGACAGGCCGAGTAGCCCACCGAGAGGAGGATGGGCTTGTCCTCGCGTTTCGCGCGCTCGAGCGCCTCGTCGCCCCACGGGTACCACTCCACCGGGTTGCCGGCGTGCTGGCGAAGGTAGGGCGAGGTCTCGGTCGACAGGCGGTTGGCCATGGAGGGCCTTGTAACGAACCCAGTGCCTTTGCTGCATGATGGTGGGTCATGTCGCGCGACGTCTCCCACTTCGACCACCTGGCCCGCCTCCTCGAGCTCGAGCGCCGCGCCGAGCGGGACCGCCTCGCCACCGAGAAGGCCGCGCTCCCCCTGGCCGAGCTCGAAGCCCGGGGCCTCGTGGTGCTCGACGTCGAGTCGGTGGAGGAGTCCATCGGCCTGGGCGGGCGCACGCTCGTCACCTTCCAGCGGGAGGACAAGCGGTGGCTTCGCTCGAAGCTGCACGTGGGCGACCTCGTCACCGTCTCGCCGCGAAAAGCTGCCGTCGAACGTCCACCCTCGGGCGTCATCACCCGGGCCACACGGCAGCAGCTCGAGGTGGCCTTCGAGCGCCACCCGCCGCCCTTCGTCTCAGAGGGCCGCCTGCGCATCGACCTCGTCGCCAACGACGTCACCTTCGACCGCGCGCGCGGGGTGCTCAAGCGGCTCTCCGAGATGACCCACGGCCAGCAGCGCGACCGCCAACAGCTCGTGCTGGGCGCGACGGTTCCCCGCTTCGAGCGCCGGGTGGACTTCGTCGCCTCACGGCCGCTCAATCCGGAGCAGGTGGACGCCGTCGGCCTCGCGCTCTCGGCCCGCGACGTGGCGCTCGTGCACGGGCCTCCCGGCACGGGCAAATCGACGGTGCTCGGAGAGATCGCGGTGCAGGCCGTGCGACGAGGGCAGCGGCTCCTCTGCACCGCCGCCAGCAACGCCGCGGTCGATCACCTGCTCGAGGTCTGCCTCGACGCGGGCCTGAGGGCGGTGCGCGTCGGCCACCCCGCGCGCGTGCTCCCCCACCTGCAGCAGCACACCGTCGATCTGCTGGTGGAGGACCACGACGACCGCAAGACGGCACGGGAGATGTTCGACGAGGCCTTCGAGCTGCTCGGCTACGCGCGCAAGCAACGGGACCAGGGCCGCAGCCGCGCCCGCTTCTCCAACGCCCGGGCTGCGAAGAGCGACGCGTACGCGTTGATGGACGACGCGCGGGTGCTCGAGCGCAAGGCCGTCGAGTCGGTGCTGGGCCAGGCCGACGTCGTCTGCGCGACCTTGTCGATGCTCGACGGCAGCATGTTGTCGAATCGCACGTTCGATCTCGCGCTGCTCGACGAGGCGACGCAGGCGCTCGAGCCTCTGGCTCTGGGCGCCTTCCTGAAGGCGCCGACCGTCATCCTCGCCGGCGACCCGAAGCAGCTCGCCGCCACCGTCATCTCGATGGACGCGAAGAAGCAGGGCCTGGGCACGTCGCTCTTCGAGCGGGTGCTGGCGGACTTCGGTGAAGAGGTCAAACGCATGCTCAAGGAGCAGCACCGCATGCACGCCTCGCTGATGGCGCTTCCGTCGCGCACCTTCTACGGCGGGGAGCTGCGCGCGCACCCGACCGTCGCCAGCCACACGCTCGCCGCCCTGCTCTCAGGAGCCACCGTCGATGCGCCGCCGCTCCTCTTCCTCGACACGGCGGGCAAAGGCTTCGACGAGTCCCGGGAGCCCGGCACCGAGTCGCTGCGCAACGAAGGTGAAGCTGGCCTCGTGGTGGCGCGCGCGAAGGAGCTCCTCACCGCGGGCCTGCCGCCCGAACGGCTCGCCGTCATCACCCCCTACAGCGCGCAGGCGTCGCTGTTGCGGGAGCTGCTCTCCGCGTGGCCCACGCTCGAGGTCGACACCATCGACGCCTTTCAAGGCCGGGAGAAAGAAGCGGTGCTGCTGAGCCTGGTGCGGTCGAACGGCGAGCAGCAGGTGGGCTTCCTCGAGGACCTGCGGCGCATGAACGTGGCCATCACCCGCGCGCGTCGGCACCTCTTCGTCGTCGGAGACTCGGCGACGCTGTCGGGGCACCCCTTCTACGCAGCCTTCATCGAGGAGGCGCAGGCGCAGGGTGGGTACCGCTCCGCGTGGGAATGGAGCAGCCCGTCGTAGGGCGAACGAGCTTCACGGTTCGCTGGCGAGCGCCTCCCGGCCTGCGTGTGCGGCCCGATGGCACGGAAGCCAACGGCGACCACTGGACCGCGGCGCTCGTGCGCGCCAACGTCACCAACGGCGCGCTCACCTCGTGCGACGTGACACCCCTTCCCTCCCGCTTCGCCGACCCGACCCCCGCCAGGCCCGATGGGCGGCAACGGCCTGTGTGTGGACTCGCGCATGAACGCGACGCCGGCCCCCAACCAGTTCAGCTTCATGAACAAGCGGTTCCTCGAGCGGGCGCAGGTACAGGGAGGGACCGTTGGTGGCGTGCCGGACACGCCGACGCAGGAGTGGAAAATACGGCCCGGCGGATTCTACCTCGCAGAAAAGTGACAGCAGTCGTGCAGCGTCGTGCAGAACTGCATGACGCAGGAGCTCGCAACCCGCTGAATTGACGCCGCTCCAGGCTCGGCATGGGTCGTGCTCAACCTCGGTACACACCTCGCGGAGCGTTCGATGTTTCCTATCGTTGAGAAACAGCAAGCAGATGTCTGGGTGGTCCGACTCGAGAGCGGGACGGGCAAGGTGCAGGAGTACCGCTGCGCCACCGAGCAGCAGGCCCGTCAGCTCGCGCTGGTGCTGGCCCCACGTCCAGCGGCCTGACGGCTCGAGGTGAAGTGCTGGAAGCCGCGGCCGCCCCGCCACGGCTGTCCATCGACGGTGAGGCCCTTTGCCTTCGTCACCAGGCCGATGGGGAACGCGCCGAAGCCCAGACGCGACATGTGCTTCTCGAACGCCTGGGAGCGCGAGCGCGGCACGGTGACCGCCAACACGTAGTCCTCGCCGCCGGTGAGCGCGTGGGTGTGCACGTGCTGCTCGGACTCGGCGAACAGCAGCAGCGCCTCGAGCACCGGCAGGGCGCCCGTCTCGATCGCCATGCCCACGCCCGAGGCGGCACACACATGGCCGAGGTCGGCGAGGAGCCCGTCACTCACGTCGATGCCGCTGGAGACGAAGCGCGCCGCCTCGAGCCCCCAGGACACGTGAGGTGACGGCGCGCGCTGGGCGAGCACGAGGGCCTCCCACGCCTTGTCCACCGTCACCGGGCCCTTCTTCGTCACCTCGCGCTTGCCGTCGGTGAGCGCCTCGAGCCCCGCCGACGCGCTCCCGAGCGGGCCAGACACATAGATGACGTGTCCAGGCCGGGCGCCGGCGCGGGTGATGGGACGACGCCCCGAGGGAATCTCTCCCGCGAGCGTGATGGTGAGGCTCAACTGCAGGGACCGCGAGACGTTTCCGCCGATGAGCGAGACGCCGTGGACGGCTGCGAGCGCCGACATGCCCGAGGCGATGTTGCGCAGATCCGCCGTGCTGACGTCTTCGGGGAGCTGCAGCGCGCACAGGGCCCACGTCGGCTTCGCCCCCATCGCGGCGACGTCCGAGAGGTTCACCGCCAGCGCTTTGTGCCCCACGTCCGAGAACCGGAAGGTGCGCCGCGAGAAGTGCACCCCCTCGACGAGGCTGTCGGTGGTGACGACCTGCTGACGCGACGTGGGCGGCAAGACGGCCGCGTCGTCTCCTGGACCCGCCGGCGAGGGACGGCGGGAAAACGCTTCGAGAAAGGTCTCGATGCGATCGAACTCATTCATGGCAACCAACCTGGCGGAAGACCCCGAAGAACGGCTCGCGGAGCATGCCAAGCGCACCGGGGTCTCGCCAAGGCAAACCGTCTCCCGTCAGGTCTTGCTCGGGGCCGCGCTGATGAAGCTGCTCACGCGCTGCCCCGGCACGAGCTGGCCCTTCGACTCGAGCTGGATGACGACCTCGAGGATCTTCGTGTCGTTGCGCTCCGTCGGGTCGTCGGTGCGAATGTTCTTGCGGCCGAAGCGGCGGCCCACCTCGACGACGGTGCCCTTGAAGCGGGTGGCCCCGAAGGCGTCGGCGGTGACGTAGGCGTTCGCGCCGGTCCGCACGCGGGCGATGTCGCGCTCGTCGACGTCCATGCGCACGCGCAGGGTGCGGGTGTCGCCCATCACCACCAGCGGCTCCGAGCCCTGGAAGCTGTAGAGCTCGCCCTCGCGCACCTTCACCTGGAGGACCTCGCCGTCGAGGGGTGCGCGTACGGCGAGGCGCTCGAGCTGGGCCTTCGCCTGGGTGACGCGGGCCTCGGCGGCCAGCACGCGCGCACGTTGGAGCGCGATGTCTTCACCGCGGCTCCCGGACTCGGCGGCGCGCAGGCGGGCCTCCGAGGCCTTGAAGCCGGCGGCGTCCTGCTGGGCGGTGCGGCGGGCGCGCTCGAGCTCGTCCGGCGTCGCGGCGCCCGTCTTCGCGAGCTGCTCCGTGCGGCCGAGCACGCTCTGGGACAGCTCGGCGCGGGCCTTCGCGGCCTGGGTGTCGGCGTTCACCGCGTCACGGTCCTCCACGCGCAGGCCCTTGAGCGTCCGGTTGAGCGCGGCGCGTTCGGCGGACAGGTCGGCCTCGGCCGCGGCGAGCTGGGCGGCTTCGACGCCGTTCTCGAGCTGCACCAGCAGGTCGCCCGCCTTCACCGTCTGGCCCTCCTTCACGGCGACCTTCGTCACCACGGCCGTCACCTGGGCCGCCACCTTCGTCTCCCGGTCGGCGGGCTCGATGATGCCGTTGCCTCCGATGGCGTCGGGACCGGCTTCAGGCAACGGCTGTTTGTCATCGGCGCCTCCGACGCGGCTCTTCGCGTCGCGGTCGGCCTTCATGACATCGTTCGCCAGCGGGGTGGTGAGCGGCCCCGCGGTCGCAGATCGAACCATCTGCGTGCCACAGGTGCCGAGGAGGAGGACGAAGGCGGCGACTCCGAGTTTTCGCTTCATGGGCAGTCTCTCTTCTGTGACGTGAAGGGGTTCAGTGCGCGCCGGGCGCAGGCACCATGCGGCCGTCTTCGATGTACACGGTGCGATCGGCGAGATGGAAAATGCGGTTGTCGTGCGTGACGCAGACGACGGTGTGACCGCGCTCGGCGCACAACGACTTGAGCAGCTGCGTCACCTGCATGCCGGACTCGGCGTCGAGGCTGGCCGTGGGCTCGTCTGCGAGGATGAGCGGCGGACGACCAGCGATGGCCCGCGCGACGGCGACACGCTGCCGCTGGCCGCCGGAGAGCTCCTCCGGGCGCTTCTTGAACTTGTCCTTGAGCCCCACGGCGGTGAGCACGTCACGCGCCTCGATGAGCGCCGCGCGGTGGGAATAACCGCGCAGCTCCAGCGGAATGGCGACGTTCTCTTCGGCCGAGAGCGCGCTCATGAGGTTGTGGCCCTGGAAGATGAAGCCGATGTACTCGAGGCGCAGGCGCGGCAGATCCGACTCCTTCTTGCCGTGCAGGGCCTCGCCGTACAGCCGCGCCTCGCCGTCGGTGGGCGTGAGCACGCAGCCGAGGATCGACAGCAGCGTCGTCTTCCCGCTGCCCGATGGCCCGACGAGCATGAGGAACTCGCCCTGCTCCACGCGAAGGTCGACGCCCTTGAGCGCCTGGAAGGCGAGCGCGCCGGTGCCGTACGTCTTGGTGAGGCTGCGGATGTCGATGGCAGGAGGCAGGGCGGTCATCGGAACACCATGGCGGGCTCGAGGCGGTACAGACGGAACAGCGCGAGGAGCGAGGCCGACAGGCACACGCCCAACATGAGGATCGCGGTGATGCCGAAGGCCTCGGGTAACAGCACCGGCGTGAGCTGCGGGTTGCGCATGCCCTGGACCATGCCGGCGACGGCGCCGAGCCCGATGAGGCTGCCCACCAGCGCGTAGACGATGGCCTGCGTGAAGAGGAGCAGCGCGAGATCCAGCGTCTTCGAGCCGATGGCCTTGAGCGTGCCGAACTGCCGCATGTTGTCGATGACCGACGAGAACATCGACAAGGCGACGGTGATGAGGCCGACGAGGAGCCCCATGAAGGTCGACGTGCCGAACGAGAAGCCGATCTGCGTCTCGGTGAGGATGAACATGAGAATCTCATGCAGGTACTCCTCGCGCGTCATCACGCGGGTGTCGCCGAGCGCTTCCTGGAGCCGCTCACGCACCTCGACCGTGTCGGCGCCTGGCTCGACGCCCACCATGATGAAGGTGTGCTTGTCGGCCGGCTCTCCGAGGATCGAGCGCGCGGTCTCCTGCTCGGCGAAGGCGTAGGCCGGCGCGAACGGCAACAGGCCCCAGGTGAACCCCACCACCTGCACCTTGTGGCCCGACAGCTCGCGCACCGAGCCCAGGTTGAGGCCGCCGAACTTCTCGCGCTCCGCGTCCTCGAAGATGACGCCGTTGGGGACGAGCAGGGACGCGTTGTCACCCTTGAGGAGGTTCCAGGGGCCTCCGGCGAAGCGCGGTGCGCGGGTGCCGACGAGCGACACTGGCTCACTGCCGCCGTTGGGGAGCGTCAACTGAGCCGTCCGCAAGACGAGCGGCTCCGCCCAGGCCACACCCTTCGTGGCGCGGGCACGGTTGAGCTGGGTGTCGTTGAGCGGGTTGCCCGTCTGGAATTGCCGCGTGCCGGGTGGCGTCACCCAGATGTCGACCTGTGCGTTCTCGACGAACATGCGGTTCTTCCCCAGCAGCGCGAGGAAGGTGCCCATCTGGAAGTTGCCGAGCAGCACGGCGAAGACGACCCCGAAGAGGGTGCCCGCGAGCTTGAGCCAGTCGTGGAACATCATCTTCACGCCGATGCCCGCCATGGTGCGCAGGCGCCCGAAGAGGTTCGCGCGCGTCTTCAGCGGCTGGGCGAGCGTGCGAGCTCGGGGCGCTCCCGCTTCGAGCTTGGGAGCGGCGGTCATGGAGTCTCCAGGGGCAGTCCAGCAGAGAGGTGCAGCGAGGCGCGCGCGGTGGCGAGCTCGAAGCGGGCGGCGACGTCGCTCACCTCGGCGGCGAAGACGTCACGGTCGGCCTGAATTACGTCGAGCTGCGTGGCGACGCCGGCGGCGTTGCGCTCCTTCGCGATGGCCTGGGCGCGCTGGGCCGACGCGACCTGCGCGCGCGCCGCCTTCACCTTGGTGATCGCCGCGGTGACGCGCTGCCAGTCGGCGTACACCTGGTCGACTGCGGCCAGGCGGGCCTTCTCGGCCGTCAGCCGGGCGGTCTGCTCCGCGGCGCTGGCCACGCGAAGGGCCTGGAGGCTGCCGAGGTCGCCCCGCCACGAAAAGGAGACGCCCGCGTTCCACACCGCCACCTGGTTCTGGAAGCCGGTGGCGTTGGTGAAGCGCTGGGTGAACTGCGCGCTCAAGGACGGCACCAGCGCGGTGGAGGCGGCGGCCGAGGTGCGAGAGGCCGCCGTGGCGTCACGCTCCGCGGCGACCACCGGGCTGGTGTCGCCTGCCTTCGCCTCCAGCTCGGCCACGGGCGGCTCAGGGTGGAGGTCGTCCTGCGGCAGGGACAGGTCCACCGCCGGCTCGAGGCCGCTCAGCGTCCTCAACGTGCGGCGGGAGGTCGCGAGCTGCGACTGCGCGTCGGCCAGCACCTGCGTGGCGCGCTCGACCTCGGCCGCGGCGCGAAACACCTCGAGCTCACTGCCGACACCCGCTGCCTTGCGGGCCGTCTGCTGCTCGAGCTGGGCCTGCGCCACGACGAGCGAGCGCTGCGCCGACGAGAGGAGGCCCTGCGCGCCGGCCGCCGCGTAGTACGCCGACACCACCTGCCGCCGCACCTGGTCGCGCGAGGCCTCTTCCCGCGTCACCGCCGCCTCCGCCGTCGCCGAGGCCGCGCTCACCTTCATCCATCGGGACACGTCCACCAACGGCAGCTCGGCCTTCAGCGTCGCCTCGAGCTGGTCGCGCGGAATGATGGTGATGCGTTGGGTCGTCGTCTGGCCGTTCGGCACGTCGACGACGGCCTCGAACTGGTTGCGGGTGTAGGCCCCGTTGGCCGACAACGTCGGGAGCAGCCCACCCCACTGCTGGTCGAACCCCGCGCGCGCCGACGCCGTCGCCTGGCCGGCCAACTGTCCATCGAGGTTTGCCTGCTGCGCCGACTCGAGAAACGACGAGAGCGGCTGCGCCACGGCGAGCGCCGGCGCGAGGAGGATCCACCCGACCTGCCCGATTCGATTAAATCTCACGATTGAGCTACTGAATAACGGTCGATCTTTTCGCCGCCACGAATTCAAAAGAAGCACCCCTTGCCCGGTGACATTGCGTCTCACGAGTGAGGGAATTAAAGTTTTCACCGTGGCACGCACCCGAGGTTCCAGAAACGCCGACTACGACGCCCAGCGGCTGGCGCTGGCCCGCAAGGTGCGTGAACGGGTGATGGCGCCCGAGGGCCTGCGCGCGTCGCTGCGGGAGTTCGCTGAAGCCGCAGGAACGTCGGTGGCGACGCTCAAGCATTACTTCGAGGACCGCGAGGGGCTCCTGCGCGCCGTGCTCGAGAGCCAGCACGTCGACGCGGCGCCCTATCTCGCCATGGCGTCGGTCCCCATCTCAGGCGACGTCGAGGCCTCGCTGACGGCGTACGTCACGCAGCTCAAGGGCGCGTGGTTCGAACATGGCGTAGGCGTCATCCAGGCGACGGCGCTCGCGGGCGGGCTCTCCACGCCGACGTTGGGACCGGTCTATGTGAACCACCTGCTCGAGCCGCTCCTCGGCACGTGTGAGACCCTGCTTCGCCGGCATGTCGAGCTGGGAGCGCTGGGGCCGCTGGACGCGCGGGTGGCGGCCCTCCAGTTCCTCGCGCCGGTGGTGCTGGCGCTCTTGCACCAGGACTCGTTGTCAGGCGCCTCCTGCCGGCCACTCGACCTCGACGCGTTCTTTCGTGACCACGTGGCCGCGTTCCTGCGCGCGTGGCCACCTCGCACGGCGCAGCGGCGCGCTCGGGCCTGACTGACTCCGCTTCGCCTCCGCGCCCTCCAGGAACATCGTGCCGGAGGCGGTCAACGTCGCTTCGAGCTCACCCGCGCCGCGCGGAAACCATCTCGGTGAAAGATCTCCGGTGACGCATGAAAGAGGCGCTCCCGGGATTGCTCGCGTTGCAGGTCTCGGCTCGTGTTGGGCACTTTCACAGGGAGCGGAATCCCTACCGGAGTCCCATGCGGCGCTTCGACGCGTGTTGATGGCGGGTTGGACGACGCGCGTCAAGCGAGTGAAAACGGCTCGAGCGTCCTCACACGTCATTGATTCCACACGAGCCAAGGCGTGCCACCCGAGGCATGCTGGTGCGGCCGTGGCAGAGGCTCCCACCCGATTTGGCCGGTACGACCTGCTCAAGCGCCTGGCGGTCGGCGGCATGGGCGAGGTGTGGTTGGCCCGTGTCGAGGGCGACTCCGACCAGGAGCCCCCCGTCGTCGTCAAGCGGCTGCTCCCCCACCTCAAGGAGGACCAGGAGTTCGTCAACATGTTCTTCGACGAGGCCCGCATCGCGGCGGCCCTCAACCACCCGAACATCGCGCGCATCGAAGACCTCGGCGAAGCGGGCGGCGACTACTTCATCACCATGGAGTTCGTGCACGGCATGAGCTTCGGTGACGTGGTGAACGCGGCGCTCGAGGCCGGCACCGACATGCCGGTGGCGCTCAAGTGCCGGGTGGTGGCCGAGGCCGCCGCGGCGCTCGACTTCGCCCACACCGCGAAGACCGAGGCAGGCGTGCCGCTCGAGCTCATTCACCGCGACGTCTCGCCGCAGAACATCATGGTGGCCTTCGATGGCTCGGTGAAGCTCATCGACTTCGGCGTCGCGCGCGCGGCGAACAAGCTGACCCGCACCGCCACCGGCATCATCAAGGGCAAGTACGCGTACATGTCGCCCGAGCAGGCCTGGGGGAAGGCGCTCGACGGCCGCAGCGATCTCTTCGGCCTCGGCATCGTCCTGTGGGAAGTGCTGGCGCTGGAGCGCCTCTTCAAGCGGGAAAACGACACGGCCACGCTCCGCGCCGTGGTGAGCAGCGAGGTCGAGCCGCCCTCACGCAAGGAGCCCACCGTGCCCAAAGCGCTCGACGCGGTGGTGCTCAAGGCGCTCACCCGCGACGTCGACCAGCGCTTCCAGACCGGCGGCGAGTTCAAGAAGGCGCTGGAGGACTTCCTGAAGAAAGCGCGGCTCCCCGCCACGCGGACGCACCTGGGCGCGTGGATGCAGAAGCTCTTCCCCGAAGAGGCCCGCGCCCCCCTGCCCTCGCACCCGGAGCCGTCGAGCCCCGGCGAGCGCTCCGGCCCTCGCCTCAAACCAGCCCTCGAGAACCCGAAGCTGCCGCGCTCGAAGGTGCTCGACGTGAGCGAGCTCGAGCAGCGCATCGCCTCGGCCGGACCTGGCTCAGAGCTCCGGGGGTTGTTCTTCAACGGGCTGTCCGCGGCCGTGATGAAGCTGTCGGGGCCCGTCGCCGAGCAGAAGGTGCGCAAGGCCGCGGTGGATCCGAAGCCCTTCGTCGATCAGCTCAGCTACCCCACCAGCGAGTTCCTGCGCATGTTGTGGAAGGCCGTCGAGCAGGTGGCGCCCCGCGCGCGCGACGTCGACGACGCCTTCGAGCGGCTCGGCAGCGCGGTGATGGACGCACTGCTGCGCTCCCCGTTCGGTAAGGCGCTGGAAGGGCAGAAGGAGCGCGGCCCCGAGGCGCTCCTCAAACCCCTCATCGCCACGCTGAACCCGATGATTGCTCCCGGACAGCGGCTCGTCTCGAAGGTGGAGGCCGGCGCGGCGCTCCTGGTGTTCAAGGAAGAGGTGTTGCCGATTCAGATCTACATCGGGCTGTTGCGCTCGGTGGTAGGCGCCTTCTATCGGCTGCCCATCGAGGTGCGCTGGGAGACGCCGAGCACGCAACGCATCGAGCTCCACGTCACCTGGTGAACGTCAGAACCGGCCCGTGACGACCCCCATCGCGCCGCCTGCGACGGGCGCGCCGCCGAGCGAGAGCGCGACCTTCGGTTCCCGTTCCTCGATGAGCGCGCCGCCGTGGCTGGCCTCGAGGATCAATGGAACGCCGAGCGTCGCCAACAGCACCCCACCGACCACCACGGCCGTGGTGGCAGCGCCCCGAATACGGCCGCCATCGCTCACGAGGAAGGACCCGTTCGTGATGGCGAAGAAACCGGCGCCGAGGAACCCGAGGGCAGCCGTGGCCAGCGTGGCGAGGTAGGCGATGCCGATGGAGCCCTTGCCGTCGAGCGCCCGGTGCGTGCCCCAGACGGCGAGCGGCACGAGGCTCCCGAAGATCACACCCGCGCCAATCGCCACCACACCCGATTGGGTCGCCGCCCCGAGGAGCGCCGTGAGCAGCGCCCCGACGCCGACGGTGCCGAGGAAGGTGAGGCTCGTCAACGCGATGCGACCGCCGCTGGAGGAGAGCCACGGCCGTCCCTCGCGAGCGTCGTCCCGCAACAGCATCGCGAGCGCCTGGCTCCCCACCACCAGCCCGGCCCCGGCGACGACCACGGGCAGGCCCAGCCCCATGCCTCCGAACGGCTGCGAAACGGCGACCGCCACCGCCGCTACAGCGAGGGCGAGGAAGAGCCCCACGAAGGTGCCCGCCACGACCGCGCCACCAGACACCTCACCGCCGGCAACGGCGAAGCCTCCCGCGGCGCCGGCGATCGCGCCGATGAGACTGAGCGTGCCAACCAGGAAGTGAACCGGCGTGGGACAGAACGAAAACGCACCAGAAACGAGCGCGCAGGGTGCATCTGCGAGCGGGAGCAGGAGCAGCGGCACGCCGAGGCCGACGGCTCCACCGACGAAGGCGCCCACGAAGCGAAGGAGGCGGGGCTGCGACAACGTTCCAGGCGGCTCCGTCGGCGTCGAAGGCTCATTCCAGATCTCGTCGGGTGTCAGCTTCTGCCGTTTCGGGAGCGGTTGCTCGTCACGCGCCCAGGCCGAGTCGTCCTTCTCGGTCGCCCCCTGAGGCGCCAGCGGCGTTCGGGGCGGCGCTGGTGAAGCGGCAACGGACACCGACACGAGGAGCGCGAGCATGGAGCGCAAGCCAAGCAGATTCCGGCCGGCAAACGCATCAGGCCCATGTTTCGAACAGGGTTGTCAGTGAGCCGGGATCAGCGCCTCGGCGTACGGCACCGTCCACACCACGGGGTGCGCGAGGCGGTGACCGGTGTACCCGTCCTCTCCGTAGCAGGTGCCATGATCCGAGCAGACGATGGCCGCCGACGGCCCCCGGCGTCGCAGCGCCTCGAACAAGGGCCCCAGCTGTCCATCGACGTAGCGCAGCGCCGCGGCGTGCGTGGCCTTCGAGTCCTGTATGGCGCCCGGAACGTAGAACCGGTTCGGCTGGTGCAGCGCGGAGACGTTGATGAACAGAAACACCCGGGCGTCGATAGCCGCGAGCCGTTCGCAGGCCAGCGCGATCTGGTGCTCTGTCGAGCGCGGAGAGGTCACGCCCATCGCCTCGCTCCAGTGCGCCTCGCCGAAGAAGCCCGGGAGCACCCGGCCGAGCGGCGTCGCGGGATTGAAGAAGCCCACGCCGCCGATGCACACCGTGCGGTAGCCCCTCGACGCGAAGCCCTGGACGATGTCGGGGGTGTCGAAGACGACCGTGTCCTCCGTCGTGGTTTCGCTCCCGCCAAAGCGCGTCGCGAACAGTCGCGCGTGACGACCCGGTCTCGCGGGCGTGGGGAGAAAGCCGGCGAAGAAGGCCTGGTGCGCCGCGAAGGTGAAGCTGCCAGGCGTGTGTCGCGCCTCCCAGCCGCCGGGGCCCAGCACCGTCGAACTCAGGGTCGGCAGCCGGCCCGCCCGAAACTCCTCGTCGGCGACGTCGAAGCGCAGCGTGTCGAGCACGAGGAAGAGGACGTCGTGGGTGCCGATGCAGCGGGTCAGGTTCACGGCACCACTCCGTACGCGGCGAGGACCTCGAGGATCCGCTCCGTGCACGTCGAGACGTCGAGGGTGCTGGTGTCGAGGGACAGCGCCGGGCTCCCGGGTGCCTCGTAGGGGTCGTCGACGCCGGTGAAGTGCTTGACCTCGCCCGCCAGCGCCTTCCGGTACAGGCCCTTGGTGTCTCGTTCGAGCAGCCGCTCCATCGGAGCGTGCACGTGCACCTCGACGAAGGCCACGCCGTCGGCCAGCGCCGCGCGACGCACCTCGCCCCGCGTGTCGGCATACGGCGAGATCGCCGCGCCGATGGCGATCACGCCGTTCCGCGCGAGGAGCCGGCCCACCATGCCGATGCGGCGGATGTTGGTGTCGCGGTCCTCCTTCGAGAAGCCGAGGCCCTTCGACAAGGTGGTTCGAATCTCGTCCCCATCGAGCACCTCGACGCGGTGATGGGTCGACAGTCGAGCCTCCACGGCGCGCGCGAGTGTCGACTTTCCGGCACCCGACAGGCCCGTGAACCAGAGCAGCACGCCGCGCTGCGGACCGGCCGTTCCGCCCATGTGCCGGCGGAGCACCTCGGCGACCTCGGGCCGGGTGATCTCGGGCGGAATTCGCCGGCCCGTCTGGAGCAGCTCGCGCAGCTTCGTCCCCGAGACGGCCAGGTGCTCCGACGGTGGATGCGGACAGGTGCGTGCCGAGGCGACTGCGCCGCACCCGCGGCAGAAGAACGTCGGGTCGAAGGTCAGCGGCGTCACGCCCAGCTCAGCGAGCGAGAACTGGCGCACGAGGTCCTGCGCGGCGAGCGGCGGGTAGTACGAGCCGACGCCCGCGTGATCGCGCCCGACGATGAGATGGGTGATGCCGTAGTTCTTGCGCACCAGCACGTGGAACAGCGCCTCGCGCGGTCCGGCGTAGCGCATGGCCGCGGGGAAAGCGGCGAGCACCGTTCGCGACGGCGGGTAGTAGCCGCGCACCAACACGTCGTAGGACTCGAAGCGCGCGGCGGCTGGAACATCGTCTCGCTTGGTCTCTCCGACGACGGGGTGCAGCACCAGCGCGTCACACACCTCGAGGGCCACCTTCGTGAGCGCCTCGTGCGCCCGGTGAATCGGGTTGCGGGTCTGAAAGCCCGCCACCGTCTTCCAGCCCCGCTCGGTGATGAGCGCGCGCAGCTGTCGCGGCGTGAGGCGATACCTGTCGAACGGCTGCTCGGGGAGCGGCGCGACGGTGACGGCGCCTCCGAGGAGCGTCTGCGGCTGCTCCAGCAACACCGCAACGCCCGGGTGCGCGGGATCGTCCGTGCCGAACACGGCCCGCGCTTCGTGTCGAACATCACGCGTGAAGCGGCTGGTGACGTCCAGCACGGCCCACGCACGGCCCGACGCGTCGGCCAGCACGACCGAGGTCCCCAGCTCGACGGACTCCGAGGTCGAAAGCGTGATGGGGAGCGGCCAGACGGTGCCATCGGCCAGCCGCATCGAGTCGACGACGGCGCGGTAGTCAGCCTCGACGAGGAATCCAGTCAACGGGCTGAGCGCGCCAACACCGAGCAGCTCGAGGTCATTGAGCGCGCGCGCGTCGACGGTGAGTCGTTTCAGGCCCGCGACCTTCGCGTCGAAGACCGACTGCGAGACGAGCCGCTCTTCGAGCCTGCCGCCATGGGGGTCGACCATGTCGGCGATCTACTCGCGAGGAATCCCTTAGAGGACACCCTTCTGCATGAGGACCCACAGGGTGGCCGCCACGTCGGCGTTGCAGTCGAAGGTGCGCTGCGCGTCGCTCACGGAAGCCCACGACGAGCCGCCCTTCTCGATCTTCCCGTTCTCGAAGGTGGCCTGGGTGCTGCCGCCGATCTCCACGTACCACTTCGAGCCGCGCTTCACGGCGACGCCCTTGGTCGAGCCGCCCTTCTCGACGCGGATCTCCGACGACGACTCCTTGTAGGTGTACTGGGTGGAGCCACCCTTCTCGACCCGGCTTCCGCTCGCGCACTTGAAGTCGGCGGCGGCGGCGGGAATGGCGAAGGCAACGGCGATGGCGGCGATGAGGGTCTTCATGGGGTGTGGTGCTCCAGGGTTGGGGTGATGCTCGCTTCACCCCGGGACTCGGAGCGAGGTGCAGAGAAAGCGCGCGCGGCCTCTGGCCCGAGCGGGTTTCGCTCGAGAACGCCGTCACCGAAGACGGGCGAGAGACCCAGGGGCGCCAGGTGGACCGAGCCGATGTGACAGCCACAGGTCTGCGCGGAGCAGGGCCGTGGCCGGAGCGCGTCGTCGAAGTTCGCGTCGTAGAGGTTGCCGATGGGCTTGCGGATGAAGTGACACGTGCGCGCGACGCCGTCGCCGTCGACGGAGATGACCGTGTGCCCTCCGGCGCAGGCGCGGCCGAGGCTCTCGTGCCGGAGCTGGTTGATGGGAAAGAGCGGATCGACCGCGGCGAAGTGCGCAAGGTCGTCGCGGGTGGCACCGGCGTCGGACGACTTCACCGCGTTCACCCAGAGGTAGACGTGTGGCGGCAGCTTCGCGCGCAGCGAGTCGAGCGCCGGGCGAAACCGGGGAAAGCCGACGAGGCCCACCGAGAACGAGATCCCTCGCGCCACCAGGCGCTCACACTGCGCAAGGAACCGCGCCTCGGTCGTCCATTCCGGGTGGTACGTCGCCCAGATTCCAACCTTCGACGGCTCACAGGCCTCGAGGAAGTCCAGCCGCGCCGAGAGGTTCGTCTGAATCGCGACCTTCGAGACGTGCTTCAGCTTCGACAGGCGAACGAACGCGTCCTGGTACCGGTGTTGAGTGAGCGCTTCGCCCCACGGCGTGAAGAAGACGCGCAGATCCTGACCTCGAGCCTCACACCAGCGCACGAAGCGTTCGAGCTGCCGCCCATCGTGCGCGTGCTCCTCGTTCGTCTCGTGGTGCTTCGCAAAGGGGCAGTAGACGCAGCCGTAATTGCAGCTCGAGAGCGCCCCCCGGTACAGGATCGAGAGCGTCATCGGGCCTCCCATGCGCGCATCTTCGCGGCCACGTCGTCTGAGAACAGCCAGGGACCGACGGCATCCGTGAGCTCGAGGCCCACCGGCGTGAGGCACAACAGCTCACCATGCCAGCGCGCGAGCGACTCCCCTTCGAGCTCGTCCAACCAGGGCATCGCGTCGGCGAGGGAGGTGCCAAAGCGACGTGCGAACGCCGAGCGGTCGATCCCCTCGGCGAACAACGACAGCAACACCCAGCGTCGCTGCTGCTCCTCGACCGTCAGCTCGAAGCCGTGGTGCGCGGCGTGAAACGACTCCGGCGGGCGCGAGAGGTAGCCGTCGATGATGTCGCGCACCCCGCGCGGAGAGACCGCCCAGTCGTGCGCGTAGTGCAGCGACCGGGTGTACGAGCGCGCGCCTACGCCGAGCCCCATCATTCCATCGTCTTCCGGGTGGTACTCGGGCACCGACGGCGTCGGCGCATCGCTGCGTTGGAAGACCCGCATCGACCGCTGCCGGTAGCCGTGGCCGAGCAACCAGTCGCGCGCGACGCGGTACAGCTCCAGCCGATGGTCGTCCCACGCGGCAGCGCGCTTCCCCAGGAAGGTGAGCGGCCGCACGTAGAGCGGGTAGAGGTAGAGCTCCTCGGGGCGCCAGCGGAGCGCCGTCTCGAGACTGCCGAGAAAAGACGACGGGCGCTGCCCCTCCATGCCGTAGATGAGGTCGAGGTTGAGCTGCGCGCTGGAGCGGGCGCGGATGAGATCGAGCGTGCGGAAGACGTCCGCGTTCGCCTGTGGCCGCGCCAGCGAGCGGTTCTCGGACTCGACGAAGCTCTGCACGCCGAGCGACAGGCGCGTGGCGACGGAGAGCACGTCGAGCTTCTCGGCGCTGACCGTCGACGGAGAGAGCTCGACCGACAGCGGCATCGCGCCGAGCGGGGCGCCGAGCGAGCGCATCAGTTCAAGGAGCCGCTCCAGCTGCGGGACCTCGAGGAACGTCGGAGTTCCGCCTCCGACGGCCGCGCGAGTCCACGTCACCGGGCCGAGCGCCGCGTTCGTCGCACGCGCTTCGACCTCGAGCTGTCCCAGGAAGCGCTCCACGACCGACTCGGCCGGGTTGACGGTGGTGAAGAGGTTGCAGAACCCGCAGCGCATCTCGCAGAACGGGACGTGGACGTAGAGGAACCGGGAGTCGCGCCGCTCGTTCGCCCACACCTGTTCCAGGGGGCGCGGTGCCGGGAAGCGCGCGTAGGCCGTCTTGTGCGGGTAGCCGTAGACGTACTGCTGGTACGCGGAGCCGGAGAGCACCTGGCGCAGGCGTGACGTCACGAAGCGAACTCAAGCACGGTCGGGCCGCCCGCCACACCTTCAGTCAACGGCCTGGGGGCTCCAGCGTGGCACCGCCGTGCCAGACGTGCGCATGCGGTGGCCCTGAGACGGGTTGTCGCTGCGAACCGACGCCGGCACCCACCGCTGATATCCGACCGTCATCGGGCACTGGAACACCACCCGGCTCTTCTGCGGCGTCAGCGTCGCGGTGACGAGAACAACCGCGCCGCGCATGGCGTCATCCCCAGCACCACCACCACGGCCGAGAGCGCCGGGCCGATGCTTCAGGCGAAGCGCTGCTGCTCCGCGCCGACGTCCTCTGGCGGCTGCCGTACCGCCGCGGCGACTCGAGGATTCACCGTTCGCCCCAACGCCGCGAAACGACGGGGTCTCTGCTATGCCGCGCCCATGTCGGCCGATGCCGCCAGACTCGAGGCCCTGGACGCGGCCGTTCGTCGCGCGCAGTCCTTCGCGCCCACGCGCCGCCTGGTCGGACACATCAAGCTCGAGACGTCCCGCCGCATCACCGATGTGTTCCTCGGCGACGCGACGCAGGTCGACCCGAACGTCTCGATCCTCGACGCGGATCATGCGCCGCTGGCCGAGGTGTTCTTCACCACCGACGAGGGCCACTCGTACGACGTCGAGGTCGACGGGCGCCCCATCTCCGGCCGGCTGCTCGAGAAGCACCTGCTCGTCTTCGAGGCCGGCACGCTCTCTCGCATCGTCACGCCCACCGACGTCTTCGTGCGCAACGGCGACTCGTGGACCACGGCGCCATCGCTCCTTCCGCCGTGCATCCCCGGCC
This sequence comes from Myxococcaceae bacterium, assembly GCA_044352295.1. Taxonomy (GTDB): domain Bacteria; phylum Myxococcota; class Myxococcia; order Myxococcales; family Myxococcaceae; genus Xiheimicrobium. Next base: position 133,908 of record JBILEB010000002.1, read on the forward strand.
GGCCCTCGCACACGCGGCACGCCTTCCGCTCTCCACTCGAGGTGACGCTCGACCCGGCGCAACAGCGGGCGGTCGACCTGCCGCCGCACGAGCACCTGCTGCTCCTCGGTGAGGCCGGGTTCGGAAAGACGACCGTCGCGCTCCATCGGCTGCTCGCGCTGCGCGCCCGGTTCCTCGAGTCGCGGCAACGCCGGTTCCGCGGCGCCGTCATGGTGCCCACCGAGGGCCTGCGGCGGCTCACCTTGCTCATGCTCGAGCGCCGTGGCGTGAACGACGTCGACGTGTGGACCTTCGACGAGTGGGTGTCCGGAGAAGCCCGCCGTGCCTTCAAGGACCTGCCGCGCCGCCAGTCCGAGAACACGCCCTCGTCCGTGGTGCAGCTCAAGCGCCACCCCGCCCTGCGACCGACCCTCGAGGCGTTCGTCGCGCAGCACCCGCGGCCGCACGACGATCCCGACCGGCCCCGACGCGGCAACGCGCTCGCCTCGCGCGCCGATCTCGAGCACCTCTTCGGTGACCGCGCGTGGATGACCGCCGTGGTCACCGCCGGGGCTGGCGCCATGTTCCCTTCCGTCATCGAGGCCATCGCGCAGCACACGAAGGTGCAGTTCCTCGACCCGTCCGACGTTGCCTGGGCCCACGTCGATCAGGAGGCGCGCACCGCCGTCGACGGCCGCTCCCTCGACGAGGGCACGCCGATGGAGGACGCGAACTCTGCCGACGCCGAGGATCACGCCGTGTTGTTCGAGCTGGAGCGCCTGCGCGCCGAAGGCCGACGAAAGTCCCCGATGCCGCTGGGGGCCTACGACGTCGTGTTCATCGACGAGGCCCAGGAGTTCGCGCCCATCGAGCTGGCCGTGATGGCGCGCGCGCTCCGGCCCGGAGGTGTCTTCGTCGTCGCCGGCGACGCGGCCCAGCAGGTCGATCCAACAGCGGTGTTCACCGGGTGGGACGGCGTCATGGGCGAGCTCGGCGTTCCCGGGACGCGGCAGATCCGCCTCGAGATCAACTACCGCTGCCCGCCCGACGTCACCGCGCAGGCCCGCCACGTGCTCGACCCGACGGTTCCACTCGAAGAAACGCCGTCCATCACCTGGGCGGGTTTTCCGGCGCCCTTCCATCTCTCGGTGTGGCTCAGCGACTCGCTCCGCGCGCTCGTCGGAGAGGACGCCTCGGCCAGCGTGGCGGTCATCTGCCGGACGCCCGAGGCGGCGCGACGGGTCCGTCAGCGCCTGCGCGGCCTCGACACGGTGCTCGCGCTCAACGGCGACTTCCCCTTCCGGCCCGGCGTCGTCGTCACCTGCGTGCAGGAAATCAAGGGCCTCGAGTTCGACGTGGTGGTGCTGCCCGACGCGGCGAGCTCGACCTGGCCGCCGACGACCGACTCCCGCCGCGGGCTGTACACGGCGATGACTCGTGCGTCGCACCGGCTGGTGCTGGCGTGGGCGGGCCTCAAGAGCCCGCTGCTGGGCTAGCGGCGAACCGATGGAACCCGCGGGTCCAGAGACACCGTCCGGCGAGTGCAGCCGGCCCAGCTCGCCTCACCACATCGTCGCCAGGGTCCGGCCGTGCTGCTGGCTCGTCTCGAAGAGCTCCGCGAACACCGCCCGGAACGGCCCCTTCGCGCCGAGGTTCTCGAGGTTCTGGTTCATGCCCGCGACGCACCGGAAGAACTGCATCGCCTCTTTCGGTGGGCGAATGGCGCCGAGCGAGAGCGCGTTCTTGAGGAAGTGGTTGCGCATGTCGCGGTTGATGGCCGCCGCGCCGTAGTCGAAGTCCTCCGCCGTCGCCGCGCGACAGGCGATGTCGAGCACCGCCTGCACGAAGGGCCGCGCCGCTGCCGGGTCGTCGAACACCATGCCGGCCTTCTGGCTGTCACCGATGCAGTCGTACGGCGGGCCGCCCAGCATCGAGGTGAAGAGCCGCCGGTTGGCGAAGGTCCACCCGTCGCTCATCTGCTTGATGGCGCCGAAGTCGAGCACGCCCAGCGAGCCATCCTTGAGCAGCATGAAGTTGCCCGGGTGCGGATCCGCGTGCACCACCCCGCTCGCCAGGAACGGGCCCCAGGTCACGCGCGTGAGGAGCCGCGCGAGGTGAAAGCGCTGCTCGTTCGAGAGGCCCTCGTTGCGCTGGAGCAGTTCTTTCAGCGTCTCGCCGTCGAAGAACTCGAGCGTCAACACCCGCTCCGCCGTCAGCTCGTCGAAGACCCGCGGCACCTTGAGATCGCCGAAGGGCGCCACCGCGGCGGCGAACCGACGGGAGCGCTCGGCCTCGACCTGGTAGTCGAGCTCCTCGAGCACGCCCTGCTGCAGCTCCTTGAAGTAGTCCTTCCCCTGGGTGAGCCGCGAGGTGGTGGCCACCATCGCCACCATCGCCGACAGGTTGTCGAGGTCGGAGTGGATGGCGCGCGCGATGTCCGGGTACTGCACCTTCACCGCCACCGTGTGGCCGTCCTTCGTCACCGCGCGGTGCACCTGGCCCAGGCTGGCCGAGGCGATGGGCTCCTGCTCGAAGGACGCGTACGCCTCTTCGGGCGACCGGCCAAGCTCGGTGGTGATGACCTGCTTCACCGTCGGCCACGGCATCGGCGGCGCCTGGTTCTGGAGCTTCGCCACCACCGCGCGGATCTCGGGCGTCAGGAGATCGGGATCCATCGCCATCGTCTGGCCGATCTTCATCGCGACGCCCTTCAAGTCGCCGAGCGTGGCCACCAGACGCTCCGCCGCGCCATGCCCCAGCAGCGACACCGACTCGTCTTCTCCGTCCTTGCGGGCAAACCGCTTCACCGCACGCGCCCCGACATCGGCGGACAACTTCGCGGAGAGTGACGCCAGCTTGGCGAAGCGCGCGAGGCGGCTCGTGGAGGGCTTGAAGTCGTCGTCCTTCGCCATGGGTGCCGAAGGCTCTATCGGTCGGCTCCATGCGACACAAGGCGCGAACGGGCAGGCCCGCCGGTCCGTCGCGCCCGAAGTCGCGTCTTCCATTTCCGCCACGGCCCGAAGGCCGACTGGATTCGAACCAGCAGGGCGCGCGAGGACCGGCGGGCCGGGCCCGTGGACGGAGCCGGCTCGAGACACCTGACCGCCTCAGCCCTCGCCGCAGCGACGCCGAAGCCACTGCACGCGCGCCGCGTCGAGATCGCCCATCGACAGCGCCACCGCCGCGTCGTCCAACCCCATCGCCTGCAACGCCGCCACGGCCCCCAGCGCCTCGAGCGCCTTCGCCTCCGTCACCCACTGTGCCTCGTCGTGCGTCACGGCGACGTAGCGAAACACCCCACCCTGGCGAACCGTCGTGCGGCCGTGTCGCAAGGCTTCGATCACGGAGTACCCCGGCTTCAGCCAGGCCTCGCAGGGCCCCTTCTTCGGCCACGCCACGCCGTCGACGACGTAGGGATAGAGCGGAGAGGCGTCATTGAGCGCCAGCCGTCGAACGAGCGACGACTCCCGGGCTTCGTCACGCTCGAGCCGCACGCCAGGGCCGCTGGTCGCCTCGATGCGCCCCTCTGGCAGCAGCACCCGCGCGCCCATGTCACGTCTGGAGCGAGACGACACCCCGCCGCAGCAGGTCCTTCACGACGGCAGCCACCTCCATCGGCGTCACCTGCAGGCGGTTGATGACCTCGACCGGCGTGAGGCGTTGTTCACAGAGCAGCCGCGCGATGGGCAGCCACGCGGGCGGGCCCACGGTGAGGTAGAGCCGGTAGAGCTCGTCGTCGGGCACCAGGGAGCGGGCCCGGGCGAGCTGATCTTCGCGGGTGCGCTTCTGCTCGTCGTTGAGCCACGGCACCAGGCGGGCCAGCGTGGCGTCGGTGGACTGCCGCGCAAACCCTTCGTCGGGGGCCCGGCCTTCTTTCGACAGCGTGCCTTCGCACTGCTTCGACATGAGGAAGGTGCACAGCGCGCGGTCACCGGACATCGTCGAGGCGCCCATCTTCGCGGTCATCTGCGCCAGGCGCCCGCCTTCGAACCAGCCGCGCCACAGCCCCCAGGCATCGCGCGCGTCGAGCTGGCCGGAGAAACGAGACGTCGCCAGGGCCTTGAGCACCCACTGGGGCCCCAACGCGCCGAAGTTGAATGACAGCCCACCCTCGGGTGGCAGGTTGCGCACGAAGCGACGGCGCGGCTCGACGAGCTCCTTGACCTGGGCCTCGAGCGCCGTGAGGCGGAGCGTCTTGGGGAAGTAGGCCTGCGCGCCCGCGTGCACCAACCGCAGTGATTCCCGGTAGTCGTCCTGGGCCGAGAACAGCGCGACGGGGACCTCGGCGGTGCGCACGTCTTCGCGAATGAGGCGCAACAGGCCCCACCCGTCGAGCCGCGGCATGTTGAGGTCGGCCACCACCACGTCGAAGCTCTGCGTCGCCAGCAACGAGAGGGCCTCGACGCCGTCACCGGCCGTCTTCACCGGGTAGCCCTTCTTGGTGAAGTAGCTGGCAAGCATGTTCACGACGGCCGGGTCGTCGTCGACGAACAGCACCGGCGTCCGCGCGGCCTCGGCGTCGGTCGGCGGTGGCGCGACGGGAAGCGGCGCGGTGGCGGTCACGGCCGGGGGAGGCTCGAGCAACGCCTGGACGATCGGCAGCTCGGCCGTGGTGGTGCGCGTGGGCGCCGCGTGGTCCCGGTACGTCATCATGTACGGGTCGGCCGAGCCCTCGTCGCCCTCGAAGTCGATGACGCCCGCGTTCCCCTCGGCGCCTTCGGTGAAGGTCCACGGCAGCGTCAGCCGGGACAGCGCCGCGAGCGCCGCCTGCATCGACAAGCTCTGGTACCGCGCGCTCTTGAGCACGCCACGCACGAAGTAGGCCCGGCCTTCTTCCGCATGCCCCACCGCGAGCCCACCGGTGCGTCGGGTGCGCATGATGTGCTGCAACATCGCGCCGAGCTCGCTCGCGCCACCCCGCCCTCGCAGGATGCCGGACCGATCCGGCAGCTCGGCCAGCACCATGAGCAGCCGTGAGGCGTGGAGCCGCGCGGAGAAGGGCTCCTGCAGCATCTCGACCACGCCGGTCTTCATCGTCCGCACGAAGGCCTCGTCGGCGATGTCGCGGCACAGCAACACCACGGGCACGGTGGCGGCGCCCGCTGCATCCACCCGGGCGAGCAGCGTGGTGAGCTGCGCACTCCCGAGGTCGGCGTGCACGAGCAGCAGACTGGGCGCGAAGTCTTTCGACATCGACTGGAAGTCCTGGGGCGAAAACGTGCACCAGGCCACCTGGAAGCCGGCGCCGTCGAGGGCCAGGCCCATGCGCTGGGCGGCGTCCTGATCGGCATCGACGATGAGAATGCGGGTCTCGCTGCTGGCCATTTCGCGCCGACGCTACTACCGCCCACGCACGACGCCATCCGGCGACTCCTTCGTGACTTCGCGTACAGTCCCGCTGCAGGAGGGTGCATGCGCGTCGTGGGAGCGGTGGTGGGACTGATGCTGGGCCTGTCGGGCTGCAGCATGCCGATGCCGACGTGCGGGCCGTCGAACTGCGCCGAGGGCTGCTGCACCCAGGCCGGTGCCTGCGAGCGTGGCGATGGCGTGACGGCCTGTGGCCGCGGTGGCAACCAGTGCGCGGCGTGCGGCATGGGAATGAGCTGTCGCGCGAGCCAGTGCGCCATCACGAGCGCGACGGGCGGGGGCGCGGGGGGCGGCATGACGTCGGGCGCTGGCGGCGGCGCGACCTCGACGTGCAGCCCGGCGACCTGCGCGGGCTGCTGCAATGCCGACGGTCGCTGCGTGCAGCCGCCGAACAACGTCTTCAATTCGAGCTGTGGCGCCAACGGCGTCCAGTGCGCCGATTGCAATGCCACCGGAACGATCTGCAACGGCATGGCGTGTGTGGCCGCGACAGGTGGCGGAAGCGCGGGCGGCGGGACGGCTGGCGGGTCAACGGCAGGCGGAGGAGCGACGGCGGGAGGGAGCGCAGGCGGGGCCACGGCCGGAGGCTCCTCTGGAGGCGCGACCGCTGGTGGTTCCGCTGGCGGCGCCACGGCTGGCGGCTCGAGCGCCGGTGGATCGGCCGGTGGCTCGACCGCAGGTGGCAGCGCGGGCGGGTCCACCGCGGGTGGGGTTGCCGGTGGTTCGACGGCCGGTGGCTCAGCGGGCGGCATGCCGATGCCCAGCGATGTCACGGGCAGCTTCACCACCCGCTTCCGCCTCGCCGATGGCGGCGTCGTCACCGGGCCCATCGACGTGTCGAGTCTCACCATCGCCGCGCATCAGAACGACGGCTTCACCTGGTCGCGCGTCCTCGGCACCGGGCTCGCCAACGGCACCTTCACGATTCCCCAGGTACCCGCGGGCCCGTACGTGCTCCAGGTCGACACCGACTTCTACGAAGCCGGAGCTGCCCGCCAGTTCCCCGTCGTGGTCGAGGCGTTCGGCCGCCCCACCGCGAGCCCCGCTACCATCGATCCGACGACGCTGAGCATCTCGCTGACCGGGCTGCAGCCGTGGAACACGACCGGCGATGGACTGAACCTGTGGATTCCGAACCAGGGCGCCCTCGTCGCGGGCTACCAGGCGGTCTTCCCGCCGGCGCCGGCCGCCAACGCCCTCACCGCAGTCACCTCCATCAACTGGACCCTCTATTCGAGCCTCTTCGGCGTCGGCCTGGTGAACGGCGCGCAGGGAGATCTCGTGAGCGCGCTGCAGACCCGCCAGACGGTGAGCGGCATGGCGCGCACCTCGGTGGTGGTGGCCGCCGGCCCGATTCCGCTCTTCAGCCAGACCAACGGGGTGACCCGGTCGGTGAGCGGCGTGCTCTCGGCGCCTCCGAGTCTGCTGCGCGGCCTGCAGTGGAACACAGGCTCGTTCTCGAGCCAGCTGCCTGCCGGCGCGACGCCCACCCATCGGCTGCAGGTCGTCACCTACCCGGTGGCCAACGTCGCCGAGGGCTATCCCGTCACCACCATCGACCTCTCCGGCAACGCGTCAGCGCCGACGGGAGTGACCATCGCCCATCCCTTCGCGAACGTCTGGGCGCACTGGGGGTCGGTCTCGTACGCCGTGGGCGGGACCCGCGTGGTGCCAGGGACGACCAGCGGCTCGTTCCTCGTGGCGGGCATGCGACGCCGAGATGGGATCGCCACCTTCTTCCCCGTCGTCGCAGCGACCCTTGGACCCGTGCGCAACCCGGTGATCAACGGCTTGCCGCTCACCTCGGCGCAGACCGGCGTCGGCCTCGAGCCCTTCGTGTCATGGCAAGCGCCCTCGCTTGGAACGCCGAACCGGTATCAGGTGCAGATCTCCCAGCTGGGGCCGAACCCGAATGATCCGACCGAGACGGTCATCGAGAGCGCGGTGACCTACCACACGACCGCGACGGGGTTCCGGGTGCCGCCGGGCGCCATGGCGCTCGGCACGCGTCACGTGTTCGAGATCACCGCGATCCTCGACTCCGCGACGAGCTACCCGACGGTCGCCCTGCCGCCGACCATCGCCAGGGCCGAGACGTTCATCCTCTCCGAGGTCGTCGTCCCGTAGCGCCCGCCGGCTCAGGCGGCACGAGCGGCGGGCGCCATGGCCGCCTTCACCCGGTTCCGGCCCTCGTGCTTGGCGGCGTACAGGGCGCGATCGGCCCGCTCGAGCCATGACGGGCTGGACTCTCCGCGGCTCCAGCGCGCCGCGCCGATGGACACCGTCACCTTGAGCCGCTGGTCCCCGTGTTTCACCTCGAGCGCCTCGACCTGCGCGCGCAGCTTGTCGGCGACCGCCACCATCTGCGCCTCGTCCACCTCGCGCATCAGCACCGCGAGCTCTTCGCCGCCGTAACGGGCCACGAAGTCGCCCTTGCCCTTGAAGACGCGCACGCAGGCCTGCGCGACGGCGACCAGCACCGCGTCTCCACCCGGGTGCCCATGGGTGTCGTTCACCTTCTTGAAGTGGTCGAGGTCGACCAGCAGGAGCGCCGCCCCACCCGTTCGCAGGCCCGCGAGTTCGACGGTGCGCACCAGTTGCTCGTCGAAGGCGCGCCGGTTGTAGAGCTGGGTGAGCGCGTCGGTGGTGCTCTCTTTGCGAGCCGTCTCGAGCTGGGAGCCCAGCGCGTCGAGCTTCTCGGCGAGCGACTGCATCTGCGTCTGCTGCCTCGAGCGCCGCGCTTCGAAGACCGCCTGCACCTGGGCCACGGCCTCGAGCGCCACCGAGCGGATCTCGACGGGTGACGACTTGCCCAGCCGGAAGGCGAGCTGCGAGAGGGTGGCCGTCACCTTGTCGTCATCAGCGGCGTCGTCGATGACGAGCCGGTTGAGGCCTCCGACGAAGGCCCAGACGACCTCCCGCAACGACTCCTGCACCTGGGTCATCTCGGACTGCTCGGACTCGCGGTGCTGTCGGAAGGCGCGACGGAGCCCCGGGTAATCGCGACGGCCGCCGGTCTTGCCGGCCCCACCCGGAGGCTCGACGCCCGCCACCACGTGCTGCGACCACTGGTCGAAGAGGGCCGCGGTGCGCCGCGCATCCTGCCGGGAAAGGTCGAAGGCGAGGCGGCCGTAGTCGCGAAGAATGGCGGCGAGCGTGTCGAGCACGTCGTCGAGGGAAGCGTCCGGTTTCATGGAGGACGTGCCTCTGCAAACCGCTCACCATCACCTCTCGAAGACCTTGCGTCCTCGCGCATCAGGTGTGCTATGGGCCGCGCGCTCTCTCAACTCCCCGAGGAAGAACGTCATGAAACTCTCACGTCTTGCGAGCCTGGCTGGCCTGTTCCTGCCGGCGCTCGCCTTCGGCAGCGAGGCCAACCTCGTGCTGCCAGACCTCGCCGGTCAGTCGTTCCTGGGCATCAACGGCCGGGCGCTGCTGATGTCGGGCATCGTGGTGGCGGTGCTGGGCCTCGCCTTCGGCTTCCTGCAGTACTCGCAGCTCAAGGCGCTGCCGGTGCACAGGTCGATGCTCGAGATCTCCGAGCTCATCTACGAGACCTGCAAGCAGTACCTCATCACGCAGGGCAAGTTCATTCTCGTGCTGCAGATCTTCATCGGCACGGTCATCGCGGTCTACTTCTCGACGGCCCACATGAACGTGACCGAGGGTCAGCTGCCCCAGGCCGCCCGCGTAGTCATCATTCTGCTGTTTTCGTTCATCGGCATCGCCGGCAGCTACGGCGTGGCCTGGTACGGGATCCGGGTGAACACGTTCGCGAACTCGCGCGCGGCGTTCAGCTCGCTGACCGGCAAGCCCTTCGGCACCTACGCCATTCCCCTCAAGGCCGGCATGTCGATCGGCATGATGCTGATCTCGACCGAGCTGCTGCTGATGCTCGCGATCCTCGTGTTCGTGCCGGGCTACCTCGCAGGCCCGTGCTTCATCGGCTTCGCGGTCGGTGAGTCGCTGGGCGCCTCGGTGCTGCGCATCGCCGGCGGCATCTTCACGAAGATCGCCGACATCGGCTCGGACCTGATGAAGATCGTCTTCAAGATCAAGGAAGACGACGCGCGCAACCCGGGCGTGATCGCCGACTGCGTGGGCGACAACGCGGGCGACTCGGTCGGCCCCTCGGCCGACGGCTTCGAGACCTACGGCGTGACGGGCGTGGCGCTCATCACCTTCATCCTCCTCGCGGCGGTGGGTGCGGGCGAGGCGGTGCAGGTGCAGTTGCTCGTGTGGATCTTCATGATGCGCGTGCTGATGGTGGTGACGAGCCTGCTCTCGTACCTGCTCAACGACATGCTGGCGAAGGCCAAGTACGGCACCGCCGACAAGATGAACTTCGAGCACCCGCTCACCCAGCTCGTCATCCTGACCTCGGTGCTGTCGGTGGTCGTGACTTTCGTCGCCTCGTACCTGCTGATCCCCAACCTGAACAACGACACCACCATGTGGTGGAAGCTCTCGCTCATCATCACCTGCGGCACCGCCGCGGGCGCCATCATTCCCGAGCTGGTGAAGGTCTTCACGTCGACCGAGTCGCGGCACGTTCGCGAGGTGGTGACGGCCTCGAAGGAAGGCGGCGCGTCGCTCAACGTCATCTCGGGCCTCGTAGCCGGTAACTTCTCGGCCTACTGGCTGGGCGTGGCGCTGGTCGGCCTGATGGGCGTCGCCTACTGGGTGTCGACCATGGGCCTGGGCGCGCTGTTCCCGCTCGCCTCGGGCATCGACGCCTCGCCGGTCTTCGCCTTCGGTCTGGTGGCCTTCGGCTTCCTGGGCATGGGTCCGGTGACCATCGCGGTCGACTCGTACGGCCCGGTGACCGACAACGCGCAGTCGGTCTACGAGCTGTCGCTCATCGAGCAGGTGCCGAACATCAAGGAGGACATTCAGAAGACCTTCGGGTTCGAGCCCAACTTCGAGAAGGGCAAGGAGTTCCTCGAGGAGAACGACGGCGCCGGTAACACCTTCAAGGCGACGGCAAAGCCGGTGCTGATCGGCACCGCCGTGGTGGGCGCCACCACGATGATCTTCGCGATCCTCTTCTCCATCACCGACGGCCTGGCGATGAAGAACCTCCAGTTCCTCTCGCTGGTGCACGCGCCCTTCCTGCTCGGCCTCATCATGGGCGGCGCCATGATCTACTGGTTCTCGGGCGCCTCGATGCAGGCGGTCTCGACGGGCGCCTACCGCGCGGTCGAGTTCATCAAGCAGAACATCAAGCTCGAGGGCTCGGAAAAGGCCTCGGTGGCCGACTCGAAGAAGGTCGTCGAGATCTGCACCATTTATGCGCAGAAGGGCATGTTCAACATCTTCCTGGCCATCTTCTTCGGCACCCTGGGCTTCGCCTTCGTCGAGCCGTACTTCTTCATCGGCTACCTCATCTCGATCGCCCTCTTCGGCCTCTACCAGGCCGTCTTCATGGCGAACGCAGGCGGCGCCTGGGACAACGCGAAGAAGCTGGTCGAGACCGAGCTGAAGGCCAAGGGCACTGACCTTCACGCGGCCTGCGTGGTGGGCGACACCGTCGGCGACCCCTTCAAGGACACCTCGTCGGTCGCGCTCAACCCGGTCATCAAGTTCACCACCCTCTTCGGCCTGCTGGCCGTCGAGCTGGCGTACGAGATGGGCTACGACCAGCTCACCAAGGGCTTCAAGGCCACGCCCCTCACCCTCGGGCTGGCGGCGGTGTTCTTCGTCATCTCGACGGTGTTCGTGTACCGCTCGTTCTACGGCATGCGCATCGAGTCGGGCGTCAAGAGTGGCGGCGAGGGCGTGACCGCAGGCAGCGGCGCCAAGGCCGCGGCGTAGTCGGACCGAACGGCTTCGCTGGACACCCGGGCTTCGTCTCCAGTCGAGACGAAGCCCGTCGTGTTTGGTGGCGCAGCTGGCAGCCAGGGTCGCGCAGCCTTTCGTGCGCCGACACCACTCGAACCTGTGAACCGCGCCCCACGCTCGCCATCAGGTCCACCCAGAGCGGCCGTCGTGAGGAGCACTCCCGCGAGGCCGAACATCACCCGCGGCCTGGCGTGACCAGCTCCACCTCGCGGCTCGGCCGACGCTCCGGCACCGGCTGCAGGTTGCCCTGGCTCGGGCTCGTCACCGTAGGCAGCGGGCCAGAGGTGGCCGAGGCCGATCGAGGCCGCCACACCTTGATCCGCTCGAGCCGCGGGCCCTCCTTCGAGTGCACCACGAAGGTGAAGCCACCGTGCGTGAAGCGGTCTCCTGCCTCGGGGATGACCCCGGCGAGGTGCGCGACGAACCCGCCCAGCGTCTCGAACTCGCCCTCGGGGAAGCGGAAGTCGAAGGCCTTCGCGAACTCGCTCCGATCGATCATCGCGTCGACCAGCACGCTCCCGTCGGGCTGCTTCTCGAACGGGCTCGAGGCATCTTCGAACTCGTCACCGATGTCGCCGACGATCTCCCGGAGGATGTCCTCGAGCGTGACGATGCCCGAGAACCCGCCGTACTCGTCGACCACCACCGCCATGTGAATGCGCTGCTTCTGCATCTCCCGCAGCAGGTCGCCGATGGGCTTCACCCACGGCACGTACACCGCCGGCCGCAACAGGTCCTGGAGGACGATCAGCTGCGGGTTCTGCATCAACGGCACGATGTCACGCACGTGCAGGATGCCCACGATGCTGTCGATGGAGTCCCGATACACCGGAATGCGCGAGTGCCCCTGCTCGGCGATGAGCTGGAAGATCTCGTCCATCGGCGTAGAGGCCTCGAGCGCCACCACGTCGGTCCGCGACACCATCACGTCGCGGCACGTCTTGTCCGACAGCTGGAAAATGGAGCGGATGAGCTGCGGTGCGCTCCGATCGACCTCCTGGTTCTGCGCCTGACGGATGAGCTGCTTCTCGAGCTCCTCGAGGGGCGTCGGCGGCGCGACGAAGGTCACCTTGGCGTTGAACAGGCCGAGCACGACGTTCACCGGCACGAGCAGCACCCGCACGAAGGGCCGCATCACCGTCGTGACGACCTTCGCCAGCCACGAGAAGCCGAGCGCCCACGGCTGCGGCCGCTGGATCGCGAACGAGCGGAAGGACACGTCGACCACGGTCGCGATCATCGCCACCAGCAGCGCCGAGACGAGCGGCGTCGCCCAGACCACCCACTCCGACGCATCGAGCGCCTGTCGGAAGGCCACGTCGAGCAGCCTGGGCGGCACCAACACCCCGATGGCCGCCGCCGTGAAGCCCAGGAGCACCATCGCCGACCGGATCGCCGCCGCGGTGGCCTCGACGTCACCCTTCAGCGCCAACAGCCGGCTCCCACGCCGGGGGAACTCCCTGGCGAGCTGCTTCACCTGGTCGTCAGACAGCGACTGGAGCGCCGCCTCGACCGCGGCCAACAGCCCGCGCGCCGTCAGCAGCAGCGCCAGCACCACCCACATGGTCCAGGTCGGCATCGGAAGGGGCAATCTAGTGGATCCGCCCGACCGCCCCCACTGGATGGCTGGAGGGGTCCACAAACCGCCGAAATGACAGGGCCTCGCGACGTCAGCTACAAGCCGCGAGGTGCGCGCGGTGCTTACTTTCACCTTCCTCGTCAGCCTCCGGGCCGCGGCCTGGCCGGTGGATTGGGTGCATGACGTCGAGGGCGGCAAGGAGCGGTTCGTTCGGCTCCCCCAGCTGGATTGGGTCGAGGTCGAGGACCCGAAGGTGACCCAGCTCGAGTGGCTGGCGGACTCGCAGGAGCTCCTCCTCTCCGGGCTCAAGCAGGGCCGATCGACCGTGCTGCTCGGCGCAGAGGGACGGGTCGCCGCGTGGCGCGTTCGGGTGGGCAGCAAACCGTTGGTGGACGAGGCGCTGACGAAGGCCGCCCAGAAGGCCTGCCCCGACCTGCGCTGGACCCCACTCGACGAGGTGAAGCTGACGGTCACGGTGCACGACGAGTCCTGTCGCCAGGCGTTGCTGGCCCTGTTCCAGACCGACGCCGTCGAGGCGCGCGGGCTCGAGCTGACCTTCACGCAACAGATGCTGCAGGCGCAGCTGAAGGATCTCCAGAAGGCCTACGACGCGGTGACCAAAGGCAAGGTGAAGGCGCGCTACGTCGGCGCAGGCCTGGTGCTGACGGGCGTGGTGTCGCAGGCGGAGTACCGCAAGGTGTTGTGGGAAACACTCAAGCGCTCGCTCGGGCGGTTCGCGCTCGACGATCAACTCGAGGTGGTGGCGCTGCCGGGGCCAGCATCTCCGACCCTCGACGCGGGCGTTCGCGAGCGACGCTGAGGGCCTCGCGCGGGCGTCACGCAGTCACGGAGCTGAAGCGACGACGCGCCCCTCCGGCTGGAGCACAGACCTCAGCCCTTCAGGGCCGCCGGGGCCTTCCACAGTTCGGAAACCCCGGGCGCGTCCCGTGGGCGGCGCGATGAAGGGCGTCGTAGCCCTTCCGGTCGAGGCCAAAGCCGCCGAGGTGCAGCATGGCGACTTCGCCGAAGGTGCCGACCCAGTCCGAGGGCATGAGCTTCGGCTCGAAGGAGACGCCCGGTGGCGGGGGCGGTGGGGAAAGGAACTGGTACTCGCAGCCCAGCCCGTGCGGGGTGAGCTCGAGCGCCACCACCGCTTGCGTGAACTGCGCGAACGTCGTCTTCCGGGCGGTGAAGCTCCGCAGGAGCGAGATGGTGCGGCGGTAGTCCGCGCTGCCACTGGGGAGCTCTGGCGCTGGGTCTTGCGCCAGGACGGACACCGAGACGGCGAGCACGAGCACGCAGAGGACACGCGCAGGATGCGGCGTAGCTCAGAGCAGCGCGGCCCGAGCGCCCAGGGGCTCGGCCAGGTCCGCGCGGCGAGCAGCAGCCCCCCGGTACCCAGTCTCGCGGTCGAGGCCCCAGCCACATCGTGGCCGACGCCCACCGTCGGCTCCGGGAGCGCGCCGAGCAGGGCACGGACCCGCCAGACGAGCGGCCCCACCAGCACCACCGGGCTCGACGGACCTTGCGGACCCGGCCCCGCCGTGACGGACTGCGCCCGATGATCGTCGACGGGTACACGGTGTTCCGGCTCCTCGAACACGGCGTGATGCCCTTGCGGCGGCTCCATGCAGAACGCCTCGGACCTGGCGCGAGCGCTGCGCTGCAGGTCTTCTCGGCTGACGCGGCGCCGGGACTGTACCGAGCCCGTTGGGACGGAAGCACGCTGACGGCGACGCCCCGGGGGCCGAGCCGCCTCCGAGACGGTCTTCCGACCCGCCTGGCCGTCTCTCCCTTCGCCCACCTCGTCGGCCGGTTCCCCAAGCCCGCCCCGCCGTCGCCGTATGACTCGGTTCGGCTCGACGATTTCGCGACGCTGCTGACCGACCCGAGTGGCACGAGGCTCTACGAATCCTGCGTGGCCGGACTGGTCGCGTGGGACGGCGAGCGTCTGGTGGTCCCGCCAGACGAGGCGCCCGCCGTTGCCTCGGTGGCCGAACGCGCCGTCCTCGAACACCTGGCTCCCCGCCGGGCACCGCTGTGGGTCTCGGCTGACTGGCCGCTGCTGCTCGTGAACGCGGCCGTTGGGACCTGCGCGGTTGCCTCGCCCGGCCGCTCTCCCTTCCCGGCGGCCGCACGGGCCCGACTCGACGACCTGCTCCGTTCGGAGTCGGTGTGAGGAACCCGTTCGCGCCGCTGTTCGAGTCGAAGGGCCTCGTCTTCTTCGACCCGGCGCTGGCGACCGAGCTCGAGCGACGCGGCGCCGACCTCTCGTCACACCTCTGGTCCGCCAGGCTCATCACCGACGACCCCGAGGCCATCATCGCGGTGCACCTCGACGCGCTCGCGGCCGGCGCCGACGTCATCTCGAGCGCTTCGTACCAGGCCTCCCGCCTGGGCTTCTCGAGGCTGGGCCTGTCGAACGCCGAGTCCGATGCGCGGCTCACCCGGGCCGTGACGCTGGCGAGAGAGGCCGTCGGCCGGCACGGCGCGCCCGGACGACTCGTCGCCGCCTCACTGGGCCCCTACGGCGCGGTGCTGGCCGACGGGAGCGAGTTCACCGGCGACTACGCGCTCACCCCAGACGACCTTTTCGACTTCCACGCGCCACGGATCGAGGCCGCGCTCGAGTCTGCCCCTGACCTGATCCTCTTCGAGACGCTCCCCTCGATGGCCGAGGCTGAGGCCGTCGCGCGGATCGCCGAACGCTTCTCCGACGTTCCCGTCATGGCGAGCTTCGCGGCGAAGGCGGACCGGCTCTGTCACGGCGAGCACTTCGTCGAGGTGGTGGCCCGGCTCGAGTCCGTGCCGAACGTCATCGCCGTGGGCCTCAACTGCACCGCGCCCGACGTCATCGCGCCGCTGCTTCGAACGGTCCGCACCACGCGATTGCCGCTGGGCGCCGCTCCGAACGCTGGCGAGAGTTGGGACGCGACCTCACGCGCGTGGACGGGCGCCCCGTTTCGTGGACCCGACTTCGCCGCGTTGGCGCAGTCCTACGTCGATGCCGGTGCGACGATTCTCGGAGGCTGTTGCCGCACCCGGCCCGACGATCTCGCGGCCGCGGTGAAGACGGTCAGACCGTCTCCATCGCGCCGTGGCACTTCTTGAACTTCTTGCCCGAGCCGCACCAGCATGGGTCGTTCCGCCCCAGCTTGGGCCCTTCCCGCACGACCGGCTTCTGCTCCCTGGGCTCCTGCGGAACCTGGCCATCTTCGGTGCCGCGCGTCTCGACGGCCTTCTTCGCCTGGGCCTCCATCTGCTTCTCGAGGCGCTCGGCGTCGGCGTTGGCGTCGCGCACCTGCGCGCGCATCACGCGCTGCATGAAGGCCGACTTGATGCCACCGAGCATGCGCACGAAGCCCGCGTAGCCTTCCTTCTTGTACTCGAGCTTCGGGTCCTTCTGGCCGTACCCGCGCAGGCCGATGCCCTGCCGCAGATGATCCATGCCCAGCAGGTGGTCCTTCCACAGCTGGTCGATGGTGGAGAGGTACTGGAGCTGCACGAAGCGGTTCCACTCCTCGCCGTAGTCCTTCACGCGGTCGGCGTAGATCTTCTCGACGCGCTTGTAGAGCTGCTCCTGCACCTCCTCGACGGTGCCCTGGCGCTGGAACGTCATCTCCACGCCGAAGATCGCCTTCACTTCGGCGGCGAGGCCATCCAGGTTCCACGTCTCGGGGTTTCTCGCCGGCGTGTAGATGTCGGTGAGGCCGACGATGGTGTCTTCCATCGCGTCGAGCGACATCTCGCGGAAGTCCTCCCACGAGTACGACTTCTCGGAGCGCTTCTTCACCTTCGTCTTGGGGTCCTCGTCGAACTCGACGAGCGGCATCCCGGCGCCGGCGGCCAGCACCTGGCGGCGCAGCTTGTAGATGGTGCGCCGCTGCTGGTTCATCACGTCGTCGTAGTCGAGCAGGTTCTTGCGGATGTCGAAGTTGTGGCCCTCGACGCGCTTCTGGGCGTTCTCGATGGAGCGCGAGAGCATCGGCGCTTCGATGACCTCGTCCTCCTTCATGCCGAACATCTCCATCATTCCCTGAATGCGCTCGCCGCCGAAGATGCGCATCAGGTCATCTTCGAGCGACAGGTAGAACCGGCTGACACCGGGGTCGCCCTGACGTCCGGCGCGGCCACGCAGCTGGTTGTCGATGCGCCGTGACTCGTGCCGCTCGGTGCCGAGGATGAAGAGGCCGCCGATCGCCTTCACCTCGGCGCGCTCCGCCTCGCACTGGGCCTTGTACTTCGCGAAGGCCGTCTCGAACTTCTCCTGCCACTCCTTCTTCGCGGCGGCGTAGGCCTCCCTGGTGGCCTGGTCGACGGCAGAGAAGTTGATGAGCTGCCCTTCGGTCTGCGGCAGCTCCTCGGGCAGCACCGGCTCGGGGCCCGCCTCGTTCTTCGCCATCACCTCGGGGTTGCCGCCGAGCAGAATGTCGGTGCCGCGGCCGGCCATGTTGGTCGAAATGGTGACCGCGCCCTTGCGGCCGGCCTGGGCGATGATGTCGGCCTCGCGTGCGTGGTTCTTCGCGTTGAGGACGTTGTGCGGCACGCCCTCCTTCTTGAGGAAGGTGCTGAACACCTCGGACTTCGCGATGGACACGGTGCCGACGAGCACCGGCTGGCCCTTGGCGTTGAGCTCCTTCACTTCCTTCGCGGCCGCCTCGAACTTCGCGCGCTCGGTCTTGTAGACGACGTCTTCGAGGTCATCGCGCACCATGTCGCGGTTGGTGGGCACGACGCGAACGTCGAGGTTGTAGATCTTCGCGAACTCCTCGGCCTCGGTGTCGGCGGTGCCCGTCATGCCGGCGAGCTTGGAGTACATGCGGAAGTAGTTCTGGAACGAGATGGTCGCCAGCGTCTGGTTCTCGTTCTCGACCTTCACGCCTTCCTTCGCTTCGACGGCCTGGTGGAGGCCATCGCTCCAGCGGCGGCCGGCCATGAGGCGGCCGGTGAACTCGTCGACGATGATGACCTCGCCCTCCTTCACGACGTAGTCGCGGTCACGTTTGTAGAGCGTGTGCGCGCGCAGGGCCTGCTCGACGTGGTGCAGCGTCTCGAGCTCCTCGGGGGCGT
Source organism: Myxococcaceae bacterium (assembly GCA_044352295.1). Classification (GTDB taxonomy): domain Bacteria; phylum Myxococcota; class Myxococcia; order Myxococcales; family Myxococcaceae; genus Xiheimicrobium. Next base: position 151,744 of record JBILEB010000002.1, read on the forward strand.
AGAGGTTCGACACCTTGAGGCGCTGCTGGAGCTTCTCGATGCCCTGGTCGGTCAGCATCACCGAGCGGTTCTTCTCGTCGAGCTGGTAGTCCTGCTCGGGCACCAGGCCGTAGATGGTGGCGTCGACCTTCGCGTACAGCTCGGTGTTCTGCTCGGTGGGGCCCGAGATGATGAGCGGGGTGCGCGCTTCGTCGATGAGGATCGAGTCGACCTCGTCGACGATGGCGAAGTTGGCCTCGCGCTGCACGTAGTCCTGCAGGCGGAACTTCATGTTGTCGCGCAGGTAGTCGAAGCCGAACTCGTTGTTCTGGCCGTAGGTGATGTCGCAGCGATAGGCCTCTTGCCGCTGACGGTCGGACAGCTCGTTGAGCACGCAGCCCGTCGTCATGCCCATGAACTTGTAGACGCGGCCCATCCACTCGGCGTCGCGGCGGGCGAGGTAGTCGTTCACCGTCACCAGGTGCACGCCGCGGCCCGACAGCGCGTTCAAGTACACGGCCGTCGTCGCGGTGAGCGTCTTGCCTTCGCCCGTGCGCATCTCGGCGATGCAGCCCTGGTGGAGGAACATGCCGCCGATGAGCTGCACGTCGTAGTGGCGCTGGCCGATGGCCCGGCGGGCCCCCTCACGAATGAGCCCGAAGGCCTCGGGCAGGCAGTCATCGAGGCTCTTGCCGTTGGCGATCTCTTGCTTGAGGCGTGCCGTCTCGCGCGGAAAGTCCTCGTCCTTGAGCGCGCGCATCTTCGTCTCGAGCGCGTTGATGGCGGCGACCCGCGGGTACGCCTTCTTCAGCTCGCGCTGGTTCTTCGTTCCGATGATGCGCTTGAGGACCCAATCAATCATGGCGGGGTGCCTTCTGACCGAAAACGATGGGGACTGCCACTGTGGGACGACGGGCGAAAGGCGGCACCAAGGTACAGCGCGACGCCCCCCTGGCAAGGCCGGCTGGACCGAATCCCGGCCGGAAAACCATCGAAGTCGCAGGGGATTCGACGAGGAGGAGGGGTGACGGGCAGGTGTCGTGGCTGCTAAGGCTGACCGAATTGGCGGGTCGTCGTCCGCATCTGCCTGGGAGCCCTCGTGACACGTCGCCTTTCGCTGCTCTGCCTCTTCACGGGGGTCGTCGTCACCGGGTGTGACTGTCAGAAGCCCCTGACGCTGGCGCAGGGCGAGGTGCGGTGGGAATGGGAGACCGCCCAGGGCCCGCAGACGGGCGAGTCCGCCGTCATCGACTTCGGCACCCGCCCGATGGGCTCGACGACGAACCAGACGGTCTTCGTGCGGAACATCGGCCGCGCCTCGTTCACGCTGTCGGACTTCTCGCGCGTGGTGGGCGACGTGGTGACGCTGCAGGGGCGGGTGGAGCCGCGTGCGCCGTTCTCCATCACGTGGGAGCAGGACCGCGAGGTCGCTCCGTCGGAGCGTCAGCCGGTGACGGTCGCCTTCTCACCACCACTCGCGGAGGATCCGACGGTCAAGGCCTTCGACGCCTTCAGCGTGCTGGACTTCGTGCCCCAGGGCGCCCCGGCCGCGCAACTCGAGCTCAAGGGCCGGGCGATCTCCGGTGAGTGCGAGGTCCCCGAGGTGCTGGACTTCGGCACCGTGCCCGTCACCGTCATGACGAGCCAGACGGTCGACCTGCGCAACGAGGCCTCCATCGCGGTGCGCGTGACGACGAGCGAGGTCACCGGGTCGGGCGCGCAGGCCTTCTCGGTCACGGGCTTCGATGGACGCGGCGGTCGCGAGGTGGCCGCGGGTGAACGCGCAGAGACCGTGGTCACTTTCACGCCCACCGAGACGCGGGACTACGAGGCCCGGCTGTCGGTGCAGCGCACGACCAGCTGTCCGGTGCGAGAGGTCCGCCTCATCGGGCGCGGCGTCAACTCGTGTTTGTCGTTCCGGTCGAACCCTGCGGATGACCCACGCAACGGCTCGCTCTTCCTCGGCTACGTCGCGCCAGGGCGCTCGGGGCCGGGAACGGTGACGTTCCTCAACGCCTGCAGCAGCCCGGTGACCCTCACCGCCATCGATGCGAGCGACCCCGTGTTCGTCGTCACCGAGGCCGCCGCTGGCGACCTCACCCGGCAGACCGTCCCGGCCGCGACGCGCACCGCCACGGGGTCGTGGGCCGAAGGCGCCGCCGACGTGAAGCTCGAGTTCCGGCCCACCGCGCTCGGACAGAAGCTCGGTTCTCTGCGCGCCACGACCTCGCTCTCGGGACAGTCGGCCGTGGCCGTGCGCCTGCGCGGCGTCGGTGGCGGCCCCCGCATCGACATCCGCCCCACCCCGCTCTCGGTCGGCCGCATCGGCTTCACACCCAACGCGTCGCCCCCGGCCTATGTGCCCCGCACGCTCCGCATCACCAACACCGGCACGCGGCCGATGCCAGCGGACCCGCGCGCGAACCTGAAGCTCGGGACGATGGGAAACGGCGCCCCCTACTGGACCGTCACCGCCGTGATGGGCACCACGTCAGAGCTCTGCGTCGGTGAGTGGGATCAGCAGCGCAACGGCTGCACCGGAACGCTCCAGCCCAACCGGTACGATCCGTCCATCGGCATCGAAGCCACCGCGACGGCCGCGCTCTCGGTGCCGATCCGCATCATCCCCACCTCGCCGGGGCCCAAGGCGTGGGACGTGACGTTTCCCTCGAACGATCCGCTGACGCCCGAGACGGTGGTGCGCATCACCGCCGAGGCCGTCGAAGCGCCCCCGTGCAACTACGAGGTGCTCCCCGGGCAGCTCACCTTCGGCGTCATCGATCAGCCGCAGGTGCGCGATCAGCAGTTCATCTTGCGCAACCGCGGCGTGCAGCCCGACCAGGTCTGCTACTTCAACGCTATCGAGGTGACGCCGACGAGCGACGACACCTTCTCGATGCCGATTCCCCTTCCGGCCTTGACGCTGCCTCCTGGCCAACAGGTGCCGGTGACCGTGCGGGCCCAGCCGCTGCGGGCCGCGCCGATGATGCCGACGGTGGTGCGCGGTGAGGTGACGTTCGGGGTGTCGAACCCGACGACGCCGGTGGGCAGCGTGCTCCTCCAGGCCACGCTCGCGCCGTCGTGCATCACCATCTCACCCACGCCGCTCGACTTCATGAACACCGAGCTCGAGTGCGGCTCTCCGTCGCGCACGGTGTCGATCACCAACACCTGCCCCACGCCGCTCACGCTCGTCTCGGCCACGCTGACGAACCCCGCGAACGTCTCGAGCGGCACCGGCACCTGCATGACGGCGCAGGGCTGTCCCCAGTTCGCGGTCGCCGTCGCGGCCACGCCGGGGGTCATCAACCCGGGCGCCTCCCGCACGCTTCAGCTTCGTCACCGGCCATACCTGCTGGGCGCTCAGCAGGGCGAACTCTCCGTCACGGTGCAGCAGAACGGCCAGACTGTCACCTACCCGGTGGGGCTGACGGGGAACGGGGTGCCGCGCGTGATGATGGGCTGCGGCGTCACGGCCATGTGCCCGGGCCCCATCACCACGGGCGCCAACAGCCAGGTCCCGCTCGTGCCCTCGGTCATGGCGCCGGGCGCGGTGAGCTGCGCGTGGACGGTGGGCTCGCGGCCGCCCACGGCCAACGGGAGCTTCTCGGCGCCGTCGAGCTGCACGAACACGAACTACTTCGCCGACGTGGTGGGCACCCACGTGGTGAACTTCACCGTCTCCGACGGGCTGGGGAGCACGTCGACCTGCTCCACGCCCATCACGGTGACGCCCAACGGCGATCTCTGGGTCGAGCTGACGTGGGACCGCAACAACGATCAGGACTTGCACCTGCTCCACCAGAACGGCGGCTCGGCGCTCACGGCCTCGAGCTGGAGCAACAACCTGTGGGACTGCTACTTCGGCCAGCGCACGCCGAGCTGGGGCACGCCGCAGCAGAGCCCGAACCTCGACCGCGACGACACCGTGGGGCGGGGCCCTGAGAACACCCGCATCAACTCGCCGGCGCTGAACGTCGCGTACACCGTCGGGGTCCACATGTACGCGTGGGGCGCGTCACCGACACCGGTGCTCTCGACGGTGAAGATCTACTGCGGCGGCACCCTCGTCACGACACAGACCCGCTCGATGAACCGGACCAAGGACATGTGGGTCGTCGGCAACGTGCAGTTCTCCGGGGCGTCGACCTGCTCGTTCAACCTCGTCGACACCATCGTGCCCAACGCCCCGCCCTGATGTTCTTCGTCTTTCGGTGGCTGCGGCGTCGCTGGCTGGCCCGTGAGTCGCTTCCCGCCGGGTGGGAGCCGCTCGTCGCGAAGCACTTCTCCTTCGAGGCCACGCTCGAACCTGACGAACGCGAGCGCTTCCGCCGACACCTCGTGGTGTTCGCACGAGAGAAGGTCTTCGAAGGCGCACAGGGCCTGGTGGTGACCGACGAGATGCGCGTGCTCGTGTCCGGCAGCGCGGCCCGCATGGCGCGGAACCTGTCACTCGACGTCTACGATGACCTGGTCACGGTGCTCCTTTATCCCGGTGCCTGGAGCCGCGATGGCGGGACCATTCTGGGTGAAGCCCACCAGTGGGGCCTGGTGGTGCTCTCGTGGGACTCGGTGAAGCAGGGCCTGCACAACCCGCTCGACGGGCACGACGTGACGCTGCACGAGTTGGCGCACGTGCTCGATCTGACCGACGGCCGCTTCGACGGTACGCCCGCGCTCTCCTCGTTCTCCGCGCTTCACGCCTGGGCGCACGTCTTCAGCGAGCATTACGCGAAGCTCCGGGCGTCACCGCGGCGGGACAAGGTGCTGCGAGACTACGGCGCGACGAACGAGGCCGAGTTCTTCGCGGTGGCCACCGAGGCGTTCTTCGAGCGCCCGAAGGCCATGAAGCAGAAACACCCAGACCTGTACGCAGAGCTGCGACGGTACTACCGGCTCGACCCGGCGTGAGCTGCGACCCGCGTTGAGAGCCACGCAAGGTTCGACTGGAACCGCGCCTCGCGATCCGCCTCTCGAGGCGCTTCATACTCCGCGACGAGCGCCCGAAGCCGCTCTGGGCTCATCGGCATCTGCGAGAGCACCACCTCGATGTGCTCTCGATCCTTCGGATCCATGCGCTCCAGCTTGGCGAGCACCACGTCATGCGGGTGGGGACACGTCACGCGAACCGCCGGAAGCCCGTCGAACGAAAACACCTTCGCTCTCGTACGCCAGCCCGGCGGGGCCTTGAAGGTTTCGGGACCCCACACCTCCGCATGAATGGAGAACTTCTCGTGGTACCACGAGAGCTCACCCATCAACGCCTCGATGGCTTCTCCGCGCTCCGCAGGCACGACCCAGAGGTCGACGTCGCGACTCGCTGGCGGGGCTCCCAACCAGAACGCGAGGGCGGCGCTCCCGAAGACGACGAGCTCCCCCTCGCCGACGAGCCGCGCTGCATCCTGCACGACACGCCACGCTAGGGGAGCGTCCATCGCCAGAGATCCGGAAACGGGTGGGCCGACACGATGCACCGCAACGGAATCTCGTCAGCCCATGACTCGAACGAGGCATCGGCCGCCAGGAACGCGCTCAGCGGCCCTTCTCCCAGGAGCGCCTGACGCCACAAGCCGTCCACGTCGGGCCGCCCACTTGGGTGCTGCGCCAGCCAGGTGAGCGCGGTCTCACGAACTTCGGGGCGACCGCGGGCGAGCCTGAAGCCCTGTCGCGCCCTTCGAAGCTGCCGGTCGAGCCGCTCTTCCACCGTCTGCATGTGGGCCATTGAACGACCCTCGACAGCGCCTGTCAAAGCGAGCTCATCGCCCGGCGCGCAGGTCGAACAGCTCGCCTTTGATCCCTGGGAGTGCGTTCGGTGGCAGCTTCTGCATCACGTACCGCACCGTCTCGTGCAGCGTCTCGTAGGGATCCCGCGCGGAAAAGCCCAGCTCCCGTTCGGCCTTCGACGAGTCACACCAGAACCAGTGCTCCCCCACCTCGACCTCCTGGGGGTCGAGCGTCACGTCGGTCTTCCGCCACTTCGCGATCCGCTCGAGGGCGTACGCCCCGAGAATGTTCACGTCGCGGGGGAGCTTCACGCGCGGCGCGGGCACGCCGGTGAGGCGCTCGAGCCGCTTGAAGAAGTCGTCCATCGAAAGGTTCACGCCCATGAGGTGCCGGCCATAGAGGTCGCCCTTCGTGAGCGCCGCCACCGCCGCCTTCGCCACGTCCCGCGCGTCGACGAAGCTCATGCCGCCGCCGGGCATCGCGGGGATGTCGCGTTGCAGGAACTTCACCACCGTCCACGTCGAGGAGAGCCGGTCGTCCCCCGGGCCCATCAGCAACGACGGGTTGAGCACCACGAGGGGCAGGCCGTTCTTCTTGCAGAGCTCGAGGGCCCGCTTCTCTTCGTAGATCTTCGACAGGTAGTACGGCCACCGACCCACCGTCTCGATGGGGTAGTCGTCGGCCTCGGTGCCCACGCGCTCGGTCTTCGACACCGCGATGGTACCCGAGGTGGAGGCGAGGACGACCCGCGGCTTGGTCCCCGTCGCGATGACCGCCTTGAGCAGCTCGCGCGTCGCGTCGACGTGCAGCTCGTACATCTTCCGGCCGTCGTCGTTCTTGAACGAGACCAGCCCGGCGAGGTGCATGAGGGCGTCGATGCCGACGACGGCGCGCTTGACGGCCTCGCCGTCCTTCAGATCGGCCTGGAAGAACTCGACCCGCTCGGCCCACGCCGCCGGCGGCTTCGTGCGCCCCAGGCACCGTACCTGATGGCCGGCCTCGAGCAGCATCGGCACCAGGTGGGTGCCCAGAAAACCTGTCCCGCCCGTCACGAGAATCTTCACGTCAGCCGCCTCCGCAGTTCGACTCCAGGTTCAGCCAACCGGTCACCGCCGCTCCCGCGATGGAATCGCCGGCACCGGCAACAACTCCGGACGCAGCGCACGCCCTTCGGACAAGGCCCGCACCGAGGCCTCGGCCATCTTCGTCGCGATGCGGTAGCCCTCGCTCTTCGCCAGCCCCTTCGCCCGCGCGCGCAGATCGTCGATGAGGATCGGCGGGCCGATGCGCACCTCGAGCTGCTCGAACTTCGGCCACCACGAGCCCTTCGGCAACGCGTCGTGGGTGCCCTTGAGGTACAGCGGGAGAATGTCGACGCCGTAGGAGAGCGCGAGGTAGCCGGTGGTGGGCTTGAACTCCATCAGCTCGCCGTTCGGTGACCGCGTGCCCTCGGGGAAGATGAGCAGGTTGAAGCCCTGGGTGAGCGACTCTCCGGCGAGCCGCAGCGACTCGCGCAGGCTCCCCTGCCGATCCATCGGGATGAGGTTGGTGAAGTTCTCGAAGTACGCGCGCTTCCACGAGGTGTCGAAGAAGTAGTCGCGCGCGGCGAGCGCGACGAGGCGCTGGCCCTGCTCCCCGAGCGCCACCTTCACCAGCCCCATGTCGAGGTGGCTCGCGTGGTTGGCGACGACGAGGAAGTTCCGGTTCTGCGGCACGAAGCTCTTGCCCGTCACGTGGACGTCGAAGAGCCC